>JAJEIP010000035.1 GCA_022827885.1 Candidatus Poribacteria bacterium
CATTGCAAGGAAAACGCTCACGTATTTTCCAATATCCGAACCCACTTAATGGGCACCATGCCGAGGCAGAGATCCAGGACCAACCCTTTATTCACCTGGATGATATGTGGTTGGATCCTCTTGGAAAATGGACTTCTCTCGCTAAAATTAACACATCTGCGGCGGGGCATCCAAAGAATGGTTTTGAAAATGCCTCCGCGCTTTTACTCCTACCCTTTCAGAAAGGGTTATACATTGTTACCAGTTTGAAGAATGAAACGGAGGCAGATATCCAAATCAACGATAAAATTATGGAAAATCTGCTCCATTTTTCCGTCAAATGGCTTGACCGGCAACGGACCTGGAACTAACTGGTACCCAGTAACACATCATTGAACGCTGCATCGCCTTCCGTAATAACCAACGCAACCGCTAAAACGACTATCGGAAGTCCAGAGCTCTCTACAACGCCCGCTAATTTCTGTTCGTCTTTCTGTGTTGTGACAATCAGATCTGCCCCAGTTTCTTGAAAAGCCGTGTATATATGTTGTTTGTCGATTTCGGTATAGACATGGTGGTCGGGAAATTCCAATAGTTCCACACTCGCGACGGCACACCGCCTGAGGGTCATAACAAACGCGTCCGGATTCCCAATTCCACAAACTGCGAGAACCCGTTTTCCCTTGAGTTCTTTTATATCAGAAAAGTGGCTATCAGCCATCGGCTTTCGGCTTTGAGTGAAGAGATTTTCGTTTAACGGAAGCCTCTTGTTACTGACAACTGATTGCTGATTGCTAACGGCTAATGGATAGAGATGTGTTGGCTGGTGAATGCTTTCCAGGACCAAGGCGTTCGGTGCTAACGATTTGACCAATTTTTTGATAGGTGTGGATATGTCTGGAATGTTTGTGTGTGTCAGTAAAATGAGGTCTGCGCGTTTTAGCGCGGCGGGTGGCTCGCGTAAGGTTCCCGCGGGTAGCAATTTCTCTGGACTCCCGAACGGGTGTGTCGCGGGAATCGTGAGAATATCGACATCCCGTGCAAGCTGCCGATGCTGGAATCCATCATCTAAAAGCAACACATCTACTTTGAAACGCGCAAGTGCAACCTGACCTGCCAGATAGCGACATTTTCCTACAAGAATCGGAACCCCATTGAGGTATCTCGTCATCATCTGTGCTTCGTCCCCGCTTTCTATAGCCGAGGCACACACTTTTTCGCCGTCCGAGACGATTGTCACTTTTTCACGAATATGGCGTTTATAGCCGCGCAGCAGAATAGCGACGCGCACCCCCGCTCTTTGAAGATGTTTCGCAATAGCAATGACAGCAGGTGTCTTACCTGTCCCACCGACAACAATGTTACCGACACTGATGACTCGGCACGGCAACCTGCGTGCTTTAATCACGCCGCGAGTATATAAAATATTTCGGAATTGAACGCTTGCCGTGTAGAGCCAACACAACGGCGTTAATAAAAAGCGTAGCGGGGTAGCGAGAATTCTCTGCTGTAGCGTTTTTAAATTTACCTTGCGGATAAGTATCATAGCTTGAGACTTAACGGTTTTCGTGTTCCAGTCGTTCTCCATTTCATTGCGAACTTGGTTTTCTTACTACTTTCAACCCTGTGCGACTCTCCCTGTGAGGCAATCTGTGTAAAGTTTCCAAGACTAATTCCGCTGTGCGTTCAGCCGCGCCAGCAGTACCGAGTTGCGTGTGCACTCTTTGTAGTGCCTCCCGTTGTGTCTCCCGTTTCTGTGGGTTCTGCAGGAAATCAAGAGCCATTTCCGTCAAAGCCGACGGTGTTAGTTCTGTCTGTAGGAGCTCCGGGACAATGTCTCGTCCTGCGATAAGGTTAGGAAGGCCGCTCCGTTCCAACGGTGTCAACGACTTGACGATATGCCAGTTAAGCGATGCGGTCCGAAAGACGATGATCATCGGTGTGCCAATACACGCCGCCTCCAGTGTCGCCGTGCCAGAGGTGACCAACAATAGCGTCGATGCCCGCATTGCCGGATACGTTGCGTCTTCCACAATTGTGATGGGTGGACCCTGCAACCCTGATAAATTCTGGGCTTGCTGGTATTTCGCGATGCGTTCGTGTGAGATTCCGGGGGCTAACGGGAGAACCCACTGTGCATTGGGGTAGACCTGAGCGATGTTCGCTGCGGCACTTAGCATGACCGGCAAAATGTGTTGGATTTCGGAACGGCGACTCCCCGGCATCAATCCAATGACAGGCTCGGCGGACACACGATCCCGATCATCGTGATGGCGTATTTCTGCTGTATTCTCAACGGCTGTGGGAGAGGTTTCTAACCGAGATTTCTTTAGATTGAGATGTTCGCGTGCGGCGTGTGAACTGAGGGAGGTCTGTGCGAAATCAACAAGTGGATGCCCGACAAATTCGGCATTCGCACCGGCGTTTCGGTAAAATTCCGCTTCAAACGGGAAAATGGCGGCAACGACGTTAGCCCACTTTGCCAATTTCTGTGCCCGGTTTGCACGCCACGCCCACGCTTTCGGGGGAATGTAATACACGACGGGAACGTTGTGTTTCCAAGCGAACTTCGCCAACGGCATGTTAAACTCCGCAAAGTCCACGAGGAGCAGAACGTCGGGACGTTCCTCACGGATACGCTGTTTCAGACGCGCTTGTTTCCGCAGAAACATCGGTAGGACAGTGATAACATCCGCAAACCCCATCACCGCCGAATCTCGGATATGAAAATCGAGCGACACGGATGCATTCTCCATCCAGTCTCCGCCCATACCAAAGAGTGTTATATCGGGACACAGTGCCGTGAGTCGGCGTGCGACATGAGAAGCGTGCAAGTCACCAGAGGGTTCTCCAGCAACAATCATAATTTTTAAACTATTCAATCTGGTCACCGTTCCACTTCGTTTCACGGTGGTTTTCGGTGCAGCCCAACCGTCTTTCAATGATGAAAAGTTTTTAACAATTGGAATACTACGTTTTCACTGCCAAGCACGCTGAGGGTTTTCGACAACCGACGACTATTAAGGCATCATCCCCGGCACTTTCAGCCCGTCCGTCTCTTTGAAGCCGAACATCAGATTGAGGTTCTGCACAACGGCTCCTGCCGCGCCTTTACCGAGGTTGTCAATCGCCGCCATCGCGACGATACGACGGGTCCGCGCATCCACTTCAAGCCCAACATCACAATAATTGCTACCGAGAACTGCCTTCGTTTGCGGATATGTACCGGTTGGAAGCACTCGAACGAACGGTTCATTTTCATAAAAATTTGTGTAGATAGCAACGGCGTCCTCTGTGGAGATTTCCTCTATGAGCTGCATATACACAGTGCTCAGGATACCGCGTGTCATCGGGACAAGGTGGGGTGTGAACGTCACGCGAATCGGTTCAGATGCGACGGCACTCAACTCCTGTTCAATCTCCGGTGTATGCCGATGGACACCGATATTGTAAGCGATACAATTGGATTCTCGATTCGCGTAGTGCGTATTTTCACTCGGCTTCGGACCAGCCCCAGAAATACCCGACTTTGAATCAACAATGATGGAATCCAACGCCACGATCCCGTGCTTCACGAACGGCATTGCTGCGAGTATGGCACTCGTTGGATAACACCCTGGGTTCGCAACCAGTTGCGCGGAACGGATGCAGTCGCGATAGCGTTCCGGCAGTCCGTACACAGACGTGGACATGAGCGATGTGCTTGTATGATCCACATGATACCAAGCTTCGTAGGTTTCGGCATCTTCGAGCCTGTAATCCGCACTGAAATCCACAATACGTAAGCCTTGTGCTAAAATCTGCGGCACGAAGGACATCGCCACTTTATGCGGAACGGCGAGCACAACGATATCCACTCTATCTTTGAGGGAGTCAATATCTAAGGCTTCAAATTTGGAGGATAGAAACCCGCGGAGATTCGGGAGGACGCTGTCGATACGCTGTCCTGCGTAAGTCTCGGACGTGCAGAGTGCTATCTCCAGTTTGCCGGGGTGGTTGACGAGGAAACGCAGCAATTCGCTGCCGCTATACCCCGACGCACCAATAATTCCAATCTTTATCATTTAAGTCTCACTGTGTATTTTTATTACAAGGTTATAAATTGTATAGGAATTGTAGCACATTTCGGGCGAAATGTCAAATTATTGCCACTGGTAACTCATCACGAAAAATAAATTGACAGACCACTGTATACGCGATATAATAGTCATCGGTTATCGGCTATCGGCTGTCAGGCAAGCGACATTTAAGGCATCAAGAAATAGTGCAACCGCCACAAGCATTTCCTGATGATTTCCGACTGCTGACGACTGACAACTTAGAAAAAAGGAGATTACTATGAAGTTAGCACGATATGAATTAAATGGAACAATCAGTTACGGCAGTGTCTCAGGAGACAGTCTGAGCGTCCTATCGGGATGCCCGTTCAGTGAATATAGCGAGACAGGAGAGACCGTTGCATTGGCGGATGTCAAACTCCTCGCACCCACCACACCGACAAAGGTATTGGCTGTCGGCTTGAACTATCGGAGCCATCTGGGAGGAGCTCCGGAACCACAAAATCCTGAAATCTTTATCAAAACACCTTCGTGTATCAATGACCCGGAGGGTAACATCGAATTGCCCGATGGCGATGATGACGTCCACGCCGAAGGCGAACTCGTCGTCGTCATGAAGAAACAGACCCGGAAAGCGACACCAGAAGAGGCCGCCGCCAATATTTTGGGCGTAACCTGTGGCAACGATGTCAGTGCACGCACATGGCAGAGCAACGACTTACAATGGTGGCGCGCCAAAGCATCAGATACTTTCGGTCCCATTGGTCCCGTTATCGTTACTGATCTTGACTATACCGATGCCCAATTGGAGACTCGCATCAACGGTGAAGTCGTTCAGAAGCAAACTACTGCGGATCTCATTTTCCCGGTGGCAACGGTCGTCAGTTTCATTTCACAGGCAATTACCCTTGAACCGGGGGATGCCATCTTTACAGGTACACCCGGTACGACGACCGCATTGAAAGCCGGTGACGTCGTTGAGATTGAAATTGAAGGTATCGGCGTTCTGAAAAACCCTGTCGTAGCGTAGTAATGGCAAAATTGTTTAGAAACTTGACATTATTACTAACAGGTTTGCTCGTCCTTTCGCTGATAGCTGGTTGTGGTGCTGACGAAGAAGATGAAGCAGAAACGCCAATCGCTAATTTCGTGAGTGCAAACCCGCCGAGCGGTGAGATCGCAGCGAATGGGACGATCACGGTTACCTTTGACAACGCACCTACTGATGTCAGAGTAAGTGTTGGTACTGTCACAGTCGTAGGTAGAACAGCGACGATCGTAGGTCCCTTCATCCTTGGTCCGCTCCCATTGACGATAACATGGGCTGATGGAAACCAGGCACTGAACTATACGGTTAACAATCCTGACTGCTGTGAGCCGGTCCTGATTGTCGGCGGAACCGTCAAAGATGGTGACACGGATGTCGACCCCGAAGCTATCAACAGAGATGGGGTGATTGAGATCGAGTTCACTGAGGTGGTAACGGGAAACATCACACTTCAGACCGAAGGTGGGGACAATGTCGGTTGGCTTGGGAAAGTCGAAGGCAACAAAGGGACGCTTGAACTCGTCAAAGGCAGAGAACTTCAAAACGAAACCACCTATGTTATCAGAGGGAAAATTCAAGACGCTGCTGGCAACGCTATTGATGTCAGTGTAACCTTCGTAACCAAGGGTAAAGAATAAAGTAAAATCCCAATTTGACTTGCATTACCGAATTTCTTTCCTCGTGTTGTTCCAAAAAGGAGAAGAAAATGCATTTTAGATATCTATCTCTTTTTCGATGTAATCAAGTTTCTGAAAAAACAAAGTTTGCACTTAAAATTGTTGTGCCTTTGCTGTGCCTCAGTATAGCATCACAAGCATCCGCAGTGCTACTATTTCACGACGACTTTGAAAAAGATAGCATCGGAGCAGAACCCGGCAAATGGGAAGTTGGTCACGACGGAAGCACAACCGCAGAGGTCGTCGCAGATCCGAAAAAGGCGAGTAATAAAGTTCTGTTGACTGCCGACAAGGCATCCAATCAATCACGGCACGATGTCGGTGGCTCCATCTACGTCGTCGGTGATGCAGGCTGGGACGATTATGTCGCTGAATGGGATATGATGTTTCCTGACGATTTCTATATGGGCGTTGTCTTCCGATTTCAAGACGGTGAAAAGTTTTACTTAAGTGATAGACGGCAAGGTGGAAGGGACTACAACTTTTACAAACGCCAAGGCGGTTGGGGACTCGTTGTGGCAGGGGTGGTGGACAATGAACCCGAAGTCTGGTATCGCGCACAACTCGTCCTCTCTGGTGATGAATTTACATTCAAGTTAAAAGAACGGAAGGACAAAACGCCGTTTGACAAAATTGATCCAGCAACGGAAGGTAAAGACGGGAACTTCAAAACAGGCAAGTTCGGCAACTATGGGTTGGTCTACCTTGACAACATCTTTATCGGTGACGCCGTTGAGGATTTGGTCCTACCTGTCGAACCGCAGGACAAGTTAAGCACAACCTGGGGCACCATTAAAGCCTCCTACTAACGGACTGTCCATTTTTAAATCGTAGATAGATTGGTTCGTAGTAGTGCGATTCATCGCACGTCCCCGTTTAACTACGGACAATGAATGGTTTCCCTACTACAAATGGGGTTACTCCCACAAAGTAGTAGGCACACTCCGCGTGCCGTAAACAAATGATGCTAATCAAACCGCAAGGAAAATTAAAAATATGGCGACCTATATTGCACATGGTGGACAAGACACCATCATCACAACCGAAGAAAAACGCTCACTCCTACACGAGGCACTCCTCAAGTTAGGCGGTATCCCGAAGAAGATATTGGTCATCCCGCCGGATATAACACGCCTCCACTCAAACGCTGGCGAACTCACCCGACTGCTCTACGAATTATGGGACGCTGGCAACGGCACTACATTCGATATCCTGCCCGCTATCGGCACGCATGCCCCGATGACCGAACCACAGATTGCCGAAATGTATGGCGACCTGCCCAAAGCGACCTACCATGTCCATCATTGGCGGACCGGGTTACACCACTTCGGTGAAGTCCCTTCTGAGTTCGTGCAAGAGGTTTCGGGGGGGCAACTCGACTATAGTATTCCTGTCGCCGTGAATCGTCATCTCGTAGAGGGAAACTATGAACTTATTATCTCCGTCGGACAGGTAATTCCGCACGAGGTAATCGGGATCGCCAACGGATTTAAAAACATCCTTGTCGGTGCGGGGGGTGTTGAGATGATTAACAAATCCCATTTTCTCGGGGCAGTAGATGGCATGGAACGGCTCATGGGACGCACGGATACTTCTGTCAGGAGAGTGCTGAATTACGCACACGCACACTACCTGAAGCAACTCGGTATTGTGTATGTCATGAGTGTCATGGATGCCGATGCCTCTGGAGAACGCGTCATGCGTGGTCTTTACGTCGGTGATGATGCACGTACCTTTGAGACGGCTGCCGAATTGAGCAGAGCCGTCAATATGACGTTCTTAGATGAACCTTTGGCAAAAGTAGTCGTCTACTTGGATCCGAGGGAGTTCAAAAGCACATGGCTCGGTAACAAAGCGATCTATCGCACACGGATGACGATGGCAGACGATGGCGAGTTGATTATCATCGCACCCGGACTCCGAGAATTCGGTGAGGACGCTGAAATCGACCGGCTCATCCGAAAGTATGGTTATCGTGGCACACCTGCGACGCTCAACGCCGTTTCAGAAAAGCCTGAGTTGCAAGAGAACCTCTCCGCCGCTGCCCACCTGATTCACGGGAGTCCCGAAGGCCGTTTCAAGGTCACTTATGCCACCGAACACCTCACCCAAGCCGAAATCGAATCCGTCGGCTACAAGTGGGCCCCTGTCAATGAAGTGCTTGCCGAATACGATCCCGCAACACTTGCTGACGGGTTCAACGAGGGTGGCTTTTTCTACATCAGTGAACCCGGGCAAGGTTTATGGGCACTCCGCTCGCGGTTTAATGAATAGATAACCTTAGATTCTCAAGATGTTGGCTAATCTTGGGTCGGTTCTCATACCCCGATGTAGCCTACAGCATCTTCTGGATTGAGTTGGATAGCTTCCTCCAACTCATAGAGATTTTGATTGTTGTTCATTAAGTAATTCGGGTAATTCAGACAGACTCTGAATCGTTTCTTTCCATCTGCTGACTTGCGTGCCGTCTCGGTCAAGCAGTATCGGACGAATGCCTACACCTTGCGCTCCGACGACATCCGCCTCATACGTATCCCCTACATGGATGACTTCCTCTACCGAAACACCAACCGCTGCAAGTGCATAGTTAAAGATATGCCGATCCGGTTTCTCTGACCTGACACGCACATCGTGCGAGGCAATAATCGCATCAAAATACTCAGCGATCCCCAACCGTTCCGTGAGTGGATCCAGTGGCGACTCCCAATTGGAAACGATTGCTAACTTGAAACCCGCATCCCGCAACTTCTCAAGTGTCGGAACGACATCACTGTAGAGGGTACCACTGTTCGCCGCAAAGAGGAAGTGGCCAGATTGCAACAACTCCCACGCCATCTGTTCCACATGCTCGTGAACGCCTAATTCTCTTATAAACTCACATTCTCGCTTCACTGTCGTCATCAGCGATTCCATCAGAGAATAGGTCGCAGGGTCAAACACTGCCGTATCGGCGAAGAGCCCCGCTTGTGCTGTTTCAAAGCGTTCCCAATTGATCTCAACACGATACCGCGCGGCGATCCTCCGCAGATTTTCTTCAAGCGTCCGTCTATGAAAATACAATGTTTCGTAAAAATCGAGGAAAACAGCTTTTACCATTTTTTAATTTACCTTGCGGGGAACGACGGGCGTTAAGATTTTTTTGTGCGTTTCTGAAATCCCGTGTGCCGTTGTTGCAGGCTACAGGTTCTGTTTGCAACATTAGTCGCCATCGGAAAGCAGTTTTGGTAATTCCCATAAACTCTGGATCGTCTCATCCCATCTCCCGGTTTGTGTGCCGTCTCTGTCAATCAATATCGGACGAATCCCTACACCTTGCGCTCCGACGATATCCGCTTCGTAAGTATCTCCAACGTGAACCGCTTCTGCCGCTGAGATCCCAACCGCTTCGAGCGTATAGTTGAAGATATGCGGATCCGGTTTTGCTGATCGGACACGCGCATCGTGCGAGGCGACAATTATATCGAAATAGTGTGCAATACCGAGTCTCTCGGTAAGCGGATCCAACGGTGTATCCCAATTGGAAACAATCGCTAACTTGAAACCCGCATCTCGCAGATATTGAAGTGTCGGAACGGTATCATCATAGAGCGTCGCGGCATTGGCAGCAAAAAGTGAGTGTTCGGATTGCAAGAGTTCCCATGTCATCTGTTCCACATGTTCTTGAACACCGAGAGCCTTTACAAATTCGTAGTAACTCTCAATGATCTCTTGCATCGTTTTAAGGAGTACGTGCGTGGTAGGATCGGAACCTGATGCCTCCGCATAGAGATTCTCGCGTGCTGCTGCATAGCGTTCCCAATTAACTTCACAATTATACCGATCTGTAATTTTTTGGAGTCTGGGTCTCAGTGATTGTCCCCAAACCCCCAACGTCTGATAGAAATCAAAGAATACTGCTTTTGTCATAGTTTTTTGCGTGCTTCACCTTTAGGTATAGCACGTTGGATCGGGGATACCTGCTTCTTTAAAGCCCCTTTTTCGAAGCAGGCAGCTATCGCATCCACCACAGGCGCTCCCTTCGGTATCCGGATCGTAGCAACTTAAGGTGAGACTGTAATCGACGCCGAGTGCTGTGCCGATTTGAATAATCCCCGCCTTCGTTTTGTCGATGAGTGGGGCGCGAATTCTCAATTTCGTTTTTCCCTCAACACCGGCTTGTGTCGCGAGGTTTGCCATTGTTTGATATGCATCTATATATTCCGGACGACAATCTGGATAACCGCTGTAATCGATAGCGTTGGCTCCGATGAAAATAGTATCAACAACAAGGACTTCCGCATAAGCGAGGGCATAGGAGAGAAAGATTGTGTTTCGGGCGGGGACGTAGGTTATCGGTATGCCAGTTTCCATTTCCGAATCAGATCTGTCCTTGGGAACTTCAATATCGGTTTCCGTCAATGCGGATGCCCCAAAGGTCCGTAGGTCAATGTCAACAATGATGTGCTGTCTGGCACCTAATGCCTTTGCGATATTTCTCGCACACTGGAGTTCTACTGCGTGCCGCTGACCATACCGAAAACTCAGGCAATATGTATCGTAGCCTTCATTGCCCGCGATAGCAAGTGTTGTTGTTGAGTCTAAGCCGCCACTGAGTAAAACAACCGCTTTTTTAGGCACCGATTTTTTTCCTAAAAGAAGGGGAAAGTTGGCAAATTAGCAAGCGTTCTAAAGTTTTGCAAGTTATATTTAATACACAACCTAACTTTAGTCCACTTTAGCTACACTTTACAACCTTCCACCTTTTTAATCTTTCTATTCTTGTTCAAACTCTAATTTCGCGAACCGCATAAAGATGCCGCCCCCCGGTCTGGCAAGAGGTCCGTTGATCGCCAAGCATGCAATGACATGTTTCGCACCCGGTTCCGCACTTTCGGTGACAACGACGCGTTGCGGGGTATTGAAACCCGAGGCAGCACCACGTCCTGACTCTCCAAATGCAAGGTCAATTTCGCCATCAACCCAGACTTCACCGTAGTCGTCAATACACGTGTGAAACCATACCTGTGACCCAGCGATTGAGACTCCGTCAACTTCCTCTGGAAGTGTCACGGTGATGCGGTACCAACCGAAGCAAAGTCCTGTCGAGATAAACTCTTGGATATCCTCACAAATGGGCCAGTCCGAGTCGTCATAGTCGGCAAGACGCGCAGGCGTTTCCGGTAACTGATCGACCAAACCACCGTTCGGTTCACCAGGCACGAGCCCATCGCCATACCGCCATTCAGAATTGGTGAGTTCACGATGTTCTACATTTTCTAAATCAAGTTCTGCAATAATCATCATGCATTCCTTTCTTGGTTTGAAAGTAGCACAAACTATATGAAAATTAACTTTTAATTCCGTAATTTCCTAACGGTACCCGGTGCGGTTGGAAACCGCACCTACCGGGCCTGGGGAACTATCAAATTACCGAATTATTTTCTGAAACTTCATTTAGTTTGTGATCTTAGTATTTGTATGTTGAAGTCTGTAGGCAATACCTGTTGAAAAAATCAGGAAAATTCCTGCAACAATAAATGGAACCTGAACAGAGAAGTTAATCAAAAAACCGCTCGCAACATAACCGAGAAGAAATCCGGTGCTCCATGCTAAATGTGTGAGACCGACCCCGTGCCCTTTCTCGTGAGGTTCGGTGAATTCATTGATGAACCGAGGGATCGTTGTTGAAAGTCCCCACGCCGCGCCTGCCCCGAGTACCCCGAAAACCTCCAGTGCGATTAAAGAATCGTGAAAGAACGCCACACCAAAAGCGAGAAGCGTAACGAGCGCATTCGTCACGAGAGCAGGCATGCGGTGCCCAATCGCGTCGCATATTCTTCCAACAGCCAATTGACACCCGAAAGCAAACAACAGACTCACCGCACCGTAGTATCCTGTCGCTTTAACGCCAGCGATACGAGCAATCAAAATCGGCATGAGCAGGTTCACGGAGCCCCAATAATAGGTCGGGAAAACCCGTAAACCGATCAGCAATTGCATATTCCGGCGTCGACTCAGATCTATATATGCTCCGATATTAAGGGTTGATTTCCATAGTCCATCGCGTTTTCGTTGCGTGTGGGAAGACGACTGCCGTGCCAATCGGGGGAGAAAGAAACACGCACCTATGAACAGAACACCTGCCAACACCACGGCACCGATCCCGAAAACGCTATAGTCGATACGATCTATGACCTCACCGGCGATAGCGCTCCCGACTGCGCTCCCGACGGTCATATTGATAAAATACAGCCCTGTCGCCACCCCCAATCGGTTTGATGGCACAACACTAATGAGATACGTTTGACCGCCCGCGGTTTTGAACCCGGATGCGATACCTTCGTAACAGAGGATGCCCCAAATGAACAGCGGCGTTTCTGTCGTGAAAAGCCCACCTACGACAATTGCACCTGTCATCCCGATGAGTATAGCGGGTTTCCGTCCGAATCGATCGCTAAGCGTTCCTCCTATCAGCGCCGAGAGTCCGCCTAATCCGATAGGCAGTGCGCGCAACAACGCCGCGAACAGGGCAGTCTCTTTTAAAATCGTCTCGGCGTAGACCGGAAACAACATCTGGACCGGTCCTGTTACCAAACCGACAACGAACACGATGGCGCAAAGAAGAATAAACCCCCGACTCCACATTTTTTAATTATGTGATTCTGGTCGGCATTTCCGTTGTCAATGCCGATATAGAATTGGTTCAGAACCTCCTTTAGGTAATGAGCGGTTTCTTACAAATCAGAAACCTGCATCACGCAAGCCTATGAAGGGAACCTGTGGGACAATGCGAAGCAAACGGACACAGCAGTTCAGATTCAATAATTGAAAATACGTAGCAGACTATCTGTAATGTTCGGTGCAGCCGTGCCGAGTCCACACGCGCTCGTTGCTCGCATGACCGCTCCAATCTCCGAGATGAGTGCCTCCGAATTCGGTTGCAAAGGCTCGGACAAAAGTTCCGTCAGTCGATGCGTGCCGATACGGCATGGGAAACATTTTCCACAAGATTCCTCAGCGAAGAACTCCATAGCATTACGTGCGACATCGAGCATATCTCGCGTGTCATCAAACACTATGATTCCCGCAGCGCCGAGCATCGCACCCACCTTTTGGAAACTCGGTTCGTCAATCGTAATGTCAAAGTCGGCTTCAGCGATGAACCCGCCGGATAAACCTGCTGTCGTGATCGCTTGAATTTCGCGTCCCTTTGGAGGACCATCCGCCCATTCGTAAAGGAGCGTCTTTAACGGAAGTCCGAATGGCACTTCGTAGTTCCCCGGTCGCTGGATGTCACCGGAGAGACTGATAATCTTTGTGCCTGCCAAGTTTTCATCACAGCTGAGATTTTTATACCACGCTGCGCCGTGCCGTAAAATCTGGACAGCATCGGCGAGCGTCTCCACATTGTTTACAGCGGTGGGTAAGTTTTCAAACCCGTGTGTCACAGGATAAGGCGGACGATTCCTTGGAAATGGATGCTTCCCTTCCAAACTGTTCAATAGCGAGCCTTCCTCCCCACAGACATAAGCACCGGCACCCCGCCGAATGTAGATGTGGAAGTTGAAGTCTTCACCACCATGTTTCTCTCCCAAGATAGCATCGCCAAGCAGTCCTGCTGCTTCTGCCTCCGCGAGCGCGTGCTCAAGGGTCTTCAAGGTTTCTGGGTACTCATAGCGGAGATAAATGAACCCGCGCGTCGCGCCAGTTGCGTAGGCAGCGAGTGTCATCCCTTCAATCACAGCGTGTGGATCGTAATCCAGAATAACCCGATCCTTGAAACACCCCGGTTCCCCCTCATCGGCATTACAGACGATCGTTTTCGGCTCGCCCGGAGCATTCAAAACCGATTCCCATTTCATGCCTGTTGGGAATCCTGCGCCGCCTCTACCCGCAAGTTGACTCTCTTTAAGTATTTCAATTACATCCGTTTGTGTGTGTGTTGTCAACACCTGGGTCAATGCTTCATAGCCACCTGTGCGTCGATAGCCTTCCAATGTATTGCGTTCGGGTTCTCGGATCTCGGCGAAAATGCATTCCTCACGATCACCTGGATATGGTGGCGGTAAAGGGGTGGGTTGCACGGAGAGCGTTTCTACCTGTTTCCCGACGTGGACCTGATGTCCCTTCAGCACTGGCACACACTCGTCGCATCTTCCAGCACACGGCATTGGGGTCGCGCCTTCATCTTTGAGTGCCTCAAGAATTTTCAATCCACCTTGCAACCGACAGACGGGTCCTGTACAGACGCGCGGTGCCTCCTGTCCTGGGGTTTCACGCGCAAAATGGTGATAGAATGTTAACGTGCCGAAGAGTTCAGCGAGCGGGATCCGAAGTCCGACTGCGATATCGCGAAGGACTGCCTCCGATATAAACCCGTCTCGGTCGTGGAAGGCGTGTAGTAATGCGAGCAACGGCGCGGGTTCATCGCGCCACTGGGCAATCACTTCTCGATTTGTCGGGGCTGCCATCTATTTCTCCAGTTCTGTAATACAAAAGTCGTTTCTTTGTGTATCTTACCAATCTTCTGGCTTCGCGTCAACGTTTTATTCGGGGACATCTACTTTAAACGGATCTATGAGTTCATTCAACGCCTTCCGTTGTCCGTGATCTCGGCTCTCAAGTTCATGAAGTGCCGCCGGGATTTCGTCTTTGTGGTCATCGAAGGGAAGCCACCAAGACGCGTCGGTGTGATGAAACTGCTTCGCATAGACCCAGCGTAAGAACACCGTCATCCGAGGATACGCCTCATGGTTCCACCGCCTTCCCGCGTGCCGCGTGTTCGGCAGAAACACAATGAAATCACCAGCGTTTACGGGGACATTGTGAACCGTCGGTAGGGGATCATCCATCGTGATGTCCTCTGGATACTGGAAGTTGGATTTGTGGCTTCCCGGAATGCATGCAAATCCGTTGCCCGGTGGCACATCCACGAGCGAAACAGAGAGGTTAAAGAAACTCGCGAAGATCTCATCGTTCGCGACTTGGTATTGGTGATGTGGACCTCTAAACCACCCTTTATGTCCACCGTGGAGTTCTAAACCATCAGCATCAGGATAACAAATATTCGCTACGACATCGAAGACTCTGGGATGGTTCCAGGTCAAGGCAGTCGCCACGCGCAGGATTTCTGGATTTAAAATCAGCCGTTGGAATGCTTCATGTCCGTAGTGCATGTTATAGACCCACCACGGTTTCCCCGCTGGCGCATTGATTCGCATGGGTGGCTTGAAGTCTGACGCATCCCATTTGGACCACTCAAACATCTGTGCCTTCATCCGTTCGACATCCGCTTTCGGCACGGCGTTCCGCACCACAAAATAACCCAGCAGATCGAGATGCCATTTTTCTTCCTGTGTTAGCATAGTTCCTCCCCCATCTCCAGTTTTTTGAGAATCCGTTTGGCAAACTCTTTTTCACTTCGTTGGATCGATTCCAATTCGTATTCGTCTTCAGAGATACGATGCCGATGGGTTTCTATTGGGAGGTTATAGTTTTCATTGAAATAGAAACTGAATTGATACCGATTGAAGACAACGCGACGCGGAGAATCGACTTTCCAAAATTTTGTTCCGTGCATTAAACGCGGTGAAAAGATGAGGCAATCCCCTGCCTTCAGCTCAAAGGTAATTGCGGGTGCCCATTCGTTGTCGATGTCAAGCGTTGTAGGAAGCGTAATTCGTGATTTATGCGTGCCGGGGATGCACATGAAACCGTTGTCCTTCGGGACATCAACGAGTGTTATAGCGGTATTGACATAATTGCTATAAATCTGTCCGTTACCGGCTTGGTAGTCGTTGTGCGGATTATGGAATCCATCGGGAAATTCAAAACCGCTGGTATCGCGATGCAGTCTCTCCTTTTCACCCTCAGAGACGGGACGTCGCTTCTGCAAGACGAGCGCGCAATTAAAAAGCCGTGGACGGTTCCACATCAAACCCATCACAACCCGCATCACTTTCTCATTCAGCGATAATCGTTCAAAGATCCGGTCACCGTATTGAACGTTGTTCAGAACGCCGCTGTATTCGTCTTGCGTGACGTTCACGGGTTCCGGTGCAGTTTCAGGGTCGGCGAACCACCCGTTCGCTATCTCAAGCATCCGTTCAACCTCTACTGGCGATACCACCTGTCGAAGCACCAGATAACCAAACAGATCGTAGTGCCACTTCTCCTCTTCTGTTAGCGTAGACGGAAGATTGATGGCACTGTCCTCACCCCGAATTAGCATAACATCTCCTCAGAATTTTGATGGACGTGCAGCCCAGTTTATATTAAAAAAGCACAACTTGCCCAGAACAAATCGGCAGCATTTTTTGAATCAAAAAAGTTTCCATTGGCTGACAACCTCATCTGTATTTGCATCAACTAATTTATTGTCGTCTTTCAATAAATAGGTGCCGCCCGCTTCTATATCAGCAGAGAATTTGGATATGAGTTGGATGGTGCTCCCCGTATCGTTATCAAAAAAATGACGGTGTATGGTTGCCACTGACATATCCCGCTTTCCTGGCAGGACCAAAATTTCGTCAATAGCGATCTCCTCGTGGACATTAATCTGTTTGCGCATAGCTAATTTGCCATCAATTCGGAACGCTATTAACTTATACCGTTGGAGCCACCCGCCCTCTGTGTCAATTTTGATAGTGGCAAGTTCGGATTTTGGTAACTGCGGTGCCTCATATTCACCCTCTGGCATAACTACGCCGCAACCGACAAAGGGTAAGGACACAAGTATACCTGCGCATAGAATAAGGATGCTCAATCTCAGTTTCATCTGTTGACCTCCGGTGCTATTAACAAAGTGGTGTATCCACTTATATCGTTTTATTTTTCTCCTAAACTCAGAAGTATTTGCTCTTGGAACACTTTCATCCCCTGTATTTAATGATATTAATGCGTTGTTTTTATGAGGATACAAGTTTTGGACACACAAGTCAACAAAAAAATGAGTTTGATTTTTTTCTTGACAATCCTCGTTAAATTTGACATCATAGCCACAATCGAAATGTGATTTAGAGGGTATCCGTTCGTTTTTCAATTGTATCCCTAAACTGGAAAAATGGAGGCAGTCATGAAATTGAAACATTTAAATTGGTGGGCATTTCGAACGGGTTTTGTCTTCCTCTGTACGTTCATCTTAATTATTGGGGTAGAAGCTCAGGTTGTTACAGACGGCTTGGTGAGTTATTACACACTTGACCAAAACGACATCGCTGGCGATACCGTTAAAGATCTCGTTGGCGGCAAGGATGGAACAATCATCGGTGAACCGGAGTCCATCAAGGGGCATCTCGGTGAGGCACTCAATTTTGGCGGAAAACCGGATTGTGTGGAGTTGCCGATCCTTTTCAATATCGGGGAGAAACCCGCGTCGTATGAAGCGTGGTTTTTGAAAACCCCTAACAGTCGCATCGGTTGGCAATATATTTTGACAAACAAAACGAATTTCTTCGATCATTTCTTTCGGCTCGGTTTTAATCAGAATACCGGACAACTTCGATACTATACCGAAGAGGCAAACAACATCAGAAAAGCGTGGGTGACCGATGAGGATTACGCCGATGGCAAATGGCACCATGTAGTGGCGACCCGCGAAGCCGATAAGGCACAGGTGTATGTCGATAGTGTCCTCGTCAAAGAAGAAGAGGCAATGTCCGGCAATTTAGGCGGTGGTGAAACGAACTGGAACATCGCTCAAGATGGAAATACCGACGGATACTTGATAGGCGCGGTGGACGAAGTGCGCATCTATAAGAAAGTGCTAACACCGGAAGAGATCAAGCAGAACTTTGAGTCACAAGGTTTAGCGGTCCAGCCCACTGGGAAGTTGAGTCTCACCTGGGGACGAATTAAAGCGGCGGAATCTCATCGTTAGTGATTGTCAAAGTCAGACAACGTAAGTGGTTCATTTCTTGACAGAAGTTTAGGGTAACACAGAAACCTACAAGCTCCTAAACCTTCGGATGGTTCTACGAAACGCTATCCGTTAGAAACGGAGACTGATAATGAAGGTAGATCCGCAGCAACTTATTGATAACGGTTATATAGTCCTACGAGAAGTTGTTCCCGCTAATCAGTTGGAAGCGTTGCGAGCGAACTTTGAAACCCTCGTTGAGAAGCAGAAAGTCATCTGGGCACGGGAACGGAAACCGGACGAAAAACCCGGAGGCGTTTGGACAACGAGTGCACAACCGAGAGTGTTTTTCGATGAAGTCGTTGACGCAGCGACCGCGAATACCGTTGAATTTTGTCTTCATGCGAATACTCTCGGTGTGAGTCAGCAACTCATGAGAGCACCCGATGCGGCGATCACACTGATGGCATTGATGTGTAATCCTGTGCGAGATCACGGTCCGGCGAGTTGGCATCGTGATATTGATCCAACGGGACAGGCACCGCTCAAGGGGATGCAGATGGATTATGTTAAAAACGGACCAGGCTACGTTCAGTGGAACATCCCACTTTACGACGATAGCGTGTTTTGGCTCGTGCCGAGAAGCTACTGCCGTCCAAACACACCAGAAGAATATCAACACCTATTATCACGTCCACAAGAGCCGATGCCGGGTGGGATTCCAATCGAACTGTCAGCAGGAGATGGGGTCGTCTATAGCCACATGGGCTTACATTGGGGCAGTAACTACAGCACAAAATTACGACGGACGGTTCATCTCGGATATCGTGCCTTCGGTGGAGATTCGTATCCGATCGTTGACCACTTTTATTGGAATCTGGAATTCACGCAACACCTCCGGGCTGAAGCTCGCGCCCAATTTGAGTATTTCTTCCAACTTCAGCAACAGCAAAGCAATGTGATTGAATCAACATTTCACGCCATCCGTAACAAGGATGCTGACGGTTTTCGAGATGGAGTGGCGAAGCTGCATCCGGGTGAAGAGGAACGCATGGTCACAGTGGTATTCCTCTCAAAACTCGCAGACAAGGTCCGTAAACTCAAAGACCCTGAGATTCGCAAGCTGCCCGTTGAAGAGCGCATCGGCGAAATCTCTGCCCATCGACTCAACTTCCATCTCTATGAGGATTTCGCGGATCGTTTTTCCACTGAAGATGCCGAAAGGATCTGGAAACGGTTTTCGACCCTTTATGAGAAGATTGAGGCAGAAATTGCCCGGTCTGTTCCCGACAGAACATCGCGCGTAATGCGCTACCAATTGACGGATATGCCATCGAATTTCGAGATGGAGGATTTCATTCGGAGTTGGTAGAAATGACTGGCGTCAATCAGATGTATCTGTTGGGTAAGCGTCTCCGACTTGCATTGGAAAATTTAACAACTTCGCCGTGAGGCGAACAGGAGTTACTATTGGCACAAAATCGAAGCGGGTTCGGTCAATCGACACAATGACCTCGTCCGCATGCGTTTCCAGCCGAAACGTTACTTTCCCGATTGGCAAGAAGGGACTTCCGTCCTTGCGATGTTCACAGCTGATGCAGAGGGTCATGTCTCCGACGAGAAGGTCCCCTGTCAATTCGAGCCGACGCTGCGTGAACTTGCATGGCAGACAAGCGAACTTCCGGCGGGGACATCGGCGTATTACGCAGTCCGACAGGTCGATGGACCACCGCCAAAAGCCCGATATCAAATTGAACAGAAACCCGCGCATCTGCTCATTTCTGCGGATGACGCGTTATTTGCACGTTACAACTTTCTCGGGGTCTGGAAGCCTTATTTTTGGCCCCTCAACGGGAATCATGGAACTGTGGTCCGCGGGGCTGGCGGCGAAGACCATCCGCATCACACAGGACTTTACCTCGCCTACGGGGGGCACGGCGAAGGCGGGTCTGCGAATATCTGGTCTGATTGGGACGAACCGCCTTATGGACCCTGCGGGAAGATGTTGCACCAACGCTTTGTCCGAATCACTGAAGGGAACATCTACGCTGAATTTGTCGAAGACCTGATCCATGTTAACGGAGATGGTGAAATTATCCTGACAGAAACACGGACCGCTCGGGTATGGTATGGGAGCAATACGCGGCGGTTTCTGGAAATTATTCACGAAACGACTCCCCCGTTGGACATCGGTGATCGACAATTCCTCTGTGTCGCGCGTTTGAATCCGTCAATGGGTATACCGGCGGAAGGGCACGTTGAAAATTCCGAAGGACAGATTGGTAGAACAGCGGTGCATCATCAACGGGCGCGATGGTGCGATTTAGGAGGCAGAGTGGGAGATGGAACGTCGGGTATCGCGCTGTTTGATCACCCCGAAAACGCTGAACATCCCGGATTTTTCGGAGAAATCGCTGTGCAGGAACAGATGAGCATCCTCCACCATCCGCCTGATGAGTTGGAAGATGACCGTTTCCGGCTGCGATTTGGGGTCTACGTCCACGCAGGTATTACGCCAGAGGCGGATGTCGAACGGCATTATCAGTGCTATGCAAATCCGGTGCAGGCGGAGATCTTGAGGGATTGAGATTTTTAACCGTAAATAGAGCGATCTGTCATTCCTACCGCTTTCGATGCTTTACATCCAGTTCGCGAAGGAGTGCTAAAGTCTCCTCAAACGGCAGTTCACCTGTTGAAGCCGTGTGTTCGAGATAGTCGCGCGTTTTGTCGTTGAACACACCATAAAAGGCACGTACTTCAGGGTCAGGATGGTCTCGCCACAATTCAACAGGTATAATCGAATCTTCGCTCAAGTACCGACGGTTCGGATGCCCGTAATAGACTTGTACCGTTTTGCGTTCTTCCTGTGTAGGACGGGTCGTCGCGGTGTGTAAAACACCGATGTTGAAGAGTATGGCTGTCCCAGCGGGTCCGTACAAATCGACAATTCCCCCACGCGCCAACTGTTCGTCTGTTTCGAGAATCCCATCTCCCACCGATTCCGGTGATAAGGAGAAACAGTGGGTTGTTTCATCAACATCGGTCAGATACAGCATCAACTGTATGAAACCGATGCGTAACGGATGTTCAAGCCAGTGCCTCGGACCATCTCGATGCCAACCTCGATTCAGTTCACCATCGTAGGGTGCCATGTGGCGGATGCAGATTTCCGAAAAGCAAGGGGAATTGCCCATCAAAGTATGTAGGCAATCCATGACGGTTGGATGCCGAACCACAGTGTCGAATTCAGGTGAAGTCAAAAGGGCATCGCAATTCACGGTCTGGTGATGCCCGATACGATACCAGTGATCTTTCACTTCAGTGCGGTCCCGGTCAAAGGTATGAACGAAACGCGCCACCTCTGCATCACTCAGAATCTTACCGAGTGAAACATAGCCATTCTCTTTAAAAAACGTATAATCTGCTGGTTTCATACAATGTTCCTTGCCTCGATTTTCTGCGCCTCAGTTCGGAAACCGTTCCTACAACAGTCTATGGGTTCATAATTTTGGGGATTTTGTGGTGTCTCCACAACTCCTACCGATTCGCTTGTAGTCGCCGAACCCGGGCGGGTGTATCGTCGTTCTGAATTTCGGAGGAGAGAATCTGGAGGCTCCGATCTTCAATCGGTAGTTCCACTTTTACACCACCACGGCGATGCGACTCCCGAAGTGCCATCGCTACCTCTAATGCAGCACGTCCGTCTTCTCCCGAACATTTCGGGGACGTCCCGTTCTCAATGGCGTTGATGAGATCCTCGACGATTGTGAGTCCCATCCCCTGCATCCGCACGGGAATCGGAAATGGACACTGGGCAGGCACGCCGCGTCCGCGCCGTCCACCGGGGATTACCCGAATCAATTCAAAGGTTTCGGCGTTGTTGATAGAACGGATACGTCCGGTTGTGCCGATGACATCGACCTCCCACGGTGCCGCTCCACACGATGTACTTCGCAGATACGCACGCACCCCATTATCAAAAACGAGATAGCCGTTTCCCTGCAGATCACTTTCCCCTGCAGCGGCTTCATCGGACTCCATCTCACCGAAAACCCACTCCACGTTTCCGCCTGCCATATAACGCAGAATATCAATGGCGTGGCTCCCGTTATGCGAGAGTCCGCACTGTGCATAGACTGTCACCTGAAGCACATCACCGATTTCGCCTGCGTCAATGAGTTTTCGGGCTTCGCTAAAGAACGGATTCCAGCGTCGCGCGCAATTGATCGCCAGCGCGACCCCTTCTGCTCGGCAGGTTTCCACCATGGTATCCGCTTCGGCGAGACTGAGCGCAATCGGTTTTTCTGCCCAGATCGCTTTGACACTCGAGCGTGCCACATCTTGCACAATAGTCGACCGTATCCGCGCCGTCGTGCAAACACTGACGATGTCCAGATTTTCTTTCTCCAGCATTTCACGATAATCGCTGTAGATATGTTCGGAACCGAGTCCCCACCGTTCACCGAAGATCGCTGCTTGTTCGGCATGTAGATCGGCACCCGCCGCCAGTTCTACATTCGGTGCAGCGTGGTACGTTGGACCGTGGCAATAGGGTAGAAAGATCGATCCGCCCTGTGTAATCTCGTCATCAAAGGTGCTCCCCATGCGTCCCAAACCGATTACACCTGCTCGATACGTTGTCATCTTGTTTCCTCCAAAGGAGTTGTATTAGTAAACACGACGAACCAAAGCAGTACTGCAGTTACGAAACATCATCAATTCTCAATACAGCGATTGGTCCACGAATGCCATTTTTTGCCAGGATCTGTCGATATTTACCTCTTTTCACGCTTGATGTAGTTCTTCCAGTAGAAATCCAGTGATAAGTACTGCGATGCTCTAAATCTTCAAGGCTTGGCGCGGAATGATTACGCCACTGTTTTAACCATCCTAATTTTGCTGCGAGTTCTCTGACTTTACGGGTATTGTCCGCCGGATGAACTTCAACATAATAAATCTGGTCTTTATAGCCAAGCACGTAATCCCAGCGAGGGGCATTCGGATAATGCCTTTCAAGACATTTATCTATATAAACACTACCTTTCAGGTCGCGCGATGCGTAGTCTCTAATTTTATTTCTGTCTTGCCGTTCCAATGCTTGTAACCCATCTTTCAGACATTCCGCAATTTCTGAAATGCTCTGAATAGCCATGATAAAATTCAAAGATCACTCTCCCACACAGCTTCTGTGACAACATCCGCGGATTTAGTACTAAACTGAGTAAGGCCGCCCCAATCCGAAACCGCTTCATCCGGGTCCTCAGCATCTAACGTTGAAATGTCTTTAACATTCACAGTCTTGTCCTGTCGTGAAAAATAGTAGGTTTTAAATATTTTTCCGTTCAGTACTGTCTCTGTAAGGTTTTTGGAGAAGACATTTGGCTTCAAATCCAGTAACTGTCTTAAACGTGCGGGAGCGTTTTTTGATTGAGCAATGAGTCGAATTGCCCAGACGAGTTCTAAAATTTGTGCTGAATGGGTAGAAACGATGACTTTGTAGCCCCGCCTTAGAAGTTCCAAAAAAACAACAAGCACAGCTGAAATTGCTTTTGAATGTAATCCCATTTCTGGTTCTTCAATAACAACCCAGTTGATATTATCTTTCTTCCGTGCTTTTCCCAAAGGCATTAACCAATACAAACCCAGTAAGAGAGGTGTGAATTCTCTCTGTCCAGTTGACCAAGTCATAAATGGGAGTTGGGTCCCTTCAACCTCTAAGACAATGCGTTTACGCAATCCAGATCTATCTAATTTGACCTCAGCCTCTCCAAAGATACTCTTCCCGATCAGGTCCCGGAGGGTTTTATTCATGCGACCTTCCTGCGGGAATATAGCCCCTTCGCCTGAACCTAAGCCCGCTTCCATCAATAAGCGCAATTGTTCACTGAATTCTTTAACAACATATGGATCACTCGTCGCATAATCTGTAAAGGCACGCGGCCATCCATCTTTTAGCGTCACAACCCTATGTGCGGGTATCAGAAAGAGGTTCTCATCTTTTTTTCTTCTTGATAATGCTTTTTGAAGTGTAAAATCCACTTTATCAACGCTGACCTTCGTCTCATCCTTGCTCCAAATCGTCTGCATCCCTTCACCAAAATAGAGGAACAAAAAATTCTCAGCTTTCTTTTGCCAATCAAAACCGTGTTTTTTGAGGGTTTGCGTAATATCACCTGCGTCTAAAATTAACTTTACAAGTTGGAGCAGAATGCTCTTTCCACTCGCTTGCTCCCCTACAAACACTGTTAGATCCCCAAAGGAGATATCGGCTTCCGTGATTTGTCCTAATGAAGTTAGTCTGATACGTTCCACAATTATCCTACCTCCTTCGGGTTGAAAACTTTCAATCAAAAGAGTAAAGTTACAAAATGAGTATAGCAGTTTATTTTAATTCCTATTTTACCACAATTCAGATTTTCGTATAGACGAAATCCAACCACTTGTCTTGTGGTGATATAATGTTGGGTTTCGGTGAAAGCGGAGTCCAGTATGGCTCGAAAATGTGCCCTTGGTCACTCTTCAATTCCCACGCATCCGCTGTTTCCTCTTGTGTGGACAGAAGGAAAAAATGTCTTCTTTTTTGCGCGCTTAAGTTTTCATTCGGGATCCATCCTGTAATGTTGGTGTCAATACGTATGGGTTTGTGAAATTCGTCATATTCATATTCAATGTATGAAATGTGTGTGAAGTCCTCTCCTGTGGAAAGATAATCGACGGTCAGTCCCTTGGGGAGTTTTCGTTTGTAGGGAATCGCGGTTAAGTTGGGTTCGATATACACCTGTGTTGTTTCCGCTATGATTCTTTGGTTCTTTTCCAATTCATTCTCAAAACACCCCAAATAGTTTTTAATTTCTACGAGCTGCAAGCCCGTTTCTTCGTATACTTCTCTCTTTACAGCGGTTTCAATATCTTCATCTCTTTCAACAGTGCCTGCCGGGATTTGAACCCCCGCAGTCGGATGTTTAAACACGAGTAATTCCTTGACACCACCCCGCTCACGGACGATAAATGCCGTAACCTTTTGGATAACTTCATTCACGCGCATTGCTCCTTAGATCGTATTCCATCAATTCAGGGGACCATTCAAACTTCGGAGATCCTTCAGGGTTGAACCCTTGGAGATGTGAGAGATGCGTGCGGGTTACCGCCTGTGTATATCGCCAGTCCGTATCCCCAAAAACCTCGGTGAGCAGTGTGGCGAGTGCTGAGTCGTAGTCTTTCAACTTATCGCGGGTATCGACGTGATTATGTTGGTCATCGTTTGCGCGGTTGGTATCAAACCAAGATTGCGTGCCTTCAGCCCAGTATTCTGCTTTGTTTGTAATAGCATAGGTATCTTTCCACAGCCCTTTTTCGACCGCCGCATCGAACGCTACCTTAAGACGATCCTCAAAACTGGGGTCAACCGTGTTCAATCCCATCTGGTGGATCGCATGCGCGAATTCGTGAACCAGAATGTTCTCAGTCGAATAAGGGTCGCCTGTGTAATTCAGCAAATTTTCCTCACCACAACTGACAGCAGGTCTTGCGGGAGTGGACCCCAAACCGCGTGCCCGTCGGTCCCAATAGGCAGCAGGCGTAAGATCGCTGTGTTCAGGAATCTGGGTTGTCAACTCGTTATATGCCATCACCGCGAAACGGACGTTGTTTTCTGCGAGTGCCTGTAGTATATCCAGACGATGCCCGATCATCTGACGAATGAGCCATGCCGCTTCTTTTACGGCATAAGGATTCACTTTCGCTGATGCGACAACAGGCAATCCTTCCACATCGATCCACTGCTCATAAAACGGGTCGAGATTAAAAGTTTCGCGAACTGTAGCCGGTAGTGGGACAGGTTCACGGATATTGACGCTTTGTGCTGTTGCAGTCAGTTGAATAGAAAAACATAGGACGCAGATTACCAACATGGCAGTTAAATAAAACATAGGTTAGCCTCGCCTTCTTATTTTCTATTGTCCTTCTCGGTACTTCAATTCCTGCCAGATGGCGCGCATCTGCCACACATCCATCGAAACGACCTTCGCTTCCCCACCGATGGCAAAAAGCGAGATACCGTTGCTCTCTTCCTGCAATGGATAAACGCGCGCAACGGCACACTGCCGCGAGAACAGTGGAAAGAGTTTGTCGATGCCTTTTCGAGGAAACGCCCACTCTGGCAGGCATTCCCCGTTGTCCGCGAAGACTTCAATAAGACTCCGATCAAGGAAGATGCGGAGACGCACCTTGCCATCACTACTCAGACGGAACGGTGCGACTTCAGGCGGTTTACCGACAAGATCTGTCCGCAGGGAGGAATAGGATGTGTCGATCTGTAAACTATCGTTGGTCTTGCCGTGTCTGTGGTTGTAGATAGAGATTTTTGTCCGTTCACTTCCATCTGGGGAGCGAAACACATACAAGCCAAATTCCCGTGCCGTTCCGATGTCAAGGGTCATGTCTATCTCAATCGCTTTGCCGGCTACAGCGTCAAGGACCCGTTCCTCGTTTGCTGAGAGCGCAATATCGGTGAGTCGGGTATGCGTGCCCCGTAGACCCTTCACCTCTTCCACGGGTTCTATTGCCAGCGCGTTGTCCGCTTTCAGCGTTAGGTGCCACGGGAGTGTCATACACAATCCTGACGCGGCTTCTTCGCTCTGTCTTCCGTCCGAGCAATTTAAAATAGTGATGAGACGACCGCGGGTGTCTATTGTCGCAGAAGGACAGGAGACCATCCCTCCACCGAAGGTACCGTGGTTGATTCTGCCGTGGTATTCAGGTGTAAATTTGTGTGTTCCGTAGTCGTATTCACCGATGTAGTAGCGCGCCGAACGTTTATGACTAAAAAGCAGCAAGATGTGTTTGCCGTTTCCGATGGGCAGGAAATTCGGCACCGCACCGTCTTCACCCAAGTCACAGAAAACATCGTCAATCAACAACGGATGGAAATATTCCCAGTGGGTCAAATCCTTTGAATAAAAGAGGTGGGAAGCGGATCTGCGCCGTTCACGAATCCAACCGTTCGTCGATGTTCCTGAGATAGAATAATACCCGTCCTCCTCTTTCCAGATGCAGGGATCGAAAACGTTGTAGGGCTGCTCGTATGCATTCGTTTCAACATTTGGAATGACTGGGTTATTCGGGTGCTTCTTCCAGTTGAGTAGGAGTGGATCGCTGGCAGTGGCGATGCTATTCCCCGACATTTTGCCGTGATAGATGGCGATAACCCGTTCATCTTCCACGAGACACTGACCGCTGAAGCAGTGGAGTTCAGTATCTGGATACAACGCGGGTGGCAAATCGTGCCAGTGCACCAGATCTTCGCTATAACAGTGTCCCCAGTGCACACGATTGACATCCGGGGGACCGAATTGGTAAAACAGGTGATACCTACCTTGCCATTCGCAAAGCCCATTCGCATCCCCCATGCCGTAGAGAGAGGACATATGATAGATGGGACGATAGGGATCCGATGACCACGCCTCTCGCCGTCTCTTGTAGTCGTGCACCGTCTCATCCGTTTCAAGGGCAGCGAGTTGCTCCGCCTCTGTATCTGGATAGGTATTGCCCTTCAATTGTTCCCATCTATCTACCATGTCACATCACCTTCATTCATAGATGTCCTGCATCTGCCAAGCATCTAAGGATTTGAGTTCACAGGATTGCCCTTGTGATCGCAGTGATACACCGACACTCTCTTCCTTGTCAGGATAAACGCGCATTGCCACGCACTGCTTTCCATTCGCGAAGACCTCCACAACACTCTTGTCAACAAATACCCGTAACTTTAGGGTCTCGTCCTGTGCGATGGAGACGGCTCCTGTTTCTGGGGCGCGTGAAAGGACATCCGAGGCGAGCGATGAATACGATGAATCAATCGTGAGCAGACTGTCGCGAACGCGATCGGGAATATCCGGGTTACGCATACCGCGTTCTCTGAAGAAGGCGATACGGGTGAACTCCTCTTTCTGCGGCGATCGGAGGACGTTCAATTCAACCATCGGTGCCGATTTCGGATCAATTTCGAGTTCAAGTTCCATGGCGTTGCCGTTTATACCTTCCAGTACGACCTCTTCGTTTGCGGGGAGTGTCATCGCATTGACGTGCTGGTGCGCATACCGCAACGACTCGATATCGCCAGCTGGTTCAACTCCGACTTCATCTCTGGAGAGAAGCGTCAGACGCCGCGGCAGTGTCATGATCTGATTCCAACCCTTGGTAGGTTTCGCCGGATTCATGTTGTAGATAACAATAAGCCCCCCATTACCATCAGGCGTGGCAGACGGAGCATGAACACCCGCAGGCGATGCCGCTCCGAAATTGTTCTTTGCACCCGCTGTCACGATAAATTTGTCGCGTTCGGTGTCATAATCGCCAAGCAGATACTGACCGCCACTCATGTGGCTGAAGAAAAGGAGCATGTGCCGGTCGCCGATGGGCCAAAAATAAGGACACGCGCCGTCATCGCCGACTAAGGTGTACATATCATCTTCGAGGAAGGGATGCAGGTAGACCCAATTGGCGAGGTCTGCTGAACGGAGCAGGAAATTCGCGCGTACCCGTTTACCGCCCGGTCCGTGTGGGAGTGTGCCCCCCGAGAGCGAGTAGTACATACCGTCTTTTTCCCAAATGCACGGGTCGAAAACGCGATAGACGGGTGTCGTGCCGTCGGCGTGTTGCGATGGGATAACCGCTTTACCAGAGACCTTTTCCCAATTAAGCAGCAACGGGTCGCTTGACACGGCTACCATATTGCCGACAACCGTTCCGTGATACATCGCGATTACGCGGTCTTCCTCTACAAGCGTCGCACCTGAGAAACAGCATCTTTCCGGGTTCGGATAAATCGCGTAAGGCAGATCACGCCAATGGATGAGATCATCGCTGATGGCGTGTCCCCAGTGCTGCCGTGTATCTTCAGGCGGATATGCCTGATAGAAGAGATGCCAGCATCCCTGCCAGAAACAGAGACCATTCGGATCGTTGAGCATCGCTTCCGGGTTGATATAGTGATAAATTGGACGGTGCGGGTCGCCTTCATACGTTTTCCGATAAGCGTTGAGCCGTTGCATCAGTGGATTCGTCTCTAATGCTGCTTCCTGCGCCTCTAATGTATCTGGGAACGTATAATGCGGCACACGCGAAGTGTAGTCTTCGTTGGTTGCCATCGTTTCTCCTCTGTTGTGTAATATCTATGAAATTCTGTGGTGTTTAGCATAGCATAGAAGAGGTAGAATGTCCACAAATTTTAACCGACAACCGACCGCTCCATATCTCTCAGTGTTGATTAAAAATTGAGATTTTGTTATATTTTTCTCGTAAGGGTTTCGAGTTATATCCTTGATGAAATGATATTTTTAAACATAAGGAGAATTTTATGAATACGAAGAACTTAGCCGCCGAATTTGTCGGCACCTTCGCGCTCATCTTTATCGGTGCCGGCGCGTTGGCAATCGGTCAGGCGAATTTAGTAGGCGTTGCCCTTGCCCACGGCTTAGTCATTGTGGCGTTTGCTTATGCGTATGGGCATATATCGGGTACACATATCAATCCGGCGGTGACGCTGGGGCTCTTAATAGCGGGTGAAATCGAATTCGTCGTAGCGATCGGCTATTGGATTGTGCAGTTTCTTGGAGGGATATTGGGAGCAGTCGTGCTTAACGCTGTTCTACCGGATGCCGGTGATCTGGGTGTAACAATTCTGGGTGAAGGTGTCGGCGTAGGTCAAGGACTCGTCGTTGAGATTGTGCTTACCTTCTTCCTCGTCAACACCATTTTTAGTACCGCTGTGAGCGGAAAAGCAGGGAATTTCGCAGGGCTCGCGATTGGGCTCACGTTGGTGTTTTGCATTCTGATGGGGGGACCGTTGACCCGGGCCTCACTTAACCCCGCTCGGACACTCGGACCTGCCGTTGTCAGCGGTAACTACGCAGACATCTGGCTCTATTTCGTAGGACCGTTCGTGGGTGCGATCCTCGCCGCGCTTTTCTATATCGGTGTCTTGAAAGACAAAGGAGAGGCATAGCACACATATCATAGACAAAAAGAGAAGGCTGGCACATTCACGCGCCAGCCTTTTTTATTTCCTGTTATGGTAAACGTATTAGGATGCAGTTGTGACGGGAATCTCGGTCGGTTTTACGGCTTCTGACTTCGGAATAGAGAGCGCCAACACACCGCCATTAAATTCGGCTTTGATGTCGTCCGTCTTTACTTCCGAAGGGAGTGTGAA
>JAJEIP010000084.1 GCA_022827885.1 Candidatus Poribacteria bacterium
AATATGCCGGCAATCCGGTATGGTCTCCGGATGGGAACGAACTCCTTTACGATTCCATTGATGCCAACAGAGACCTGCAAATCTACAAAATTAGTTTGGACACAGGGGTATCGGTCCAACTGACCGATGAAGAGTCTTGGAATTATGTAGGAGATTGGTTTGATCCGGCGTATGCATTGCCGGTTTCACCACAACCCCAGCTGCTCACGACACTATGGGGAGAACTAAAACAGGAATAGGTTGTCAGGCATAACCGACGTGGAACGTCTTGATAAAAAAGTGGATATTTATCGAATTGAATCAGTCTACAAGTGCTCCCAAAGCGGAGGAATTTTTGTAAATAGCCCCTCCGTTGGAGATGGATTTCCCAACCGAAGTTGGGACGCGAATCCCACCGGAGCGAGATTTCCGGTAGAAAGAAAGGAGGTGAGCCTCAATGAAAAAGAATTTCCGCGGTAAAAATCCGCGAGTTTGTCCAATCTGAGGAAGGCAAAGTGGGAGTCAAATCCCCACTGACGCTCGGGGTTGCGACTGGTAGTATCCTGCTGGCACAGGCAATTGTTGGAGCACCAGAAGTAGCAGCACAACCTTGTATGCATAATGGCCAGTGCCCGAACTGGCCTAATCTTTGCCATCAAGATGGAACATGTGTAAGCGGTTAAATGGTTAAAATGTTTGCTGGAGGTGTTGGCATATTATCAAGGCACATGTCCAGCATTCCAAACTGCAGATTTCTTGCGACCTCAAAATGATTTAAGGGAGTATAGACTCAGAGGATTTGGCTTGGAATTGAACCTTTTCAGCTTTCGGAGAATTTCCCTTGAAACGTCAACATTTTTTTCTATTGTTTTTCTTAAATCTTATATTGTTAAGTGCGAATACTTGTTTAGTGTCAGGGAAGGCACCGGCGACTGCTAAAATTGTGTTTGCATCGGGTCGGGATGGCAATCGAGAAATCTACTTGATGAATCCGGATGGAACACAACAAGTAAATATAAGTCGCGATAAGGCGGATGATGTCTCACCGATATGGTCACCGACAGGTGAACAGATTCTTTTTGCATCCGATCGAGACCGCTTTCTGGGGAGTTGGGATCTGTATCGGATGGATCCAGATGGGAAAAACGTCCGACGCGTGTTTGAAAAATCAGCAGATAGAAGACATCCAGTGTGGTCATCTGATGGAAAACACATTGCTTATACCAAGATTAAACGGGGCGAATGGTTTGTGTATATCGCAACAATAGATGGAAGAGAAGAGGAAGAAGTGGCTATAGGCAGGTTGTCCGACTGGTCACCTGATGGTTCAGAGATAGTCTTTCTCACTGGGGCATTTGACGAACCCAGGCGTATTAGTTTGTTTAAGGTCCGATCGAGAAAACAAACATTCCTCCCTTTCCCTAAAGTTCCGATGTGGGTTCGAAGTCCTGTGTGGTCTCCGACTGGTGAAAAGATAGCGTTTGCCTGGAAGCCCGAAGGGTTTGAGGTTGAAACAATCTATATTATGAACCGCGATGGAACAGAAGTTCAACAAATTGTTGCTCCACAAGGCTCGTCAGCCAGTGAACCCGCTTGGGCTCCAGCCGGAAATGCGCTTCTCTACATTCAAGCTGATGATAGTGATGATTTGCAAATATTCAAAAGAGATTTAGAGAGTGATGAAACCATACAACTGACCCATATTGGAACAGGACATCATCTGGGCAGTTGGTTTGATCCGGTGTATGCGTTGCCGGTTTCGCCACAACCCCAGTTGCTCACGACAATGTGGGCAGAAGTGAAACAGTGATTGGGTTTTGGGTTTAATCACCTTCATAATCTTATTGACTTTCCCGCGTGTGGGAGTTTCTACTCCCACACGCTCCCACACACTGTGTGTATTACGTTTTTTAATAATTATCGGAGACACACTCATGAAACGTATGTTCATTTTTTTTCTAACCAGTCTGATGCTGTTGTGCGCGAATATTTGTTCGGTTTTCGCAAAAGCACCAACGACCCCTAAAATCCTGTTTACTTCCGTCCAAGACAGAAACTACGGTGTCTCTCTCATGAATCCTGATGGATCTGACCAAGTAAACTTAACACATTATCGCGCAAATGACCAAGGTGCCGTCTGGTCCCCGACAGGTGAGCAGATTCTTTTCGTCTCCGATCGCGATGGGGTTCGAGATCTCTACCTGATGGACGCAGATGGATCCAACGTCCGGCGCGTCTTCAAGAAAGAAGCAGAGAGACAACATCCGAGTTGGTCTCCCGATGGTAAACAGATTACTTACACGCACATGCTTTGGGACAAGGACAGATACCCTACCTACATCGCAACCCTTGGAGAGCAGGAAGAGGAGGGGCTGGATGTAGATGGACTTTTTCCCGTATGGTCTCCCGATGGCACGGAAATCGCTTGCACCTTACGGGGTCGAATTACATTTATCAACGTCCAGACGGGAAAACAAAAGCGACTTCTCCCTCGAAAAGTAGCAGGTTATCAAATAAGAGCGTCTTGGTCAGCTACAGGAGACAAACTTGCCTTTTCTTGGAATAAGAATCCGCTACCGGCAGACCGCAAACCCCGTGATCCGTTTCCGCCCGGATGGGCTGAGAAGCAGACAATCTACATTGTCAACCGTGATGGTACCGATCTCCGACAACTCGTTGATGAAGCGGGTCCCAAAGCACAGGAGCCAGCGTTATCGCCAAATGGTGATACACTCCTTTATACGCAGAAAATTAATGGTTTTCTACAGATCTTCAAACTTGATGTGAATAATGGTATTCGGACGCAGTTGACGCGTATTGGTCCGAGGAATCTTGGTGGGGATTGGTTTGATCCAGCGTATGCGTTGCCGGTTTCACCACAACCGCAGTTACTTACGACAATATGGGCACAGATGAAAAAGGAATGAGAGTTTATGGTAAACCTTAGAATTAATTAGACATTCAGCACCGGTGCGGTTAGGTGAAAGACCCTACCGGGCCTGGGTAAATGTCTGTTTATTTTTCTGGTTTACCATAGTTAGAATTCCCCGGAGACGGAGATGCGCTGTGAACCGCCGAGGGTGTGGGTATTGAAGGCGTAGTTGACGAAAAATGACATGGCATTTATCCCCAATCGGAGTCCAGCCCCTGCAGAGAGTCCTTGTCCATTCCAGCCGCCCCGGAGTGCGAGGGTATTGAAGAGCCAGTATTCCGCACCGACGCGTAGAAGCATCCCGCCGCCAGCACCCCCTACCTCCAGATCGGCTTGGTCGGTTTCAAAATCCGCGCCAATCGCCCCTTTACCGAGACGTGGAACGGCAAAGTGGTAAGCCGTGCCGAATCGGAGTCGGCGCGTGCGTGTGAATGTTGGTGTGTCGGCAGTATCCCAACGGACTTGTGTGCCTGTCGCATCTAATAACATTGCCCCGACCCGCAACCCTTTGTAAGGTTCCGCAATCAGACCGATGTCAATACCGAAACCGGTCCCACTGTTCTGAAAAATGGATTGATTGAGGAGCTTGAGGTTGCCCCCGACAGCCACCATGGGGTGAACTTGACGGGCATAAGAGATGAGCAGTGCGTTATCGGTATTGCTGAAATACTCGGCAACTTCAGGTTTGTCTATATAGGGTTCGCCGTCCTCTTTGATACCGTTGCCATTTTTATCCTGAAAATCACCGAGGAACCCGTTATTGTTGACATCGATGAAAGTTGTGCGCGGTATATCGTCAACGCCGAGCCGGATCCAACTCAATCCGATGCTGCCGATGTCCTCGATTTGATAGACGTAGTTGACGAAGTTGTAGGTGACTAAACCTCTGGTGAGCCACCCCCCGTCTCCAGTGCTAAAGGTATCGGAATACATCGCCGAGAAACTGTGTTTTTTGACTTTGGTCAACCCAGCGGGATTCCAGTAAGTCGCGGTTGCGTCATCGGCGACGGCAACGAATGCCCCGCCCATTCCCAAAGCACGGGCACCCACGCCGTGGCTGAGAAATTCGGCGGCATGCGCGCCTTCGTCTGCTGCTATCGCAACTGCGGGTGGTCCGAGGCTCAGTATTAGTATAAGAAGATAAATAGATCGGTTTGTTGTCATAACTTAAATTAATGAGAGGTTTCCATACACAGAGATACGTTCTGAGGCACAAACTCACAGTTTATGCTACAATACGTTAACCCGGTGCGAAGTCGTAGAGGGACTTGCCCCCTTTTTTTGCGAAAAACTATGGTAGATTTTAGAATTACTTAGACATTCAGAATCGGTGCGGTTAGAAACCGCACCTACCGGGTCGGGGTAAATGTCTATTTATTTTTCGGATTTACCATAAATAGCCCTAACACAGGGATACGATCTGAGGCACAAACTCACAGTTTATGCTACAATACGTTAACCCGGTGCGAAGTCATAGATGGGTTCACGAATAATAACGCTCAAGACGCTCCAGAATGCGCCAACACAGTACTCACCGAGAATTACGCCGAAAAAGAAGAAGACCATCGTTCGGTAAGTGCCCGGTCCCCCGAACCGGAGTGCCATCCATTTGAGAAAACTGCTGATAACGAGACAACTCCAAAAATAACCAACGCCGCCGGTCATGGAAATGGGATAACCTGCCGGATGAAGGGGCCACCAGATGAACCGCATCCGCATCACCATGAGAAAGAAAGTGAAGCCCATCCCGCCTGCCATGAAGGATATTGCGGGGATGTCAGGTTCGCGCGGGAAAGCGAATAACCCGGCGAGCCAACCGAATTGACCGATATGCCCCACTGACGGTCCAATGCCACCGCCTGCGCCTGTGACGGCACCCCCGAGACGATAGAGTTCACTGAGCGTCGCCCAAAACGATGCCAGGGATCCCAAAATAACAGCAATAACCATGGCAAGGACCAAGCGTTTCGTGTTCATATTCGCCCGTTCCGCCATTTTAAACGCTTCAAGCTGATGGGGCATAATGTGTTCGCGGTATCCACGTCCACTGAAAAACCAAAAATAGGGAAAAACCGTTAGGTTATTGGGTCCGATGCGGCGTGTTCCGAGAATATTGACTAAGAACTGTTGTGCATTACACATTCCCGCCATTTCATGTGCGGGAGGTCCGAGCTCCGCGCGGACGCGCGTAATGGCAATCGAAATGGCAGAAAAGAAGGCAAAGAACGGGAGAATAATTGGGAGAGTCATTCCCGCCTTCAGACAGAACCAGATGATAAAGAGGCTTGAGATGATAATGAGCAGGAGTGCTGTCCGATAACGGATCGGTTCTTGTGAGTCGTCAATCCCCCCAGGCATGCCGAAGATGGTGCGCACGACGTTTACAATGTGCCGCCGCGTCACGAGGAGTGCGATCACAAAAATCGCCATCCAACCGCCAATGGATTGTTCACTCCCATACGGGAAAGGGGCTGGGATTGCGAGTGCGCTGCCGAAAACCCGCTGTGCTTTCTCAAATAGATAGAAAAACCACATAGAAAACGAAAGATCCAGTGGCAAAAGGAACCCCAATCCGATGACAAACGGGTAGAGCGGCACCGGGATATTGCCGACAGCGTTCCACGGTTTTTCAGTGAAGACTCTGCCCCAATTCCGGGCGTTATGACGGACACTGAAGTCCGGTAAGACCGGAAAAAAGTGCGCTAAACCGTGCCAGACATTTATTACGGCGGCGATGATAAACCCATACCATAGGATACGACTTCGGAAAAGCTGCGCGGCGCCCCCTCTTTCTGTAATTGCCATCGGGAGTTGGATAATTGGATACGCTAATTTTTCATGTTCTGTCCACTGTTTCCGAATCAGCACATTTACACAAATCATGATGGTGCCGAGTGCAACAATAAGCGATGTCCACCACACAGTCGGCATTATCCATGCCCCACCAATTTTAGCATTATAGAAGGGCGTGTTGCCCTCGTAAAATCCCCGGATAATCTCTCTGTCAGCGACAACGAGATGTTGTGGAATGTAAGTATGGAACATATCCGCCCAATCATTCTCAATGGTTGCGAACCAGAAGGCGTGAGGGAGTGCGGGAATTGTCAGTGCTAAGGTATCATGACCTGCCAAACCGGAGGCGATAGAGAGCATGGCGTAAATGGTAATCATCTCGCCCTGCGTTAGCGCGGATCTCGGTGCGACACGCTTCAGGAAAAGATTTACCAAGATCAGGAAAAAGATGTTGAGGACAACATTCCAGAAGAGCGAAATGGTCGTTGGATGCCCAGAATGCCAGACACACTCAACTTCAATGACCCAAAAAACATTAGGGGGAATCAAGAAGATAGCGATGAGGATAGCGCGCCATGTAACACCGGACGCACGGCGTTGGTCCTGTTTGTCTAAGTTTTCCATAGTTAAAAATGTGTAGGCGGTTCGAGTTCCTTCAACTCCCAGAGAATATGGCCAAATTCAAACGCGCCAGCGGCGTTTCCGCGGATAAGCTCGCCATCAATTCCCCACGCTAATTTGTAAGCCGCGAGAATTTGCGTGAGCGAATTTTCCACGTTACCGTGGCATAGTAGGGCAACAGTCCCGCCGCCACCGCCACCGGTAATCTTGGCACCGTAGATACCGCCTCGTTCTCCAATCTTCCGAGCGATATTCACAAGTCCATCGACTTCACGGGAGCCCAGGCCTGCCAGATCACGGTAACTGGCATTGGATTCGTACATGAGATTCCCGGCTTCGCTGAGATAGTCTTGGATACGATCGGAATCTGTATCAGCGTTTTTTATCGCAGCAATAAATTGCCTCACCCGTGCGTTCTCGTAAATTGCGTGTTGGACTCGACTCCGAACCGCATACGATGTCTCTGGATTCACCTGTGTAGCGGTATCAACGGTTTCACCGTATTTGTCAAGAAACTCCGCGCCCTGCATCTGTTCAGGCAACAGGTGCTCACACTGCTCGCGAAACTCCTGGACAGACAGATTGCAGAGGTAGTTATCTGCTAACGCCTCGGATATCTTTCGAGCGATGCTACCCTCCGCGGCTTCTGATGAAAACGCTGCTTTGAGGATAGTCAACCCCATAAAAGTCCCGGTGCGTGTGTCAACATAAGCAGTGCTCGTCGTGCTTCTGCGCACTCTTGTATAGATACCGACAAAACTCACGTTTAATGGACATGAAACGAATTCGAGAATTTTGTCCGGTTGACAAAGAATTGAGAGAATCTTTGTTGACGTGCCAGCGGCAGCCGTCACCTGATCCATAATCCCACAAGGCGCGCCAACAATTCTATTTTCAACGATTTGTGCGAGACGCGCGATTTCCATGGCATCTAATTCCAAGCCATACAGCTGGTTGATCGCCATCAATGTAGCGACTTCAACAGCTGCGGAGGAAGCGACACCGCCACCGATCGGAATATCGCTTTTGATAATTATCGTAGCACCGTGCGGGAATTGCTCAATCTTACCCTCTTTGAGTAAGACATAGAAAGCCCCGAGTATATATCCCGTCCATTCTGCGCCGGGTTCCTCACTGAAATGTTCCTGAATCTGCGAATACGTTTTGAGCGTCCCATTCGTATAGAAACTATCCAGCGAGAGGTGAAAGTTCGGTTTGAATTGATCTCCTGCTCGGAGCGTGATAGCACAGAGATTTCCATCTTCTCTGGCTTGGCAGGCGGCGATTGCGGTGCGGTTGAGCGTCATCTCAAAAACATTCGCGCCGCAGTAATCAGCGATCCCTCCCATAATGTCAAGCCTTGCAGGTGCCCGGGCGAGAATCATCTGTCCACCCCTTTGCAAGCCAAGCGAAAAGAAGAGTTCAGGGGAATCTTCCTGTAAAAGATACTCCAACTCAAGGACCTGAAAGGAATTCACTCTGGGACCGTGGAGTTGTTCAACTTTCATTTTCTCGCCAACCAGACTTCATTGTAAGTTCCACCCTAAATAACGCTATTTATCAAACCATGCTACACCTATCCCGTTAATTTATCAAGTCCTTTTTTCAAGCATCTACGGATTAACGACTCTAACACTTTCCCCCTGTTTCAGAGAATGTTGCCCAGCAGTGACAACCGCTTCGCCCTCGGTAAGCCCACTCAGGACTTCAGCTTCACTGGCACGCAAAAGACCTATCTCTACAACACGCCGCTGGCTGACCCCATTCTCAATGACGAAGACAGTCTGTGTGTTTGCATTCACATCCTCAATGAGCGCGGCACGCGGGATGAGAATCGCATCGGTATGCACTTTAATAGGGACGGTAACCTTTGCGAACATCCCCGGTTTAAGCGTTCCGTTTGGATTGTCAATATCGACTTCAATGGTAGCCGTACGACGCGCTGGCGTTAGCGTTGGACTAATAAAAGTAATACTACCCGACATCTGGGCATCTATACCATCAATCTCTATGGACGCGGGTTGATTGAGTGCCAATTGGCTCAACTGGACCTCAATCACCTCAACAGTTGCTTTGACGGTATCAATATTAACGATGTCAAAAAGTGGTGAGGCAGGAAGTGCCATACCCCCTAAATCCAAGGCGCGTCTGGAGATCACACCGGAAATCGGGGCGCGAATTGTAGCATCATTCAGCCGTTTTTGAGCGAGCTTCAGCGCAACCTCCGCTTGCGTGCGTGCGGTTTTCGCTGACGTAATTTCGGCTTCCCAACTTTTCGCAGTCTTTAAAGCCTCCGCGGAGATGAGTCCAGCCCGTGCGGTTTCGACTTGGGAACGCGCAAGTTCAATGTCTTTCTCCCATGTCCTCGTAGATGCTTGGGTCTGTGCGAGTCGTAAGGAGGCTTCTGCCTGCTCAACTTGTGCCGCCATGGCTTGAATATCCTCCGTCCGCGCGCCGTTATCAATAAGTTGAAGTTGTTCAGAAGCGATTTTATGTTGGGCAACGGCAACGTCTAACTGTGTCTTTGCACTTTCAACGGATTGCTGACTAATTGCGCCATTTTGGAAGAGTTGCATCATGCGTTCGTGATTGCTTCTGGCGTTCTCAAGGTTCGCCTCGGCTTGACTCAATCCTGCCTCCGCTTGGCGTCGGTCTTCACCACGAGCACCGCTTTTGATTTTCTGCAGGTTCGCAACAAGAGATTCCAATGCGGCTTGTGCTTGCTCTATCTGCGTGACGGTTCGGATTTCAGAGAGGTCCACCACCTGTTGTAGCGCGATCTCTGCAGCGCGAAACTGCGCTTTCGCCTGTGCAATCTGTGAATTTACACGCACTTCGGCGAGCTGCTTTGTTTGTTCATAAGCAGTTTCCGCGGCTTTCAGCGTGGCTTCCGCTTGTTGCACAGCGAGCTCCAGTTCCTCATGCTCCACCACTGCAAGAGATGTGCCTTTTTTTACAGTGTCGCCCTCATCCACGTTTAGGACAACAAGACGCCCCGCGACTTTCGGAAAAACGCTGATTTGTGATTCTGCTTGAATAGTGCCGGACAATTCGAGTTCCGAACGGATCTCTCCACGTGCTGCTTTTGTAACTTCCACCGGCTTCAGGACCGTGGCTTGTGCCTGTTGAATTTCAGGTTTTTCTGGTTTTAGAAACCGCGGGAGGCTAATCACCACGGCTATTGCGAATACTATGAGTATACCAATAAATACTTTCTTCACTTTCTTTTCTCCTTTTAACTAACATCACCCAAGTTGCCAGTTATTTATAGACATAGCACTCCGCTGGAGTGCAAGTCGCTTAAATACCCCCTTTCTATAGACATATCACCCCGGAATCAACGGTA
>JAJEIP010000044.1 GCA_022827885.1 Candidatus Poribacteria bacterium
CCGTTGGGATGCCGAAACTTTCGTGCCACCCTCTTGGATATATTTCAGGACGCGTTGGCGTAAATCTATGGAATATCTCATAATACCAGAGGCTAACATAAATCTCAGAGAATGTCTATATATTTTTAGCATTCACCATAATTTGGCTTTGCATGAAAGCGAGTAGGCTCTCCAGTCAAGTTCACCAGTTGCCCATATAGTGGGATAATCCTGGTGAGGTTCAAACGTTTCACCTACTGCCTCACCGTCATCAATCCACCATTTTTTTTTGTTATCAACGGCATTGAAAATTTCCCACTCTTGCGTGTTGCCATCTTCAAAAGCGTCTGTCCATGTGCCGGCAAAACTCTGATGATTAAAGACCATAACACACAGAACAATGTGAAAGAGGCACAGAAAGTTTCTCAATTTTTTCGATCTCACTGCTTTCTCCTTTTTATGTCAATGGTGTTTGATGTAGGGACACCCCGTTTATGCTCCCGAAGTTCGCGGCATCCACAACGGTTCTTTCCCCATCTCCGCAAACAACAGCTTCATCACCAGATCCACCTTCAGTGCCGCATGCTCGGTGGAGTTCCATAGATTGTTGACTTCTCCAGGATCCGCTTGCAAATCAAATAACTCGCCATAATCTCTGTTATAGTAGACGGTCAGTTTATAGCGATCATCAACGTATGTTTTGACGTGTACCGTTGTCGGTTCATGATGATTTTCGACGATGATATGGTCGCGTGCCTGTTCTGCTTGTCCTGACCAGACCGGCATCTGATCTACGCCTGTCATTGGGAGAGGAACGTCAATACCAGCAGCACTGAGGAATGAGGGTGCTAAATCTACCAACGTCTGCAACGCATCGGAGTGTTTCCCCGCAGGCACGACCCCTGGATACCGCGCGATAAACGGCACTCGGATGACATCCTCGTAGTGGAATGCCCCCTTCGCAACGAGTCCGTGCTGTCCGTAGAAATGTCCGTGATCGGATGTGAACACGACTAACGTGTTTTCTGCCAGTCCGAGTTCATCGAGTTTCGCCAAGATTTTCCCGATATACTTGTCCATCAGGCTCACCATGCCGTAATAGACGGCGATGTCTTTAGCGAGTTCATCCCGATCGCGTAAATGTGAGTTGAAGCCGTGAACACCCTTTCCACTTTCGCGCCAAGCCGAGAAGTCTGGCTTTTCTTGTTGCGTGAGCTGAAAATGCGGTGGATTGTTATCGTGTTCTCCCTCAGTTACGGAAGGCACTGTCAACGCATTTGGATCATACATCGTATCCCACGGTTCTGGGACGAGATATTTCGGATGCGGATCGAAGAAGCTCGCCCAGAGGAAAAAGTTTTCACCGTTCTGTTGATACGTTTCCATGAGTGCGTTGGTCCGCTCAGCAATCCAGGTGTCGTAATGGTATTCTTCTGGGATGTGCCATTTCCGAAATTGACCGCGGGCATTCCCTGTCGGCGGCGCGAAGTAGTCGCGCCAATTGGTGCAGCCGTTCTCTTCCATCCAGATCGCATAGTGCTGTCCGACGTGTGCTTCGTCGGCATGGTTCCGTGCGAGTTCGACATGCTCAAACCCGTAGAACGGTTCATTGAAACTGCGCCAAAAGTCCAAATCTTGGAGGACTGGGTAGGATTCGAGAGACGGAAATTCCTCCGTTCCGTGAAGCGGTTGAAAGTGTGCTTTTCCGACGAGAGCAGTCCGATACCCTGCATCCGTGAAATCTTCACCCACCGTATGCTCATCTTCAGAGAGTTTCGTCCCGAGGGACCAGGCACCGTGTTGGCTCGGGTATTTTCCTGTAATGATAGATGCACGCGTCGGTGTGCAGGTCGGATTCGGGCAGTAGGCTCTATTGAAAAGTGTGCCTTGTTGTGCCAAGGTGTCCAAGTGCGGGGTTTGGATTTCAGGGTTGAGGCAGCCCAAGGTGTTCCAATGTTGTTGGTCGCTGGTAATAAGTAGGATATTAGGTCTGGTGTCAGGCATGCTATTTTCCTTTGTGTTGTATGTATTGGTGAGCCCAGCATAGCACGTTGGCAGGAATAATTCAAGCGGAATACTATAGGAGGAAGCTCCAGTTCGCGACCGTTCACGCTGTTAAATGCAGTTGACATCCTTTGTGGAACGTGTTACTATTTTAAGCAGCAATGTGATCGTAAAGGAAAGTGAATGGACAAAGAAAAACCAAACGAGCCAAGTACGGTTGACGACATACTCCGAAAAATAGAAGAAAAAGCGGACGGTGGAGGATACATCTACCGCGGTGAACCTGAGCACTATCAGGAAGATCCTTATTATGGGAAAGTTTCTTCAAATCTTTACCGCGTTTTTCTGGAACTCGAAGACTTTGATGTTGAGGCAGCGCAATTTGATATAGAGGATGTCCAAATGGGGATGTTGGGAGCGGTTAAAGAGTTTTCCCGCGAACCAGTTAGCGAGATAAAACGCCTTGCCGAAATCCAACATTACGGCGGTAAAACTAACCTCATTGATTTCACGGAGGATTATCTCGTCGCGTTATTCATAGCATGTGATGGTTCCCCTGACAAAAATGGCAGAGTTATCTTGGAAAAGAAGGAACTGATAAGTGCCTATATCGAAAAGCCTTACGAGCCAATAAATCGTGTTATCGCTCAAAAAAGCGTATTTATTAGACATCCCGATGGCTTTATGAGTCCAAGCGGGGATGATGTAATGAATATTCCAGCAGTGCTCAAACAACCCGTACTGGGGCATTTGCGAAACTCTCACGGAATATCTGTTGAGACTATTTACAACGATGTCCATGGTTTCATTAAGGATCAGGGCATCCATCTGGAAGTATACAAGTCGCATTATATAGGCTTAACCCGTGAGCAGAGAGGAGATTCAGAGAATGGCTAATCCAGTGAAAACGGCGCATTATGAAGAAGCTGTCAAACACTATAGTAGAGCCATTGACTTGAGACCAAACTTTGCCTTATCTTATATCTACCGCGGTAATGTTTACCGAAAAATGGGCAAATTTGACCTCGCGATTAAGGATTATACCGACGCGATTTTCTGGACTCGTCAACCCGCCAGAGCTTATCACGGTCGCGGTATGGCACATGGTGCTAAAGGTGACATTGACAAGGCTATTGAGGATTTCACCAAGGCAATCCAATACGAACCGGACTACGCCGAAGCCTATTACCAACGCGGCAACGCTTATTTTATCAATGGCGAGTTTGACCTTGTTATTGAAGATTGTGATAAATCAATACAGCTTAACCCTGATGCTGCCGAAGCCTATCTGATTCGCGGTAATGCTTACAGCAGCAAAGGTGAACTTGATGCCGCTGTTGTGGACTATGACAAGGCGATAAGGTTAAAACCGGATTATGTCGATGTGTATGTTCTTTGTGGCAATGCTTATAGTAGCAAAGGTGAACTTGATAAAGCTATTGCAAACTATAGCAAGGCAATATCGCTGAAGCAGGATTACATTGATGCTTATGTTGTTCGTGGGCACGTTCATGCCCTGAAACGCGACTTTGACGCTTCTATTGCCGACTGCGCGAAAGTGATTGAACTCAAGCCTAATTCTGATGGTCCTTATATCACTCGCGCGACTGCTTATAGTCTCAAAGGCGATTTTAACTCTGCTATTACAGACTGTCAAAAAGCGATAGAACACAATCCAAAAGCGGCAGATGCATATCTCATTCTCGGTATGGCTTTCAGCACCAGAAACGATTTTGACTCGGCTATTGTAAACTATACAAGCGCGACAAAATTGCAACCGAATTACCTCAACGCATATTATGAGAGAGGCAACGCTTACAGCAGTAAAGGTGATTTTGCCAGTGCCATAGCAGACTACACAAAGGTGATAGAACGCAACCCACATCATAGTGTTGAATGCTATTTTAATCGTGGTATTGCTTATAGTGGAAAAGGTGATTTTGGTAATGCCATCAGAGACTATGATATAGTCCTTAAGTTCCAGCCCGACTACATTCCAGCTTATATCAATCGCGGCATCGCTTATAGTAACAAAGGTGAAATTGACTATGCCATCAGAGACTATACGATAGCGATACAACTCAACCCATTATTGGAGATATCGTATTATAATCGTGGTAACGTTTATGGTAATGAAGGGAGTTTTGATATGGCTCTTGCAGATTTTAATACGACGATACAGCTTAATCCACATTATGCGAAAGTTTATTATAGTCGCGCTAAGGTGTGGTTACAGGAACAAGAGTGGGAGAAAGCGAAAGCGGATCTAACGGATGCTGAAGATATGAATATAGACATTGTTGCTCTATTTCATAATGATTATCAAAGCATTCCAAACTTTGAAAAGCAAATCGGTGTTAAATTACCTGATGACATTGCTGCCATGTTGAGGCAAAAGAAGGACAAGACTCCAACCCGACTTATGGAAGAAAGTCTATTTCGACCTTCAAGCGAAATCAATCCTCGCTCGATTGAAATAATAGCGGAGCAGCGAGCGCAGCAAGCCAGGTCAAATCCAAACGCTATACATATCTAACCTATCCTTTCTTCAAGACGGGACAGTCCTTGAACAATTGCTTGTTAATCTCAAAGCAACCTTGGATTGGTTGAGTCCATAGAGAGATACCATGCCCTCAAAACAACCTCCCAATCTCCTCGTCATCATGTCCGACGAACACGCACCGATGTATAGCGGTCCCTACGGACACCCACGCGTCCAAACCCCTCACATGGATAGACTTGCTGAAGAGGGTGTTACCTTCACGAATGCGTACTGCAATTCACCGCTCTGTATGCCCTCTCGAATGTCTTTCATGACTGGCAGGTATATCCACAAAATCGGTGCGTGGGACAACGCCGCGCCCCTGCGTCCAGATGCTGTTACATGGGCACACCTCCTGCGCTCGGTAGGTTATGATGTTGTGCTCTCTGGAAAACAACACTTCGGTGGGATGGACCAACTCCACGGATTTCGCACGCAACTCGCACGGGATCTGCACGCAGAACGACAGCACGCACTTACGGATTGGGATAATGGCACACCACCAGCACCGCGTCCGTGGCAAGGACTTGCACAAGCCTGTCCGGGGACGACAGAGGAGATTGAGGTGGACGACCTCGCAGAAACAGAGGCTCTGGCGTATCTCCAAGACCCGGCACGGCAGGAACAACCGTGGGCACTCAATGTCTCGTTTATCGCACCCCATTTTCCGCTCGTTGTGCCACAACGGTTTTGGGATCTCTATCCGCTTGATGAAATCGATCTCCCTGACATTCCGGACGGACACCTTGAAAACCAGCATCCGGTCTACCAACGGATGCGGCGTATGTTCGGTTGTGTTGACTTTCCCGAAGAATTGGTTCGCCGTGGGCGTGCTGGTTATTATGGATTGATTACCTACCTTGATGAGAAAATTGGCAGGTTCCTCAAGACGCTTGAGGAGACGGGACAGTTGGAAAACACGGTTGTTATCTATACCAGTGACCACGGTGAGATGAACGGCGAGCACGGTATGTGGCGCAAGTCGAATTTCTATGAGGCATCTGCTCGTGTGCCGCTACAGATAATGTTCCCTAACCGATTGTCCGCAGGCAGGCGTATTGAGGAAGTGGTTTCACTCGTGGATCTGACAGCGACACTCATTGATATTGCGGGGGCACAATCCGTAAATCAGCTTGATGGGGAGAGTCTGCTACCTTTGATGCAAGGTACCACAAGTGATTGGAAAGATTTTGCCTTCTCCGAATACCTCGCGCACGGTGTTGAACGTCCGATGGCGATGGTGCGGAAAGGACGATATAAATTCAACTATAGCCTCGGCGATGCGCCGGAACTTTATGATATTGCCGAAGATCCGAATGAATTTCAAAATCTCGCCAGTGACGAGACGTATCAAGCAATCTGCCACGAGCTTAAAGCACAATTGTTGTCAGAATGGGATCCTGTTGAAATCGAGAAGCAGGTTCGGGCGAGCCAAAAAGCCCGCATGCTGGTGGATCAGGTCACTGAAGGGCAGTGGAGAAAGTCACCTGATAAGTGAAACATGGAAGAAAAGAACACCGTTGGAAGAGTGGAAGGATGGAGGGATCCGCCATCCGTTACTTGGAACCGGAGAAACAATTCTCTTCCAACCTTCCAACTTTCCAATCTTTGCTGTAAGTCTGCTATTATTTCCTGATAACCATTTTCCGAGTGGTTTCCGATGACTCACCGGCGCTCAGTTGGTAGAAATAAACGCCCGAAGCGAGTCTTTCCCCCAAATCATTACGTCCGTCCCAATAAGCGGCACGCGATTTACCGATGTAATACCCCGCCTGCTGGAATCCGAGATCCAGATGTCGAACGAGGTGTCCCGCTGATGAATAGATACGAATCGTAACCTCAGCATCGTTTGCGAGTTGGTAAGGCAACCACGTTTCTGGATTGAACGGATTCGGATAATTGGCGAGCAGCACGGTCCGTTTCGGGATTAGGTCTACGGGTGTGAGCCGAAGTTCGGTGAACGCTCGGTGGATGTCTGTCACGCTGATTTCGTGCTGGAGTGTCCGAACCAAATCACCCATTGTATCTCGAACTTCAATCGTCAGCATATCACCAGCAGAAACAACAGCTTGGCGGTTCATATCTGCCCAAGCCGCATGGTAATTGTTACGCGCACCCGCTTCTGCGAGTCTGCTATGTCCGTTATAGACGGTGAGTGTTACACCATTGATGCCTTCAAGTTGCGCCCGTAAGACAAACGCCCACGTCTTCGGACTTGATGACAGCCTCGGCGCGGCTGCGGCTGTCGGTGCTGTATTTTGCCATGCGCTACCTATGAACCGAACAGTCTTCGGTGCAGTGACGTTGACAATATAGCCTTTTCCGCCTTCAATCGGAAATCCATTGCCATTCGAGTTAGCTGTGAATCCCATGTAACTTCCAGCCGTTGAGTTGTATTCGACAACAGTGGTCGCGCCAGTTTTTTTCATGAAGGCGCGTGCTGTGTAAGGTTCGTTCGGCATCAGCGGTAAGCTGATCATATTCAACCCTGTGCTGAGTGCTATATCAAATGCATTCTCACCTGGCATTGGCATAATCAGACTATCGGCGCGGAATTCGAGGTTCTGTATGCGTTCATCACTCTCTGGTCCGATGTCTGCGATTGCAAACGGTGTTTCAGAGAAATTCGCCGCGAGGTATTCCGCGAGTGCGTCTTGCTCGGTGCCGGGGTCAGCAAAGGTCGCTTGCCCGCCAGACTGTTCCTCCGTCATGACTTCTGTAAGGTCAACGCGATGCGTGTTCGGGAAATTAGCATACGGATAGTCGTCCCCGCCATCGACAAGGAAAGTGATCGTGACCATTCGGAAAGTGCGATCCGCATCTCCCACGATTTCACCATTCTGCACGACTGTGTCCGTCGAATTTCCGTCTACGTCGGTGATGACAAGCGATTGAACCCTTGAACCCTCCGGTACGGACGTATCAAAACTGAACGCCATTCCTGCGATTTGTGGGAAACGCCCGGGAGTTGAACCACCACCAGAGGCAGCAACTGTGTGTTCGATGACTTCGAGCAGTTCCGCTGCGCTTAAGGTCAAAAGCGTCAATCCGTTGTTGAATCGGAGTGTGTTTTCGATGTCGATTTGTGAAATCTGACCCGTGGCTTTACCAACCAAAGCGTTTGCAGGTGGAGGGAGGAGTTCGCCGTAGGCAGACACGCCGATTGGGGCGCGAATACCGCCGCCGTTCTTCAAGGAAACAACCACACTCGAATCAACCTGTTGCCCTGCGGCAAGATTTGCCTCAGCGATGAGATTACCGACATTGGTTTCCTCCGTCCGGATGGAACCCCGGGTCCCGTTTAGATAGACGCTTGTTTGTCCGAAGAGGTTACCGTCCTTTGCGATCACAATGTTCTGGACCGCTTCTGTGATTTCAACCACACGTGCTGCAGGTTCCGCATTGCCGGTATCCACAACACCTTGTTCGTCGGTGGCAAAAGCACCGCTAACTGTAGCATCAATCGATTCAGCGATTAAAACACCTGCTGCGTCGAAATCGACAACTAACCGTCCAACGTATCGGTAATTTCCATCTGTCCCAACAATGGCAATCGGTTCGTTAGTAGCGGATTGGGTCAAGATAGGATATGGACGATCTGCAGTATCTCCAAGATGGAGCCTATCTGTTGCATCTGCGAGGAGCGTATTTGAACCGCCAGCAATGATAATGTCAACATCTTTCAGATGTGTTGCGATGGTTTCATCAAGACTGATTTGTTGAAGGTGTCCGGTAAGAATAATCTTATTAATGCCGGTTGCTGTGAGTGCATCAACGGATTCTTGGATAATCGCTGCCAATGCTGCCATATCGTCTGGGTCCGCGGGTGCGATTCCGACATCGCCAGCTAAAGAGAGACTTCCAAGCAGTGGTGTCGTCATGCCGACAACGCCCACTTTTTCCCCCGAAGGGGTCGTGATAACCACGCTCTTGGTGATACTGTTCGGGATTGTGCTTGCTTCCTGCCCAGGCGCAACAACTAAGGCGGCGAGGTTGCTGTCAGGACTAAAGTCTAAGTTCGCACTCAGGAACGGGAACGCTGTGCCGACGTAATCTCTGTCCGCCGCAATCAACCCTGCGAGTGTGCCGGTGCCTGCGTCGAATTCATGGTTACCCAAAGCACCCGTCATGAAGCCCATCGCGTTGAGCATTAGAATGTCGGCGCGTCCTGAACCTTCTCTTCCCAATACTTCACGAAGGCTCCCGTTATTGGCAGCGGCGAAAAACGGACCGGGAATGTAACTGAGGGTGGTTCATAAATCATTTTTATTGAAAAACAGTTTTGATATGTGTGACATTCCGAGTGGGAAGTTCCCAGCGGAGATTCATCAACATTGCGAGTTGTAAAAGCATCACTCCAAGTCCCAAAAAGGTGGCTACCGAT
>JAJEIP010000137.1 GCA_022827885.1 Candidatus Poribacteria bacterium
TGATGAAAAATCACGCGTCCCAGCAATGAACGTCAGGTAACCCACATGCGAACCGCAGCGATTCCCTTCCATCTTGATACAGTCCAGAGTCCGGTGGCGCAAGACCCGGCGTTGGGGTCCAGCGTTGCTGCGTCTGCGGTGACGGCTGCGTCTCATTTCGTGGAAACCAACAGCCCCCCCCCACTTACTATATAATAACCATTTTTGCTTTATAAGAGAGACGGCAGTTGCCGCCGGTCTACGCTTCCTATGCCCGCACGCGCCCTATTTAACCCGCGCCTCGCGGGCTATTTTTGTTGCAAAGGAGTAGAATTATGTGTAAATCAATATTTATACGATGCCTCTTGGCTTTCGTCTATTTTGGAGTCTTAACAATTTCTTCGACTGAAGTTATCGCACAGACTAAGCTCCCTAACCCTTCAAGTGTTACAGCGACCGGTGGAGATGGCTATATCGATTTGAGCTGGAGTTGGAATACATCCGACACGCCAACAGGTTGGACCCTCTTTTTTAGGTATCAGATAAGCCCTGAACTTCCGCAATCGGCAGGTGGTGCGGATGCTAGGAGCGTTCGTATAAGCACGAAGTTTGATAATAATCTGACTAATGGCACTGCATATACTGTAACGTTGCAGGCTGGAGCCGTAAATGCCGATAACTCACAGTCCCGCTCGAGTGACTGGGTATCCGTTACTGCAACACCTAACATAGATGCGCCTACAGGTCTCTTAACAACAGCCGGTGATGGTGAAGTTACGCTGAGTTGGACAGCCGTATCTGGTGTAGATACTATTACGGGTTACGACTACAGTCAAGATGATGGTACCACTTGGACATCGATTCCAAATAGCGATAAAACGACCGCTACCTATACTGTAACTGGATTGACAAATGGACAAGCATACACTTTCAAGGTCAGGGCAGTCGGGACGGGTGGAGGCGGAAAGGCATCTGATTCACAAATAGCAACACCTATGCTATCTCCCCCAGCTGCGCCTACAAATCTCTCAGCAATCCCCGGTGATGGTCAAGTTACGCTGAGGTGGACAGCTCCGCCGGGTCCTATTACCGGTTATCAATATAGTCAAGACAGTGGTGCTTGGACATCTACAGGTTGGACACCCGCAACTGGCACCAGCACAACCCGTACTGTAACTAACCTGACAAATGGACAAACATATACATTCAAGGTCAGAGCTGTGAATAGTGGAGGAAATGGAGCGGAATCAGGGTCAGCATCAGCAACACCCGATGCTTCAGCACCTCCACCACCACCGCCGCCACCCCCACCTGTCGACATCAACGCAGGGACAACCGAGACGCTGACCGTCCAACGCGTGAACAGACGAACCGTAACCCTCAGCTGGGACATACCCACTGCACTCAACGCACAGACAATCGCCTATGAGTATAGCACAAATGCCGGACAGACTTGGACATCTACAAATAGCACCAACACCTCCATTACTATTACAGGCGACGGCTTCGGAGACCTGCCACCGACGCAGTTCAAGATTCGAGCGATGAATCAGAATGCTGACGGCACTGAGTCCTTCGTGATTATATCCGCCGCTGCGACACAACCGCGAAGGATTCTACTCAAACCCCGAGAATGTCCACTCGGATGGACGCGCGGCAGTGTCTTTGGGAACACCAAAAAAGCACTCATCTATGAACTCAAAGTCGAAGCTGACCCTACAAACAGGACTTCCATTTATCAACTCAAATCCATCGCTATCTACGTCCATCCCGATGAAAACCTCGAAACACTCGACGGATGGACCCTGAAAGTCGGCACGCTTTACAATCAGTTCGGTAAGGAATTCAAACTGACTGCCGAAAACTCCGTGATAGATGAACACGACTTCGCACATATAGAGAATCCTGAAGAGGTGCCGATTCCGATGAGCACGCTTGGGTATATTGGTCAAAGTCTTCCGAGTTTTGACTATCGTCTGTATGACGGTGCGGGGGTTCGTGTAGATTTCGGTATCTCTTGCTACAAGGGAGGGGGTTTGACGTTTCGTCTGTGGAACACGGCAGACCCGCGTCTGCTGCGGGTGCTGCCGTTAGGGACAAGCGAAGCGGCGTTATCTGTGCAGATGGAGAATCTTGATTGGCGGACCCCATTTTTCCGCTCGGAATGGACGGCTGCGGTTATGCCGGATTTACCTGCTGCGCCAGCTGCGCCTTCGCAGATGAAAGGGAATATAGTTGGCACGTGGGCGGACCTGAAGAAAAAGTAGACAGAGATACGCGAAAGAAACAATCCGAGGCGTGAGGGTAAATCGGTTTTCTACCGAATGCCATCATGCCTCTTTTTTTCCAGCAATTGACACAATGGAGGCGTTCAATTCTCGTGTAGGCGCGGGAGACCCTCCAGCAAAAACGCCTCTTCTGTAGGAGCGGGCTCCTGCTCGCGAGGCTTTCAACTTGAAGACAATCACAGCCTGAAGCAACGAAAACTACGACTGTGCCACATTTCAAATCGGAGTCGCGGTGAACTTGACGCATAAAACGTAATAAACCTATCCGTTCGATTTGACAGGAGTCTTCTATAGGTGGTATACTATAAGGATTAGCGCGTGTGTTTGATATTTCAGCCATTCACGATTGCCCCTTTTTGTGCATGCTGAGGCAAGAAATTGCCCCATTTCGTGCGAAATCTCACGCTTGAGATACAAAATGAGATGGCATAGAAATTGCTTATCTGTTAGTGTCGACTGACAGTGATTTTGAGGAGGAACCGTAATGTCTTTATTTAAAAATGTGCGAATCAGTCTCGTGGGTGTTATGGCAGTCTTTTTACTGATAGCACCACATGGCTTTGCTGATATTGACCCTGACAGTATCACAGGAATGTGGCTCTTTGATGAAGGGAAAGGTGGTGTCGCCACCGACGCATCAGAAAACGGAAACGATGGTGAAATCCACGGTGCAAAATGGGTAGATGGGAAATTCGGAAAAGCACTTGAATTTGATGGTGCCGGCAATTGGGTTGAAGTTCCCCACTCAAACACTGTTGGGTTTAAAGCGGGTGTATCCTTCACAATCACCTGTTATTTCAAAGGGACCAGGGTCGCTGGCGCACTCGTTGGAAAAAATTATGAGGATACATCACAAGTATTGCCGTGGTACCTGCTCTGGAACGGAGGTGGCGATAATAAAGTGACCCTCTACCTGCGCGACAGCGCATCAACCAGTTTCCGAGCGGACGGTAAGACCGAAATTGGAGATGACAAATGGCATTTTGTCGTTGGTAGAGCAGATGCCGATGCTGGCAAGGCTTCGATATGGATAGACGGCGAAATGGAAACTGAAACCGACTTCAACGCAAAAGATGGATACGGCACCGGCGACGGCGTATTTCACATCGGACGGCACTATGATCGGTATACTGACGGTGTCATTGACGAAGTTGCGCTCTTCAATGTTGCTCTGGAAGAAGAGGATATAAAATTTCTCATGGAAAACGGCCTTGAAACTGCCGCCGCAGTTGAACCCGTGAACAAGCTAACAACAACGTGGGGCAGAATTAAGCAACAGATGAGCGAATAGGAAGAAATTAAGAATAATAACGAACCGGAGCCTGCAACAACGGCGCAGGGTTTTTGCTGGGGTATTTTTTCAGATTTAAGGAACGCACTACACAGACCTAACGCTCGTTGTTTCACTGCAAGGAAAAATTAAATAATGAAATTTATACACACGCTTGCTTTGGTATTCCTGCTGCTCGTGGGATTGAATTGCGGGACAGAAAACCCTGTTAAGGAAACGGTAGATACCGCCGTAGTGGAAACACCGACAGGGACGCTACGGGGAGAGGTCCACCCTATTGATGGGGTATTGATTCAAGTGCGTTTACTAAGAGATGGGCAACTCTTAGCGCAAACTCAGGCGCAGGCGACCTATGAACTGACATCAGTTGAAGCTGGAAACTACACGCTCCAAATATCGGCAAAAGGGTATGAAACCGAAGAGGTAAATGCCACTGTCACCGCTGGACAAGTCGTCTCGCTGGATAAGGTGGCACTTGTGGCGTTGGCGACGCCGGTTTCGCATCTGCGCGGTGTTTTAACGGATAAGGCAACAGATGAACCGCTCGGTGCAGTCAATCTCCAACTTACTGATAAATCAGGCAAAGTTTACGAAGCACTGACAACAGGAGCCGGTATTTTCACCTTTGAAAACCTCCCTGTAGAACAAGCCTTCACCTTAGCGGTCGCACATGTGGGTTACGAAGAGACCGAAGTCCCGGTGCATCCGATACCTGCGGCGGAGACCTTGGAACTACAGGTTCAACTTACACCACTGGCGGCACCCGAGAAATTAAATCCAGGTCAAGGCTTGAGTCTCGGAAGCCGATCACCCGCCTTTGAATTACCCGATAGTGATGGCAAATTGCACGCACTCGCTGATTATGTCGGAAACACGAACGTAGTGCTGGTGTTTTACCGCGGCGGCTGGTGACCCTTCTGCAGAGGGCAACTCGGAGAGTTGCAAAAAAACTATGCGAACATTCGGGCGGCAGGTGCGGAACTCATCGCTATCAGCTCCGATGATGAAGGCGATACCAAAAAGACAGTCCAAGCCAGTGGACTTGAATTCCCGGTCCTCGCCGATAAGGACAGAGCGGTCATCAATGCCTACAACGTCTTGGATCCTGGTAACGACAGGATAGCACGTCCCGCATCCTATGTCCTTCGCAAAGATGGGACAGTCGCCTGGAAATCTATTGACGGGGTAGCCGTGCGTGTGCCGACAGCGCAGATTCTCGCGGAATTGGGGAAACTCTGATGAAATCTTACGACACCGTTATAGAAAATATTATTGCCGACAGCCAAGAAGCTGCACGACACCGAGATACGCTTGACCGCCGACAGTTCTTAACCCGGCTTGCTACGGGTGTTGGCGGCATCGGTGGCGCACTCAGTGCACTTCCGGCGTTCGCACAGTTGAGTAGTGGGCAGTTACAGCCCGATACCACGACAGCAACGCCTCTCACGCCTGTCGTTGAGGCTGTTAGTCAAAACGTCTGGGATGGTGATCGGCTTGACGAGGACGCTGTTAGTGAACTGATGGATCAGGCGATGATGAAGTTCACTGGACGTGCTTCTGCGAAGGAGGCGTGGCGAGATATCGTCCTGCCCGACGACATCGTTGGCATAAAAATCAACCCGCTCGGTGGACCCCAATTCAGCACACATCCTATCATTGTTGATAAGATTGTTGAAGGGGTATACGGCGCGGGGGTCCTCAAAAAGCAAATTATTATCTGGGACCGGTTTGAAAGCCACCTCTTGAATGCTGGGTACCCCATCAAGCAAGCTGAAGGCGAAGTGCAGACTTTTGCCTCTGATACAGAGGGGATCGGGTATGACGACGAAGTCTTTTACGAAAGTGAAAAAGACAGCGTTAACCGCCGGGAAAACGAAAGCACTCGCTCCCGGTATTCCCAAATCGTTACGCAGCATGTTGATGTGTTGATTAATGTTCCTGTCTTGAAACACCATGAAATGGCGGGGATCAGTGGGTGTTTAAAGAACCTCGCGTTTGGCAGTGTTGATAACACACGCCGGTTCCATGGAAAACCGATCTATTGCAATCCGGCTATCGCCGAGATTTTAGAGCATAAGGTCCTGAAAGATAAACTCGTCCTCAATATCGTTGACGGGTTGGTTGCATCGTTCGACCGAGGACCGACATATCACGCCGAAAGCGCGTGGAACTATGGGAGTCTCTTTGTGGGTGCAGATCCGGTTATCCTTGATGTCCTTGTCCTTCAGACTGTCAACCAGAAGCGCGAGGAGTTGGAATTGGGGTCTGTGTCTAAGTTAGCAAACCATATTAACACAGCGAGTGTCCTCGGTTTAGGCACGAATACACTTGACCAAGCCGACCTCCGGAGAGTTGAGATTTAACCATGAAATACATACAGGATGTAGGAGGGGTTTGTAACCCCGATTCCTTTCTGATTCTCTTCTGCATCGCGATCACCCTTTTCCAGGTGACAGGATGCACAGTGACGTTCACGCAGAGCGATACGCTCCACCTCAGTCTATCCGAACCAGCGGCGGGAACGATGGACATTGTTGCCGAGTTTGAAGCGGGTGAGGCTGACAGTGTCGCCGGTGATGTAACGCAGAAAGCGGGGAGTGTGTGCGCGGGTGGGGCGTGTATTATCTATTGACAGGTTTCTGAGCGTGCTTCAGTGCTTGCTTTGAAGACAGCATTAACTGCACCAAAGAGGACAGCCAAATTGTCCATCGTCACGCTCGTCCTGTTTCGAGTGAAAGTGCTCCGGACAAGCTGACCAAATTGCCATAACATCCCGTCACTCACGATGCCGTAAACCGGAAAATCGGTATCCGCATTTATTTTTTGTGCAGCGATCAACTCCGATAGACATTGCCCCCACCCTTGATCAAAATCGTTCTTTTTTGCTTCGACGAGGATTATCAAAGGTGTTCCAACAACGGGAATGCCCAACTCGGATCTTGTTGAGATAAGATAATCCGGTGTTCCATTTAGCGTTTCATCATAATTGATGGCTTTCTGTATCCAGAGGGCATAGTCTCCTGCATAAGGTTTGTATATCTCCTTTAAAATCGGAAAGATAATTGCCTCACACCGTGCCGCCTCAGATGCGAAAACATCAATGTTTTGAATACAAAACTCAAATTCTTGCAGAAATTGCTCGGAAGGCACCCCTGGAATTTCCTCAATGTGGACGAAATCCTTTACCGTATATGTGATTCTGAATCTCTCTAAGACTTCGGGGATTGTTTTGAAATCGCTAAATGCCATGGGTTCCGTCCTTTTTGGAGTGTCTAAGCGGATAACTCTATACAAATTAGGCCCAAGACGCACTTCTGAAACGAAGTGGAAGGTTTTTTATCTACCTTGCGGTTTAGCAGATGTTGACGGAGAGCCGTCCCCGTTTCGTTACAGGCTAAGTTTGGGTGTCTCTTCTTCTGAGTCCCAAATTGCAAGTCTGAAACGAAGTGGAAGACGACTCCTCTCAAAAGAACGTCAAGTACCAATTCACATCATTTAACCGCAAGGAATAATTAAAAGTCCGATTTAATTTCGCCCCACGTTGTCGTTAGACTCCCAGCGGGGTCAACAGGAAGCACACCTTCTTCGAGAAAGATCGTCCACATGAGGACGGGATCGCCAATAACCTCATCAATACCCAGCAATTCCACTGTCCCGTCCGGATGCGGTTCATTGGATTTGTAGATAAAGTACTCGGTTGGGGCGTGTGGAGCATCCAACATGAGGATTTCTTCAGTATCCGTATATCCCTTTGTAAACCAACCTTTCGGATCCTGTCCGCGGTCTTCCGGACGTGTATGTCGGCTATCCCAGGCTTGGTAGATATAAGCCGGCCGGTCGATTTCAAACGTGAGTCGGTAGTCCTGTCCGCCGGGACAGTCTGCTGACGTGGAGACCTGCGTGAGTCCACGAAAGTCTTTGGGGATATTCGTAATCGTATAGTCCCGATCGTGGAAAAATTTTCCACCCTCTTCCAACTCGACGGCTTCATAAATCCCGCCCTTGTTATCCTTTATTTCTGTGACCACCACTGGATCGGCAGCGAAGGCACTGAGTGCGACTGCGATACAGAGTGCCGCGATACAAACATAAGTCAGTTTCATCTTTGATACTCCTTTGTCATGCGTTTGAGAGTCTCGTGGAAACTTGAAAAAAAATAACATTTGTGTCATACTTAATAATTATATAACAATTTTTCTCAATTTACCAAACAAAACGAATTTGCGCGGAACCAGCAGGGAATCGTCCCGTTTTGAAAGTCCTTCTCTTTAGACTTAAGGGGTCCCGACCCAGGCGCGAATTAACCGAAAATCTGCCCGGAACAGAGTGGCGGGCAGCCCAGGAGGCCATAACTAAAAAATGGTTGAACACATCGTTCTACTGAAGTTAAAATCGGGGGTTACCGAAGCACAGTTGGAAGCTTTGTCAGATACGCTATTGGGAATGGCTGGTGAAATTCCCGGCATTGAATCCATAACTGCTGGCACGAACAACAGTCCTGAAGGTAAGAGTCAGGGGTATGCATACGGTTTTATCGTGCGTTTTACAGACGAAGCGGCACGCGACGCATATCTGCCACACCCATTTCACCGTCAAGTCGCGAGCGAACACATCCGTCCACTTGTTGAGGATGTCCTCGTTTTCGATTATACCGTTTTCTAATTTACCTTGCGGATAAGTCATAGCGTCTGTGAATTTAACGGTTTTCGTGTTCGAGTCGCCTGCTCCGTTGTTGCAGGCTCGGTTTTTGGTACAAGTTCTCAACACCGTTACGACTTCACCGAAAACTTAATAATTAAAAAACTTGGAGGTCCCATTGATGAGTTGGAATATAGTCGTCGTGGTTTCAGATACACTGCGAACCGCATATCTCAGTCCTTATGGTAACGATTGGATTCATACGCCAAATTTAGCGCGATTTGCCGAACAAAGCGTCAGATTTACGAACGCACACCCGGAATGCTTACCGACAATCCCGACGCGCCGCACCTTACACACCGGTAGACGTGCGTATCCATTCAGTACGTATACCCCCGTGCCGTGGGACAACGTTTATACGCCCGGTTGGCAACCCATGTCTTCCGATGAACCCGCGATTGCTGAATCGCTGGCCCAGAACGGGTATCATACCGGTTTCTTCGCCGATGTGCCGCACTATTTCGTGCCGGGCATGAATTTCACGCGCGGGTTCCGGCAATGGGAATTCGTTCGCGGTCAAGCCGAAGACAGGTACCGGGGGACTGCTCACGCCGATCCTGCGCTGATCTCCCGCTATCGCGGAAATCCGGAACGTATCCGTGCCCATATCGTGAACGTCCAACCTGAACGTCCAGAGGAGACGTGGCACGCCGCGCGGTTATTCCGCTCCGCAATTGAATTCGTTGAACACAATCATCAGAATACGCCGTTTTATCTCTATGTAGATAGTTTCACACCGCACGAAACCTGGGAAGCACCCATCCACTACTACGACCTCTATGGTAAGCGCGAAGACCGCGAGCCTATCTGTCTCAACCTCCCCTACGGTTCACTCAACGACGCGGAACTTGAGGAACGGTTGCCGAGTGTTAAAGCCAACTACGCGGGCTTGGTAACACTCGTAGATACTTGGTTCGGAAGGTTAGTAGATACGATTGATCGGCTTGGACTCCGTGAGAACACACTCATCGTTTTCCTCGCGGACCACGGGACGAACTTCGCAGAGAATCCAGACAAAGCCACCGGAAAACCGGCGAACTTTATGTATCCGGGCACGATGGACATTCCTATGATGGTGAGCCACCCGTCTGGTGTAAATGCTGGCACGACGTGTGACGAATTCGTCTATACACTTGATGTGCCTGCTACCGTCATGGCAGCCAGTCAAGTTGAACCCGCTGGCGAGATTCAAGGACAGAACTTGCTTCCGCTCGTTGAAGGGAAAAGCGGCTGGACATCGCGTGAATACTTGACCTGCCGCTATGTCAACTCCGTTTGGTATAAAGATGCGAGGAATTGGTATTTCTCCAGCGTCGACTTCGATCAGGATGTCCGGCTATTTGACCTTGAAGCAGATGTCGCCTGTCAGCATAACATCGCTGACCAAGGTGCCGATCGGATCGCCCTTGCGAAAGAGCGGATCTTGGCGGATGCGGGTGGACACTTGCCTCACTATAAACGCCAAGGCAGAACGGATGCCCTCGGCAGACCACAATTCGCGGAGGCATAGTCTGTACTCTGCTGCAACACCGGTGGGAGGGGTTTGTAACCCCGAACTTTAATGAGGATACCCAATGCAAGCCAGCGTCTCCCAACTCAGCCATCATCTATACGTTCATCACGGGCATGTCAACACAGGTATTCTCCGAGATGGGGACCGCGCACTCCTCATTGATCCGGGTGGTACTACGCTCCGTACTACACTCTCGGATCTCGGAATCACCGATGTTGGACAGATTCTATTTACGCATCACCATCGCGATAGCACAGTAGGCTTCCCGATGTCTGATAATGTTCGCGTCGGAATTCCAGCGAAAGAGGCGGCGTGGTTTAGTGAGGTTGGAACCTTTTGGAACGATCCGCAATATCGATGGCATCTCTACAATTACCGTCCGCACAATCTCATGCTCGCCAACGCTATCCCTGTGACGGATACGTATGCTGAGGGTACACAGTTTGAATGGGGACCGGCATCCCTGACAGTCCTTGAAACACCAGGACATACCGATGGAAGTGTCACCTATCTCATTGATGTTGATGGGGAGCGATTCGCCTTCTCCGGTGATCTCATTTATGACGAGGGGCAATTGTGGGAGCTTTATAGTTTGCAAAAGGGACAACAGACGAGCGACTATCACGGTTTTCTCGGTGCTCGCGACGAACTCACGGAGAGTCTTGAGAAAATCCGAGAGGCATCACCAACGGCACTTGTTCCCACGCATGGGGTTGTTATGGACACTCCAGACAGGGCAATCGATGCACTCCTACGGCGGTTGGCACACTGTTACGATAGATACGTCGCAATCTCCGCCCTCCGACACTACTTTCCAAAACTCTTTGCTGAATTTGAGGGACGCGCTGGACACATGCCTATCCGAGAGGGGAAGCCACCCCCCGAATTCCTACGCCATTTCGGTACAACGTGGATCATCATTTCTGAGAACGGTGAAGCGTTCGTGATGGATTGTGGTTCACCGAATGTTATCAAACAGATCCAACAATTACAAGCAGACGGTGAAATGTCGGAAGTTACCCAATTTTGGGTAACGCACTATCATGATGACCATGTTGACGCCATCCCTGAGTTTCAAGCGACCTTCCCTTGTGAAACGATAACGGATTCGGTTGTCGCGCGGGTAATCACAAACCCGAGCGGTTTCCGACTCCCGTGTATTTCGCCTTCGGTTACCCGGGTCGATCGCATTACCGGTGATGGAGATTCGTGGCAGTGGAATGAGTTCACAATGACGGCATACCATTTTCCGGGACAGACCTATTATCACGGTGGATTGCTCGTTGAGGGACGCGGGGTTCGGATGTTTTTCTCAGGGGATTCCTTCACGATGGCGGGAATTGATGACTATTGTTCAGGCAATCGGAATTTGCTCGGCAAGGATGTGGGTTACGAAAAATGTCTGCGGCGTATTCAGCAGCTCAAACCGACGCATATTTTTAACTGCCATGTCGATCCAGCCTTTGATTTTACGGATGCCGAGATTCAGTGTATGCTGGACACACTCGCCGAACGTGAAAAATGCTATACCGCACTTTTCCCTTGGGACCACGCCAACTACGGCATGGACGAACATTGGGTCCGGTGTTATCCTTATGAACAGGAGGTTGCGCGTGGAGAAACGGCACAGTTCCGCGTGGAGATAACGAATCATTCTTATGAACCACGCACAGCAACTGCCCAGCCGATCCTTCCGAGTGCATGGAATATGGAGCTTGCAGCCGCAGAGGCAACGATTCCAGCGAGATCAGACGGGTACATCGATTTTTCCGTTCCAATTCCACACTGCGAGTGGGAGGGGTTTGTAACCCCGACAAGCATTCCACATTGTGAGTGGGAGGGGTTTGTAACCCCGACAAGCAGAATTGTCATACCTGTGGACATTACCTATGACGAGCGTCCACTCGGTCAATTTCGAGAGGTGATCTTCGTTCTGACAGGAGGTTAGAAATCCGTGCTAAACTTATCGCATCCCACTATTGATATTGCTATTACCTGTAGCGACTTTGAAGCGTCGCTGGACTTTTATCACAACAAATTGGGACTTGAGATTGTGTTGGAGTTGGAGATTCCAGATGACTTGGCACGCGGGGTAGGACTTGCTCCGACGGGTTTTCGCCAGGTCCGACTTCAAGCCGGGAACACACTTATCAAACTGATGGATATTGAATCGCCACCCCCGACACCGACAGACGAATTCGCAGCAGGTGTTCGCTGGCTTACCTTTTTTGTTGAAGATATTCAAGAAACCGTGGAAAGCTTAAAACAGAACGGTGTCGAATTTCTGTCTGACCCTATAGGCGCGCCGGACGCAGTCGGCGTGGCATGTGCAAAAGACCCGGACGGCATTCTGGTTGAACTCGTCCAAATATAAGACTATTTCTAATAAACCACTTTTCAAAAGATTTGTAGCATAAACTGTTAGTTTGTGCAGTCTTGTTTCTCTATGAGAAAAGTCGTAGATGCAACAGCTATTCTCAGAAATGGTATGAGACACAATATGAAGACCTTAACGGATTCGCAAATCCACGATTTTAATGAAAACGGCTATCTGTTAATCGAAGATGCCCTTGCACCGGACGACCTGAACCCACTGATCGCCGAGTTTACAGAAATTGTCGATGCAGGCGCATCAGAACTCTACGCGGAAGGTGAAATTGACGCCGAATTCAAAACGGAAGGGTTTGATACCCGTTTGGCAAAAATTACGGCACAGTCGCCGGCGGTGTTTCAGAAAGTGTTCAGCGGGGCACACACGGGACCCGCGCTCTTCGATCTGCTTATCAACCCGAAGTTGCTTGACATCGCCGAGTCGCTCGTCGGACCGGAGATTATGTGTCACCCAGCATATCGGGTGCGTCCGAAGCTTCCTGAACACGATCGGACACTCGTCCCGTGGCATCAGGACGCTGGCTATATGGAGCCGAAGTGCGATTCTGTCTTGCAGCTCACGATCTGGATTCCATTGATAGACGCTACCGTGGAGAACGGATGTTTGGAAGTCATTCCGCATGCCCATCGGGATGGCGTTTTCCGGCATCGTCACTCTGAACGTTTCTATCTTGAAATTCCGCCGGATGAATTGCCTGAAGTTGATCCCGTAGTGGTCCCTGTTAAGTTTGGCAGCATACTTCTACTCACCAATCTGACCCCGCACCGCTCCATTCCGAATGTCAGTCATCAGGTCCGATGGAGTGTTGATTCCCGCTATCAGGACGCGGCGAAACCGACCGGCTATCAACCGGAAGCGGGCTTTCTCGCGCGGAGTCGGTTGCATCCTGAGGATGTTGTTACCACGCCTGAGGAATTTAAGCGTGTTCGTGATGAACACCAACCCGGTCCTGGTCCAAATCGGTGGGCAACTTCTGCGAGGGAGTAGGCACACGCCGCGTGCCGTAACAGCCGAAAAGGAGAAGAGTCATGCATAATCTCAAACGCTTATCCCCATTTTTCATTATTCTGGTTTTTCTGATAAGTGGTGCCACACCTACAGTCGAAAAGCAGAAACCACAAGAGGTTGAACTCCGCGGTAAAATCGTCTGCTTAGCGGAGGAGATGCACGCACACTATAAGGTCGAACTCTTTGGTAACCATGAACATCTATACGGTGTTAAGACGGAGGATGGCGAATACTACACGCTCTTACGGACCTCGTTAGCAGAGGCACTTTTTGTTGACGAGCGATTGCATAAGAAAGACTTGGTCATCAAGGGGCGCGTCTTTCCAAAAACGCAATTGCTGGAGGTAACTCGCTTTTCCTCGATCAAAGAGGATGTGATACACGAACTCTATTACTACTGCGATATATGCTATATCCGAGCGGTTGCACCGGGGGATTGTGACTGTTGTCAGGCACCGGTTGTGCTGATTGAGAAACCGCTAAATGTCGATTCTACGATACCCTCGCCGTAGACAGATTTTTTGTGTCTCATCAAATCGAATGGATTTTCAGGAATGATTTCTTTATACACAGTTAACGTGCCATTTTATGCACCTTTTCCACTCTAAAATTGTGTCTTTAAGGGGAAAAAGGTTCTCTTTCCGAAGGTCTGATCTCGAACGCACGTTCTAAACGTATAAGGAGAAAACTATGTTCGCAAAATGCAGGTATTTGCAATGGGCGTTTACCCTTTTCCTCGTTGGTGCCTCTAACAGTTTCGCTGGGAATTGGGAACAGGTATCCGAACTGCCAACATGGAGAAGAGGCATGGCAGCCGCTGCTGTGAATGGTAAAATTTATCTGACCGGCGGTTTCGATCACCATAAAAATTTAGGCGGTGGTGCCCCTGCGCTTTCAACGGTAGATGTCTATGACCCACGGACGAACACATGGCAAAAAGCTGCGAGTATCCCGACAGCGCGGATTTCTGCCAGAGCTGCCGTTTTTTCCACCGACATCTATGTGTTTGGGGGCAGAGAGAAGATGCGCGGGGAATACACAAAAATCGTTGAGATGTATGACACACGCACCGATACATGGGTCAGGAAACGGGATATGCCAACGCGCCGTAAGGGGTTCGTCACCGCGGTCGTTGACGGGAAGATATATATCATTGGCGGGAGCATCCAAAACAAAAAACTCGGCAAGCGGGAAGCGACAGGTATTGTTGAGGTCTACGATCCCGTGATCAATAAATGGGAGAAGCGGGCGGATATGCCGACAGAACGAGAATGGGCGAAGGCTGAAGTTGTAGACGGTAAAGTGTATGTTCTCGGCGGTGAACTTTCGTTCGCGGGACCCCTTGATGCTCGTCTTGTTAATGCTATTGAAGCGTATAATCCGAAGACCAACACGTGGCGTAAGCGTCCGGATATACCGATGCCGAAATGTTGGTTTGAAACCGCTGTTGTTGATAATGAGATTTGGACAATAGGTGGCTACGATCGGAACAATGGGTTTAGACACATTGATGCTGTAGATGTTTATAATCCAACAGTCAACAAATGGCGCAAAGCACAACCCCTAACGACCCCAAAATCAACAACGGCGGCTGTTGTGAATGGCACCATCTATCTTTTGGGAGGTTGGTTAGACAACAGAAACAGCATATTTTCGCCGATCGTTGAGGCGTATGACACCGGCTTTCTGGCGGTGAACCCAAAAGGCAAACTGCCGGGACGCTGGGGAGAACTCAAGAAACAGGGCGATAAAAAGTAATATACCAAATGTAAGTTATTGGCATTTTGAGTAAGTTGAGGAAATTTAGAGATTCATAGGATAGAAAACCTTAGCTCGTAATGAAATTATGCCTTAAATGGCATAATTTGTCTTTGCTTTACATTTGGAGAGCGGGTTTAAGAAAGGTGCGTCAAAGTCCAATTTCACGTTGTCTAACCGCAAGGAATAATTAAAAGATGGAAAAACGACCTAAAATCGCCGCGATTGCGACGATTTATCACAAATACTCGCACACGCAGCACATCGTCGATCGGTTCTTGGAAGGCTACGGCTGGAACAGCCGACATCATCACCCGCCAATGGATCTCGTCTCCCTCTTCGTTGAACAGGTCGAAGACAACGACCTCAGTCGCGAACGTCTGGAGCGTTTCCCATCAATGAAGGGGTATCCCACCATTGCGGAGGCACTCACCCTCGGCGGTGAGGAACTCGCAGTCGACGGGGTCCTGATTATCGGTGAGCATGGCGAATATCCCACCAACGAAAAGGGACAACGGCTCTATCCGCGCTACGAACACTTCATGCAGATCGCTGAGGTCTATGAGAAGAGCGGGCGCGGGGTGCCGACCTTTAATGACAAACACCTCTCATGGAACTGGGAGTGGGCGCGCGAAATGTACGACATCTCGCAATCTATGGGTTTCGCGTTTATGGCAGGCTCATCCTTGCCGGTTACGTGGCGTACCCCTTCCATTGACATGCCGCTCGGCGTCCCGGTCTCCGAGGCGATATGTGTCGGCTACGGGGGGGTGGACAGTTACGACTTCCACGCGCTGGAAACCTTACAGTGTATGGTAGAGCGGCGCGAAGGTGGTGAAAGCGGTGTCAAATGGCTACAAGCGTATCGTGGGGATGCGTTCTGGGAGGCACACCACACCGAACGCTGGTCGCGAGAACTCTTTGAAACGGCGCTCTGTCGGAGTCATACCCTCACACCCTCACGTCAGGGGTTTAACAACCCGTTTCCAAATCTTGATGAGTTGAAGGAGATCGTGAAAGACCCGATCGCGTATCAGTATGAACACGAGGACGGACTCAAGTCTACCATGATTCTGATGAACGGGTTGGTCCAAGATTTCAACTTTGCCGCTTATATCGGGACGGACAACGAGATGCTTTCGACACAGATGTATCTCCCGATGCCACCCGCACGGACGACCTTGGCGAATTTCTTCTCGCCACTGGTTAACAATATCGAGAAAATGTTCCTGACGGGTGAGGCAACCTATCCCGTTGAACGCACGCTATTGACAACGGGACTTGTTGCGGCAGGCGTTGATAGTCTCTTTACGGAGGGCTCACGGCAGGAGGCGCCGCATTTAGACATTGCGTATCAACCCACTGAAAAATCAACTTTTTGGAGGACCTGAGGTTATGGGAACAAAAAGAATTGCAGTTATTACTACGATTTATCGTTACCTATCGCATGCGCAACATTTTGCAGATCGGTTTCTTGTTGGTTATCCGAGACAGGGCAGATGGCATCGTCCCGATATGGAAGTCGTCTCCCTGTTTGTCGATCAGAAACCAGAAGGCGATCAAAGCCTTGACCGTGCCAGAGAGTTCGGTTTCTCTGTGTACCCTACGATCGCCGAAGCACTGAGGTGCGGTGGCGATAAACTCGCTGTGGATGCGGTTCTTTCGATCGGAGAACACGGCGATTATCCGCACAATGAGAAAAACCAAGTGCTGTATCCACGTTATGAATTTTTCAAAGCATGTGTCAAAGTTTTTGAAGAAGATGGACGTGCCGTGCCTATCTTCAACGACAAGCATCTCTCCTACAGTTTTGAAAAGGCAAAAGAGATGGTGGACGATGGCCATCGTCTCGATTTTGGGGTGCTCGCGGGTTCGTCATTGCCCGTCACCTGGCGATTGCCGGATGTGGAATTGCCGTTGGAGTGTGAGATAGAGGAGGCACTCATGGTCGGCGTTGGAGGCTCGGATCCGATGGACTATCACGCCTTGGAGGCGATGCAATGTATGATAGAACGCCGAAAGGGAGGCGAAACCGGGGTCGCGGCTGTCCAATTAATAGAGGGTGAGGAAGTCTGGAAGGCAGGCAAGGACGGACGTTGGTCTTTGGAGTTGTTGGAAGCGGCACTTTCGAGAAGTGATACGCCGTGCGGTTTAACGGATGAAGACGGTAGAACGCAAGATCTGATCGGTACGGGTGAAATCTACCGGCTCGTCGAAAATCCGTCTGCCTATTTCATTGAATATAACGATGGGTTGCGAGCAACGCTGCTGATGCTCAACGGTGCGGTGCGGGATTACTGCTTCGCTGCGCAGTTGAAGAACGAACCCGTGCCGGTGTCAACGCAGTTTTTCTTAACACCGACCCCGAACGTTACCTATTCTGCGTGTCTCATCGCCAAGATTGAGGAGCTTTTTGAAACCGGTGTCGCGCCGTATCCAGCGGAACGGACGTTACTGGTGAGCGGTGCCTTGGAGAGTTGTCTGACCTCGCGTGTTCAAGGGCATATCCGTTTGGAAACGCCACATCTTAATGTTGAATACCGTGCCCCTGCGGAATCACAGCATGCCCGGCGGTAAAAAGTAAGGGCGGGTTCCTGGACCCGCCCACTTCAACTCAGAATCAGGTTGCAGCACTCGAAAGAAACCTACTTCCGTATCAACATCTTCCGTATTGCAGTGGATTCTCCGGAAATCCTGAGGGTATAAAAATAGACCCCACTCGCTACAGGCTCACCGAGTTCGTTTCTGCCATCCCAATATGCTGCCCGGCTACGGTTCTGGTAGACACCCGCGGGTTGATAGCCTAATGACAAGGTGCGAACCAAAGTGCCGTTCATGGAATAGATAGTCACTGTGACATCAGATGGTTTAGAGAGTTGATACGGTATCCACGTTTCAGGATTGAACGGGTTGGGATAATTCGGCAGGAGTCCTGTCCGTTTCGGGGTCAACACCTCCATCAGGTGCTTTAGGACGATCACGCCTCTTTGGAAGGTTGGGTCCCACGAGTCAATGTGTTGGACGTGGGTCAACCAAAGTTGGATGTCCTCAGCGTGTAGGGGCAGCTTCCCGCGTTGGATCCCGATAACAGCAGAAGCAGAAGGTGCAGCTGCCTCCGTGCCCATTAAGGCTGCAGCCAAAACAATATCACGGATGTCAACGGCACCGTCGCCGTTAACATCTGCGACGTCAGGTCCGGTTCGTCCCAAACGCGTGGCGATGCGGACGAGGTCCAGGATATTTACGGTTCCGTTCCCATCAACATCTGCGCGAACGGCGTGTTTTTCGGGAGGTATCGTAGGTTCCTCTCCTGTAACGAGTGCTGCAAATTCTGATAAAGCAGTCGGGTTTTGCAACAGTATCTGAAAGTCTGGATCACGAAGCATCCTTCTGATACCGGCGTTTTCTTTAATGAACCTTATCGCTTCATCCTCCACACCGAACTGCGCAAGGAGGTCTGGATTCTCAGCAACAGTATTTATTGTAAAAGGTGTCAAAAGAACTTGTATCTCCGGTTCTTGAAACCGCGTCAATACAGTCGGCAGCACTCTTTGAATTTCGGGATCCTGGAGCGTGGTACTGTATTTTTCGGACAGGTGTATGGCGAGAGAAGTATCGGCAGTCCTCATAGGAAGGGCAGTGTGAAACTCGTTCTGTTCGAGGTAGACCTCAAAGAACATTCCCCAATTCCACAGATTATCACTGACCTTGACCATCAGGAGATTGTCTCCGGCTTTTAGATTAACACGGAACAGGTCTTGAATGCCGGTTGTGCGTCTATCCACCTTATTTACGTGGACCACTTCACCGTTGAGCCAAACTTTAACAGCGTCATCACTGCCAACCCCCATCGCAACGTTTCTTCGTTCTCGCGGCGAGAGGATATTAATCAAAGCGTATGCAGAGTGGTGATTCAGCCCTCGGTCGTTGCTCAAACCTATCCTATTGATAACACTGTTAACGTTATCTGAATAGCAGCCCCACCGCCAGACTAAGCAATTGATCTCCGGGAAAATTTTTCCACGCGTCCATTGCAACTGTCCGAGGGAATCCCCTTCGTTTACACCGTATGCAGCGACGAGGGTTTCGGTAAGCCTTCCCTGACTTGCAGCAGCCAACTGATCGCTATCTATATCTCCACCTTTGGCAATCATCCACAGCCAAGGTCCTTCTATATAAGCCGCCACAGGACGGCAAAGGACACCTATGAATAAAGCAAAAAAACCCACCAAGACGCAGATTGTGGGTTTATTATACAGATTCATGAACGTTGCTCCGTCAAAGGAACTCCCTTATAAATAGGACTCACGCACTCCCCCGGTAGGTGCGGTTTCTAACCGCACCGGATCCTTGAAAAAGGGATGTGAAACCCAAAAATTGAATGGCTCTGGGAGGTTAAAAGTATTACGCAAAATCTAATATTTTGCTATAATGCGTTCAGTATACTACATCCAATTATTATACACAAGGAATAAAGACGCATGAAATTCAAACGCGAAGAAATTTTAGCGCAATTGCGCAACAACATTGACGCAGGTAAACCCATTATCGGCGCAGGTGCTGGCACAGGTATCTCGGCGAAGTGCGAAGCAGCGGGTGGCATTGACCTGATTATTATCTATAACTCCGGCAGATTCAGAATGGCGGGGAGAGGTTCACTCGCAGGTATGATGCCTTATGGCGACGCGAACCAGATTGTCGTTGAGATGGCGAGCGAAGTGTTACCTGTCGTTCCAGACACACCCGTCCTCGCCGGGGTCTGTGGGACGGATCCATTTCGCTTGATGGATGTCTTTCTGAGTCAGATAGATGCGATCGGGTTTTCTGGTGTGCAAAACTTCCCGACGGTCGGGCTGATTGACGGCACATTCCGTCAACTGCTTGAGGAGACCGATATGGGATACGGACCCGAGGTGGAGATGATCCGGACGGCGCATCAGATGGGAATGCTTACCACGCCGTATGCCTTCAATGAAACCGAAGCGGAACAGATGGCGGATGCGGGTGCGGATATCCTCGTCGCACACATGGGATTGACAACAAAGGGGTCTATCGGTGCGCAAACCGCTCTCACGCTTGCGGATGCCGCCGAACGGGTGCAAGCCATCCACGACGCCGCAAAAGGGGTTAACCCGGAGATTCTCGTTATCTGTCACGGTGGTCCCATCGCTGAGCCAGAGGACGCAACTTACGTTCTGGAGAATACCGAAGGGGTCGTGGGATTCTACGGTGCGTCAAGTGCCGAGCGTCTCCCAACAGAACGCGCAATTACGGCACAGATTGAAGAATTCAAGAAAATTCGGTTATAGTTCCACGTCCCTTGATACTCACAACGCCTAAAGGCGTGTGCTTCTTTACTTCCTTTTGTAGGAAGCTTACTTGATTTGAGTCTCGAAAACGGTGACCAGTCTTTTTCAAGTCTACACAGGTCAGGATGATACCGAATACCTGCAGGGGATACCACCGCTCCGACTACACGGTTGTGGACAGCAATTCTTCTTGATAGAGGATGCGGTTTGGGAAAAACATCGCGTCTCTCATAGCATCACCTCTCTACAGACACACGAGCAATCGCTTGTCATGAATATTGGCAACATCATCGCAAACTTGGCGCGTTACCGAAAACCTGCCGTGGCGGATAATGACAAGGCACGTTTCCTCACCGCTACCGATAACGAGATCGCCAAACATGTTGACACGTGCGAACACTTTGGAGTATAGTCCTTCTGCCGCGTTAGGATAGGCGAAATAGTGATAGCCGAGAATGTGTTGACCTTCATAACCGACAGGGTTGCCGTCTCTGGTAAGGTGGTTACGGATTTCAGCATCGGAGAGGTTATCGACACAGAACCGGTGAGAATTGATGAGTGTTCTCAAGTCCTGTTTTAAAAGTGCGTTGGTCATAAAAAATGTCAAGACTCCATAGGTAGTGGAAACCTGCCTTGACATTCTAATTACTAAAGTTTGGACAATTTATATTGGTTGGACCCTGTTTTCCCAACGTTTTGTTTGTTTTTCTACGAGTTTTGGGGTTGGAGATAACCGAAGAAAAAATACGTTTTTCCTGAACCTTCACGGCGTTAAACATGGCACTCCGCTGGAGTGCGAGGACTTTTGGAGCCTTTTTCTATAGACATATCACGCCTCTGGCGTGAGGAGTCTCTTTGATACGGGTAGCGTTAGTTTCGACCTTTGCTGCATCTGGGGTTCCCGGAAGGGGTGTTGGGGTTTGCTCCAGCGGAGCAATATGTCTATAGCAGCCAATAATAGCGAGTCCTGCACTCCAGCGGAGTGCTATGTCTGACAATTGTCCAAACTTTAGTATATGATAAAAAACATGACAATTTTATGTCAAAAGAATTCTGCACTCATATCAGATATGAAATAGGCAGGCTCTTTGAGAAAGAACCTGCCCCTGTATCACTGCCACTATTTTGTAGGCGCACCGACAACATAACCTTGAAACTCGGTGATACCGATATGGTGTGTAAGTGTGAGTGTTTCAGTGCCTAAGAAATCAACGTGTTCTATGAAGTTTATCAATGAGGCTATTCATGAAGTTTGAAACTGACGGTGCTAAACGACAGGCACGTGTAGCTCACCGAAAACGAATGAAGCGATTAGATAAAGCCCAAAAGTGTGCTGATAAGAAGTATCCGACCCATAAGCCCTATGAGCCGAAACCGATCAAAATCATTGATAAATCATCAACAGCCTATAAGATCGGCAAAGTTATCAATACGTTCTGCTTAATATGGCTATTTGGACTTTATCTTGTAATGTGGGCATGGTTAGACGTTTTGCTGATAGTTATTTGGCGGTTCTTTCGCAATATGTTCACAGATGAGTTCTATGAACAGAGCGATAGTTTGAACTGGCTACAGGCGATTTGCGAAGCACTTGGCGAACGATACCGATGGTTTGAAAAGCGAATTAACCAGATTACTATTGGGTTTATAAGTAGAAAATAAAAAAGGAGGAAAAATGTCCAAAATCTATTGTATCGGTAGCGAAGGTGGATTTGACGGTTCTGATGGTCTCAGAAACATTCATTTGCAAATCCTCACGACTCATGGCGAGAGACAGGCGTTAGTCGCTTATCATATTAACAGAGGTATTAGACCTGATGAACGTATTAGACCTATGGGAAAGGTTAAGGTAATTATCCCAGCAAGCCCCGATCATCCAGATGCTCTGATTGATGCCTTTCTTGCATTCTTTCCCAAATACTTTGAGTCCTGCCCATCATTGGCACAGGTTGCTGAGGGATTGGCAAACACAAGACGTATTGATTTTCATCTGGATGGTGAACCCACCGGTTGGGTGCAACTGCGAGAAGAAGCAAGACCGATCTTCAAAAACATGATAATTTACGAGGCATCACTCAACAAAATTTCTCCTGATGAATAGGGAAACGCATGCTGTTTGATTCAGAGGACACTTAGTTCTTTGTTTTTTTAAAATTAACCTATCCCGAAACTACTTATTCCGAAATAAAATAGGTGGTCTCTTGGAAAGTTATATAACCCAACAAATTGCTAAGTGTAACTCCATTGTCACAATAATAATTGACAATGCAAAGCAGATGTGGTATTATTAAATTGCTAGTATCTAAAATTCAGCGCGAATAAACTCTAAAATTAACGATTATCAACTGTTGTCGAAAGCGAAAAGAATGACTCATTTGTGTTCACACCCCAGTATGCATGGTGTACGTAAAGTATTTATACGCGGCATATTTAGAATATTTATGCATAGCGCATTTAGGATATTCATGCGTAGCATATTTAGAATATTTATACGCAGTGTATTTGTACGCAGCATTGTAAGTGCTCCAATTGCTTATGGGAGATGTGCGTGAAGAGGAACAGAAGTAAAGATTAATTAGAAATCGTCATTTTTGAGTCCACTTGAAACCTTATGCACACACCCCAGCGGCATAAGGTTTTTGTTTTTCCAAACATAGTAGTTTGCTTGAGGGTATAGTGGTAAGCCTCAAGAAACCCAGCAAGTATACCCAACCCTGAACTTCCCGTATTCTGCATCAATCTGAGAGAGTCAGATAAGAACTATTAGAACATGTGTTCCATGTTGAGACCATATTAGGTATATGCAATGCGCGGGAAGGACAAATTAGTCAAATGCTAACCTTAATAACTATAAAATGGAGAAAAATCAATGAACATTGAACTCGAACACGTTTCAATCGATGAAAAACCTGTGCTTCGCAATCTCATGCAGCTTTGTTTTTACGATTATAGTGAGTTTAATAATGAAGATGTTGGACCGTATGGATTGTTCAACTACAAATATCTCGATTACTATTGGACAGAGCCTGAACGATTTGCTTACTTTGTGAAGATTGACAGCAAATTAGCAGGTTTTGCACTAGGCATGCACAACTGGCAGGATAACGGAAAGCACGTAAATATCGTCTCTGAGTTCTTCATTCTGAGAAAGTATCGACGCAAAGGAATAGGGATGAAAGTCGCCCATCGGCTCTTTGCTGAATTTCCGGGCAGATGGTCAATCGGACAAGAAGCCGATAACTATCCTGCACAAGCCTTTTGGAGAAAGGTGATTGACGCATATACAAACGGTAATTTCATAGAAGTCCAGTGGGAAAAGGGACCTGCCCAAGAGTTTGAGAGCCTCGCATAATAAGTTGGCCACGTGGATGTCCATTGACATCAAACTGCTAGACGGAGTGGGATGTTTCATATCCCACTCCGGGCAGCCGAACCCTGCAAATAATCTGAAAAACGATGTTTTGCTCTTTTTGCTTTTAAGAAAGTTGGCATTAGTTAAGTAGTGTTACGTTTTTTAGCCGTAATAAGTATAACTGCTAAATAGACGAACCCAAGGTATCTGTTTGCATATTTATCATAACGATGAAAAGAGTATGCTAGGACATACTCAAAATCGCAATAACTTACACAATGTAAGTACTATATAGATGATTTTCTGATATTTATCAAAGTTATCAAGAACGTAATAACAATCAATGCCAAGAGGGTGTAAGGACATGAAAATGCGATAGGATTGAAAAAAATCGCTTGATTTTTGATGCATGAGATGACATCCTAAGAGTTGATAAACCTAACAAACGTTAGGAGGACATCTCATGCGGGCTCATCTTATCAAATCCACCCTCTTTTTTCCGCTTACTTTCAGCGGATAGCTTCGCAAATCGTTGAGACGGTCGTAGTGCTTTCGGTTTGTCATCTCTTTGGACTTTACAACCCGAATCAAGTTTCTGATGCGTTAGAACTTCCCAAAGCACGTCTGTATCGAGACCTTGGGCGTCTGAGTCTCTATCACGCAAAGTGTTTGAATCTCCGACTCGGGTGTGTGATCGCTGTCAAGTTCATCAGAGATGCGGAAAACAAAAGTGCTTCAACACAATCAAGACGGTGTATCACTGTCAGTGTCGATGATACGAATCTGCCACGCGACGGAAATCGTCTCGCTTATTGTTCAAGATGGTGGTCGAAAGAACACAACACCGCTATCAAGTGTCAGAACGTCTTAGGGATCGCCCTGAAGGTCGGCAAGCATGTGATCCCCTTAGACCTACGCCTCGTCAGTAAACAGAGACGTGGGAACACAGATAAACCGAGTCTTGTTATAGCAATGCTCAAAGATGTCTTTGCGTTCTTTGACGCACATGAGATCGATCTACGAAAGTATCCAATCACCTTCAATTCTTGGTATGGAAGTCGAACCATAGTTGAAACCCTCTCAGAGTTAGGGTGTGTTTCTATCCTGAAAACCCAAATTCATACAAGGGCATTCTGATTTTCATACATAACTCGAATTGTAGAATCAACCGAAAAATCACCGAATTACGTGCACCCCAAATCTACTTACTGCGTTTCTTTTTATCCGGTAGGTGCGGTTTCCGAAGGAAAATCCGCAGAAATACTCCAGCAAAAACACCCACCGAGTATCGTCTCCTACGAAACCCCATATCCGCACAGCAACGGCTAAAAAAATCCTATATCTCTTTCCATTTTCTTCAAATTCTGTAAGATTTCTGTGCATAAATTCGTCTTTAATATACAAAGGCTATAAACCAGACCGCGATGCTTAACGAACAAAACCTCGTATTTGATGCAGCCATTTGGCAGATGTAAACGACCACATCTATTCATTGAAAGGGATCCTCATGGAAAGAGAAGACGATGTTCAACTCATTTACAATATTTTATCCGGCGACGACGAGGCATTCAGCACCTTAGTCCAAAAATACCAACAGAGTGTCCACGCGTTCGTGTGGCGGAAAATCGGCGATTTTCACCACGCTGAAGAGATTACGCAGGACACCTTCCTACAAGTCTACAAGAAACTTCCGACACTCAAGGATCCCCATCAATTTGCTGGATGGTTGTATGTTATCGCAAACCGGCTTTGCATCGATTGGATGCGGAAGAAAAAACTTACGGTGCAATCGCTGGAAAACACACCTACGGCAGAAATCGAGAAATCCGCTTACACACGTTACCTGTCGGAACAACGGCAGATGGCGACCTCTGAGCGTCGCCGTGAGACCGTCAAAAAACTTTTGGCAAGACTGCCAGAGAGTGAACGCACCGTCGTGACACTCTACTATCTCGGTGAAATGAAGGTCAAAGAGATGAGTAAGTTTTTAGGCATCTCTGTAAGCACGATTAACACGCGTCTGCATCGGGCGCGAAAGCGTTTACAGGAATCTGAAACGTTTTTGACATCTACTGCAGGAGAGAATTCCGAAATGCACAAGCGGAACATAGAACTTTGCACACAAAATTTGATTGCAATCGGCAAAGCAATTCAGACCTACCAGAAGGAACACGGAGATTTTCCTGAATGGCTCTCAGATCTTCATCCGAAATACGTGCCAGATGCATCGGTCTTTATCTGTCCCGCCGATCACGAAGATGGGAAGGCAGGTTTTCTTCCAAACACAGATTTGGTTGCAATCAGCAAGATAATTGGAAGGATAGGTTTTCTCCAGGACATAGATCCGAGAATGCCAGTGAGTTACGGGTATGCGCTTGCTCCGGAATATCGAGATAAGAAAAATGAACAACGTTTGGTGTTCGGTGATGTCATACCACTTGTCCGTTGCTGGCATCACATGAATGAAGATTCTGGGGTTTTGAACTTAAGCTTTGCTTCTCAGATTTATAGGTCTTCCAAGATTTGGGAACACACGCCGGAGGATATGTACGGTAGCCACGCAGCGGCACTCACTGCTATTAAAGAAATACTTGCGCGCTCCCCTGATGATAAGCGTTACCCTGATGGTCAGCGTTTCTTTGATCTCTATCCGCAGCTTGTCAGACTCCACACCCTATTAGGAAACGAACAATCAGCGGCTGCCCTTATTGAACGTCTCAAGTCGGGAATGATACAGGACCTTCAAGGGTATCAGACGCTGTTCGATATACTCAAGACGGTGGAGCGATACGAGGATCTGCTTGTGTTTTTTCAGGGAGCTGCGCAGCAGTTTCCAGACAATAAATTCATTTTATGGAAACTTGCCGACATTCATAGGAGGTTAGGCAATACTGAACTCGCTGAAGTGTATGAGCGTAAGTCTAATCCGAGATACGAATGGGTTGGAAAACCTGCCCCTGACTTTTCTGTGATCGCCCTTGATGGAAATCCGATTTCGCTTCGGGAGTATCGTGGGAAAGTTGTCTTGCTTCACTTTTGGAAGGTCTGGAGGGATTTTGGCACCGCGGAAACGTCAGATATCAAGAAAGTTTACGATACTTACAAAGAGACAGGATTCGATATTATTGGGATCTGCCTTGATAGTGAAGAAGCGATAATGCGTAGTTTGCGTAACTACACTAAAGTAAATGGCATTCAGTGGCGACAAATTTTCGACGCGGCAGCGGACTCACTTTTGCAACAATATGATATTAGCGGCACTCCTGAAATGTGGCTTCTTGATAGGAACGGCAAGTTAATTACACATGAAGCGAGAGTGGAGAATTTAGAGATGCTCGTCGCTGAAGCAGTGAAGGCACAATCCCAAGACTAAACCGCTTGCTTTTCTCACCATCAACTGGAGACTTTTAGATGTCCTCCATCTGGATAATCGCCAAAAGAGAGTTCACACAGAACATCCTCTCCCTTCGTCTATTCATCGGGTTAGTCATTTGCCTTGCGCTTTTTGTCGCCAGCACTTATGTATTGATGGAGGATTACGAGAAGCGACGCAGCGTCCACAATGCCGCAGAGATCGAACACCGGAACGCACTTGAGGCGGTGAAGGTCTATTCCCACCTGAGGGTGGATGTAGCAAAACCGCCTGAACCCTTAAGCGTTATCTGCTTAGGGATGGAACGGCAGCTCGGAAACACCGTAAAGGTCTCCTACGAAGATGTCCCGACAGAGGCGAAAATCCTCGGCGGTGGCAATCCGCTGCTGAACGTCTTTTCCGCCGTTGACGCAGTACGCATGGTGCAGATTGCGTTCAGCCTGTTTGTGATTTCCATCGCTTACGATGTCATCTGCGGTGAGCGTGAAAGTGGAACACTCGCACTGGTCGCATCAAACCCAGTCTCGAAATACCATATCCTGATTGGGAAATACCTCGGCGGGATGGTGAGTCTCCTCGTGCCACTCGCGATCGGCTGGATAGCCGCGGCTCTATTGATAAACGTAAACCCGATGATAGAATTTCACATCGCTGAATGGAGTCGATTCGCAGGACTCTTCGTGGTTTTGGCGTTATATCTTTCCGTCTTTTTCCTGCTTTCAATGCTGGTTTCAGCAATCACCCAGCGGTCGGCGCGGGCACTCGTCTGGTTGCTATTCCTCTGGATTGTGATTGTGTTCATTATTCCAAACGGGGCGGTGTATATCGCAAAGCAGGTGCGACCCATACCTTCTAAATCTGTGGTTAACATAGCGCGCGCGGCACTCAGGACGGCGTTTTGGGAGAAAATTATGGATTACGGCGCAAAGCATCGAAGTAGTTCGTATTTTGCAACAGGATACGGTGTGGTCAGCGGCAACCTGCCATTCGCTTTCCAAGTCCTGACAGCCTCCAGAGAAGCGATGCTCTGGTATCTCGAGGGTGCCAGATTTTACATTCCACACCGCATTGAATACGCAGAACAGATAGGGAACCTCCATCAGGGATATTACCGTTCGCTGAAAAGACAGACCGTTTTGGCTGAAAATCTTTCCAGACTTTCGCCAGCATGGGTTTACTACAACCTCTCTGCGGGTCTGTCCGGCACGGATTTGCGGCGACATGAGCGGTTCATCCAGCAAGCGCAGGACTACCGAAAGGCACTGATGACATACATGCAGGAACAGGAGGCTTTCTCAAGTATCAGCTGGTTCACGCCGGTCGATCTCAACGATATGCCTTCACAAGCTGGACTCGTAGCATCAGATGAAGACACGTTTTTCGCAGACATCACACCGAAAAGTTGGGATGACGTGGAACCACTCGACTTAAGCGGCATGCCTGTCTTTACCAGTGGACCCGTGTGGGGAAACGTTGCCCTCGGCGGTGCTCTCCCGGATTTGGTCTACCTGATTCTTCTGAACATTCTGCTGTTTCTGAGTACCGGCGCGATGTTCCTGAAAAGCGAGATGAGGTGAGAAGATGCTACGTGAAATTATCTGGAGAGAACTTTTAGATCATCTACAGAGTCTCCGTTTCGTCCTGACGTTACTTCTGGTGATCGTCTTGATGTTGACAGCAAGCGTGCTGTATATCGACGACTATCGCCAGCAGGTCGCAGATTACCGTGAAAATGTCAGCGAAAACCTGGACCTGCTGAAAAAGAAAGCGGAGAAAGACTTACACGAGGTCGTCAGTGATCCACCAAACCTACTGATATATCGTGCGCCGAGTCCATTGGGATTTATCGCGGAAGGGCACGAAAAAGACCTGCCGAATGCCTTTGGAGTGGATGCGTTTGAACTTATCGGTCCCCAAACGATCCTGCGCAGAAATTACACACTCCAGAGATTTGACGCATTGGATTGGGTGTTCACCATCGGCGTTATCCTGAGTTTCGCGGTGTTCGCGATGACTTATGATAGCATCTCAGGTGAGGCGGAAACAGGCACGCTCCGCCTCTGTCTTTCCAATTCGCTCCCTCGCGCAACGCTGCTTTTCGGCAAATACATCGGCACAATCATTAGTCTCTTGATCCCTTTGATTATCGGGATTTGCATGAACACACTCGTCATTGCACTTTTCGGGGTTCTGCCTTTTGAACCGACCTATTGGCTACAGATTGGCGGGGTCGTCCTGTTTTCAGTCCTCTATATTTCCGTTTTCGCGACCCTTGGGCTGTTTATTTCTTGCCTTACGAGAAGTTCATCGGTCAGTCTCGTCCTACTGCTTTTGGTTTGGGTGTGTTTTGCGGTGTTTGTTCCAAGGACAGGTGGATTGCTCGCAAGTCGATTGGTGGAACTCCCTGATGAGAAAACGATAGCCAGACAGGCAAATGATACGACGCACGAGATTCGTAAGCAATACGGTGAAGGTAGGTTTAGCGCACACTGGTCGCCGGGTGAGCCTTTGACCCGTTCTGCCAGAATCGCCGATGCCCAGCAAGCGATCTACAATGGATACCGCCAGCAACAACTTCATCAAGTGAAACTGGCACAGAATATATCCCGTATCTCTCCAACGGCAATCTATCAAATCGGGTGTGAGGCGTTGGTCGGGACCGGCATCAAACATTACGAGCGGTTTTTCAGGAAGGCGATAGAGTATCGACGCAGCCTCCTACAGTTCACCTACGAAGAATATCCATTCAACCCCAATATCTTTCTTGAAGATACGGACAGGCAGAAATTGAGGGAGACGCAAATGAGTTCGGACAAGATTCCAAAATTTGTCGACACCCCCGCTGATTTTCACACCGCGTTTACCGAAGCCAGTTTGGATATTCTACTGCTGTTTCTATTCAACCTCGTTTTCTTTATGGGAGCGTCTTTATCTTTCACGCGCTATGATGTGTAAGTCCTTTGAACTTCCACCGCCAGCACTGCAAGCGGAGGGGACACAAATGTTTACAACGGCACAACGCCAGCGTATTTAACGCCGCTCCTTTTCACTGGACCAGGTAGTTCTCGTTGATATAGCGCGTAATCAACTCGATCTCTTCTTCTTCAAGGTAAAGCCCAATCTCTATCATCCGTGTTATGAGTTCGAGGGTCTCCTCTTCAGAGTAAGGTGGATAGTCTTCAATATCGGTGATCGGATGGCATTGAGAGCATCTGTCCTCGAAGAGGGCTTGCGCTTCTACTGCGTCGTAGGTGTCGGTTTCCGCTGTATCTGTTTCAACTTCTATATCCATTTCCATAGTAAAGGTTGCAATTTGGGCAGCCGCCTTCGCTTCATCTGCACGCATCTGTTCTTGCCGTTGTTGCCGAGCCGAAGTTTGAATATCGGGTGTAATCGCGATGAGATACGCCGAGACCGTCCATTCCTCTTCTGTGTGAATGGGTTCACCGATCATCGGCTTTATCGCCATGCGATTGACGAGACGGACCCAGTCAGTCGGAATACGGGGTTTTGCGAGAATGGTGCGTAAATCGTGGCAGACAACACATTTACGCTGTAACACATGCTGCCCCTCCCGCAATTTCCGTTTTGATGCGAGTTGGTCGAGCGGTGCTTCGGCTGGCAATCCGGCGGTTTCAAGCAACTTACGGGTTCGCGCGATACCCTCATCACTGAATGCCATTGTTTGTGTTCGCAATACTGCTTCTCGGAATGTGAAGGGCACTGACAATCCGATCAATAGATAAGTGCAAATCAGCAGGGTCGTCCCGATATACGGCATGGATTCCTCAAAGTGCCGGAAAAATCGGAGGATGGCGATCTTGACGAGGATTAACACGCCGATGGTGATACCGAGCATCAGGTGCGCGACGGTTCGAGGTGGTAGTTCGACTTGGTAGTTCCACAAACGCGGCACCATGTGCCACATCATGAAGACATAAAGGATCGCATACGCATAGCCGATGAGCCGGTGAAGTAGCATCAAGGACGGGGGCGCGGCACTCGTATGCGTCTCTTTGTCGAATGGGTAACCCCATAACTTAAACATTAAAAAGACGGAGACGTTCGCGAGTCCGAGAAAAATGAGACCCAAGATTGCACTCATTGAAGTAGACATATCAGCTATTCCTTCTTACGTTTCTAATACAGGACGATTTAATCGCGAATGATAAGGAGGTTCCATAACAGCGCGCTGGCGTTCATTCGCCCATTCCGGTATTTCATAGGCAGGCACATACGCCATATTACCGGCTGTGTAGCGCGTCAGAATTGAGCGTCGCGGATGTTCAGCAGTCCACGGGAGTGTTCCGTGTGTCACCGCCTCCGTGAAGATTGCTACATCGCCGGCATTGCAGACGAGTTGTCGGATGTGTTCTTGGTGTTCTTGGTAGAGCCGCATATTTTTCGGGCACGGATAGTTGCTCTTATGGCTTCCCGGTATGACGATTAATCCACCTGCTCCGGGTGGCACGTCCGTCAATTGGAAGGTGACGACAGTCAAGCCGTTGTGCATGCGTCCATCACGGAAAATATAATATTGGTTCGGATCAAAACCGGGACCGGAAGATCCATGAAAAATAAAGCCTTCTGCCCCTTTGTCCATTGAGAGCAAAAACATCTGATGATCCATCCGGAAGCCTCTTCCGAGTATCTCGTTAAGATACGGGACGAGTGTCGGATGCGCCAGCATGTGTCGGAACGGATTGCACCACGGTTCCTCCCAATTGAGCATACCGCTGAGTTCGCCTCTGCCCTGTTCGCCTTTCAGTTCTGGGGAGCCGCCATCAAGCGTCTGGTCACGTGGACGGATGCGGGCTTGGTCGCTGTGTTTGTCAATCGCTTCGTTGGCGAGGGTTACCTCTTCGGGTGTTAGCACGTTCTTAATAACAAGGTAGCCGTTCAGATCGAATAGATATTTCTCATCAGCATTCATTTTTTTACTTTTCCTTGCGGTTAAACGCAGTCCAGGATCCCATACATTAAAAACCTTCCTACACTTCCAAGGTGGGGCGATTTAATCGCGAATGATAGGGAGGCTCCATGACAGCACGCTGTCGTTCATTTGCCCATTCCGGTATTTCATAGGCAGGCACATACGCCATGTTGCCTGCGGTATAACGGGTTAAAATGGAGCGGCGCGGATGGTCGGCTGTCCACCGGAGTGTTCCGTGTGTCACCGCCTCCGTGAAGATTGCCACATCGCCAGCATTGCAGACGAGTTGTCGGATGTGTTCTTGGTGTTCTTGGTAGAGCCGCATATTTTTCGGACACGGATAGTTGCTCTTATGGCTTCCGGGTATAACGATTAATCCTCCCGCTCCGGGCGGCACGTCTGTCAATTGGAAGGTGACGACAGTCAAGCCGTTGTGCATGCGTCCATCACGGAAAATATAGTATTGGTTCGGATCGAAGCCAGGACCGGAGGAGCCGTGGAACGTATGTCCCTCTGCACCCTTGTCCATTGAAAGCAGGAACATCTGATGATCCATGCGGAAGCCCCTTCCGAGTATCTCGTTAAGATACGGGACGAGTGTCGGGTGTGCGAGCATGTGTCGGAACGGATTGCACCACGGTTCTTCCCATCCAAGCATGCCGCCGAGTTCGCCTCTGCCCTGCTCCCCTTTTAATTCTGGGGAGCCGCCATCGAGTGCTTGTTCGCGTGGACGGATGCGTCCTTGCTCGCTATGTCTATCGATTGCTTCGTTGGCGAGGGCTACCTCTTCAGGCGTTAACACATTCTTGACAACGAGGTAACCGTTCAGATCGAATAGATATTTCTCATCAGCATTCATGTTTTTAATTTTCCTTGCGGTTAAGCAGCGTGAGTGTTTTTGCTTGGGCGTTTCCCCTAGGACGTTGACGCGCCTTTCTCATTATACCGCGTAGGCAACAGAACCGTCTTCACGCAAAAGTGTCGTGCCGGTATTCATCGGTTGATAAGGGTTCTCCTCGATTAAACTGTCGTCAAGTTCGATACCCAAGCCCGGCGCTTCAGGGATTGGAATGTATCCGCCTTCCCGCTGATACGCCACTTTATAAACGGCGAAATCTTCGGATTCATCGCCTTTCGTATACTCCTGTGTGATGAAGTTCGGGATGCTCGTGTCTAAGTGAAGTGATGCAGCGGTGATAAGCGGTCCGAGGAAGTTATGTGTGACGACCGCACTGTGATACGCTTCCGCAAGTGCCGCGATTTTCTTGCAATGTGTTATACCGCCTGCCAAACCGAGATCCGGACGGACGTATTGCGGTCCGCCTGCCTCCAAGAGTTCACGGAATTCCCAGATACTGACATTGCGTTCGCCGACAGCGAGTGGCGTTGTCATCCGTTTTGCTAATTCCGCTTGCGTTGAAATCGTATCTATCTGGATCGGGTCTTCGATGAAATAGAGGTTGAAGGGCGCCAGTGCCGATTCTAAGACGATGCTGTTCATCGGAGTCAGTTTCCGGTGCACTTCAACAATCAGATCGAGATCCGGTCCCCCGCCTTCACGTGCAGCAGCGACAATGTCACGGGCGGTCTTGACGAGCCGATCGACGGTCATATCTTGAAAACCACCGACCACTGGGTCAAATTTGAGTGCCGTGAAACCTTCTTCGACAGCCGCTTTCGCTGCGTCATACATCGTTTCGGGTGTGCTGCCGCCACCGAGAAGGTGTAATCGGATTTTATCACGGCAGTTGCCGCCTAACAGTTCCCAGATCGGGACCCCGAAATGTTTGCCCTTGATGTCCCACAAGGCGATGTCCACCGCACTAATAGCACCGCTCAACGCGGTCCCACGAAACGGTCCCATGCGGTAGAGGTATTGCCAATGATGTTCAATCCGCAGCGGGTTCTGCCCGATGAGGTGTTTCTTAAACGTGTTGATAATGCTATCAACGGCTTCTGGATACCCCCAACACGCTGTCTGTCCCACACCGCTGATGCCCGTATCTGTATGGATCCGGATCACATAGCCGTTCCTGATAAAAAACGACTCAACCTTATCAATCTTCATGTAGCCCTCCTGAATTGGCTTTTGTGTTACTGTGTTGCATTGTATCACGAGCCTATGAATTTAACAATAAAGAAAACATGATGGCACAGAGCCATTCAATTGTCACAAATCTCTCTTGTGGGAGGGGTTTGTAACCCCGATTTGTGCCGAAAGTCACATATCTATTCTCGATAAGGCATTCAGAAACCGAAAACTGAATGGCTCTGCATGATGGCAAAATGCTTTTGAACTTCCAAATCAAACATTGACACAAATTTGTGCGCATGCTAATATAGTAGCAAATTTCGGAAACCGGCAAACTGCACGCTTCAACGAGGAGGCACGTTATGACGATGTATCGAACTGGGATCGTTGGCGGGAGGCGGGGTGTACACCATGCCCGACGTTATGAAGGCATCGAAAATATGAAGGTAATTGCCATCTGCGAAATCGACGAGGAACGGTTAAAAATAGCCGTGGAAGAACTGAACGTCCCGGGTTACACAGACTACGTCGAGATGTTGGAAAAGGAGAAACCCGATATTGTCCATGCCGTCACAGAACCTACGGTGCCACGGCATATCTGGGTAGAACCTGCCGCCGAAGCCGGCGTTAAGGCGTTGGTGATAGAAAAGCCGCTCGCGCTGAGACCCAGCGAAGCAGAGGCACTCGCTGCCGCGTATGAGAAGACAGGTTTGAAGATTATCGTCAATCACCAACGGCGGTATCTCCCCTTCGCTGAAAAACTGTTGGAGTTTTTTGCTGACGATAGTCTCGGCGACATACACTTCATCCGCGCCTGCACCGAGGGCGACATTACCGATATGGATACACACTTGATGGACGTCGTGTTATTTGCTCTGAAGGACATCCCAATTACGCATGTGTGGGGTGCCGTTCAGGGTGCAGAAACCTATCACATTCCGCATCGGCAATGCCCCGAAGATTTGATGGCGATTTATACGTTCGAGAACGGTGCCCGCGTCTTTTTTGAGTCCGCACGGACAGCCTTTGGAACCATTGATTTTCCCGGCAGTAATCCGCGGTGCAACCTCGATTTTTGGGGGACGAAAGGCAGAATGTGGTGGCGAGAAAACGGTTCATGGGGCTATCAGTTTGACGGTATGACGGAGCACTTTGTTGAGCAAACCCACTTCGGCGAAGATGACAAATTCGGGCAACGCGACTTTACCCAAGCGGTTGCTACATGGCTGGATGACGAAAATCAACCGCATCGGAACAGATTGGAATATGCCATGCTCGGTTTTGATTTGATTATGGCGGCGTATCGCTCCGCGCTCATCGGTGAGCGGATTGCGTGGCCCCCGAAACTCTCCGATGAAGAGTGGGTAGAACTGAAAAATAGGGTGACTGGTGCGTAAAATTGGGTCCGCAGCCTGCAACAACGGCGCAGGCGGTTCTACGGAGAAGAACGTGAAACTATCAATTCACCTCACCGAACCGCAAGGAAAATTTAAAAGATATGCTTGAGCAAACTCAGGTTGACACATTTCGTGAAAAAGGCTTTCTCCTCGGAAACCGCGTTTTAAGTGATGAACAGGTTGACGAATTGCGTGAAGAATTGGCGCGTGTTATTGATGATTATGAAAGGGACGATATCGCGCAGCCCGTGCGCATCGCCAATCTCGGTGGCAAGGAAGAGAGTCCCGTCTGGCAGATCGTTAATATTTGGGAAGCGAGTTCTGCCTATCACCGACTCGTTCACAATCCCGTGATTGTGGAAGAGATTGGGCAGCTCATGTCGGCGACAGAGTTGCGCGTCTGGCACGACCAAATCCAATACAAACCGCCGAAAGTCGGGGGTGTGAATCGTTGGCATCAAGATTCACCGTTGTGGGGTATTCTCACCCCGAAAACGAGCCAAGTCAGTGCTTGGGTTGCGTTGGACGATGTCGATGAAAGCAACGGGTGTATGCGAATGGTCCGAGGCTCCTATCATTGGGGGAGCCAGATGCCATTCCTGCGCGAGGTCCCAGACATCGATTCAATGCCGGATCAATTTGAAGGTAGCACATTGGAAGTGGAGCTGTGTCCTGTGCCGAAGGGACATGTCCACTATCATCACGCCTTAACGTGGCACGGATCGCATGACAACACCAGTAATGACCCCCGGCGTGCGATTGCGGTGCATTACATGACGAGTGAAACCCGTTACGATCAGGATGGCACTCACATCATGAAACGTTTTGTTACCGTCAAGGGTGGCGATAAATTGGCAGGTCACCATTTTCCGCTTGTAATGGATGGTGGGAAGCCAACGAAAGCCAACATATAAATCTTTTCTATCTATAGGAGACAGGTATGCTCAACCAGACCCAGGTTGACACATTTCTTGAGAAAGGTTTTCTCCTCGGAAGCCGTGCTTTAAGTGATGAACAGGTTGAGGAGTTGCGTGAGGAATTAGCACGCGTGATTGATGATTATGAAAAGGACGACGTGACGCAACCCGTGCACATCGTTAACCTTGGCGGCAGAGAGGAGAGTCCCGTCTGGCAAGTCGTTAATATTTGGGAAGCGAGTCCTGCCTACCATCGACTCGTTCACAATCCAGTGATTGTGGAAGAGATTGGACAACTCACCGCAGCGACCGAATTGCGTGTCTGGCACGATCAGATCCAATACAAACCGCCGCAGGTCGGTGGGGTCAACATGTGGCATCAGGATTCACCGTATTGGCCGATTCTTATGCCGAAAACGAGTCAGGTAACCGCTTGGGTTGCATTGGACGACGTTGATGAGAGCAATGGGTGTATGCGCATGGTCCCCGGCTCCTATCATTGGGGCGATCAGATTCCGTTTCTCCATTCCATCAAAGACATCGATTCGATGCCGGATCGCTTTGAGGCGCGTGAATTAGCGGTGGAACTTTGCCCAGTACCGAAGGGGTATGTCCATTACCATCACTCCTTAACGTGGCACGGGTCGCATGACAACGCCAGCGATAGTCCTCGACGTGCGATTGCGGTGCATTATATGACAGGCGAAACGGTATATGATGCCAGCGGAACCCATGTTATGAAACCTTTTGTCACCGTCAATGATGGCGATAAATTGGAAGGTGATAGTTTTCCACTCGTGATGGATGCTGGGAAACCAACGAGTCCCAGTGTGTAAGTCTTTTTTTTACATGAAAAAAACCAAAAACAGAGTCCGTAATGAAATTATGCCTTAAATGGCATAATTTGTCTTTGCTTTACATTTGAAGGGGTTTTTTGCTTGGGCATTTCCCCTAAATATACGGAGAGGCACTTGAAAATACCAACCTGCCTCACCGAACCGCAAGGAAAGTTAAAAATATGAAAGTTGTTGATGCAGTTGCAAAAGTCCTTAAAGCAGAAGGGGTAGAGTACCTCTTCGCCTATCCCGTTAACCCGATCATCGAAGCGGCGGCGAAATTAGACATCCGTCCGATTATCGTGAGACAGGAACGGATTGGACTTCACATGGCAGACGCGATGAGCCGCATAACCTCCGGTGAGAAGATTGGCGTGTTCTGTATGCAGAGCGGTCCGGGTTCCGAAAACGCCTTCGGGGGTGTCGCCCAAGCCTATGGCGATTCCGCACCGATTGTTGTTCTACCGGGGGGGTATTCTCGAAGCGTAACCCAAATCCAACCGAATTTCAATTCTGCCCTGAACTATCGACATGTAACGAAGTCGTGTGAACAGGTCACGATGCCTGAAGCCGTTCCGGAAGCGATGCGGCGTGCTTTTACGCAAGTCCGAAACGGCAGACCGCGCCCCGCACTCGTTGAATTTCCATCGGATCTGTTTGGTGAGGAGATTTCCGATTCCTTTGATCCAACACCCGTGCCTACTGTGCGCTACGGTCCTGACAGTGCTGCGATTGAAGCCGCTGCAGAGGCACTGCTTGATGCCGAGTGTCCTGTTATCTATGCAGGACAGGGTGTGCATTACGCCCAGGCTTGGGATTCTTTAAAAGAATTGGCGGAGCTCCTCGGCGCACCCGTAACGACGAGTTTAGGGGGCAAAAGCGCGTTTCCTGAAGACCATCCATTAGCATTGGGTTCCGGCGGACGAGCGATTCCGAAACCCGTGCATCACTTCCTCCAAAAAACGGATCTGATTTTGGGGATCGGGTGCAGTTTCACGCGAACCGGCTTCGGGGTCAGAATTCCCGATGGAAAACGGGTTATTCACGCGACATTGGATCCAGCGGACATTAATAAAGATGTTCCCGTTGAAACGGCGCTTGTCGGCGATGCAGGTTTGATTTTAGAGGGTTTGGTAGCAGCGGTCCGTGATCGTTCTAACGGGGCATCCGAAGAGCATACGGCTGCTGTCACTGGCGAAATTAGTGCGGTTAAAGCGGAATGGCTTGACCAGTGGAAGGCGAAACTCACCTCGGATGAGGTGCCGATGACGCCGTATCGCGTCATTTCGGATCTGCTGCATACTGTTGATGTTGAGAACACGATTATTACGCACGATGCGGGAAGTCCACGCGACCAAATGTCGCCCTTCTGGCAGTCTGTCGCACCGCTTACTTATATCGGTTGGGGCAAGACGACGCAGCTCGGTTACGGTCTCGGACTCGCTATGGGTGCGAAACTCGCCCGACCGGAGGCGCTCTGTGTGAATGTCTGGGGTGATGCCGCTATCGGGTTCACTGGTATGGATTTCGAGACGGCTGTTCGGGAAAGAATCCCAATTCTCTCCGTGCTTTTCAACAATTTCTCTATGGCGATTGAGATCCCGATTATGCCCGTGTCTACCGAAAAATTCCGTAGCACGGACATCTCTGGTCACTACGCAGACATGGCGAAGGCGTTCGGTGGCTACGGTGAACGTGTCGAAACGCCTGACCAGATTATTCCGGCTATTCAGCGTGGCATCCAAAAAACGCAAGAAGGCGTTCCTGCCCTCCTTGAGTTTATTACAGCGAAAGAAATTCAGATTTCTTCTTTCTAAATGACGATCGATGGGAATAGAAATCGGCTGTCGGTTATCGGTGGACTCACCAATGGCTTCTTGCTAACTGCCGACGGTTGACAGCCACAAAAAAGGAGTTCCCTCTCATGAAACCGATTATCACAGTTTTTTGCTGCATCGCCTTATGTTTTAGTGTTGATGCGTGGGCGATAAACGATGACAAGGCGCTCATGTTGTACTTCACTTTCGACGAAGATGAGGGTGGCAAGGTGACGGATATAAGTGGCAATAACATCGAAGGCACTTTTGAAGGGTCAGTCTGGTCGAAAGATGGTAAGATTGGCGGTGCTGTTCACCTTGAAGATTCCGAACAGTTTGTGGAGGTTGACGCGGTCCCTGAACTCGACATCACCGATGAACTCACGATTCAAGCATGGTTTTTCCCTGAAGAATCTCAAGGCGACTCTAACCTGATGGGACGCAGGAGCGGGGCGAACGTCGGCGGCTATTGCCTCCAGTGGAGCGCGCAGTTTACGGGTTCCCCACAAATTGAGACGTGGATTAACATCGGTGGATGGCAAGGTTCACGGAATAAACAGACCATTAAGCCCGATTTGGAGGAATGGCATCATGTTTCTTCTACCTTTGATGGCGATATGATTCGCCAATACATTGACGGCAAATTGGATGTCGAATTCGCGCCACCGAAGGGTGAAATTAACAGCATTGAAGTCGTCTTCCGTATCGGTAAGGCACAAACCGGGTTGCCCGGTATGGTTGGCAGGGTTGATGAGGTTGCCATCTATAACCGCGCCCTTACTGTTGATGAGATTAACCAGGATATGGAAAACGGGGTTTACTTTGCTGTGTCGCCCCAAGATAAACTTGCCACAACATGGGGCAAGTTAAAAATGTAACTGAATCAATATTCTCTGTCATAGCGGCAGTGCCATAATGCCTGCCTGTTGCCAAGTTCTACGAAAGGGGCGGGTTTTTTGACCCGCCCTTTTGTTCATTCTAAAAGGAGGAACCACCGATGAGAACCCAGATTCTGATGATGCTATGCGTTTTTTTAAGTCTATCTCTCTGCTTTGCGGGTTATGCTGCGGGTGGAAAAGGTAATGTGAAGCAACTCGGCGAGAAGTTGTATGTCTGGCATTTCGACGAAGGTGCAGGAAAACAGGCGAAGGATGAAACTGCCGGCTTGGTCGGTGAATTCACCGGGAATATAAAGTGGACTGAGGGCATTTCCGGAAATGCTGTGCAAATGGCGGGCAAGGTCGGTAAAGCCGATTTCATAGAGGTCGCACATTCCGATGAGATTGATATAGATGAAGCGATCACGATGATGGCGTGGGTTTATCCTGATGACCTCCCGGCGGGTGATCAGGCGAACAAATTTACCATCTTCTACAAGAACACCTATTATTTGCAAATTGAACCTGGAGAGGGGAAGCTCGCTTACTATTTCTACGAGACCAGTAGTCCCGGTTACCATATTTCTGATGGCAAGGTGAAAGCGGAAGAGTGGAGCCATGTTGCCATTGTCTGGGATGGGAAGGAGGCCCGTTTCTATATCAATGGAGAATCTGATGGAACCGCTATCGCACAAAAGGGACCGGGTCTGAGCCGGGCAGATAAACCCTTACGGTTCGGCGGCGAGAATAACGGGTGTTGTCCCCGTTTCTTTCAAGGACGTATCGATGAGCTGATGTTAGCCAATTATGCCCTTTCTGAGGCGGACCTCCAGAAAATCGTCAAGGATACACTTGATGTTTCTGCCCGCGGTAAATTGGCGACGATGTGGGGTAATTTGAAGAAGTAGTGCTGCTGCCTATTTTAACCGAGATGGGTGAGATTCATTCTCACCCATTTTTCGTTGCAAATGGGTGGGAATAGACGTATAATTGATTTAGGACTTACGCACTCCCCCGGTAGGTGCGGTTTCTAACCGCACCGAATTCTGTGAAAATAGGTGAAATTTTGTCATTTTACGTAAGTTCTATGATTTAAAATCCCTCACTGGCAGGAAAACAATGCAAAAGACCAAAAATGGACAGCAGCATCCAGATATCCGCATTGCAGTGGAGAATTTTGGACCGATAGAGAAGGCAGAGATAGATCTGCGTCCGCTGACTGTTTTTGTCGGCGAGAGTAACACCGGCAAGACATATCTTGCCGCGCTCATTTATGCATTACAGCGTGCTTTTGAAGGGATCCCACGAGTTCCATGGTTGTACTACGATACTGCCCGATTTAATCCTATCTATTATTCCCAACCCGCTGATCTCTCAACTCAGACCTTATTGGAAGAAACACAAAAGGCCCTTAAAAAGTTAGCAGTGACTGATCAGCCATTCAAGTTTTCAGATTTACCTATGTGGGTCCGTGCCCGCTTGCAAGCTGGCGACGCGCATTCGGAAGTGCTTGAAAATGAACTCAAGCGATGCTTCGATTTTGAATCTGTTTCGGAATTGGCAAGATTCACCAAAAGTCAAGGTGAGGCAATGAAGGTTTCTTTTGAGGTCCGTGAGGAAAAGCAAACCCTCTGGTCCTTTGATTTCTGTGACGCTGAATCCGGCACTAATATAGACAAATTTATTGACGAAGATATAGTTTTGGGTTCCGAGGATAGGGACATATTCCAAAGGGCACTTAACGTTAAAGATCAGGGTATTCCGTTGCGCTTTTCTATGCAGGTATTAGCGCAACCCTATTACTTGCCTGCTGCTCGAAGTGGTATCATGGAAACGCGTGGGGTAATTACCAGTTCACTTGTGGATCTTGCCACTCCTGGCGGATTGGAACGCTTCCCTGAAAGTGCTACGTTATCGGGAATGATAGGAGATTTTTTAAAACAAATCGTAAATTACGACGAACGTCGCGTACCTTCAAATGAAATGCGTGAAATTGCCAAAGTTCTGGAAGATGAAGTATTACGTGGAGAGATAGAGGTTAGGCGAAACGCTGCTGGATCTTTGGAATTTCGCTATCGCCCAGAAAAATCGGAACAGGCGCTGCGTATGAGCCGATCTTCGTCAATGGTATCGGAGCTCGCGCCGCTCGTCTTGTTCCTGCGCGGTGTTGTTCAACCAGGGGATACCCTCATTATTGAGGAACCTGAAGCCCATCTACATCCTGCAGCACAAACCAAGGTTGCCCTAACCCTTGCCCGCTTAGTACGCGCCGGCGTTCGCGTGATTATTACGACGCATAGCGACTGGTTCCTTGAGCAAATTGGTAACTTGATTCGCGAAGGTGAAGTGATGAAACTGGGAAAAAATAAAACGGAACCGGCGACTTGGTTGACGAAGGAAGAAGTTGGTGCGTGGTGGTTTCGCACGGAAAAACCGGTGGCGGAAATACCATTTGATTACATTGAAGGCATAGAGCCGAAAGACTACTACGACGTTGCTGAGGAACTCCATAATAATGCTGTTGAATTCCAACAACATCTCCTGAATGAGGAAGAATTCGGTGATGATGAGTGAAGTTCTCAGTAGGATCCGGGAACGGGTTGGTGAGGAAAACCTTATTAACTCGTGTAGTGGCCGTGGGTGCCGTGTGGACATGACTGGTGTTCCCCGCGAGCGGATTGTGGTAGACGTAGACCTAGCATTCCCCGCAAATAGGGTGCCAGGCAAACGGTGTGACCGAATTCTGATTTACGAAGATACCTCCAAAAACAGGTTAGTTCTGGTTTTAATTGAACTAAAGAGCGGGACCTTTAAAGCAACAGATGTATCTGAACAATTGCAAGAAAGCGTAGGGTTGCTTTCTGGCTTAATACCGCAGGTTTTTGAAATGACCTGTGTTCCTGTTCTTTTTCATGGTAAGGGAATTTCCAAACTTCAACTTAGAGACATCAATAGAACCCCAGTCCGTTTTCGGAATCAAAGATTTCCTATTCGGCTAAGAAGATGTGGTGCGCCAAGGAACTTAGCAAGTGTGTTGTCTCAATCTGATAACCTCTGAAGATGACCGGCAGTGTTTCCGTTACGGTAGTTCAGAAACGATCCGTTTAAGCGCGCCCTCTTGTTGGGCGAGTGCTTTGAGGTCCGGGTTGAGTGTTACGGCTTGCATAAGCGAGTCTACCGACTTTTGTGAGGCACCCTCTAATGCGTGAGCGCACGCAAGATTGTAATGAAGTAGGGCAGTCTTCGGGAAAGTTTGGAGGGCATGTAAGCATATTTCACGCGCGTCGGTTGGTAAATTCTGCCGGAGATAGGCGGTTGTTAGGTTAACGTAGCCTTCGGCAACATCTGGTGCCATCGCAATCACTTGTTTAAAGTGCTTGACGGCGGGAGCGTATTGCCCGTCATATAGATAGGCTTGCCCAAGATTATTGTAAACCGAGGGTTCTTTGGTGAAAAAGAGGGTGCGCGCCTTGTTTTTAATTGCCTTCTGATACGCTTCGATCGCTTGCTTTGCTTCGCCGTTTCGCATCAGAAAAGTTGCCTTCCGGTAATGGTCATTGAACTGGGTTTGATGATGCCAGACCCAGAGAAACAGTACCGTCACTGCGAGGCAAAACGTCATACAGACGATTCTGAAGGTTTTGTTGGTGGGTGTCTGCTCAGCGTCCTGCTCTTCTGTAGACACGTGCTCTGGAACTTGATTTTCATTGGAAGTCATAATTTTTTCCATGCTTGGTAGGTATGGTATGTGAGGTCATAGTTTAAAAAATGAAGACTTACGGATTTGGTATTATTGGGTGCGGAATGATTTCCGATTTTCATTCCGCCGCAATTTCTGAATTAGAACACGGTCGACTCGTCGCAGTCAGTTCACGGAATGCTGAAAACGCCAAACGGCTCACCGATCGTTACAATGTTGATAGCTACGCCGATTATGCAGAGATGCTCAAACGGGACGACTTGGACATCGTTTGCGTCTGTACGCCGAGCGGTGCGCATTTGGAACCCGCTGTTGCTGCTGCAGAAGCCGGTAAACACGTCATCGTTGAAAAACCGTTGGAAATCACGCTCCCACGATGCGATCAGATTATTGAAGCGTGTGACGCAGCAGATGTCCGACTCTGTGCCATCTTCAATTCCCGCTTCACCGAGAGTACACAACTCGTTAAATCCACAATTGAGAGCGGACGGGTCGACAAGTTGACCTTAGGCGATGCCTACATCAAGTGGTACCGTTCCCAAGAGTATTACGACAGTGGGGGTTGGCGCGGCACGTGGGATCTTGATGGCGGCGGCGCGCTCATGAACCAATCGATCCACGCCATTGACCTCCTTCAGTATTTTATGGGACCCGTTAAATCTGTGCAAGCATTTACCGATACCTTAGCACACGAGCGGATAGAGGTCGAAGATGCCGCTGTCGCCGCACTCCGATTTGAAAACGGGGCATTGGGTGTCATTGAAGGCACAACCGCCGCTTTTCCGGGCATGCTCAAGAAAACTGAAATCTCCGGCACGAAAGGGACTGTCGTCTTAGCGGAAGAGGACATCGTGACGTGGGAATTCGACCCGGAACTGCCGGAAGACGCGGAAATCCGAGAGAAATTCGCCCAAAGGACAGACACCGGCGGTGGGGCATCCGACCCCAGAGCCATTAACCACGCCAATCATAGACGACAAATGGAAAACCTCATTAATGGTCTTGAACACGATGCCTCGCATCTCGTTGATGGGCGCGAGGGACGTAAAGCCGTTGAGATTATCCTCGCTATCTATCAGTCCAGCCGTGAGGGACGTCCCGTTGAATTGCCGCTTTAATAGTCGAAAACTATTTTAATCGCCTCGTCTTTCCTGTTCAGTGCCATCTCAAATCCGAGTTGTGCCTCTGTAAAGGGGAGATGGTGTGTGATGATGGGTGACACATCTAAACGTCCTTGGGCAATCATGTCCATCGCCAGCGGGAAGTCGTTCGGGGCATCCGGTCCGACGGAGCCGATGAATCTAATATTTTTCCGGAAGAAATCTGCGAAATGGAAATCGTAGATTTGGTCGTCTGGGACCCCGAAGGCGAGGAGCGTCCCGTCGCGCTTCAGGAGTGAAAGACACTCGTTAATGGTTTCCGTTTGGTGTCCAACAACCTCAATGACCAGATCCGCCATCCTGCCCTCCGTAATTTCCGCAACAACAGCGACGGGATCCTCCTTGGCAGCGTTGATCGTGTGTGTGGCGTGCATCTTCTTGGAAGCCGAGAGTCGGAAATCGACCAAATCTGTCGTAATCACTGTCTTCGCGCCAAGATTGCTCAATATATGTGTAAAGAGGAGTCCCATCGGTCCCTGTCCGATGACGACGGTGTCAAGATTCAGTAGGTTCGGCAGTTTCCGACATGCCCAAACAACTGTGCCAAGCGGTTGGGACATTAGGATGCAGTCCTTTCGCGGGAAATCCGTCAACGGCAACGTAACACTTTCATCCGATAGGAAGTACTCTGAAAGTCCACCGATGTAACGTGGCAGCGCGAGGACCTCGTCTCCTGCCTTGAATTTGTCGGATGTGCTTTCTGTAACAATGCCGATCGCCTCGTGAATTGACAGTCCCGGTCCAAGCGGATAACTGTCTGCTGGATGTTCGAGGACGAACGACGGCATGTCAGTCCCGCAGATGGCGCTATGGACAGTTTTTATCATCACTGTGCCATCGGGGTAATCGGCGAGGTTCGGTTGTGCTATGTCAACAATTTCGATCTGACGTGGTGCAACGATTTGCCCAGCTTTCATATTTTTAATTTTAGCCTCCTGCTATAAGGGTTTTCGGTGTATTGGTTATCGGGAACTATTGGCTTTCAGCGTAGGGGAGCTCCGATTTCCGAAGAAAACTTTGGTTCATTAGACCCCTCTTAACCGACTGCTGACCGCTGACCGCTGACCGCCCTTAAAACCTGTTGATGGAGTTTTCCGTTGGTTGCGACGATTCCGCGATTCTCATGCATCCGTTTTCCTGTCAAAAAGTTGAGGGGACTCCCGTTCGCGTCTGTTACCGTCCCTCCTGCTTCTTCGACGACGATAAGTCCTGCAGCGTGGTCCCAGATACATTCACGGTAATCCGGATAAGCCGGGTTCGGAAGACGGATATAGAGCGACGCTTCGCCACGGGAAACGATCCCGTACTTCGCTTGGCTGTCCATGCGGACAGGCGATTCTGTAATTCCGAGGGCATTCGCAATGCTACTGTGTGCATCGCTGTCCCCGTGCGTGGACTCGACGCTCTCTGCGAAGCGATGGGTCGTTTCCGATACGTGTACTTGCTCTATGAAGTCCCCGGCTTTCGTGTAGAGCCGCGTGCCTTCACCGCGGATGGCGACAAAGAGGCATCCGTGTTCTGTGTCGCCATTGTTCTCGGAGCGATCCTCGTGATGGTGTGCCGCCGCCAACCGGTATGGCAGGTTTGGACAGCCTAAAACGCCGAGTTGAACTGTGCCATCGACGATATAAGCCAAGGCGATCGCGTATTGATCCCGGCGAAGAAAGCCTTTCGTGCCGTCAATGGGGTCAAGTGTCCAGAAATTCGGTCCTACCTCACCACTTCCTTGATCAATCCATTCACAGACGGTCTCTGCCGCGGGCACTGTATCTTCGCAAAATCGGTTCACGTAAGCTGTGACGCGTTCTAAAAGTGCAGTGTTCTCTTTCAGTGCCTGCGCGCTTTCCTCAGCGACGATAACGTCGTCGGGAAAAACGTCGCCGATTGCCTTACATATCAGTGCCTGTGATCCGAAGTCGGCGACAGTTACGGGACTTCGGTCTGTCTTTTGGATTGCATCTGTTGATACCATCTCAGCTTGCACCTGCTCACAGAGTTGCATGGCTTTTACTACAGCGTCAATGGCAATTTGTACTTTGGTTTTCGGCTTTCGGCTTTCAGCCGTCAGCAAAGAGGATTTTTGATTTGTCATCAGTTTCCTGTTTGATTTGAAAGTTTCTAAAGACTGACAAAGAGCCCGCTGACAGCCGAAGGCTGACGGCTGATGGCTATTTCAGCGTCTGTTGAATTGGTTCATTGCTGTAAGAATATCATCTTTGACGAAGGTTTCAAGGGCACCAACGGCACGATCGATGGTATGTGCTATTTCAATCTCTTCGTCTTCTGTAAAATCTGTAAGGACATAATCGGTTAAGTCACCGATGGGTTCGCCGATGCCAATGCGTAAGCGCGGAAATGCGGTAGTGCCCAAATGCTGAATAATAGACTTCATGCCCTTTTGTCCGCCATCACTCCCTTTCTGTCGCATTCGAAGCACACCGAGGTCTAAGTGAATATCATCATAGATGATGCACAATTCCGAGAGAGGAATCTCGAACTGTCTGATGAGTGCCGCAACAGCGATGCCACTGTTGTTCATATAGGTCATCGGTTTGGCAAGGATAATAGGGAGATCGTGCCATGTCATCTGCATAACGAGTGATTTGCAAATTAGGTTTCTTTGCAGCTTACCAGCGGAGAGCCGTGTCTGTAAGGTGTCAATCACGCGAAAACCGACGTTATGTTTGGTCTGCTCGTAGCGTATCCCTGGATTGCCGAGTCCAATAATAAGTTTTGATTTTTTGTTCATAGAATAACCTTCAATACCAGGGTTTTATGATTTGTTTGATTCTTATGGTGATGAGGCTTTCAATAGTCATCGGATAAATCAGAGTTCAGACTTTTTTGACACTTATTGAAACAGATGTAAAGGTTGTGAAAGGTTGAGGTGTCCCGCGAGGGTTTTCACTTCCTCGCCATCAATTAAAATCTGCACCTGTTCAATTTCTTCAGGAAATGCGTCGAAAACGGTTTTGAGAATTGCTGTGACGGTCAAAAGTTCGGCTGTTGTGCCACCGATATGCCCATCGGTGAGATGGTTTGAAAAATCCAAGTATGCGGTTTGTTGGCTATCGATGTAGGCTTCGTTCAGGAGGGTTCCGCGCGGGATCGTGTTTCTAAAGTTAGGGGGTGTTTCCTGAATGAGTGCTGTAACTATCTGGCTCAAACGTTTGGTAAGTTCGGCATGGAGTCTTCGTTCGATTTTAACTGGGACAAGCCTCAGGGCAGTGGTATCAAGGAGAAATAGGTTGACCTCTTGTGGCGGGGGGGGTATGTCTGACGGATTCGCAGCGATAGGCAATGGGGGTGGGGCTATCGGAATCGCCGATTGCTTTGAGCGTTGAATTAGAAATAGCGTCATACCGAGACCAACTGCGATAAGGACCAAGGTTATGCCCCATATCACTAAAAGTCTTGAAAACCCTGCACTCCTGTTATGTTTCACTTTTTTAATTTTCCTTGCGGGTAAGTTTCGATGTTTGGGACTTTGAGCGTTTTTGTGTTCGAGTTGAAGAAATCCACAGAAATACCCTATCAAAAACCCCAAGCAAAAACCCCTCCACTTCGTTCCGGGCTGCGTTTTTTGTTTTAATGGCTATCGGTTGTCGGCTGCGAGTACGGGTCGGTCCTGAACCGATTGATGTGTTACTGTTCTTGTTCTAATGCTGTTGGTGGGACAAGCGGACTGATAGAAGAAATGTATCGTTGGAAAGCACGGACAATTGCTTCGGCAACGTCTGTGATATATTCAACATTAGAGAGTTTCTCTAAATCCTCCACATTGGAGAGATAACCGAGTTCCAAAAGGACCGCTGGCATATAAGTTTCGGATAACGCTACCAGTGGAAGTTCAATAATTTCCACTGGCGTTTCCGTTAGAAAATTCAATTCCGTTTGCAACGTGTGTGCGAAGTCTTGGCTCTGCTTTAGAAAATCGGCTTGTGCCAGGATTTTTAACCGTTGTCCTGTTTGTACGGATGAGGCACCGCCACCTCTACTGCTTGGAAATCGAAGATACCCTTTAAGATTGTTGAGGTAAATCTTAATGCCTTTTTCGTGTGGTGAAAAAGATGCATTACAGTGTAGACTGAGAAAGAGTTGTCCTTGGTTCCGTTTTGCGACCTGAATGCGCTCAAAGTCTGTCTTTTTCGTATCTGTTTGGCGTGTGAGATAGACCGGTATGCCTTGCGCTTTGCTGATTGCGGAGAGTTGTTTTGCGAGTGCAAGGACGAGGTCTTTCTCAAGGAGGCCTGTGCTACTTTCGCAGCCACGGTCATCTGTGCCGCCGTGTCCTGGGTCAATGATAATTGCCCAGTGCACGGAATTATCTGTCTGTGTCGGTGTCCATGTGCCTTTGGGTCTCAGTTGGACCCTTTTCAAGTTGGGATTATAGAGGGCTTCGAGATTATAGAAATCTGGTAAGAGTTCCGTAAAAAAGGCGATGGGCAACATCGGCTGTTGTGCGATAATTATCGGCGGCGTTGGAAGGTCGCGTATCATCCCACCGGGGTCGATACCGACGATAGGGTCCCCGATTTGTAAACGGATTTGCTTGTCTTGGATTTTCAGGGTAAGTCGTTTTCGCGGATGGTTGTATTGATCCGTCATATCGGGATCGAAAACCTGTCTGACGGCAGCAACGGGGAGGTAAATCTGCGCTGCTTGGCGTTGGGCAGTCACCTCGGCGATGGTTGCTCCATTAACATCAATGAAGCGAACGGAAGGTTCTTGGGCAATACAGTTGGGTGCGATAATCCACGCCAGGACACTGAAAAAAAGCGCGCGAACCGTTTTTCTAATGTTCCTTGCGGTTCGGTTAGGTAAACTTAGAGGTTTCACGGTCCTTTCCGTATATCCGCTTTCTGTACGGGCGAGGTTACCTCGCCCCTGCGCGTTCCAAGCTGCGCGCTTTGTTTCGGAAGATTCGCGATCGGGAGATCCCGCCTATAGATTAAGCGCGCTTTGGATTTCATTCGGTGGTATGGTTCTTGGGTGTAGACAACGTTATTCATCGTCATCATCACGCCTACGGGAAATAACTTCTGGTTCCGTAGGTTCTTCAGCGGCGTCTTCCTCTGCTCCTTCGCCCTCTTCACCCTCTGCTAATTCATCCTCAAGCTGGATGCGCGGTTGGCTCACCATTGCAAGAATCCGTTCAGGTTCATCTAAGATGTCAATTTCCTCTGCCAAGGTTAAATCGCTCACATGGACGGAGTCCCCGATTTCCAAATGACCAACATCAATCGTAATATTGTTCGGCATTTGCATCGGGAGGCAGTGAAGACTCACTTCGCGGAGAGGGGATTCAAGGACGCCACCCTGTTGAACACCGGGTGGGTTGCCTACGAGAATCACTGGGACGGCTGATGTCACGGGTTCATCCAGAGAGATCCTGATGAAATCCGCATGGAGTAAGGTCTGTTTATCTACGGGATGACGCTGAATTTCTTTGATAATGACCGTTTCAGAGTCGCTTGCACCGACTTCCATATTGATGATGACGTTTTCGCCGTAGGTTCGTAGGAATTGTTTGAAGGTTCGCGCGTTGACTTGGATCGCCAATGTGCCTTGTGCGCGACCGTACAGCACAGCAGGGACCCCACCCTCTTTCCGAAGGTCCCGGGCGCTCTGCTTTCCAAAGGTGTTGCGTTGTTGTGCTTCTAATTTCGCTTGTTGCATTTTTTAATTATACCTTAACCTAATCATTAAAAAACTTTTGCCTTCATAGATTCAGTAACCGTGTCAGAAAAAAGACAGGGCGGGTAGGATTCGAACCTACGCATGCAGGTTCCAAAGACCTGTGCCTTACCGCTTGGCCACCGCCCTTTAAGCATTAATATACAGATACACCGACGGGACTGGTTACCGTGGTTGTACAAAAACTTACCTTGTCTTTGAAGTATGACGCACACCGACGCGCTGCACCACCGTTTTGCATCACCGCAAACACCGTAGCACCGCTCCCCGACATCAGCGCGCCACAAACCTCAGTCTGCGTAGATAACTCAGCTTTTAGCGCGGCGATTTCGGGATATTCGGAAAAAACCGGAACCTCAAGTAGGTTGTATAGGTTTTGCCCGACACCAATGACATCACCCTTCTCCAAACAAGTCCTTATAATTATACCTGTTTTTTCTTCTGTTGTCAAGGAAAAATTCAATTTCTGAAATACGGTCGCTGTCGAAATTTCGATACCCGGATTTAGAAGGAGAAGCGGAACATCCGAGAGCGCGGGAAGGCGTGTTAACTGATCGCCGATGCCGAGTCCCAACGCGGCACCGCCATGCAGACAGAACGGGACATCTGCCCCCAACGCTGCCCCCAACTGCATGAGGCGTTCCTGTGTAAAACCGAGCGCAAAGAGTTGGTTTACACCGTGGAGGACAGCAGCGGCGTTTGCACTCCCGCCTGCGAGTCCAGCCGCAACCGGAATCCGCTTATGGATCTCAATCCGAATCCCGTCAATACCGCCTACCGAATCACTGAGGAGATTCGCGGCGCGATATGCCAAATTGCGTGAATCACGCGGGACCCCTAAGTGTTCACAGTAAACTGTTATGCCCTTTGTCCTCTGTTTGCGGATGATGACGTCATCGTGCAACTCGATTGAATGGAAGATCGTTTCGAGGTTATGATACCCATCTTCACGTTTGCCGACGACATCCAGATAGAGGTTAATTTTCGCGTGCGCGCGGACCCTTATCTCTTGCACGATTTTTGCCCACTACTCCCGCAATTCTGACAAGGGGATAATTTCGATGCCTTCGCCTAAGAAGGGTTCGGTGTCAAACTTGCTGTCTTTAATATCGACGTTCAGTTCAACTTTGGCGATTGTCACGGCGACCCGTGTCTGTTCGAGTGGACGTTCGATGTCCACCTTGTGGGGTCGGAGGATACCGCTCACCTCACGGTAGTCAGCGAAAGTGGCACGTTGTTCAAGCGTGCCATTTTCATCGTGGATATGCCATTCTGTAACTCGGGGTTCACCGTCACGAATAAAGAGCGTGATGGTCTCCACGTATCCAGTTTGAAGACTCGGACGCTTAATGATGAATTTTGCCCCTGAGCTTTCAACGGATGTGAAGGTAGTGATGCGTCCGTCAAGAAACGGATTGGCGAAGATAGCACTCAACACATCTGACACACGTAAATCCACGCCGAAAATTTCTCGCAAAACCCCGTCGGATAACGGTCCGACGTATGCTTTCTGTTCGTTCAGTAGGGCAAGTAGAAACTCGTTCTTGTCTTGATTGGCAATTGCGATGCCGCGTGGCTCATTGTAGGGTCCCAAGGCTTGAATCTGGAGTAATTCTCCACCGTTCTCCGATTTTTTATACCACAACAATTCTCGGAGTTCCTCACTCCGTTCGCCTTCCTCGATCCTCACCATCATTCGGGTGATCTTTAGGGAACCGGTCAGATCGTATCTCGCTTGCAGTGTGTTGAGGATAGCGTCCAATTCCGTGCGGGTCGCAGGTGACAACTCAATTGTGGTCGTGCTCCCTGTGCATCCTACGACAGCAAGGAGAAGACAGAACCCATAGATTTTTGTCCATGCAGCGGTGTTGCGCTTTGCGATGTGTAACATCTTAGAGAACTTCAGACATCGATTTTTCGACGATGTTGACGGCTTCCTCAACATGACCAGCGTTGATATTGAGCGGTGGTAAGAACCGAAGGACATAATCATTGGTGCAGATGGTGACCAGTCCGTTTTCAATACACTGTGCAGCGATCGGTGTCGCATCGACGTCCATCACTAAGCCGCGGAGCAAGCCTTTCCCGCGGACCTCTTTGATCGGATACTTATCCTTTAGTTCCATCAGACCACCGGCAAGGTAATTCCCCATTTTAACGGCGTTTACGGCGAGGTTCTCTTCCAGGATGGTTCTGACGGTTGTGGATGCTGCCGCCGTGACTAACGGATTTCCGCCGAATGTTGCGGCGTGGGTGCCGGGGACGAAACTCTCTGCTATGTGTCGTTTCGCCAACATCGCACCGATCGGGACACCGCTACCGAGAGCCTTTGCCATCGTAATTACATCTGGCACAACGCCGTAACTTTGGTATCCGAAAAAGGTGCCTAATCTCCCCATCGCTGTTTGGACTTCGTCGAAGATGAGCAACAGATTATGTGTATCACAGAGTTCTCGTAACCCCTGGAGATACCCGTCACTCGGGATATTCACGCCGCCTTCCGACTGAATCGGCTCGACTAAAATGGCGCACGTCTTCTCACTGATCGCGGCTTCGGTGGCTTCGAGGTCATTGAAAGGGACGTATTTGAAGCCTTCCAGCATCGGCTCGAATCCGACGTGATATTTCGTTTGTGCCGTAGCGGTAATCGTCGCCATCGTCCGGCCATGGAACGAATTCTCCATTGTGATGATTTCGTAGGCGTCTGTTCTACCGCTGTCTTTGGCGTATTTCCGCGCCAGTTTAATTGCCGCTTCGTTCGCTTCGGCGCCGCTGTTGCAGAAGAAACACTGGTCCATGTCGGAGTTGTCGATCAGTAGTTTCGCGAGTTCTGCCTGCGGTTGAATATAGTAGAGATTGGACGTGTGCAGCAGGTTGCCCGCCTGTTCACGGATGGCGGCGACGACCTTCGGGTGGCAGTGTCCTAAACCGTTGACAGCGAGTCCGCCGAGGAAGTCGAGATATTTTTTGCCATCGGCATCCCAGAGGTAGGGACCCTCACCCTTGACGAATGCAAGGCTTCTGTCACCGTAGGTATTGATGATATATTCCGTCGCCATCTCTTTAATTTCAGCTGTTGTCATTCAATTTCTCCTTCGTTGTTGGATATGTGCTTTCTGGACCGGTGCGGTTAGAACCGCACCTACCGCGTTTGGAATGAAGATTACCAGTTTGTGTAAGCACCGTCATCGCGTTGGTAGCCGTGAGGCGGTCCATATTCTTGCGTTGAGACGTTGGTAAGGGCGTCTTCGTTGAATTCGATACCGAGCCCCGGACGTTCAGGCGGTAGGAGATACCCTGATTCCCACGGCACTTGCACCGGGAATACGTCGGTTAGCGCGGACATCGGTGCCCGTGGGAGCTCCTGCACGCCGACGAGTGACGAGGACAAACAGAGATGCAGTCCTGCTGCAGCGGATACAGGTCCCAACGGGTTGTGGGGTGCTATATAGATGTAATGCGTTTCGCACCATCCCGCGATTTTGCGCGCCTCTGTTAACCCACCGGCGATACAGAGATCGACACGGCAGTAGTCCATGAGGTCTTCTTCGATGACTTCTCGGAATGTCCATTTGCTGTCGAATTGCTCACCAATCGCGAGTGGTACTGAAGTCTGCTGCCGAAGCCGTCTCAGACTCGCAGGGTTCTCGGCGCGAAGCGGATCCTCGATGAAAAACGGATTGTATTGTGCGACCTTGTTGCAAAAATCAAGGCTATCCGCTGGATCGAGACGGGTATGCACATCGATCAGTATTTCGAGATCATCGCCGAATTCCCGACGCACTGCTTCCACCTGCTTAAGGGTGTTTCGGATGGCGCGTCTGGGTTCAAACGTCCCCCCGCTGTCAGAGTGGTCAACCACACTCCAGCGGACGAACTTCCAACCGGCTTCGTAGGTTTGTCGGCAGCTCTTGATGATTGCGTCAATTGAGCCGCCACCGTTATGCGGGTAGCAGACGACTTTGTCTCTGGTGCGTCCGCCCAAAAGTTCATAGACGGGAACGTTCAAGGCTTTTCCTTTGATGTCCCAGAGCGCGATGTCTACGGCACTGACTGCGGAGGATTGGACGACACCCCCGGGGAAAAAGCCGCCGCGGAACATCACTTGCCATAGGTGTTCGATTCGGAATGGATCTTCACCGATGAGAAAGGGTTCAAACGAGCGAATGACTTCGGCTAAGGCGAGTGAGCGACGGCGAAGTCCACCCTCACCGACACCGTAGATACCTGCATCGGTTTCGACTTTCACGAAGAAGTGTCCGTCTGCTGAAACGAACGATTTAACTTTAGTAATCTTCATATTTTAATTATTCCTTGCGGTTCGATGAGGAGGGTTTGGATATTGATGTGCCTCCCCGTTGATCCGCCTGCTCCGTTGTTGCAGGCTGCATTCTTGATTAAAAAGGAGAAATAAAACTGGCACCTATTTTAATTATTCCTTGCGGTTCGATGAGGAGGGTTTGAATATTGATGTGCCTCCCCGTTGATCCGCCTGCTTGTTTTTGCTTGGGTGTTTCTGCGTATTGTTGCAGGCTGCGTTCTTGATTAAAAATTGAAATCCATGGATTCAATCTGTTCAATCCAGTCTACTGACTACACAGTGTCTAAGATTGGTGTATTGTCTTGACAGTGGACCGGACGGAAAAGCGTCTGGCGTTTGAACGGCATCTCTTCGACATGCTTCGGATGCGGTTCCCATTTATGCCATTTGTTTCCGACTGTATTATAGCAGTGGAAAAGCGCGACCCGATCAATGGATTCATCGGTCCATCTCGCCCCTGTATGTGTAATCGCTTCTGTGAAAATAAGAACGGAGCCAGCGGGACAGGTATAGTCTTCCCACAGCGGTGAATTCCGATCTTTTGTTGACTCCGGTGCAGGAAATGCCCCTTTATGACTACCGGTGAGGAACATCGTGCCACCACCGCCTTTCTGGACGGGATTGAGTTCCCAGACGACGCGCGTCAGCCCACTGTGTGCACTGTCATGGTGTAAGTGATAGGTATGTGAGTTGCCGGGAAAGTTGAGCATCCCACGCCCACCGTGTGGACTAAAATTGTCGTGTCCATTCGGACGAATCGTTAGGAACGTGCCCTCTAATCGGAACCCGTAACAGTTCTCGTTAGCATACCCCGATGTAAGGAATTCGTTCATGAATCCGAGCACAACCGGATGATCGGTCAGCGACTCAAGGGGACCGCCGATGGGAGAGCGGTGGTGTTCAGGATTTATTAATTCGGGTTCCTGTTTGAGTTGATAACAGAACTCGCGCATCTCTTTGACTTCGGATTCGCTGAGTATACTTGGGAACAGGAGCCATCCACGGGTGTCAAAGAGAAAACGTTGTTCTTCCGTGAGTGGGATCGGTGGTAGATTATCAGCATTCGTCGTAGGATTCGGCATAATTTTCCTCATCGTCTGAATCGCGGATTATCGCGGATTTATCAGATTTCGCGGATTTTAGGGTTCCGTGTATTCAACGCCTTCGGTAAAGTGTTGCGTTCATGTGTAGAGGCGTTCGTCTTCTAATGATAACCAGGTGCCGTAATCGCGCGGCATATTCCTTATTTCACCCAGACCGGCTTCAGCACGCCATTTTAGTAAGGGGTGCTCTCGGTTTTTCTGGGGCAATTCCACACGTGTGCCGTAGACGGCAGACTCAAAGATTGCCATGAGAATCTCGATGACATGGCGTCCCTCTTCACCGTTGGACTCGTGTTCACGATTTTCGTCAAGTGCCTTCACATATTCGTCAACGAAGCAGTAATCGTCAGCATTTGCCCCCTTGTCTGGATCAAAATGCTCTGGATAGATAGAGGCGAGGGTCTGCCATTGGTCGTGCGTGCCGTCAGGGACGAAATGCGGTGTAGGAAGCCACCACGAACCTTTCAATTCCGACCAGAAGAGTCTGCCTTCAGTGCCGTAGAGTTCCATGACGTAGGCATCGGTATCCACTTTCGGAAATCGGTGCTGAAGAAGCGTGCCGGTGATGTTTCCGTCGAATTGGAGCGTCGCTGTGGCGTATTCGCCTGCGACTGTTCCCATGCCAGCGGGTGAAGGGAGCACATCATCGTGTCCGATGGCACGTCCGCCCGTTGTTGCCTGTGTCACGACGCTTCGGCAATGCCCACCGAAACGCATCATGTTGTTGACGACATGTGTTCCGATGTTCATTAACCCGTAACCAGCATAATAGCCTTTTCCACTGGCGTAAATATAACGGAGATCACCGATTTTTCCTTCGTCTAAGGCTTTTGCAACTGCCTGCATCGAGGGACCGGTACGCCGTTGATGATGCACAGCGACGCGAGCGTTTTTCTCTTTCGCCTTCGCCAACACCTCATCCGCTTGCGTGAGGTCGATGCAGAGGGGTTTCTCTACTTCAATGTTCACGCCGTGTTCAAGGACACGCATGCAGAGCGGATAGTGTGCCTCTGTTGCGGTGGGGATTGCGACGATATCGGGGTTTGTCTGCTGGATCATCTCATCTAAATCGGTGAAATGTGCGGAGACGTTCACGATGTCGCCGAGGGCATCTAACCGTTCTTGGACGAGGTCGCAGAGTGCCACGATTTCGGTGCGTGGGTGTGCGTGATATGCTTTTGCTGCCGAGGTGCCGCGACTCCGACACCCCAATATGGCAACCCGATAAGTTTTGATACTCCCACGCCTAAAGTCATGGGATTCTTGCTTCGTCATTCGTAGCCCCCTTGTGGAGGTTTTACACAAACTCCACAAGCGTTTTAACTCTCCGTATAGCCTACGGCGAGCTTCTTTAGATTTATCGCAGCGTTCTGGTCTCTATCTATTTTGGTGTTGCACCCGTCACAGTTATAGGTTCGCTCCGATAGTGACAATTCGTCTTTTACATATCCACAACTACTGCACGTCTTACTTGACGCAAAGAATTGCGGTGCTTCTATAATCGGTATTCCAAGCACTTCTGCTTTGGACTTGAGCTTCTCAAGGAAACCACCAAGTGCTGAATCTGATAAGGCTTTGGCAAGTTTGCTATTCTTAAGCAAGTTTGTAATCTTAAGGGTTTCTATGCCAATCGCACTCGCTTTATGAACTATCTCTGTCGTCGCTTGGTGGTGCGCGTCATTACGGATACAAGCAATCTTATAGTACAGTTTCGCCACTACTGCTTTCTGCTTGTGATAGTTATTGGATAGAAACTTCTTACGGCTTAACTTGCGTTGCTCACGGGCGAGTTTTCGCTCATAGCGTTTGAGAGGTCTTGGGTTCTCATACTTTTTACCGGTATCCAGTGTCGCCAGTGAGTTGATACCTACGTCTATTCCGACAACAGGGAGCCCACGCGTATCACGTGGAGGATTCGGTGTTCCTGTGTCAACGGTGATAGAGACAAACCATCTATGTGCCGTCTTGGATATAGTAACACGGATTATCTCACCTTCAAAACGCAACTCTTGAAACATCTTTACCCAACCGATTTTGGGCAACTTGATACGCTTTCCTTCTACCTTTACCGCCTGTTCGTCTGTGGTATAAGATAACTTACTACCGCGTTTCTTGAACTTTGGAAACTTACTTATCTTATCCGTCCAACGCTTTATGCCTTCAGTGAGGTTTCGGATAGCATATAACGCTGCCCGCTGGTCTTGTGCTTTTGCCCATTCGTATTCCTTTTTCCTCTGATTAAAGCGATTATTTAAATCAATACCTGAACGGAATATATTAGAATCCAAACCTGCTTTAAAATCAGAAAGAGCAGAATTACAAGCAAACCGAGAGTATCCGCATTGGCTATGAAACCAATGCTCTTGAACGCTATTTGGGCGCAATGCTATTTTATGTGATTTATGTGTCATTGTGGTATCGCATATCGCGCTTTAACCGCTTCTTAAGTCGGTCGGCGAGGAGACTACCCTTGCAGGTAGTTAAGAAGTCCTCGCCCACGCGATACTATAATTATACCACAAAACACACGCTTTGGTCAAACCTTTTTCCTACAAACGCACGAAACACGCGGGTTGGACCCAACCCTAAAGGATTGGGATTGTTAAGGAATTCCCTTCAAACATAATGTTCTCCGGTATCATTACGGTGTTAATAGAGGCGGTCCCTGTTCCCACTGCCCTCTGATATTCTATTCGTGCAGCATTTGTGCGAAGGCTTCAAGGCTTTGCATATCGGGAACTGCGACTAACAACTCTTTGAGGCGTTCCAAGTCATTAATGTTCTGAAGTGCAGGTGTTAAGGCACTCACCTCCTCGGTATGGAACCGCTTTTTAAGCAAAGCCAGAGTGTTGTCGATGGTAGCCTCTCTGGCAGCTCGTTCCATTTGGCGTTGGTAAGTTTTAGATTCTTGCATAAGTTCCTCCGGTATGAGTCGCTCAAGCAACTCAGCGTTATAAACTATTCCGCCAAAGATGGAGATTCCGTAAAGTAAATCCGCCTGTGTTTGCTGATCGACAGGCGTTGCACGCGTCGCATCAATACACGCTTGCACCCACTGCTCTGAGTCCATGTCTGTGGGCGGTTTCATGAGCGGCGTGAAGGGCAGGAGTCCGGGTGCCTGCCTCTCTAAGATCGCCTGTCCATAAGCTTTTCCCGATGTTGTCGTAGTCTTGTGCCATGATGGTATTATACTGTAAAGCGGTAGGAAATGTCAAGCGGGTTTGAGAGGGCACAGACTCACAGTCTATGCTACAAAAACTTACAGACTTTTAGCCACTCTTGAATTCGGCGTTGAGGTGTTCGCTGTTTTGCTTGACGGCACGGGTGGTGTTTTCGGAAAAGCCGTCTGATTTGTTGGCAGTAACGGTGATTTCGATTTTCACGTTTCCGCCATCGGCTTGGAGGATGCGAGCGATTTCGTCCTGTAAGGTTTCTATTTCGTCCATGAAGGGTAACTCTAACTGCAAGGCTTTGGTAACGACAACATGGGTAGGTCCCTGTGCTTGTGGTGGTTCGACCACAACTCGGGAGGAAACTATTTCTGTGGGACATTAGTCTTGTGTTTTGAGTTTCCCCCATATCGTTGTTAAGAGAGACGACTCGGGTGAGACCGGCAAAGCAAACGCAGGATCGAACCAATCCGGGTTGAAATTATCCCCCTGTCGGTGTGTGAGTTGTTCTGGGACACCGCCCTCCAAAGCGACTTTGAAGAGGTCTCTGACACCACCAACCCCCTTATTGTAAATGAGTTCATTCCCGTCCGGGGACCAGGTAGGGTTAAACGCTGACTCGGGAGCTTCAGCATCAATGATCTTCCTAAGTCCACTACCATCTCGGTTCACAATATGAATACCTATACTGTTCCCTACCGCTCTACCTTTCTCGTGTATACCCCTCGAAGAAAAGGCTATCTGATCACTATCGGGTGCCCAGGCAGGGTCAAACATCCCAAGCTCCCCCGGAAGAAGTTCTTCTTCTACATGCGTTTGTAGATTGATAATCTGCACCCTGACATTCGGAATTCTGAGATTTCCGTTGTCAGCCCAAGCAAACTTGCCTGCCATAAAGGCTATCTCAGAACCGTTGGAAGACCACGCAGGCCATAAGCCGTCCGTAATTTCTTCCTCATTTTTTCCGTCAATGGAGGCGGTGTAGATAGAGAAGGTATGAAATCGGTGATAAGCCAGTGCTTTTCCATCAGGCGACCACGTTGGAAACTCTCTCCCTATTAATTTTTTGAAGACCTGACGCACATTCGTTCCATCTGCATCCATAAGGTAGAGTTCCTCTATCCCATCTCGATCCGAGGTGAAAAGAATCTGTTCGCCTGTCGGCGACCAGACAGGCGAGGCATCCTTGGCACGGTGCTGCGTTAAGTTTGTCTGATCAGAGCCATCCGGGTTCATGCTATAAATCTCAAAGTTGCCATCCCGCCGTGATGTAAATACAATTTTGGCAGTTTCTGGAGCTTTTGCGAGAATGGCGGGGAGTGGAGAGAAGATCAGGAATGTGCTAAGCAAATAACATAAGCGTTTCATGGTGCTTCCTCCAGGCCGGATTCAGTTATTTTGTAGGTTCTTCTTGAAATCGAAACGCAAGTTTCCCGCAACACCCGCGCGGGCGACTCGGAAGAACGGCACATCAAAGTCTAAATCCGCGTTATTCATCCGCAAGGTAAAATTAAAATTCCTCAATGCGAATCTGTTGGTTGGGTTTGACATTCTTGCGTGTGCTGACAGCACCACTGGGCCACTTCACTTCAACCGTGTCGATAAGGGTATCGTCATCTATCCCGAAGATGGCAGTAAGTTCGCTCTGTGAACAGTAACTGGAGCCGCTCTTGACTGTGTGGGTCTGTGTTCCCAACGCCGAGGTTATGCGGATTTGCGCGCCGATGCCGTCGCGATTGCTCGTTTGTCCGACGAGCTGAATCTTGATCCACCCCTTGCGGTTACCACCGTCGTTTCGGAAGAGATATGCGGGTCCGTTGGAGGTCGTAACGAGCAGATCCCAGTCTCCGTCGTTGTCGATATCGCCGTAGGCGCCGCCTCTGCCAACCATTGGCTTTGCCAAGTCCGTGCCGACTTGATGCAGCACATCGGTGAATTTGCCTTGGGAGTCGTTATGAAATAGATGCGGGGGTTGGGCGTAAGTAACTTGCGTCTGGATGGCGTTGATGTCGGTTTCGACGTGTCCGTTAGCGGTGAAAATGTCGAGGTTACCGTCGAGGTCGAAGTCGAAGAAGAAGCACGCGAAGGTAAGCGTCAATAGGGTGACATTTCCGATATGCGCAGCAGGGGCATCGTCGATGAAAAAATCGCCTTCGTTGTGATAGAGGTTGAGCATTTCGTTGGAAAAGTTGCCAATAACGAGGCTCTCTCTGCCGGTGTGATCATAATCTGCGGCGTCGATACCCATTGCGCCGGTTGCGACACCGCTTTCGTTATAAGCGATTCCTGCGAGCATTCCACTTTCGATGAAAGTCCCATCTCCGTTGTTTTGATAGAGTTTATTGGGTTGTGTGTCGTTCGCCTCGAAGATGTCCGGTAAGCCATCGGCGTTGTAGTCGAAGATGCAAACACCGAGGGATTTACTCGTGTTGTCCTCAATCCGTGCGATACGGGAGACATCGGCGAAGGTGCCGTCCCCCCGATTTCTGAAGAGTTTGCTGGACTGACCTGTGTAGGATTCAGGGGTGCAGTAGGATTTGTTGATGCCGTCGAGGGTACAAAACAGATCGTTTTCGATACTCCATTCGACATAGTTGGCGACGTAAACATCGAGGTGTCCGTCCTTGTTGTAATCGAACCATGCGCAGCTTGTACCGAAACCGGGGTTATCGATACCGGCGGCTTCCGTAACGTCGACAAAGGTGCCGTCACCCCTGTTTTGGAAGAGCCGATCGGTTTCAAGGGTGCTGATATAGATATCTGGGTCGCCGTCGTTATCGTAATCCGCAACGGCGACACCCATCCCGTAAAGGGGTATGGCAAGCCCTGCGGTTTCCGTGACATCCGTGAAGGTACCATCTTGGTCGTTGCGATAGAGTGCCAGGGTTTGCCGCTTCTGGGTTGCGTTGCCTTCCCAATCCTTTCCATTGACGAGCAGGATGTCCTGCCAACCGTCGGTGTTATAGTCGATGAAGGCGCATCCGGATCCCATGGTTTCGGGGAGGTATTTCTTGCCGAAGGCACCCGTGTTATGGGCGAAGTTGATGCCTGCTTCGTGTGTGATGTCGGTGAATTGCGGCAGAGGTTGTGCAAAGGCGTTAAGGGAGATGAGGAGGCAGCAACAAAATAGAAAAACCCCGATGGAAGGCTTTTGGGTGGCAGAAAGGAAGAATGGAAGGGGAGACACCCCAACCTTCCAACCTTCCAACCTTCCAACCTTCCATTCCTGTGACTTCCATTTTCCTAATTGTAGGAACGAGCGAATCTGATTCATCACTTTTGGATCGGAATCCATCGATCCTCCTTCCATGAGGTTTGGATGGCAGTTTGCACGTCGGCAACTGCGGCGGCTTCCCGGAAACTTGGGTTTCCCTGTTTTCCTGTGTGGATGGCTTGCAAAAACTGGTAAGCTTCGATTGTCTTCAGATCATCATAACCTAATCCAACGGCGGGACCCGGATTAAAATAACTGTGAAACGGGTGGCTCGGACCGCTTAATACGCGGGTGTATCCGTCCGGGTACCCCTCCTCGGCGGGTAGGTACACCTCAAGTTCATTCATCTGCTCAAAGTTCCAGCGCAAGGCACCCGCTGTCCCGTGCACCTCAAACGCCATTTCGCATTTTGGACCGGTGATAACCCGACACGCCTCCAGTGAGCCTCTGGTCCCGTTCTCAAACCTGACCAATGCCCCGACATAATCTTCGTTCGTGACGGCAGCGGTTTCGCCATCTGTCCCGAGAGTGAAGTGTGTACCGGTACCTGCTGTTGCTACAGGACGTTCCGGGATAAAGGTCTCGTGTTGTGAGACGACGCTGTCAATACGACCCACGATGAAGTGTGCCATGTCGATGACGTGAGAAAGTAGATCCCCCAACGTTCCCAATCCAGCGATTTCCTTCTGGAAACGCCATGAAAGGACTGCGCGTGGATGACTTGCGTAACCCGCGAAAAATCTACCGCGATAGTGGGTTAAAGTGCCGAGTTTTCCCTCTGAAATCAATTGATGTGCGTATTGAACGACGGGTGCCCATCTGTAGTTATAGCCGACACAGGTAACTACACCTGCCCGCTGTGCGGCGGCGTAGATTGCTTTCGTTTCCGCTGGGTTTCGTCCGACGGGTTTCTCACAGAAGACGTGTTTTCCTGCGGCTGTCGCTGCCTCGACGATCTCAAGGTGCATGCTGTTCGGTGCGGCGATGTTGACTACCTGTACGTCTTCATGATCTATGACGGGTCGGTAGTCAGTCGTTGTATGTTGAAATCCGAAGCGTGTTTTTGCTTCGGTTGTACGTTCGACAACATCATCCGCACAGATGATGAGCTTAGGCTGGAGAGGACTGTCATGGAACCGGTCATTAATTTGTTGATATGCGCGAGCATGCGTCATACCCATCCATCCCATGCCGATGATGCCAATGCCAACTGTCTGCTTGGTCTCCATTTTGTGTGTGCCTTTCTTATTTCCTCTTCAGATGTCCCCATGTGGTTGCGAGTTTGCCTCGTGGTGCAACGGGGCGTGCTTTTCCAGGACCACCATTCGGAATATTTGTCCCTGTGATTTCGACATCATCAAAACGGGCTTGTCCATTTACAACAAAGAACCCAGCTTTTCCAGATTTCAATGGATTAGGATCGGTCACGGTAAACACTTGGTCATTAATTTGAAACTCAAGTGTGCGGCGTGAGACAGAGGCACTCAGTTCATACCACTTATTTGCCTTGGGGATGAAATCGAACTCTCCAAGTTTTACACTTCGGGCTGGGGGTGGAAGTAATTTTTGAATTGTGATGAAACCGAATTCTTTCCAGTCCGAAACAATCTGAAATAGATATAGAGAATTCTCCGTGTCGTCATAATGGAGTACAAGCCCCAAATGCGGAAATTGTTCCTTAACTTCTGTTAGCTTTGCCCGGCAAGATATAGTATAGTTCTGCCAGGCAACATCACCTGTCACCCAAGCACTGAGTATGTTGCGTTCTGATGCTTCACCGACAGCTTCACCCCGATCAATCCACCATTCTTTTAGGTCCTGTCCTAGGGCTTCCCATTCTTGAGTATTCTTGTCCTCAAAGCTATCTTTCCAAGTGCCAGCGAACCCAGGTAGGTTCAAAGCAATACTGCAAACAACAAATCCGAGGATGAAAATTTTTTTGATCATCGTTTTTTCCTTTGTACGAGGAAAACGCGTCTCGCGTGCATTGTTGACACAGGGCGTTCAATTTTAAGAATTTTTAGGTTTTGAATGTTTGTTGGCGGTCCGGAGCGGTTAGGAAACCGCTCCTACCGAGCGCATGGGTCATGACCTAATTTTTCTTAAGTTTCCCCCACGTAGTTGCGAGCTTGGTTTTCGGGTTGACAGGACGTGCCTTTCCGGGTCCCCCATTCTTGATATTCGGACCTGTGATTTCGACATCGTCAAAGTGGGCTTGCCCGTCTGCGACGACAAGTCCGGCTTGTCCGCCTTTCAAAGGATCGTCGTCAATGATACTGAATACTTCGTCGTTCACTTTAAATTCAAGTGTGCCGTCTTCGTAGACAGTGGCAGTGAGTTCATACCACGTATCGATTTCGGCATCAAAAGCAAAGATGACGCTAGACCAGTCGTCTGGGAGTGCTTTGACGATTCTGGCGTTGCCGAAAATGTAGTCGATGAAAAAGAGGTAACGGGTATCTTCCTCACCCCTGTCGTGGAGTGTTAAGCCAATGCTTGGAGGTTCGTTTTTGTCTTCCACTAACTTTGCACGGCAGGAGAACGAATAGTTTTTCCATGTGAGTTCACCTGTTATCCAGAGGCTCATGAAACCGGGCAAAAATATTTCTCCGACGGCTTCGCCATTACTAACCCACCATTTTTCAACCTGTCGGTCGATGTTAAAGATTTTCCATTCACGGGTGTCTTTGTCTTCAAAATCGTCGCGCCACGTCCCTGCAAAGACAGGGTGCCATGCTTGGACTGAAAGGCAGATGATTGTAGTGATTGCGAGTATGGGTGTTAATTTTCTCATTTTTTTTAAGCCTCCATGATTATGCACTGTCCATCTGAATCTGCATAAGGGCAGGCGCAACAGTGTTCGAGATTCTTTTCATAAACCCCGCGCTGCAGTGCTAAGATTCTTTTCTGCCACTGTTCTTGGAGTTCCTGCAATTGTGTTGGACTGAAGTGCCTCTGTTCCGACTGACCGTGCTCGGTAAAAAAGATATTAATTGTCACGGTCGATTGATTTGGATAACACCGATGCAGGAGTAGACTGTAAAGTTCCATTTCTGGATCGGGTGTATCTAAATTTTGAGCCGCGTCGGTTTTAAAATTGATTATCTGATAGTTTCCTGTTTCGTCTTTAAAGAGTCTGTCGAACGTGCCGTCAATGATATGTCCGTTAATGTCTGCGTGAATGTGCTGATTAACCCGAACCGTGGATGCCGAGAATGCCGTTTCACCGAGTTCCGAGTTGATGAAATTGTTAACGTGCTGTAGGAGGGAACTCCGATTCCCGATTTTCGATTCAGTCGTTACTTCAGGATAATTCTCAAGTACTTGGTCGATTGTGGTGTCGAGCGCTTCTATGTCTGATTGTCGCCTGATGCGTGCCAGCGTGGAACGGAGCGCGGCATCTATCTCGTCTTCGTCCGCATCCGGTGCTTCTTGCCCGTTCGTTGGAATTTGTAGGACGTTTTGTAACTGATAGCGTAGCGGACACCGGGCATAGTTCGCGAGTTCAGAGACAGAGAAAGCTGCGGCAGTCCCAGTGAGTTCCAGTTTTCGGGGCAGCTCAGGGAAATCAACGGATGTTGTTTCATCAGGGATTTCATCTATGGATTCAGTCTCTGTAACCCCCTGATGGATCGGAATTTGGAGTTGGAAGGATTCAGTGTTTTTGCTGTTTCCTGCGAACACTTCCAATGTAACCGGTAGGCTCAGCGAATCATCTTCTTCACCGATGTTGAGATGTTTGTAGAGCCATTCAAGCATTTGTTGTGGTTTTCCGCTGGCTGAAAGAGTCCCTGATAAGATAAGCCGATCTTTTGCACGTGTCGTGCCGACATAAAACAGGCGTTTCTTTTCCGCGGTTTCTTTCTCGTTCGTCCGGTTTTTCATGTGTGTAACAATGTCTGGCTCAGTTTTGCTGTAGTCTTTATCGGGATTAAGGGGACTGAAACCGATACCGAATGCCTCATCAATGAAAGGCTCTCTGTCTGTTTGCCCTTTCCGGTCAAGCCTTGGGAGAATGACGACTGGAAACTGTTTCCCTTTGGAGGCGTGGATGGTCATAATTTCTACTGCGCCACTGCTTGCCTCAATAGGTGCCTGTCCCTCCCGTCGCTCTTCCTCAATGAGAATATTCAGAAAATCGATAAAGTCTGGAAGAATTTGCTTGGTTTCATCGCCATCAAAGTTTCTGGCGTGTTCTAAGAGTTTTTGGTAGTTTACCCAGCGTTGTTGTCCCTGTTTCCCTGTTTTCAGTGTCCCAATCATCCCTGTTTCATTAACGATGGTTACGATGAGTTGGTTTACAGGCATTCGGCGCGCGAATTGCTTATGCTTTTTTAAAGTGGCTATCGCGGTGTGAAGATTAGGGGACTGATCTTTATAGTTCAGTGCTTGCTCCCAAAAATTTTCTCCTTTTTGGCATGAAATTTCGTAGAGTTCGGTGTCGGAGATACCGAAAGCAGGACCGCGTAGAACCGCAGCAAGAGATGTTTCGTTTTCTTTTGGATCGTTAAGGAAATTGAGATAGTTCCAGATGTCGTAGATTTCCTGTCGTTGATAGAAACCGACACCCCCAGTGGTGAGATACGGGATGTCAGCTTCAAGTAAGGCGTTTTCGATATTCGGGAGATGTGTTCGAGTTTGAATGAGAATCGCGATGTCACCATATTCAATCGGATGTTCCGCTTCCTGTCCCCCGCCCTCTTCACTGGCACCTCGCTTATAGATGGTTTCTGCGTTTGCTATCATGCTCTTGATGTGCTGTGCGATAAGCGAGTATTCATCTGCTAAATCCTCATCCTGTTTTCCGAGCAGAATTTCAACGCTGCCGTTTGTGTTGACGGGTCGAGCTTGTGTAAGTGCTTCATACACCACTTCAAATTCGGTCTCTTTTCCATCCCCCATCAAGTGATTGAAAAAGTAATTGACGAACCCGACGGTATCCCGTAAGGATCGGAAGTTCTCTGTGAGACGGATATCATCTCCTCCATTATCGACGATTTTTTCCTTCGTCTTTGTAAATACACGGACATCTGCGCCACGGAATGCGTAAATGCTCTGTTTTGGATCACCGACGATAAAAAGATTCGCTGCTGTGAGCTCGTTCGTGAGCAGCATCACCAATTCGTACTGGAGTTCGTTTGTATCCTGGTATTCATCTACCATGTAGTACTTGTGCCGGGACACCAGTTTCTGTCGGATTTCTGCGTTGTTGCGAACGAGATCTCGGGTTTTCAGCTGCAGGTCCGTAAAATCGAGTTTGCCTTGAGAGAGTTTGGCGGTTCTGTACGCCTTTGAGATTCGGGTGTATAGTTTGAGTAGGTCGTGAATAGTGCTAAGCAGGAAATCATCATCGGTTTCGACTTCATCTGCTGTATTTTTGTTGTCTTCGATAGGCGGTGCAGCTTTAATTTTTTTCGCAGTCGATACGAGAAAATTGATTTCAGCCTCAATACCTGTTGTTGTAACGCGGTTCCCCAGAAAGTCTCTTTTCGCAATGTCATTGCGAGCCGTTGTTATGAGATATGCAGTATCTGTAAGTAAGTTCAACGCCCCAGATGGGTCTGAGTTTTGCCCATGTAGTGTTTCTAACTGTTGCGTCAAGTCTTTGACTGCCTCTGCATTTTTGCCACTTGCAATCTGCAAAACAGTATTTAAGCATCGGATGAATTCAGGGATGTCAATTGTTGACATGAGTCTTTCCTGAATCTCCTGTTGTCTTTCGTGAACCCGTTTTTGTAAGGCTTCACGTATTTCTCTATCGTTTGGATGCCTATAGATTTCCTCCATGAGGTGTTCGAGGGCATCACGTTGATCTATCATAGTGGAGAGGAGATCGACCAGTTTCTGCTGCCCTCCGTAGCGTTGTAGCAAACGTGTAAACGCATCGCGATGTTCATCTCCCTCGTCTGTAGCAATGTCTCTGAGGGTCTTCTTCACGGTTTCCTGCAGTAAAAGTTTCTGATCGATGCCTTGTAGGATGCTGAAATTGGCTGGGACCCCCGCTTGGAAAGGGAATTCTCGTAGGATGCGTGAGCAGAACGCATGGATCGTTGAGATGTGTGCCGTGCTCATTTTTTCACGGAAACCTTGTAGCGGATCGTCTTGTTCTGAACGTTTGCGTTCTTCATGAAGTGACAGTTCTTCAATAATTCGCTCTTTCATCTCGGCGGCGGCTTTGTCAGTGAAAGTGATGGCGACAATCTCTTGCGGGTCGACGTTACCTTCACGCAAAATTTTGAGGTAACGTTCGACCAATACCGTGGTTTTTCCGGACCCGGCACCGGCGGTTACGCAGATGTGGTTTTCTATGTTAAGGGCTTGTCGTTGGCTCGGTGTAAATCGCATAATTTTAATTTATGGTCATCTGGGCCGCTCTCCATTTCATTACGAGCGGGTTTCTGGTGCGTTCGTGACTGAAATAAGGATATGTACAGTATAGCGTCAAGAGCCAAGCCTGCAACAACGGCGCAGGCGGATATACGTCGAGGATCGTTGATTATTCAACCTTCCCTATCGAACCGCAAGGTATAATTAAAAATTGGGCAGTGGGATAACTGCATCTGCTGATATTGATAGGTGCACAGTGTCTCCCGGCTTTTTCGTTTCTGTGCCGGGATTGTAGTGGACGGCTTTAAGGGGCAGGTCTTCGGAGACCATCAGTTGATATTCCTCTACCCTGCCTAAATAGTTGACCGCAGTCACTTTCGCGGTTATCCTGTTTTCGATGGGGTTCCCACCATTCTGATCGTTATCAATCACGAGTGCCTCTGGTCGAATGGAGCACTGCACGGGTGTCCCTTGCGTGAGTTCGTGGTAAATGGTCGTAGAGTGGAGGGTTCCGGCGGATGTTTCTATAGTCGCACTCCCATTTGATGCCTGTTCGATCTTGCCTGAAATAAAATTCGTTTCCCCAACGAAGCTGGCAACAAAAGCATTTTTTGGAAACTGGTATACTTCGCGGGGGGTGCCGACCTGGATGACAACACCGTCCTGCATAATTGCCATCCGATCCGCCATAGAGAGGGCATCCACCTGATCGTGTGTGACGTAGAACATTGTAATATTAGTGCGGTCGTGGATCTGCTTTATTTCGTCGCGCATTTGCTGTCGGAGTGCGGCATCGAGGTTGCTAATCGGTTCGTCGAGGAGTAGGACACTCGGTTCAATAACGAGGGCACGGGCGAGGGCAATACGCTGCTGTTGTCCACCTGAGAGGGTGTTGACGGCACGGTCCCGAAAATCTGCCATCTGGACCATTTCGAGTGCACGCTCGATTTTTTCGGTGCGTTCCGCTTTTTCGAGTTTCCGAAGCGTTAGCCCGTATTCGATGTTTTCGGCGACGGACATGTGGGGCCACAGGGCATAGTTCTGGAATACCATCCCTGTGTTGCGTTGGTGTGGCGGCACGTCGTTCATGACGGTGTCGTCGAATCGGAGTTCACCGGTGTCGGGTTTATAGAATCCGGCGACGATTCGGAGAAAGGTGGATTTGCCGCATCCGGAGGGACCGAGAAGAAAAAAGAATTCGCCCTTCTCAATCTCCAAACTCACGTCATTAACCGCGATTGTCGTGTCGAATGCCTTCGTAACATGGGTTAATTGAACTGCAACTGCCATATTTTTAATTTTCCTTGCGGAGAAACAAGGCGGGTCAGAACTATCGGCTGCCTTTCTTATATCCGCCTTCCATTTCATTACAGGCTACGGGTTTTGAGGTTATCTTAAGAAGAACCCTGTATTAGACGAAAACTTCTTAGTCGCCTGCCAACTGCTGACCGGCAACCGTCAATTTTTCCTTGCGGGTAGATTGACGGGTGGCTACTCTTCTGTTTATGGGATGTCCTTCACACATCGAAATCCAATAGTACTTCCGGATGAGAGATGATACCATCGATCTGCAACTCGGAGATCTTCGGGACTTCCTCCCCAACCGCCGCCGCGTAGGATACGAAAGTTCTCCGTATCTGGGGCGACTTCTCTGCCGAAGCGAGGGTTGTTTTGCGGACTGATGCTATAGAATTCGCTGTTGTATTCATCAAAGCACCACTCCCATGCATTGCCTGCCATATCGTAGAGATTATAGCCGTTGGGCGGGAAACTCCCAACCGGTGCTGTCCACTTCCATGTATCCGCTCCACCTATATTGCCGAAGTTGGCCTCTGCATAAGTTATTATATCACCATTCGGGTATCGTTTACCAGTCAGACCGCCGCGTGCGGCGTATTCCCATTCTGCTTCGGTAGGCAGCCGTTTATTTGCCCACGCTGCGTATGCAGCAGCGTCGCGCCAATTCACCCGAACAACAGGCGTATCGGGGGCATTGAATCTTGGGTTATGCGACAGCGGCGGCTGCGGATAGCCTGTGCTCTGGACGAACTTCTGATAGCGGGCATTCGTTACCTCGTGGATGTCCATGTAAAATGCGTCAAGGGTGACGGTATGCACGGGGTGTTCATCGCTGTCCCCGATGGTAGAACCCATCTGAAACGTGCCTGCCGGAATCAGCACCATTGTCGCGCCATCGACTTCAGAGACGATTTCTGCTGCGTTTTCAGTGGTAGAGAAACCTTCTTCGCTTTGCCCGCAAGCGGACATGCCAACGCTGATGATACCAATGAGAAGGATCCCCACGGCTTTCATAACGCCTTTGCAACCTGTGTAGCCGTCTCGACGATCCACGCCTGTTCTCTTTCATAAACTGTCCGCAGATCCAACCAGAAAAGACCCTCCTTGATTCTACCGATGATGGGGATTGTAGCGTTTCGGAACTGCGCAGCGAGCATTTCAGCGGAAACCTCCGAGGGTTCAAGGACAAGGGCGATACTCGGTAACGTCTCGACAGGAAGTGCCCCACTCCCGATCTGCCCATAGGTTTCGGAGACCTGAATATCCACTTTTTCTCCGAAGCGGGATTCTAACGCCGCTTTGAGCTCGGCTGCAAGGGTGTGGAGTGTCTCCATGGGTCGGGTATAGCGGTTGAGCATCGGAAACCGTTCCGTTAGGGTGTCGTCCGCTGTGAGATAGAGTTGCAACGTCGCTGACAAGCCAGCAATGATAAGTTTATCGACTCGGAGTGCCCGCATCATCGGATTTTTACGCATCTTCTCGACCCATTCCGCTTTACCGACGATAATTCCGGCTTGGGGTCCACCGAGTAGCTTATCCCCGCTAAAGGTGACAATATCGACACCGCTGGCGATGCGTTCTCCGACGAGAGGTTCATGCGGGAGCCCATAAGTCGTCATGTCAATGAGCGCACCGCTCCCAAGGTCTTCCATCGTTGGGATGCCGTGCTGCGTCCCGAGTTCCGTCAGTTCTTCCATTGAAGGCGTTGACGTGAAACCGAGGATTTTGTAGTTGCTCGGATGCACCTTGAGTAAAAGTCCTGTGTTTTCATTGATAGCTTCGGCGTAATCTCGGAGATGGGTTCGGTTAGTAGTGCCGACTTCTCGGAGGATCGCACCACTTGCCGCCATCACGTCAGGCACTCGAAATGCGCCACCGATTTCGATGAGTTCTCCACGCGAGACGATGACCTCTTTACCATGCGCCATCGTCTGAAGTGCGAGTAGAACCGCCGCGGCGTTATTGTTGACGACTGTGGATGCCTCGCAGCCGGTCAATTGCTGTAGGAGCGGTTCGGTGATCCTATCCCGATGCCCGCGTCTGCCTGTTGCGATGTCGTATTCGAGGTTGACGTAATTTTGTGCGGCTTGCTGGATGGCTTCACAGGTAGCCGTGCTTAACAGCGATCTGCCTAAGTTGGTGTGTGTAACCGTGCCTGTTGCGTTGACGACGGGACGCATACGCTCGCCTATCTTTTCCAGAATTTTCTGATGTGTCCGCTCGGCGTATTCCGCGTGTTCTGGGAGTTGCGTCTGGTTTCCGCTCAGGATGTCGTTTCGGATGTCGGCGACGACGGCGCGGAGTGCTTCCGTCACAACGGAACGCGCGTAGGTGGCTTGCAAGTCGAGCATTTCCTGCGTGTTCAGGAGTTTTTCGATGGCGGGCAGGTGCCGTAGAAGGTTTTTATGTGTGTTTGCGTTCAACCGCTGTCTCCATAAATAGGTCTCTGGATTTTCGGGATTAGTATAGCATATTGTGGGAACGTTGTCAAATGCACAAGACTTACTTTTCCATTTAAAATTTGACTGCATTCCCTCAATTCTGGTAAACTTTACACGTTAGGACGCTAATTTATTCTAACAAGGAGCTGCACCCCGTAGGGGTGCCATGTCTATAGAATGAAAAGCCTATCATTGCTAACGCTGCTCTTCCTTATTGTAATCGGCATCATACGGTGTAGCGACACCGAAGATCCGCTTGAATCCGCAGACCTGACAGAAAACACCGCAACCGGTATCTTCACCGAATCAAAACACATCAAAGTCGTCCCCGCCGCACCCACCGCACCACAGACCCCCGGCACACCCTTCGTCAAAGAGGTCGGCTACTACAGCAACGCGCAACTCACCGAGCCGATTACCGAGTTGGTCAATAACAATAGGTTCAGGTTTTTGTGGAAGCCTTTTTAATGTTTCTTGTAAATACTTCAGTCCACGGTAGTGCGCTTTGAGATCTAAGACGCTAAAGTCAGTGTTTTGTATTGGTAAAGCGAGGAGAAAAACACGCGCAATGAATTGCACTATTGCAAACCTAAGGAGGATATACGCATGAAATATATGCGGTTGTTATTGATTCAATTTGTACTGCTTGTATTGGGATTGGTCGGTTATTGCATTGCTACTGAGATTGGCTTTGAGGCCGAAGACGCAGATGAAATTGTAGCAATCATGGAAATTTATGAAGATAAGAAAGCTTCAGGCGGTATGTATATCTCGGCGGGAAAGGGCGGGGGAGGTCGCCACCCCGGTAAAGCCGATTTCGTGATTAACGTTAGAACACCCGGTCAGTACACGATGTGGGGGCGGGTGATTGCCCAAGATACGGCGAAGGACTCTTTCCATGTCACAGTCGATCAGAAGAAAAGCCCACAACCGGGGGATGCCAACATGATCTGGGATACAGGTCAGCATCAGGAGTGGACGTGGTCAAAAGTAAAATGGCGCGAAAAGAATCCGTTGACCTTTGATCTGAAACCGGGGAAACATACCGTTACATTTTGGTCTAGGGAAGGCGATACCCGTTTGGATGCCGTTTACATGGCAATAGATCCCAACGCTGCCCCCAAACTACCGAATGAAATTGAGGGGTTTGCTGTGCATCCCCGGAATCGCTTAACGATAACTTGGGCGAAGCTAAAAAAACGGTAGGGCTGGACTCAAGCACTGTGACATCAGATGAATGACCCTGGTGGTTCATATTGAATCGTCATGTCTCTTTACCCCAACGCGTTTTATTGGGCGGCACAGGTTTTCGTTCAATTCAATCTGCGTGCTGGTGTTCACGGGTTGGGTAGCGGTTCATAACTGTTGGTGTGTTCGTGAATCCGTTGGCGTTCACGGTTGACATCCGGGTCTGCGCGGCGAGGGATCCCGGTGATTGCATCGACGGATTCGTCTGCCTTGAAGCGTAGGTAGAGTTTCTGCGATTTGGCGGCGAGCGAGGGGTTCTTGAGGGCACGGTAACACCGCATCATGTTGTAATGTGCGTCCAGATCTTCTGGGTTGACGGTGAGCGTCTTCTGGAATTCTGATAGCGCCGTTTCGTAGTTGCGTTTCAGGAAGTGCATACGTCCGAGTTTATTTCGGACACGGGTATCCCGCGGGAATTGCGAAGCAGCCTGCTGGAGATGTTCAATCGCTGTGTCGTAATTGCCATACGTCTCCTGAATGAGTGCGTAAAAGTAGTGGACCTTCGCGCGATGTGGGTTTTCAAGGGGCAATGTCTGCTGGATGTCAAACGCCTTTTCAAGCATCACTTCTGCGCCTTGCATGTCTCCCTCTTGGATTCTAGCTCTTGCCACGTTTACCCATCCATCGAGGTATGTTGGTTCTATCTCGGTTACCTTTAAGAATGCGGTTTCTGCGGCTTTCAGATCGCCTTGTAGGAGTAACCCGATGCCGTAGTCGTTCCACCGTTCACGCGTATTTTCAGGTGGGGATGACATAGAGCCTACATCGTCTACTTCGGCTGACGGCACAGGGACTGTGCCTGCTACTTTTAGGGTTGCTTTTGTAGATGCCATGACGACAATGGGTAGGTTTGGGATCTCCTTAATTTTTCCTGCGACATCCGAGGTGTCCCCTGTCCAGACCCATTTGCCGTCGTCGTAGCCTTTATCTACCTGAAAATCTGTGTCTTCTGGGTCGCGCACGCCAGCGTAAGCCCACTGTGTATGCCACCAATTGAATTTACGGTAATTGAGTTTCGCCTCCACTGTGAGCAGATTTCCACAATCGGACGGGATTTCGAGTCGGTAGCGGGCGGTATCGGCGGCACCCGGCGGGATTGTGTTTGAATAGAGGACGGTTCGGGTTGCCCAAGCATTTCGTTTATTAATCAGGTTTCCGTGTGCATCCAGCATATAGGCACGATAAAAATGCGCGCCTGGGTCAACGGGTCCGTTTCCGTTCGGCGCGGCGATTCTGCCGTTCCAGAAGACAATTTTACCGTTTTCGTCGGTGGCTTTCACTTCCAGCCAGATGTCGAATGCGTCGATGGTGCCAGTTGGAAAGCGGTGACCGACCCCCCGTGTGCGGACGACGACATCGATCCGTGTGCTCTCACCTCTGACGATTTCAGGGTTTCCGTCACGTGGGATCGGTGCACCGTCTGCGAATAAATCTAACGTTACCACGTCATCTTGCAAAAAGTCTGTTACAATTTTGAGTTGTTCTGGGTGTTGATTCACAAAGGGCAGTGCTGTGTTCGCGGCGGGGAATCGGTGGTTATGCACCTTTCCGTTGATATTCCCGGCATCTGTAGAGTCAACGAGTGGCATGTGGCAATCGACGCATTTCTTCGCCGTTTCGGGATAGTAGAAGGACAACGCACCTTGATGTGAGACCCCACTTTTCTGCCACTGATCGTAGTCGTTAAAACCGCGGAGCCATCGAAAGTTGTTGACCGGTTCGTCGAGATGCACTTTATGACAGGTTGAGCAGAATTCAGCGGTGTTTTCACGGTGGAACGGTTTGAGGAAGCTTTTCTTGTGAGGCTCCGGATCCAGTCGGATGAGGTAGTTGTGCAAATTGCGGATAACAGGATTCTCGCTGGCGGCAATCTCGTGAAGGGGTGGGTATTTAATCACATACCCACTGTTACCCATCGTGTCTTTGACTTTTTCGATGGAATGGCATGCTGTGCAGGCGAGTCCTGCTTGAGCGGCGGGTGTATGGAGGTTTTCACGAATGGGTCTATCCATCACACCGTTGAGTAGGATTGCTGGGTCGTGGCATCCCCCGCACCATTTAGAGGGCTGGATACCGTTGACCTCCTGCATATAGATAATGGACTTGCGATACCACTGGTTATTGAAGGAGGAGAAATGGTGCGCGGATTCGTTCCACTGCCGATAGATATCTGGGTGGCAGCCCTTGGTAGCGCAGGTTTCCGATGTGAGAAAGAAGTCGGTTGGAATCAGACCGCCGGTCTCTGTTTCAACGGAGGCGGGGAAAAAATGACCGGTTGTGCCGCCACCTTCCTCATACATACTCGTGGGAGGGAGTGCGGGATTCTCGACGAGATATGTTTCATTGGGTAGATAGCGTTGTGCGAGTTTCGCGCCTATCGGGAAAAGGACGACAACAATTAGCACCCCGAGGCTAATTTTTTTGAATAATGGCGTGAGGCGTTCTTTGTCTCTTAAGAGGTGAATACAGAGGAGAAGACTCCCGACACTTACACTCACAATGTGTGTGATGAGTAGCCACCGATAGGGAGTTGTTGCACCGACAATCATCAGATAGCCACCACTGATGATACCAACGACTATTCCGAGAATCCCTATTTGTCCGAGTGTTGAGAGGTGTCTGAATTGTCGGTAGACATAGATACTGAATGGGATTATGAGAACAACACCGAGTCCAACGTGGAACAGGACGTTGAAAATATAAAAGAGCGTGGGTTCACCGAAGCTGAACAGGTACGCGCTGTTTATAAGTAGAATGAGGAAAGTAATCAGGAAAAGTTTTCGCATTTTTATCCGGCAGTGTAGCCGCCATCAATCGGTAAGGCGATGCCCGTAACGAAGGCAGACTCGTCGGAGGCAAGGTAGAGTGCACCGTAGGCGATCTCTTCGGGTTGCGCGAGCCTACGCATCGGATGTCTGTCTGCCAGCGTCTTGTATTCAGCTGGCGTTTTGATGACCCCCGCGACTAACGGCGTTTCAACGAAGCCGGGACAGATACAGTTAACCCGGATGTTCGCCTCGGCGTAGTCGAGTGCCATCCCACGGGTGAGGTTCGTCACACCCCCTTTGGAAGCGACATACGCTGCCCGAACGTCCGCCCCAACAAGCCCGTAGATAGAGGACAGATTGATAATGGAACCGCCACCATTTTCCAGCATGGCAGGGATCGCTGCTTTGGCACAGAGATAGACACCGGTGAGGTTCACATCTAAACACCGGCGCCAATCCTCCTCTGGCAAATCGCCGACAGGGAGTCGCATTGCAATGCCCGCACTGCTGAGCAGGATATCGAGTTTTCCGTAGGTGTTAAGGGTCTCGCGGACCATCCTTTCGGTATTGTCTGAAAGGGTCACATCGGTTTGGACATAGATCGCTTCGTTGCCTGCATCTCGAATAACGGCAACAGTCTGATTTGCACGGTCTTCATCGATATCGGCAACGACTATCTTCGCGCCGTGTTCGGCGAACAGGATCGCTGTGGCTTTTCCGATACCGGATGCAGCACCTGTAACGATGGCTACTTTGTCTTTGAGTCGCATTTTAATTTATGGACCTCTGGATTGCCCTCCACGCTGTTAAGGGCAGGTTCTTGTTAGACTCAGCCGTAAGCGCAACTAACGGGCGCGCTGGATATACGCCGAGGATCGTTATTCATTTAACCCGCCTCACCGATCCGCAAGGAAAAATTAAAGCCCTTTTTCCGTCCATTCGGCGGGGTTCACTTCCGGTTCACCGATCTGGTTTCTGATCATACCGATGTTTTCAACCTCAAGTTCAACGACATCGCCGGGTTGAATCCAGCGGTCGAGTTCCCACCCACACCCTTTTCCCACGGTGCCGGAACCTAAAAACTCACCGGGATGGAGCGTCTCTGACTGCGAAACGAACGAAATCATTTCTTCAAATGAGTAATACATATCCGAGGTATTGCCGTCTGCCCAGACTTCGCCGTTGACTCTGGCGATCATTCGGAGGTTGTAGGGATCGCCGATTTCATCGGGTGTAACGAGGCAGGGGCCCATAATGTTGCTGTTATCAAAATCCTTGCCTTTGGCGGGACCGAGTGCCAGGGTCATGTGTCGGAATTGAATGTCCCGCGCACTGATGTCGTTGTAAATGGTATAACCCGCAATGTATTCGGAGGCTTCTGCTACAGGAATGTTTTTCCCGATTTTGCCGATATAGACACCCCACTCCAGTTCAAAATCGAGTTTTTGGGTGTAGTTGGGCCAGGTAACAACAGTTTCGTGTCCGGCAATGGAGGACGGACTCGTGCTGCCCCGGTAGTAGTTGGGGAGTTTGAACCATTCAGGTGAAATTTCTTTACCGGTAATCCGCGCAGCAGCGTCCATGTGGGTTTTGAATACACCGAAATCCCGCAGGCTCGCAGGGCATGGAAACGGCGCGAGCAGCTGCACATCAGCAACGGGGACAGCGGTATTGGATAGGTCTGTGCGTTCAATGTACCCTTGCGCGTCGGCAAGGCAATTCTGTTCAAAGAATTGGGACATATCTGCGGCAACCTCGGTGAGGTCAACAATCCGGTCGCCATCAATCCACGCACCGAGTTTGGGTAGGGTGTTCGTCGATTGGGTTTGAAAGGTAACAAGTTTCATAATTATTTTTTTTCGGTGATTACGCCTCGCTGTTAAAATAGGTCTGTAACAGAGATTATACGATAGATGCATTTAGAAATCAATATTTTTTCGAGAAGAGATTTCCTTGCGTATGAGACGGAGATGTGGCATAATTAGCCGTAAACGTTTACCTGTAATCGCGATAAGTTCCTGTTGTAGATAGACCGAACAGCAGAGGAAATGAACATGGTTACCCGGCAAGACATTCAATCGGTATGCGATGACATCGTGCGCGAATTCGCGCCGTTACAAGTGATGTTGTTCGGTTCTTATGCCTACGGCATGCCTACCGAGCGGTCGGATGTCGATCTGTTGGTGGTGATGCCGGTAGCGAAATCGGAAACCCGCCGACAAGAGATAGAGATTCGGGAACGTCTTGCGCGCCCTTTCCACCTGCATGTGCTCGTGCATTCGCCTGAAGACCTGGCATATCGCCTCGCTTATAACGACTGGTTCCTCCAAGAGATCACTGAAAAAGGCGAGGTGCTTTATGAAACTCCCAATTTTTTCTTGAAACCCGTAAAGAAGGAAACACACGTGATAAATCCATTGACAGAGGAATGGGTTCAAAAAGCGGAAGGCGATTATACTGTGGCGCAGCAAGTGCTTCAAGGACAGAATCCAGTAAACGATGCCATCTGTTTCCATGCCCAGCAATGTATTGAAAAGTATCTAAAGGCGTGGCTCCAGGAGGCGAACATCCCGTTTCCAAGGACCCACGATTTAAAAGAATTATTGGGACTAATTTTCCCGACTCGTCCGGATTGGGACGCGTGGCGGGAAGATTTTTCAAAGCTGTCGGAACATGCGGTGGATCCCCGTTACCCCGGAAAATTCGCGACCGACGACGAAGCGGCACACGCCATGCGTATCTGTGATGAGGTCCGACAAGCCGTGCGAGAGCAGTTAAAACTACCCCTTGATAGGGCAAATAACTAAGGGAGTTTAGGTTTTAGTAGCAGATGTGGTGGTGGCGGTTCGCCTGTCAATGTCTCTAAAAACTCGACAAGATCCCTTTTTTCCTGTTCGCTGAGATGGAGCGGTTCCACTGGGACTCCGCGCCTACCTGCAAATTCGTTTGTGGTGCCGCCTGCGTCGTTGAATTCAATGACAGAGGCGAGTGTTGGAAATTCGCCAGTGTGGAAGTAGGGCGGCGTGAGTGCGACGTTACGGAGGGTTGGCGTTTTGAATTCGCCTTGGTGTTCCAGTCTTGGCTCCAGGAGATTCAGCGTGTTTGCAGCATCCACCCTTGAATCGCTATAAATGCCTGCACTGTTAAACGGATCGGCTAAGAGTTTCGCGATGCCTTGGAAACGTCCGATATCTTCCGGTAACGGTCCTTGAGGTATCCCCAAGTTATGAAAATCGTCATCTCTGAAATGTGGGGTCCCGTGGCAGAGGACACAGACCCCTTTTCCGATGAATATCTTTAACCCGCGTTTCGCTTCAATTGTGATCGCCTCTTCATCGCCTGCCACATACCGATCAAACGGTGCGTCCCGACGGATCAAAAGGCGTTCGTAGGCTTCAATTGCCTTACCGATGTTTGCGAAGACGGTGTTCACAGCAATCTGATCCGCTTTGGACATGGTATCAAACGCTGCATCGCCGGGTTTACCCGTAGGTGGGAAACGTGCTGCCTCTTCAAGCGCCGGAAGTTCCCCGAAAACAGTTTCATATTCTGCTGCATAATGTCGTTTGATGAGGTGTGCGTACTGAAGTCGTGTGCCTGCTTGTTCTTCCGCCCCTTCGAATGCAAACAGTGCTTGTGCCCAGAGCGTCTCGGCACGTCCGTCCCAAAATTGCCACTTGTTATAGGCGGCATTGAGGACAGTTGGAGCGTTTCTTGTGCCGCGTTTATTACCCAATGAGGTGGCTTCAACATCAGCGAAGCCGTGGAACGGTGAGTGGCAGGTTGCACAGGAAATCGTGCCTTCCTTTGAGAAGCGAGCATCGAAGAAAAACATCTGCCCTAACTGCGCCGCGTCTGGATTATCAGCGAAGCGATTTGTGGGGCTGGGTGGGGGTTTGTCAGGTAACGGCGATAGGCTTTCAATCACCGCCCATTCGTTCTCGGTAAAGAGATTGTGCGTCTCTGTGAGGTGTTCTGGCTCAGATTCGGGGTGTATCTCCTCAATACTTTCCTCACCGCACCCAAAGAGAAGTAAGGCGATGCTGCCTATAATCCAGATGGTTATGAGACGCATATTGACGCTTCCAAAGGATGAGATGGGCAGATAGCATGCGCTATACCGTCAAGGACAGGAACAGTTCCTCAAGAGACATTTCAGTCGTGTGCATTTCAAGCAATTGCCACCCGCGTTTGACGACGGTCGCTGCGACTGCTGAACGGATGTCACTCGCCAGTGTATAGTAAAGGTGGAACGTCGCTGTGTCATCTGTATCTGTATCGATCTGCTCGACTTGAATCACGTTGGGTATGTCGTGGAGGACGGCGGATATATCGTCTGCCGATGCGCCTGCTACCTCAACTGCGAGAATGGAGGCAGCAGCTTGCAAATTCTCTGGGCTGCTGGTAGATTCATCGTCTTGTCTGGGGACAGCGCGTCCGTCTTTCAAAAGGACATCACCCGTAATTTTACCGCGGCTGATGATAATCAACCGTTCGCATGTGAGACTGGCTTCGGGTAAGATATGCGTGCTGAACAGGATGGTCCGTTCCGTGCCGAGCGCTTTGATTAATTCACGAATTTCGACAATCTGCCGTGGGTCTAATCCAGAAGTAGGTTCATCGAGAATTAGGACATCCGGTTCGTGAATGAGTGCTTGTGCTAAGCCAACGCGTTGTCGGAAACCGCGAGAGAGTTGCCCAATAATCTGGTGTCGGCGTTCCGTAAGACCACATGCCTCGATAGCAGTATCCAGTTGCCTGTTAATAGTGCTACGCGGGACGCTCCGGATCTTTGCCATATACGTCAAGTACTTCGTCACCGTCATTTCCGGATAGAGCGGAACGTTTTCGGGGAGGTAACCGATGCGTTTCCGCACCTCTCGCGATTCTTTAAAAACATCATATCCGGCGACGGTAACGCGTCCGCTACTCGCTGGCATAAAACAGGTGAGGATTCGCATTGTCGTTGTTTTTCCTGCGCCATTGGGACCGAGGAAGCCGACAATTTGTCCCTTGTCTACTTGGAAGGAGATGTCCTTGAGTGCTTGGAACGGACCATAGTTTTTGGTAATATTTTGAACGTCAATCATCTTTTAACTTGACCCTGACGGGAATTATCGGGTGAAACTTGGCATTCACGGTTTTTTCAAAAACCCGCATCGCGCCGATGTTGCGATGCTGCCTCCAGGGGTTAAGGTTTTTTCAATTCCTCTAAAGGAAATCGTTCCGTTGAATACTGAAATTAAGATCCCGATCTCTGCCCAGTAGATACATATTGTTATCTGGATTAACGGCTTCTGATGCAGCGACGACATCCGGTAAGTCAACCGGTACTGACTTCACATCAAATCTGTCGGGATATACCAGGACCTGTCGCCACATCATCGGATAACAGATAATGCCAGAGGAGACGATACACAGCATGCCTTGTTCTCTGAAGACGCGATTGAGATGCAGATGTCCACAGAAAAATGCCAAAATTTGTCTCTCAAAGGGGGCGGTAATTTCGAGGACCTCTGCGGAGTTGGCGACTCTTGAGCCAATTCCTTGGAATTCGACGTTCGGAAACGGGAGTTGATGTGAAAAGATGAAAACCTCTTGGTTGTAATCACGGGCTCTTTTCAATTCGCGCTCTGCCCACGCCAGTTGGTTCGTGCTGATGTACCCGTGTGTGAGGTCTTCGGGAACCTCCTGTGAATCGAGGAGGATAAATCGGATATTTTCGTGCACAAAACTGATGGAACCCATGCCGTTGGTGCTGAAGTGTGCCAAGTAGGGGTCTTTGGAACCGGTTTCGGGATGCAAATCATGGTTGCCCGGGATGTAATAGCAGGGGGCATTTAGGCGTTGCCCGAGTTCTTGTGCGCCATTGAGTGTGGCTTCGAATTCTGCTGCGGACATGCCGAAACTTTGACCACCACACACAACGTCCCCACCGTGAATGACAAAGGCAGGCGCAAACGCGTTCAGTTGTTCGACCAACTTTTCGTAAAGTTGCAGACTCTTTTTTTGTTGCTGGAGTCCGCTGGCGAAATTTCTTGGGGCGTTTAGGTACAAATGTGTGTCCGTAATAAAGGCAAATTTAAAAAGTATCATGACATATCTCGTCTTTCGATAAAGCTTCCTATCTGTACGGGCTGGGTAACCCAGCCCCTACGGTAACACAGATGTTCTTGACGGACGAGGTTTCCTGGTGGAAATACCCAGGCAAAACAACTCACCGGCGCCGCGCCGACCGACACTATGATAATCAAGAAAGCGGACGTTTAGATAAAATTGCGACATACGTCGGTGTATTGGCTGCGTCAATATAGCGTTCAACCCGCCACGCTGTTCCGTCAAGGATGTCTTCGATCTCCGACTTTGAAACAAACAGATAATCAAACCACGGCGTGGTATATTGTCGGTAACGGATTCGTAGTTTTAACTGGCCGCTCATTCGTCCTCTGTCTCGGTTGAATTGGTGATAGGCTAAGTGGCAAGGCTCCTCTGTTTGATAAGGATCCAATGTCTCAGCGATAATTTTCGCGGTACCTGTTGTCATGGCGGCAAAGCGTTTCAAGAGCCACTGTGCTCTTTTGTAACTTCCCATGAGTCCGAAATTGTGGCCCATCATGAGAATCGTGTCAAAGATGCCGATTTTGGAACTCAACTGCGTAACAGGCGTGACAAGCGCGTTTTTGAGCCCGCGGCTTTGACAGGTCTCGATGGCTAAGGGTGAGATGTCGGTACCTAAGACCTCAAGACCCTGTTCCTGAAGATAGATGGAATGTCGTCCTGCGCCACATCCGATATCCAAGACGCTGCCTGTAGCGTGTGCTATTCCGGTTTTTTGGTGTTCAGCCCAGTCGTTATGTTCAGCGAAGTAGTTAAAAGGTCCCAAACGGCTTACATCAATGAACCCGTCTTCTCTCTCCACAATTTCAACGTTTTCTCTGCCGTTATGATAATCTGAAAGCAGGTGCCCGTAGGCATCTTGCGTATCGGTTAGCATATTACCGCTCCTTGACGTAACCGGTTGTCCCGTTCGGATTGACCCATTCTGTCTCCCAATGCGTTTCAATACCTTCACGCCATGTTTGGGCGGCTTCCGTCAATTCGGTGGTGACTTCTGGGTGTTCATCTTTCAGGTTTTCCGTTTCACCCATGTCGGTATCAAGGTTTGCGAGATGTACATCGTCTTCTGGGGGTGCGCCTTCTACCAATTGACCGTTGAGGACCAATTTCCAGTTACCACGCCGCACGGCGGTCTGCTTACCCATCTCCCAATAAATTTCACGATGTGGCGTGGATTCATCGGTTGTCACCATAGGTAGGACATCGAGTCCATCGAGTTCGTACTCGGAAGGATCTCCACCTGCCGCTGCGAGAAAGGTCGGAAATACATCCATTGCTGCGCCGATCTCATTGATGACCTGTCCTGCAGGGATTCGCTGGGGCCAGTTCATGATTCCAGGGGAACGGATACCCCCTTCATAGAGGCTAAATTTATGTCCTTTCAGTTTACCCGCAGTGCCGCCGTAATACGGATCCTGCGTGCCATCTAACCAATTTCGGGTTTCACGTGAGGGACCGTTGTCGCTTTGGAAGTAAGAGAAGGTGTTTTCTGCGAGTCCGAGTCTCTCCAGTTCGGCAAAAATTTCGCCAACACTATCGTCAACGGCACTGAGCATCGCCGCCATAATCTGTCTGTCCCAAGGCAAATTTGGGAACCGATCTACATATTTTTCTGGTGCGTGCATCGGATAGTGCGGGGCGTTGTAAGGCACGTAAAGGAAAAAGGGTTTGCCGAGTTCAACGGACTTTCGGATATATCTGATGGCGTATTCGGTGATGAGTTCTGTGAAGTATTCACCGTTCCGATATATCTCTTCGCCGTTTTCCCAGAGGTCATGGGTCTGGTCGATGCCGGGTTGTCCTAACCCCCAATAGAAGATGTGTGAGAAGAAATCGATGCATCCTGCCATGAACCCGAACCAATCGTCGAATCCGTGGTGTTCCGGACGCGAGCCTTCTGCGAGCCCGAGATGCCATTTTCCAGACATCGCCGTGTAATAGCCGCGCCCCTTCAATGCCGTTGCGAGTGACGGCACGGAAGGCGGTAACCCTGTAGCAGTGCGATGCCCTGCTAAAATGGAGCGTACCCCCGCATGGCACGGGTATCGTCCTGTCAGTACTGCTGCGCGCGAAGGAGAACAGACGGGTGAATTTGAGTACCAATCCGTGAAGCGTGCTCCCTCTGTCGCCATTCTGTCAAGATGTGGCGTTTTGAAATCAGTCGCACCCATGCAGGACAGGTCGCCGTATCCTTGGTCATCGGTTAGGAAAATAATAAAGTTAGGTTGCATTTTTCCTCTTCTCTATAGGGTTACTTTTTCCAGAAACTTCGGTCGAGACTTCGATATTGTATGGCTTCAGAGACATGAACTGCCTCTATATGCGGGTTCCTGTCTAAGTCAGCGATGGTGCGGGCTACCTTCAAAATTCGATCGTATGCACGTGCGCTGAGTCCTAATTGGTTAATCGCGACCCGTAGCAGCTCTTGTGCTTGGGAATCAATTTTGCAGTATTCTCGTATCTGCTTAGATGCCATGCTTGCGTTGGCGTGTATTGCCGTGTCTGCGAAGCGCTGCTGTTGAATGTGTCGTGCCTTTTCAACCCGTTCTTGGACCTGTGCCGAGGGTTCACCGGTTGTTTCGTTAGCAAGCTCTGCGTATTTCACCGCTGGCACTTCAACTTGGATGTCGATTCTATCTAAGAGCGGTCCGGAGATACGGGAGACGTAGTTTTGAATCTGAGTGGGTGAACACTTGCAATCTCTGGCCGGATCGCTGAAAAATCCGCACGGACAGGGGTTCATGGCGGCCACGAGCATGAAGTTCGCGGGATAGGTGAGGGATGCGGAGGCGCGGGAGATGGTGACTTGCCGATCCTCAAGCGGTTGCCGCATGACTTCAAGGACGTTTCGTCGGAATTCAGGGAGTTCATCTAAAAAGAGGACACCGTTGTGTGCGAGACTCACCTCACCGGGACGCGGTATCCTTCCACCGCCGATTAAACCTGCGTCTGAAATCGTATGGTGGGGTGAACGGTAGGGACGCGTCACAACCAAAGGGGTGTCGTTCGGTAGAATACCGATGATACTTTGGATTTTCGTGGTTTCTAAGGATTCCTCCATAGACAGTTTCGGCAGAATCGATGGAATTCGCTTCGCTATCATGGTCTTTCCAGAACCGGGGGGTCCCATCATGATGAGGTTATGCCCGCCTGCAGCGGCGACTTCGATGGCGCGTTTAACATGTTCCTGCCCTTTCACATCGAGCAGATCAAGAAGTGCGTCAGGATGTTTCGTGTGTCCGTGAGTGCCAAGTGTGTGTGGTTCTCGTGCGATCTCTTTCTCCGAATTGAGGAATGCAGCAGCTTCTGCTAAGCTTGTAACCGGATAGACGTTCACACCTTCCACAATCGCAGCTTCTTTCGCGTTTTCGGCTGGCAAGATGAGGTCTTGAATGCCATTCTCTTTTGCCGCAATAGCGATCGGGAGGCCACCTTGTATCCCGCGAATGCTGCCGTCAAGTGCGAGTTCGCCTAAAATTATTGCGTTTTCAAGGCTCGCGAGGTTTACTTGATTGGTAGCTGCCATAACCCCGATTGCGATGGGAAGGTCAAACGCCGATCCTGCTTTTCGGATGTCCGCAGGTGCTAAGTTCGCCGTGATTCGGGTAGGTGGGAAGTAGAAGCCGGAGTTCTTAATGGCGGCGGTCACCCGATCCCGACTCTCTTTGATGGCGTTGTCCGGTAAGCCAACAGTACTGAAAGCCGGCATTCCACCTGAGACATCTACCTCAACTTTCACGATGTAAGCATCGATTCCCAGCATTGCACTGCTGAGGACGGTTGCGAGCATATATGTGTTTCCTTCCAATTTGCAATAGTTTAAGAATGTATTGCGATATTGTGTTGTGTGAGCGTGTCTTTTTCAGCGGTGAGATTCAATGTCCAGTAGATTTTGACACTATTATATCACGCGGAAGATAACAGGTCAACGCTTTTCCGCTAACTTGAATCTCCAGTGAGTTTGTGCAATGTTTGTAACTGCTTCTGGTTGGCGATGACCAGCAAAGCGTCACCGGCTGCAATCTTCTTATCTCCAGGAGGATTATAGAGGAACGTTCCATCGTTATCATGGATTGCGATAACAACTAAACCGGTTTGTTCGTGGATACTGGCGGCTTTGAGTAAGATCCCATCCAGAGCGGCGCCTTCTTGAATGATGGATTCAGTGAACTGCGCACCGTCTCGGTTTTGGGTGATATTTTCTAAGAACCCTACGAGTTGTGGTTGGAGGATGCCGGAGGCGAGGCGGAGTCCACCGATGTGATCCGGTAGGACGACCTCATCTGCGCCTGCAGTGATGAGTTTTCCGGGAGAATTGTCTTCGACGGCTTTAGAGGCGATCCTTAACCGTGGATTGATTTTTCTTGCGGAAATGACTACGAACAGATTGTCTTGGTCACGGCTGAGACATGTGACAAGCCCTTTGGCACGTTCGATCCCCGCCCGTATGAGCAATTCGTCATCGGTTGCGTCGCCGTGGAGGTATAGAAAGTCTCGTGTGTCAGAGAGGTGGAGGAGTCGTTCTTCCTCGAATTCGATACCGACGAAATCTACTTCTGCCTTTAGCATCTCGTCAAGCACATGTACGCCGGTATCACCGAGTCCACAGACAATATAGTGGTTTGTTAATTTATCGACAGTTCGAACCATTTTTTGTTGTCGGAAAAAACTTTGTAGTTGCCCTTCAATTAGGAATGCGGTGGCGATCGTAACACTATAGGTGAACACGCCGAACCCACCAATGAGTAGAAATAGGGTGAAAATTCGTCCAGCATCGCTCATCCCCATGTTCTCATAACCGACGGTTGTTAGGGTGATGACGGTCATATAGATTGCATCGAGAAGTTGCCACTCCCCTTGGGGATTATCCCCTTCAAGCAATAGGTAGCCGACCGTCCCTGTCCCGATCAAGCCGATGAGCAGTGCCAAGGCAAAGAGAATCTTGCGTTGATAATTCATTCTCGCTTTTGGTTTTAATTCTAATACTACTTTTTAGCGCTGCGTTTGACAGCAGGATTTGGGTCGTGCCGTGCGATGTCGAAGAGCGTGCGGTATTCGATCCTATCGAGCATCGGTAAAAGTCTTGCCACTTCCATCCGGACGCATGCCTCGGAGTCTTTAAGGCCCCGCTCGAACCAGCGTTCAGCATCATCAGAATCATGTTTTGCGAGTGCTGCGAGTGCGCTTGCCCGAATGCGTTTATTCTGAGATCCAGCATGTGCCAGAATAGGAGCGATGTAGCCGTCATCACAGCGTTGCATAATTCGCAGGGCGTTGCATACCACGTCCACCGATTCGTCTTCAAGATGCAGGACACACCAATCGAATAAGTCTTCAGTTCCGATTTTTTCAAGGAATTGAAGTCCACGTATCTGTCGTTTCGGATGCTGATCAGAAATGTCGGTTATTGCTTTGGTGTAGTGTGTATCAACTTTCACCGGCTGGACCGGTTTTTCCTGCGTGTCTGGGTACAGCACGGTAACTTCAATAGTGTCATTCTGAAGATGCTGAATGGGGAGGCCTTCCGGACTGAAGGGAATCCTATCAAAGAACGCGGGCAACCACTGTTTGCCTTTTAGAAAAAAATCTTGTCGGTTGATACGGTTTCCGGTTCCCGATTGCATTCGATTATTCATCCAGTGTGCCAACCGGACGACGCCCCAATGGTTTTGACTCACGCCGTTGTGGGAGTAGAGCCCCAATTGACGATTGATCCATTGTGAGAGTGCTACCGGACACGCCAGCAACTCAAAAAGGTTGGATTGTAGGAGTTGAACGGATAGATGTTCGTTAACGGCTATAATGCCACCCCTTATTTGAACTTTGCCCGAACTGAGATGCGTGCGCAGGTGTTGGGCATCCAACTCGGTTTTGATGACGACTGGGCGCCCACTTCTCCGTCGTGCCTTTTGTTCGGCGCGATTTCTCGCATAACTTCGATGATTTGTGAACCAGACGGCGCCGCCGCGCGGACGGAACCCGTTTTCAATGATCCCTCTTGCACTGCTTAACGTTGTGCCGTGGTAGAATTCCATAGATGATTCTCCTTAAGCGTTTAAGGGAGTTAATCTAATTTACGGCAGATCCTTCATAAAAACCGACAGTGTTGAGGTGTGTCTCAGTGATGACTGAACCTTCGATTAAGATGGATTTTCAATGTTTTCCGTGGAGACCTCTTCCTCGATTTCTTCCGTGTGCCCCTCTTGCTGTGTGACTGTTTCTTGTCTATTGATGGCACGGACATAGCCCATTCTGAGTTCATAGAGGGTATTTGCCAAGAAGTTGGCTTCTGGGGCAGTGAGGTTCCCCTTCGTCTTTTCCTCAAGCATCTCAATCGTATCAATAATATGTTTCACGAGCGGGAGGTTCGTAACGACCTCGTCGGTTTCGGGATTCGGGATTCCCTCTAAGTAGAGCCGTCCTGTTTCTACAAGGTTGGCAAGATAACTAATAAAATCGACAGGGGGAATTTGTTGAGCTTCCGCCTGAGCCGCAGTTTCTTCCATATGGTCCTCCTGATTCCGATTCGCCCCGTATAGGCGGTGGTGTTTATACGACGGATTTCCCTATTCGTCATCAAAGATGATGATTTGTGCGAGTAAACTTCCTGCTTGATTATTGTTGTTTGGGCTTTCGTTCATTGCAAGAAAAATAACACCATCAGCGGGAGCGGGATTGTCGTAGCGTGAGCCAACAGCGAAGACAACATCTCCGATCTTAGCGATGAGTGCACCGATATTCGTGCCGGGAAGCAGGTAATCGCTGGAACCCGGGGTCTTTGGGACACCGTCTCCACCGCACCATCCGGTCCGATTTTGCAAATCTGGTGACCACGCACCTTCACCATCAATAACGAGTCGTTGTCCTTTTCTCACACGTACGTAGCTCTCCTGCCAAACGGGACTTGGACGCGCCGTGCGGATAACTGTTAATGCCATAGATGCCTCCTTGTTGTAGTTCTGAAGTGTGCCTTTAAAGACCACACTGGTGGAAAGTTGGAAGACTGGAAGGGAATTGGGTTGGATGGAAGGATGGTACCTACTCTTCCGTTGTTCCGTTCCAGTTTCTTCCACGCTTCCCGTTTTCTTACCATTCCTTTACTCAGCGGACATTCCCTTGTCTCGGATGGTAATGTTCGTAATTACGTCATCGACTACGATGCTGTCAACCACGTCCATCCCACTGGTAACTGTTCCGAAAATGGTGTAATCACTGTCGAGGATCGCGTCCCCTCGGCAGATAAAGAATTCCGATGCGTAGGAAACGCTTGCCCCCTCCTCTTTTGCCATAGCGACAACGCCCCGCGACATCTCTTGCGAACCGTTCTCAATGGGGAGTGTATCTCCAGCGGCAAGTTTTGAGCCTGCTTGGATGAGGAGTTCTTCTGCACGATTAAACTTCTCACCTTTGTAATACATCACCTGCGCGTTTTTGATGAAGTTCTTGGAAGTTTCCGGTGCTTCGGCTGCGAGAAATTCAAATTCAATGGTCCCCTTTGCCGTTTCAACGACTGCGACGACCGTTGCGGGATCAATCTGCGGTTTTGCCGCGGTTGTTGCGGTGCCTGTACCCGCGCGACGGGCACGCGGAACGGGGGCTGGCTTATCTTCTTGTGCGCAACTCAGCACAAAAGTAGCGAAGAATGTCGCTAAAATAAAAAGTGCTGCGGATGCGAACTGCCGATGTTGCTTATTCTGCTGTTGCCTGAACATATTTTGACTTCGCCTCCAATCGGATTTTTGTCATGACATCGCCGATTGATAACTGATCGACGATATCTATCCCTTGAATTACACCACCGAAGGTAGTGTAGTTTCCGTCAAGATGGGGTTGGGGTTTCAAGCAGATATAGAATTGACTCCCGGCTGAGTCTGGCGCGGAGGGCCGAGCCATTGCCACTGTGCCTCTGGCATGTGGGCGTTGGTTCGGATTTGTGTACTCGTCGACAATAGTCCAACCGGGCCCACCTGTTCCATCGCCTTTTGGACACCCGCCCTGAATGATATTCAAACCGGGGGCATCGACTTTTCGATGAAATGTTAAGCCATCGTAAAACTTCTGATTAATCAGTTTGATGAAATTATCCACTGCCACAGGGGCAGCATCGGGATAGAACTCGAGCACAAACGTGCCTTTGTCGGTTGTGACGACTGCGACCTGTTCTTCAGGCGTTAGGTTCTGACTGAAGGGAAGCGCGCAGCCGATTACGGTCAGTAGTAACAGAAAAAACGTTGGACTTTTATAAAGCAGATTTTGGTGCGTGAACTGCGCCAACAGATGGCGTGTTACTTTCATTAACCCTCCTTTATTGTACGGATTCATCGGTTTTGAGACGTGCCCAAACGGTTGTCAGTTTGTCCTGTGCGTCAACATGCAGTGTGACAGGCTCTTCCATATCTTTGAGCAGCGCTGCCTTGGTTAAGGCATAGTTGTACACTTTGATTTCATCTAAGGCACCGGTGAGAAAACGGCCACTTCCGCCCCGGGCACCGATAAAGAGCGGATCGTCATTGGGCTTTAGTTCACCCTTACACGGCATCTCTGCTTCAAGCTCGCCATCAATGTAAAGTAGAATATCGTCACCATCCCATGTTCCGGCGAGGAAATGCCATTCTCCATCTTGGATACTCGGACCGATATTATCGTCGTTACACGGTTCCGGTAAGTCGAAGAATTGAAGGATTGTTCCGCCATTATACAGGGCTGCAAGGTTATACAACCCAGAGACCCAAGCGACTCCTTTTTCAACGCCGCTCTGAATTGCCTCACCGCCTTTAACGATCACCCAAAATTCAATGGTAATTCCGTCAACGATATCAAGGCTCGCATGATCGGGGATTTGACCGGAGGTTTTTCCGTCGAATTCCAATGCTTTTCCGAAAACGCCGTCAATCAATTTCGGTTTGCCTTTAAAAGTCGCGTCATTCCCAAATTCGGACAGATCCTTTGCAACGTCCCCATTTAATTCATCGAAGGAAAGATGCAAAACCAACTCTTGCGCACTGCAAACCGCTGAAACGCTTATCAAAATGAGAGCGAGTAACCCAAATATAGCACGTTGTTTCAAACTTTGATCTCCTAAAGTTGAATTATAAGCGACATCCTTACGGGTGTCAACAAAAATTGAAAATTTCTAAACGGTTCATACAATTTTAAGATAACAACAGTCAAAAAAAAAGTCAAGGGATAACCGTTTTCTTGAAACAATTTTTCACTTGTGTTAATATAATGGTAAGTACTACTGCAAAGATGGAGGAATGGAGAATGAGATGGACAAAGTATTGCTGGCTTGTGATAGTAGCGATGTTAATCAGCACGCTTGCTGTCTTCGCAGTCCATGACGAAGCGAAGGGACCTGAGAAGTTCGGACGTTACGAGTTTAAGGCGCAGGACAAAAAAGCGGCAACGGATGAATGCGATGCCGGCGGTAAACCAGGACCAGAATTTGTGCCGACGGTTCGAGACAAAGAACCCAACTTGGCACTCCTCAAAGATGCGAAACCGGAAGCCTCTTCGCAGCTCGAGGGATGGTGTCCGCGTAGACACTGTGTCGAATACCTCAATGACGGTTTTTACAACAATTGTCGGAGCTGGATTATCGGTGCGATACCCGGTTGGGCGCAGATTGATATGGGGGATGTGGCGAATGTGAACCGTGTCTACTTTGGTAGCGATCATTCGCAGGGATTTGTTGACAGGACGACTGCTGACTTTGATATCTTGGTCGCAACCACGAAAGCGGATCCAAACTCCGATGCGAATACGTGGACGAAGGTTTATACGCACAAGGGTGATCCGATTAGTGAAACCACTGAGTTTACCTTCAAAGATGTAGAGGCACGGTGGTTACGTCTCCATATTCGCACGAATGGTGGGGCTCGCGTTGATGAAATCGAAATTTACGGCGGCAAAGATCCGATGGCTGTTGAGCCGGACGGGAAGGCTGCCACAACGTGGGGAGAAATTAAGACAGAATAACCCTATCGGTTGTAGGCACAGTTTAGGACATTTCGCTAATGCCCAAATTGTGCCTACAAAAGACAAGTGTTACACCGTAGCAAGAAGATGGGAGGGTGGAACGCACGTATGAAAGCCTATACATGGTCCACTACTCTAATTATCATGCTGATGTTGTGTGTCGGCATCAGTTATGCTGAGGTTTTGTTTCATGACGACTTTGAGCGTTCCGAAATTGATCTCGACAGATGGGCACCGCAAGTGAGTTGGGGTATTAAAGACCATGACACCCGACACGATGTGCTTGGAAGGAGAGTGCTTGACGTATGGGGCGGTGGTGCTGGGCTCAGTCTCACCGATCTTCCCGAAGAATTTGATTACTACGCCGATTTCAATGCCAAAAATGGCGGTTCATTGGGATTTGTTTTCCACGCGAAGGATGACGATAACTTCTACATGCACGAAATTTCAATCCTCGGTTCTAAACACCCACCGCAACATATCGGATGGCACCGAAAAGAAGGTGGCGCGTGGGATTTTGAAGTAAGTCGTTTCGCGGACGAGAAAAAACGTAAACAGAACATTTGGTATCGCGTGAAGTTTGAAGTTCGCGAAAATTCCGAATTTAAGGTATACCTCGGTAAGGTCGGTGCTAAATGGAATAATCTCGTTTTTATCGGAGAATGGACCGATGGTGAAAAGAAGTTTGAAAACGGCAAAACTGGCTTCTATACGCGCGGCGGCAATCGGGGTGCTGCTGCGCATTACGCACAATTTGATAACATTTTCGTTACTACCCCAGGCTTCAACATCTTTCCCGTTGAGCCGAAAGGGAAACTCGCAGTAACGTGGGGAAACCTCAAGATACAATGAACGTTCAAAAACCGTTAGCAATAGGCATCATCGGTGCTGGCAATATGGGAAGACATCATCAGGGGGCGATAACCAATTACGGTGCGCAGGTTGTTGCCGTCCATGATGCAAGACTTGAGGCGGCGCGCGAACTCGCAGCGCATACCGAATCAGCACTTGCCACGACCGCGTTGGCTGCCTTTTTCGATGTAGACATGGACGGCGTGGTTATCACGACACCCCCTCCTATCCGACTTGAACCGATCCAAATGGCATGCGACCGCGGTATCCCTGTGATGGTTGAAAAACCGCCCGCCTTGAACATGGCTGAAGGCAGAAAATGCCTCGCATGCATTGAGAAAGCGGATGTCATTGCTGCGGTTGGGTTCCAACTCCGCTATCATCCACTCTATGAACGGCTGAAAGCATTGATCTCTTCGGAAACGGTGCATCTTGTGCGAACGGTGTGTACCGTTAATTATTACCTGAGTTTCCGGATGTCGCCTTGGTTTTTACAATATGATATAAGCGGGGGTCCCTTGCCGGAACAGGCGGTGCACGTGTTGGATTGTGCACGTTTTGTGATGGGAAATCCGAAACCTGTGCAGGCACATGCCCTCGCCGCTAAAAACATGGCGTTGGAACGCACCGAATTCGATGCCGAAAATGCCATTCAGATGACCTATCAACTGGACAACGGCGTTTTCGGAACACACATGAATCACTGTGGCACCGAGGGGTTTAGTTTTGAGGTTGAAGTCGTCGGACCCCATCTGCGATTACAAGCGAAGATGACGGATAACGTTATCTGTGGATACCTTAACGGTGAGGCCGTCAACGAATCAGGGACTTCCGAAAACAGTCTGGGTTTAGACAAATCCGGAGCGTGGTTGCGTGCCATTGAAACAGGCGATAGAACGCTCATTCGTTCGCCATTCGCGGATGCAATTGAGACCCTTGCCCTGATTGATGCCGCGGTCCAAAGTCGGGGCACCGGCAGATTTATTAACGTTGAGGACCTGTAATTTAATTGTAGCCTGCAACATCGGTGCAGGCGGGACTACGGGAAGGAACACTATCTCCCCAAGGTCCTAATCGAACCGCAAGGAATAATTAAAAAATGATAGATTGGATTTATTCTCGGAGTAGCTGAAACTCCTGTAAAAAAGTTCAAGAGTTTCTTGACGAACACGGATTACAAATAGAAAGTCGGACGGATGCCCGAAAAGAGCGAATGGATGCAACAGCGGTCTGGGATTTAATGGGCAGCGCGGCGCAAATCATTGTTGCGAAAGGGCAGCGCGTGGAAACCTTTGTGCCAACCGCAGACACACAGGAACCAATCCTGAAAGCCGTGATGGGACGGAGCGGTAGCCTGCGCGCGCCTACAGTGCGAAGTGGGGATAGTTTCTTTGTCGGATTTAACAACGCGCTCTATGCGCAGATAATGCCACCTGCACCCTGAAACGTGTAGAGTAAGGTCGTCTCGCCGCTACAGAGCGGATATACGGAGAAGTCCTTCAAATGTTGAACTCACCTGATCGAACCGCAAGGAAAATTAAAAGTATTTGCAGAGGCGTGTTCTTTTCATGATTGTAGCCTGCAACAGCGGCGCAGGCGGATATACGGAGAAGTCCTTCACATGCTGAACTCACCTGACCGAACCGCAAGGAAAATTAAAAAGATTTTGATTACGGGTGCGAATGGGTATCTGGCACAATTTGTTATTGATCGGTTGTGTGGTGCGTATGACCTCACGCTCACGGATATCGTTGAATTGGATCGGACGGTTTCAGGCACAACTTTTATCAAGGCAGATGTGACAAATGCTGCCGAAATTCAGGCAGTGTGTGCGGATCAAGATGCTGTCGTCCATCTCGTTGCGCTGGTCCGGGGACGGTCTGATAAACCCGCCTCACTGTTTGCGGATGTTATGGTGAAAGGGACATGGAACGTCGCGGAAGCCTGTGTAAAGCAGGGCGTTAAAAAGTTGGTTAACATCTCAAGTATTTCGGCATGCCCGCCTGCGCCAAGCGCACAATTGCCTTACGAGGTGGACGATGACTTCCAGTTCGGTCCGGGAGATCTTTACTACGCGTTGGCGAAGTACCTCGGCGAGCGAATCGGTGCGGCGTATCATCAAGCCTACGGGTTAGACGTGATCCATGTCCGCCCGGGGGTGATAGATGGAGATGGACAGAATCCGGGACCTGCAGCGCCTGAAATTGTGACGGATCCTTGGTTCGTTTACGTGGATCCGAGGGATGTCGCACAGTGTGTCGCACGCGCCATTGAAACAGAGACGGTGAAGTATGGCGCGTATAACGCCGTCGCCGGTCGCGCGGATTCCCGTTTCGCGTGGCGACCCGCAGAGACGGATTTAGGGTATTCACCGGAACACAATTGGCCCGAGATCCCTGGCGATGATACGTAGATGTCCTTATTGAATAATCGTTTTTTGCCTGTTAATAATCCCGTGCCCCTCTTTAATGTGGAGAATTTGATTCGATTTCACGTTAGAAAACCGCTCTGTAAGCCCGCTCTGCCAGTGAATTTCCAGGACTTCCACTGCTAAATGCTTTCCCAATCCAAAATGGACACGCAGATCGCTTTGTGACAGGTAACTCGCACCGCTCCGTGCTTCTTTGGTAAAAGACAACTTCCCCACTTTCACAACTATTTTTGTACCGATACCGGACGTGTTGCTTCGGGTACCGATGGGTTGGACTGTCAGCCAATGATTGCTGTTACCTCCCTCGTTTCGGAGAAGCATTGCGGGTTGATTGGAGTTATTGAGAAAAATATCGATATCCCCGTCATTGTCATAGTCCCCAAATGCCGCGGCGCGGCTGACTTTTTTGGGGAGTTCTGCCAATCCGACCTCGGTAGACGTATCGGTGAAATGATGTGTGCCGTTCTGTCTACGCACGTTGCGGAAAACCAAATCCATCTGCGGATAGGTGCTCTCCGAAAAAAGCGAGATGTTCTCCTGAAGATGTCCATTCGCAACAAATAGGTCCAGCAAACCGTCGTTGTCATAGTCTAAGAATTCGACTGCCCATTTAAAATACGGGAGCGTCCCTGCTCCAATTCCTGAAACAAAAGAGACATCGGTAAAAAACGCGGCGTTTTCGTTTTGATAGAGAAGTGCGGGCAGTCCAGAGGCATTGCTGACGACGAGATCCAGATAACCGTCGTTATTGTAATCACCGAATGCGTTTCCCATACCACTGCCGGGGAAGCCGTTTTCATCATATCCTGTTCCGGTGAGATCAGCGGTTTCCGTAAAGGTGCCATCGCCGTTGTTGTGGTAAAAGAGGTCTGCTTCCATATCGTTAGCGATGTGCAGGTCCGGATAACCGTCATTATCGTAATCTCCGACTGCGACAGCGAGACCGAGGGCACGATGTGAGATACCTGCAGCTTTGGTGACATCTGTGAAGGTGCCGTTGCCGTTATTGCGATAGAGGATATCTGGCTCGCTTACAAAATGGCTGCCAGCAATCTGATCCGTCGGGCTACAATAGGTCCTAATCCCTTGCGTTTCCCACCATTCATTTTCCGCGACGGAAAATTTCATGTAATTGACGACGTATAGGTCAACATACCCGTCTAAATCGTAATCCAGAAAGGCACAACTTGTGCCCCAGCGTTCATCGCCGACGCCCGCTTTTTGCGTCACATCTGTAAAGGTGCCATCGCCATTGTTGGAATAGAGGCGATTCGGTCCATAGTTGGTTACATAAATTTCGGGATAGCCGTCATTGTTGATATCGGCGGCTGCGCATCCGACGCCATAGCCGGTATCTCCAACGCCTGCGCTGCCTGTAATATCAGTAAAGGTGCCGTTGCCGTTATTTCGATAGAGTCTGTTTCGTGGGGCTTGTGTCTGAGGCGTTTTTTCAGGGGCTGGCGGGGGGATGTGTGTAGCGTTCACTACATAGAGATCCAATGCCCCATCAACATCAAAGTCGAAAAAGACTGCCCCGGATCCAAGAGTTTCGAGGAGATACTTCTCACCGGTTCTGCCATCGACATGCCGAAATGTGATTCCTGCAGCAGCGGTCGCGTCAACGAATTGGACTTCTGCGGAAGTGGATAGACTCAGAAGGAAGAAGAGAGTAATATAGCAGAAGCATTTCATTGTTCGATAGTGTATTTTTCCTGTCCTTTCGTTGAACGGGCACGTGCGTGTCGCGCCTCGCTTTCCAACCCAAGAGCGGTGCAAACTTGCGAAAGCGTATCCCAATAGTTCGATGCCGTCGGGACCAGACGAACAGCGGTTCGGGCATGAGAGAGTGCTTGATGCAAATCTATCCCCGATTCTATGTAGCAGACAGCGACATTATTATGCGCAATCGCGAGGGTGGTGTCGAGGGTGAGTGCTTGTTTGTAAGCCGCAATCGCGAGGTTCATTTTTCCTTGCTTATGGTAGGCATGCCCTAAATTGTAGTGCGCAGTGGCTAAATCGGGAGCAAGAGAAATGGCGCGTTTGTAGTTCGCAATAGCATCCTCAGGACGACGACGTGCAAGATAAACAATACCGAGATTATTATAACCTCTTGCGTCGTTGGGATGTCTTTTCACCCATATTTCGGCTTCTTTGAGGAGCGGATCTGTTTGGCGAAGAACTTTGAAAAATGCCATCGCTGCGGTGGCTTTTTTCTTTTCGCCGCATTTGATATAAATTTGAGCGAGTTGATAATGTGCTTCTGTGTTATCCGCTTGGATTTCAATGGCCTTTTCAACCGCGATGATGGCATCCTCCCAACGTTCCTGCCTTGCATAAACCTTACCTAATCCCAAAATGGCACTCGGATTTCCGTTTGGATTCAGACGCGTGGCTTGTTTATAGGCGCGAATAGCTTGTCCGAAATCACCTTGTTTCAAGTAGACCTCGCCGAGTCCAGTATACGCATCTCCCCATTCTGGGTCAATAGCAATCGCGCGCTTAAACGCTTTGCGGGCACGTGGGAGATCGCCTTTCTTGAGATAAACCAGCCCTATATTATAGTGCGGTTCAGCCGTCATAGGAGACAACGCAAGTGATCTCTGATAGGCATCAAGGGCGGCATCGTATTGCTTCAGTTCGGAATATGCGACGCCGAGTCTATTGAAAATGATGGGGGAATTTGGATTCAGCGCGATGGCTTTTCTGTATTCGGAGATGGCACGCTCGAATTCTCCGAGATCGTGATAGGTTGTAGCACTCTTATAATACGCTTCGGCAGGTGAAGTGTCGGCTAAAGCAATATTTATGAAAGCCGGGCTGGGCAACCCAACCGCTGCGAGGATGAATAGAGTGATATATTTTCGCATACGCTTTCTCTCGGGTGTAAGGGCGGCGTTGGAACCGCCCTTGTCAAGCGTATTTTTAATCGCGATCCGCCTTAATGCTGCCCCATGTCGTCGCGAGTTTCTCTGCGGGTTCTACTGGTAGAAATTCGCCATCCATAATTTCGCTGATTTCTGCCTCGGTGATGATCCGGTTGAAAAGAAACACCTCGTCAATGACGCCTGTGAAAAATTCTTGACCCGGATGGCGGGCACCCACCATTATAGAACCATCAATTTCATCAACAGGTGGCGGTTTCGCGCCACCACCGGCTTCTTTCCCGTCGTTGTAAATAACGACTTTTGATTTGGTGTCATGTGTGACTGCCATGTGCACCCAGTCTTCGGGTTGAACATCGGTGCTGACGGCTTTCTGTGCCCAAGTACCCCCCGATGTTGACCAGAAAAAGGTTTTGCTACTACCGTTCTGAAAAATTGTTGCCCATTTCAAGGAGCCGGCTGCGACCATGTAATTCCAGTCCCGAATTTGAGCTTTGCCCCGCTTAACCCAGAAAGCGATAGAGAACTGTTCTCTTAGCTGTAAAGTGTCATTGATAGGCACGATTACATGTTCTCCCTTGGTTCCATCGAATTCCAACGCTTTGCCGAATTGTCCATCGACCCATGTGGGATTCTGGACAAATTCACCATCGTGACCATATATGGAACCATCAGCGACTGTCCCGCCCTTTCCTTCGTCAAAAGAGAGGTATAAAACGAGAGATTTGTCCTCTAACCCGGCATGTAAAGGTGTCGTAAAGGCAAACAGGACGCATATTGCGGCGAGTCCACCTATAAATTTTTCAAATTTGTGCACAGTGGATTCCTCCTTTTTATGGTTACCACTTAAAGAGAACGCTGGTTCAACGGATTCACCTCTTAACTGACGACTGATAACCAATTAGCAAGCACCACACTTCTTACAAACGGTCGTATCGCATTCACTCGTCGTGAACCCTTTTTCGTGCTTGTGGAACTCAAGTTGTAGGAATTGCGGTTTAACGTTAAGGTCAAGGTGGTCCCAGGGATTGATTTCGTGCAGCGGGCGTTGACGTGTCGCGTAAAAATGTGGGACTAATTCGTGTTTGCGGAAGGCTTGGTTCCATGGCATCCCGTGTGCAAGCTCGAGGATGACTTTTCCGAGTCGCCGATCGCCGCGTGCGAAAACAGCCTCTTGGTGAGCGAGTCTGGCACTGGCGGAACCAACTTTGATGCTACCGAGTTGATTAATTTCGCGTTTCAGAAAATCAAGTTTTCGGGAGATGGTTTTCGGCGGTTCCATCGCTACCCACTGGAAAGGTGTATGCGGTTTTGGCACCATGGGTGAAATTGTAAAGTGGATACGGGCTATTTTTCCTGTTCGTTTCGCGTGGGGGAGAACTATGGTTCGCATCTCCCTTGCCATATCGGCAATGGCTTCCACATCTGCTGGTGTTTCTTGAGGGACACCGATGAGGAAGTATAGGCGAAGGTTGAGAATATCACGTTTCAATGCCTCCTCAAACACATAGTAGAGGCGTTCACGTGGAATCGCTTTATTAACAACCTTTTGGAGTTCTTCCGTCGCAACTTCTGGCGCAATGGTGATGGTCCCTTGGTCACTGTCTGCGAGTGCGTCGAGCAGCGGCGTGCGAACTGTTTCGGCGCGTAGTGAGGCGCAGGAGATCCGAAAACCACGTTCGACGAGACCTGTAGCGATTTCATCGATGTGCGGATGATCAGAAATGGAGGCACCGACGAGTCCGATCCTGTCTGTAATGCCGCGTGCGCGTTCTGCAAGCGCCAGCGTACTTTCTACAGAACGATGTCTTGGCCATCGACGGGCATAATCTGCAACACAGAAACGGCACTGCCTACCGCACCCACGCACAATTTCAATGAGATGTGCATTTGCGAATTCGGTGTTCGGGGTGTGGATGTGCGTGCAGGTTTCGACGTCATCGAGTTTTGGAACGGCTCCCGCGCGAATCTGAGCCGATACACCGGGCTTTGGGGAGACGGCATCGATCGTCCCGTCTTCGCGATAGGTTACGTCGTAAAAATCTGGGACGTAAAGCCCTGGAACAGTTGCGAGTGTTTCGAGTAATTCGCGCTTCGGTGCACCGGATCTTTTCCACGCATCGAAATGTGCCATGAGTTGGTGGATAATAAGTTCGGCTTCCCCGACGACGAAAACGTCAACAAAATCGGCAATCGGTTCTGGATTATAGGAGATATTAATGCCACCCGCAATAACGAGTGGATCCCATTCCGTTCGTGCTTCGACAAGGGGAGGGATGTTCGCCAATTCTAACGCGCGCGGAATGTTCACATAATCTGATTCAAAGGAGACTGAAAACCCAATGATGTCAAATTGGTTCAAAGGGGTCTGCGTTTCAAACGAGAAAAGCGCCTTTTTTTGAGAGGCAAGTTTCCGCAGATAATTAGGTTCAGGGATAAAAACGCGTTCACAAGCCGTGTCTGGCCGGCTGTTAAGCGTCGCGTACATAACCTGCACACCGAGACTTGACATACCGAGGGCATACGTGCTCGGATAGACAAGCGCGAATTTGTTAGGTTTTCTGAAGTTGTTATGTGCGCCGTGTTCTTCACTGCGCAGGTGTTGATAATGTTGATGTAGATTCACTGTTGCCTCAAGTATAGTAGAGTTTACTTGAAATATGTTCGTGAGCAAAAGGTCAATGCTAAAAAAGTAAAAAAGCGATGTACGCCGCACGCTGGTATGAAAACACGGTGCGGCGTTAGTGTTTAAGGAATCTCAATCAAAAGGTTTCAGGACTGCGAACCCCTCCGACAAAAATCAGAAGCGATAGGAGTTGGTATAGGCGTCGTTCCTATTTATCGTTCCCACGTCTTTTTTGAACGCGCAGAAAAGCCGGAATTTCCCAATCTGTGTCACGCTGCCGCGAGCCTTGGGCTCTGCCTCGGGCGGGTTTCTGCGGGTTATTTTGGGGTCGGTTATTCTCCTCTATAGGGGCTTCAACATTTGCGCTTGCCCCACGCCTCGGGATCCTGGGTCTATCGGATTGTGTTCTGGCGATCCTTGATCTTGCCCTGCTTGGACTGGCTCCACGCTGTTCAGAAGTCCCTTGGGGGTGCCTTTGATAGGTCTCTGGCTCATCATATCGTGCGGCTGTGCTTCTGTCGTCGATGCCGTAGCCTCCGCCTTCAGCGGAATCAAATCCTGTTGCAATGACGGTTACAAGGACTTCATCGCCGAGTTCCAATTCATCTTTATAAACGAGTCCAAAAATAATTTGTGCCTCGGGAGCTGTATCTTGAATAACCCCCATAGCGTCATCGAGTTCGTGCATCATGAAATCCGGCGGTGCGGTTATATTCACAATCATACCGACAGCACCTGCAATATTCGTTTGCTCAAGGAGAGGCGAGCTGATGGCTTGTTCTGCGGCAATTTGGGCGCGGTTGTCTCCGGTCGCGTGCCCCATGCCCATCAAGGCACTGCCTGCGTTTCGCATGATAGATTCAACGTCGGCAAAGTCAACGTTAATTTCGCCGGATTCCGTAACGATATCAGATATACTTTTAACGCCATGTAAAAGAATCTGGTCTCCCATGCGAAATGCTTCTCGAATTGGAAGTTTCCTGTCCATAGTATCGATGAGACGCTGGTTTGGTACGACGATTACAGAATCAGCAGCAGCTCGGAGTTCTTCGAGTCCTTCTTCGGCGGTAGCTGCGCGGCGTTGTCCCTCAAAGTTGAAAGGACGTGTCACGACCCCGATCGTCAGCGCGCCACGTTCTTTTGCTTGTGTAGCAATGATGGGTGCTGCGCCTGTGCCGGTTCCACCGCCCATACCTGCGGTGATGAAGACCATATTTGCATTCTCTACGATAGTTTGGAGATGTTCTCTGTCCTCCTCTGCGGCTTTTCTGCCAATGTCGGGGTTTGCACCGGAACCTAAACCTTCGGTCGTGTTAACACCAATCTGGATTTGCGTCGCACCCCGGCAGGTCACGAGTGCTTGTTGATCTGTATTGACGGCATAAAATTCTATGCCGGTCAGTCCTGCTTCAATCATACGTTTGACAGCATTTCCACCTGCTCCACCGACTCCAATGACTTTAATCCTGGCACGTAGACTTTCAAATTCTTCCTGTTCAAATTCTATCATGTTGAATTTCAGTTGCTATATGCAATGAGACAACAACCTAATTCCTCCTATCATTATAGCCTCAATCTCCAGACCGAGGTTCCTTATTAACTTTCATGAATTCGCTTTTTCACATTAAATTATACGCTATTAGCAAGGTTAAGTCAAGCGTCGCTAATAGTTTGATATAAGACGGGGTTACCCTCTTGAATAATGTGGAGAACGTTTAATATCCAAACCATTCTTTGACACGCTGCAGGAATGATCCAAAGGCATTTCCTTTATGACGTGCGTTGTGGTCCCGTTCTAACTGTCGCAAAGTCTCACCGTAAAGAGCGAGTCCTATTCCTGTGGAGTATATTGGATGGTTCACTCGGTCAGTCAAGCCTTGCAAGCCGCGTGGGTATCCGATCTGGACGCGCAATTGGAGCATGGCTTCAGCGAGTTCCTGCAAACCATCCATCAGCGCAGTACCCCCGGTGAGGACGAGTCCACCTGGAAGTGGAATATGACCTAATTCATCACCGATCGCCTCCAAGATTTCAGCCATACGGTACTCAATAATTTGGGCAAGTTCAATCCGGTCAATGAAACGCGGTGGCGTTGAATCGCCGGCGACTGGAATGGATCTGGCTTCATCAGGGTCAATTAATTCTGTCCACGCGCAGCCGCGGTGAAGTTTAAGTGCCTCCGCTTCTGGAAGGGTGACTTTTAAGTATTGCGCAATATCGTTGGTAACGTGCTGGCCGCCAACAGGAATTACGGCTGTATGTTCAATAGAATCCTCTTTGTAAATGATAATTTCAGTTGTTCCGTCACCGATATCAACGAGTGCAATGCCGACTTCACGCTCATCCTTTGAGATAGTGGCTTGCGTTGCTGCGAGCGGTGCGGCGACAAGCGTTTCAACTATAGGCACGCCTGCTTTTTCGATGCTGTTCAGCAGATTCTGAATAGCTGTTGTGCCACCTGTAATAATGTAGGCGTAAGCTTCAAGACGGGCGCCGGACATACCGACAGGTTCCCGAATACGACTCTGGGCATCAACGACGAAATTCTGTTGGAGTACATGCAGTATTTCCCTATCTGCGGGAATGGAGATTGCCTTCGCAGCTATCATCGCTCGGTCAACATCGTCCTGCGAAATCTCGGTATTTGCTACAGAGACAACCCCGTGTGACGTTTGTCCGATAACATGTTCACCGGAAATACCGACGCAGACGGCGTCTATTTTTACGCCCGCCATCAATTCAGCACTGGAGATGGCTTTACGAATGGCCTCGGCTGTTTGGTTGATGTCAACGACCACTCCCCTCCGAAGGCCTTCCGACGGGGCATGCCCCACGCCGATAATTCCTATTTTTGGGCTCTCGCCGTGCAGTGTATTCCCAACAACCACCGAAATTTTGCTTGAACCGATATCAAGCCCTGCGATAATATTTTGTTTTGGCATTTAAATGTTTTCACCTCCTTCTTTAAATATCAAGGGGAACCGTAAACAGGTGCGGAATCGTGCTATGAGGATAAGACTACCTGCTTTTGGCATACCCTCCTAAGTAGAGTGTATCTTGGTACCGAACGTCCAGATACGGCTTTTTGTCACTCAGACTCTTACCAATAAGTTCAAGAATCTGAGTTCTATGCTGTTTTAAAAGCAGGGCAGTATGATGAAGCCCGGATTCGAGGGCATCTCCAGCAAGCCATACGGGTATCGGCAGCGCATCAATCTGTAGCTTAATTTTTTGGAAATCATTTGCGTCAATAATCCGTATTTGTGCCGCAAGTGCTGGTTCCTGAAGTAGCACGGTTTTTAAAAGTGTTAATCCTAATTGAACCTCGCTGCTTTGAACGATACTACCAATTTTCGGTGGTTCATTGCTCACTACCAAAAGTATCACCGTTTCTTCAGGTATCCCTTCAGACCTCCATTGACCTGTTTCTTTATTTACCTCTATATTTTTTAACACATGTCCTGCGCTATCTATCAAAAAAAACGAAATATCACCATTGCGTAGCGCACTTACAGTGAAGGGTTGATTTCCGAATGTATGTTCCTTGAGCATGTCCGCTTGCGAAGCGTTACTGACCCCCAAGAGAGCGAAAGGTTCACGTTCAGTGACTTCGATGGTGAGTACCCGCTTCATTACATGTTTAACGACATGAACTTCTTTAATGTAACTTAAATTTTCCTTTAGATAACGGGCTGTTTGTTCTTCGGAAGCTGTGACGATATTTTCTAACTTCTCGCCTAATACATCATAGATTTGTACATCAGTATAGTGCATATTTCCTGAAAGTTCAAGTGAAACGTATTCGGCACTAAAAAAACCGAGCACTATTTTTCCCGCAAACGATAGGGTAACGATAATCGCGATGACGAGAATTATACGCCGCCATACGTATATTTTGGCGTTTGGATGTTTACCAAGCCGTCGCGCAGGCATAGAAGTCTGCCATGTATATCCATTCCGCTTTTTACCAATTTTTAAATGATTGAATCTGGTCATTTTTTAATGTATTGGCTTCTGAACGTTATTCCCCTATAAACCTGCCAACCCTACGAGGTCCAAAAATGTAATGGAACGATACCCAGCGTTAATCGTTTAAAAGTCTATTTAAAAATTCGCGTCCTACTTTACTAATGTCCCCGGCTCCGAGTGTAATGACAATATCTTCTGGTTGTGTTATTTTCATCAAGAGGTCCGGAACTTCATCTGTATCTGGTACATAGAAGACATGACGATGCCCGTGTGATTGTATTGCTTCTGCCAGTTTTTCAGCCGTGACGTTTTCAATAGGTGCCTCACCAGCACTATAGATTGAAGTGACAATGAGCACGTCTGCCTGATAAAAAGAGCGAGAGAACTCATCTGCTAAATCTCTGACGCGCTGGTATCGGTGCGGTTGAAAAACTGCGACGATACGCCGCTTATAACCTTCGCGTGCACCGCTTAATGCGGCTTTCAACTTCGCTGGATTGTGTGCATAATCGTCAACAACGATGATGTTATTCGCTTCACCAAGAACTTCAAAGCGGCGATGGACTCCCTGAAATGACTCAAGCCGCTCCCGGATTTGATCGAACGGAATATCAAGTTCAAGTCCAACGGCTATCGCTGCCAAAGAGTTAGAAATATTATGGCGCCCTGGCATTTTGAGGTGAATTTCGCCATATAGGTGTCCGTTTTTGCGAACTCGGTAACGGGAGGTTGGACCTTCTACGGTAATGCCTTCAGCCGTCACATCCGCTCGCGTTTCAAGACCATAAGTAATATAACGCTTTTTAACCCGCGGGATAAACCGCTGGATGTTCTCAGCATCTAAACAGAGGACTGCGGTCCCGTAGAACGGAACCTTATTGATAAATTTGAGGAAGGTTTCACCAATCTCGTCAACGCTACGGTAATAATCCAGATGGTCAGCATCGACTGACGTAACAACAGCGACAGTGGGGTAAAACATCTCAATAGAGCCGTATGCCTCGTCTGCTTCGATCACCATAACGTCACCTTTGCCACTTCGCGCATGACTGCCATTCATGAATTTCCCACCTACAACGACCGTCGGATCAAGACTGGCAAGGACTGTTGCAGTCATCGCTGTTGTGGTTGTTTTTCCATGTGTTCCGCTGACGGCAATGCTATAACGCATGCGAGTAATTTCATTTAGCATCTCCGCGCCCCTGACGATTGGGATATTCTGCGTTTCTGCAGCGAGGAGTTCTGGATTGTCAGGTGGAATCGCCGGAGACATAACGATGACATCGGCACCTTGTATCTGTGAGGCTGCATGCTCATAATGGATGGTTGCCCCGCGTTCGCGCAAGTGTTCCGTCGTATATGATTTTTGGATATCTGAACCTGTTACGTGGAATCCAAGGTCCAGCAGTATCTCAGTGATGCCACTTAAGCCAGCGCCACCGATGCCAATGATATGGATGTGTCGTGTTTTTCCAAACATCTTTTAATTATTCGCAAGGCGTTAAACCCAGCGGTTGGGTTCATAACGGTTGTTGCTGCGGAGTCGCCTGCGTGTTTTTGCTTGGGCGTTTCTGCGTATTGTTGCAGGCTGCCGTCATTTTTTATTCGTATTGGAAGTTAAAAACCTTTTACAACCTGAAATATGCACATAACTTAGAAGGGAACCACTGCGAAATGAAATTATGCCTTAAATGGCATAATTTGTCTTTGCTTTACATTTGGAGCAGTGCCCAGATTCAATTAATTGAAAAAATCGACTTGGCAATGGCATCGCTGGCGTCCGGTTTGCCAAGTGCTCGACTTGCGGTTACCATCCGTTCGCGTGTATTTCCGTCCAGGGTCATATTCGTTAGGTTTTTCACTAATGTCTCTACTGTGAAAGTGCCTTGTTCAAGGACAACAGCCGCCCCGGCTTCTGCCACGGTGTGAGCGTTTAAGACTTGGTTGTTTCCGGTTTGCGAAGGTAAGGGTATGAAGATTGCGGGGATACCGCATGCAGTAACCTCGGCAATAGTCATTCCTCCTGCTCTGCACACCATAACGTCTGCGATGCTATAGATTTCCTCAACAGTATCGAAAAAAGGTTTAACACAGTATAGGAATCCCGAAGCGAGTATCTGATCATACAAGTTTTGAACCTTTTCTACTTCCATAGCGCCCGTTTGATGAACTATCTGGATCTGATCGGCATGTTCGACTAAGTGTGGCAACGCGGCTACCATTGTTTCATTGATCGCATGGGCACCCTGACTTCCACCCATCACAAAGATCGTTTTCCGATCTGGGTGCAACCCGAATTTTCTATAGGTTTCTTCGCACCTCGGGAATGCAGCGATTGCTGGACGAATCGGATTTCCTGTTATCTCTATACGTGTGGTTTGTCGAAACGCATTACTCACGCGAACTGATTCCATAGCAAGGTAGGCGACATCTGCCCATCGTGCCAATATACCGTTTGTTAAGCCGACAGAAGCATTCTGTTCTTGGATAGCAATCGGAATCTGGCACAGAAGACCCGCTAACAGAACCGGACCTGAAACATATCCGCCCGTTCCTATAACGATGTCTGGTTTCAACGCCTTCATATATCGCAATGACTGAATAAGTCCATGAAACGTCTTCCAAAGAGTTGGCAGCCACTGTAAAGTAAGCCGACGCGGAAACCCTGCAGCCGAAATAGGCAAGAAACGGAAGCCGTGTTGTGGGATAAGCGTTGCTTCCAACTTGTCCGAACCCCCAATGAACGCGATGTCTACGGTGGCATCCAAGCGTTGGAGTGCCTGAGCAATACCGATAGCCGGATAGATGTGCCCACCTGTCCCGCCCCCCGCGATAACGATTTTTTTCTGGGTCACATGCCGTTGCGGTGCCAATAAACTGCGGTCCTCGGTTTCTGATATTTTTAATTTTTCTTGCGATTCGATGAGATGTGTCTGGGATTTCATGGTCTATTTCGTAGATACGCCTTCCACTTGGTGTTTTGGATCTCGATTTTATTCATCTGTGTTTTGAATGTTGCTACGTGATATATTCAACAGGATCCCAACGCTTACCAGACTCAGAACAATTGATGAACCCCCGTAACTGATAAATGGCAATGTGATCCCTTTTGTCGGCAGCAAGCCCGTCACAACACCAATGTTAATGAATGCTTGTAGCCCGATGAGTGTCGTAATTCCGACGGCAAGCAAAGAAGCAAAGAGGTCGCTCGCATGTCGGGCAATGTGGAGGCCTCGCCATACAAAAAGCATAAAAATAAAAGTCACAGTCACGGCACCGATAAATCCGAATTCCTCACCTAACACTGCGAAAATAAAATCTGTGTGTGGATACGGCAGACGCGATATTTTCTGAAGGCTGCTATCGATGCCTAAACCGAGAAGTCCACCACTTTCGAGGGCGTCGAGTGAGCGTGTTAACTGGTAGTTCGTTGCATCAGGAGATTTCAACATTGCCAAGTAATCCATGAGTCGTTTGAGTTTATAGGAATCCCGGATTATCAGTAAACTGACAAGCCCGCTGCCTACCCCGCCAAGTGCCACCACATGCCAAATACGCATACCGCCGACAAATAGCACGGTGCATACTGTTACGACTAATAGGGCCGCCGACCCGAAATCCGGTTGGATGTATACGAGACCAAAAGCAGCACCTACAATTAAGATATTCGGAAGTACGCCGTTGAAAAAACTCTTGACACGTTCTGGGTTGCGACTGATGAAGTTTGCCACATGTATCACCAACGCTATTTTTGCAAATTCCACAGGCTGAAAATTGATAGGCAATCCTATGTTGATCCAGCGTTTAAATCTACCGCCTTCTGCGCCTTGCACGCTTGTTCCTAAACCTGGGACGAAAACCAATAATAATCCAATAAAGGAGAGTATCAAAAAAAGATTTGCGAACTTCGCATAAAATCGGTAGGGTAGATGGGAACTAAAGAACATCCCCACTAAACCGATCCCACAAGCGATAATGTGTATCTGTAGATAGCGGTAACTATACCCGCCATAGTGTCTTGAGGAGAGAAGATGGCTTGCACTGTATACCATCAGAATGCCTATCGCAATCAGACAAAGCGTAAGCGCGATCAACCCTCTATCCATTCGTCCCGATCTTGGTGGCGGGGGTGCTTCTATCTGTTTCTGCTGTTCCTCTACGACGGAATAGACGCGCGTGTTTGTCCATTTGAACCCAGATTTTGGTTTGGATTTACGATTCTTATTGCTACGGGTAGAGTTTTGATAATTGCGTCCCATTTTTTTTTACTGTTATAACAGCCCCGGCGTGTACCGATACTGCCTTCGGGTTAAAGGGCATCAACTGCTTCTTTAAAGTCAGTGCCTCTTGCTTTATAATCGGAATACATGTCAAAACTTGCATTTGCCGGAGACAACAGCACGACATCGCCCGGCACCGCGTGTTTATGTGCCATCTGCACAGCCTCTGTCATTGTTTTCGCTTTCATTATTTTCGTTGTATTGGCGAGGGTCTTTTCAATCTGTTGGGTGTACTCGCCAAGCATTACTGCGCCTTTAACCCGGGTTTGAACGATTTCACGCAGCGGTGTGTAATCGTTCCCCTTGTCGTATCCTCCCATTATGAGTAGAACTTGCGTGTCTGCTAATGATTCAAGGGCTGCTTTGACGGCTGCTACGTTTGTTGCTTTTGAGTCATTTATAAATCGAACACCTTTTAAGGTCCGCACCATCTCAAAAGCATGGGATAAGGCAGGATGTGATCGATCAAAGCATTGAAGTGCTTCTCGAATTTCTGCCCCTGTTACACCAAATATCCGCCCGACAGCGATGGCAGCGAGGACGTTCTGGACGTTGTGCGCCCCTGGGAGTGGAATGTCCGCGATGTTACATATTTTCTCGCGTATGCCATGCTGCTGCACGAAAAGTTCCGAACCCGCTCTAAATGTTCCTAAGAACGTCGGATTTTCGGGGACACCTTTGTCGGTAAAATAGATGGCTTTCGCTGATGTTGATGCTGCGAAATCCTTGACAGATGCCTCTGAATCATTGAGGATTATCCAATCTTCACTTGTTTGATTTTCAGAGATTTTCTGTTTTGCGGCGCGATAGGCGGACATTGTTCCGTGTCTGTCTAAGTGGTCGCGGGACAGGTTAAGCACGACGCTAACCTTTGGATGAAATGTCACGGTGCTCTCCAACTGAAAACTGCTTGCTTCAACAACGACTATATCTCGACTTGTCAGGTTTTGAACTTCCGCGGCTAACGGGACACCGATGTTGCCCGCAACGCAAACATTTCGGAATCTACCACCCGCTTTTAGGATGGCAGCCGTGAGGAGTGTCGTTGTTGATTTACCTTTCGTGCCTGTGATGGCGACGATTGTTGCCGGACATACACTCGCAGCGACTTCCAATTCTGCAAGGATTGGAAGGTTTCTCAATCGCGCATCGCACAGGATCGGAATGTCAAGCGGCACCCCCGGAGAAACTACGATAAGGGCTGCATCTGTAATGCATTCCAAAGGGTGCCCACCGAAATATGTTTGATACGGATTACAGGTGTTTGAAAGTCTGCCGTTAGCGGTCTGTGATTTGCTGGGTTCAGGTGGCGCAGTGAGCGCAGCAATTTCTGCTGATAACGCTTCACGCGCGCGTGTATCTGTAACCGTAACAACTGCACCCTGTGAATAGAGTAATTTCGCTGCAGCGATCCCGCTCCGATTCAAACCAAAAACTGTGACGTGCTTTCCATGTAATTGCATTTTTTTCTGGGTTATCGGTATTCAGTTACAAGTGGGTTTGGTTAAATCATATCCGTCTTTAAACTGATAACTGACAACCAAAATTACCGAAGTTTCAGTGTACTTAAGGCGATTAAGACCAAAATAAGCCCGACAATCCAAAATCGGATGACAACTTTGGACTCTTTCCACCCTGAGAGCAGAAAGTGATAGTGGATAGGAGACATCTTGAACACACGTTTACCAAATGTACGGAATGACCAGACTTGGATAATAACCGATAAGACTTCAGCGACGAAAATAGCACCGACTATCACGAGTAGAAATTCTTGCTTTATAAGCACTGCCACCGTTCCAAGTGTAGCACCGAGTGCCAGCGATCCGGTATCTCCCATAAAGACTTGGGCAGGATGTCCATTATACCATAAAAATCCCAAACCTGCCCCGACTAACGCTGCACAGAAAACAGTAGCAACTTCTCCGCCTACTGGTAGATGAAAGATGTTCAAATACGCTGCGATCTCACTGTGGCTCGTCATGTACCCGACTATGCCTAAGGTCCCCGCAACAAATAGGGTACATCCAATTGCTAATCCATCCATGCCATCTGTGAGATTGACGGCGTTAGAGGCGCCAACGATGACAAACGTTGCGAACGGGATAAACAGGATCCCTAAGTTTGGGTGAACATCTTTGAAAAAAGGGAGTGCCAGCGATGTTCGTGTTGTTATATCTCCCGTATGCGCGGGACCCCACTGGTAAAGGTAAACAGCAATCACTAAGGCGCCTACTGTTTGAAGTCCAATCTTATGCCACCCTCGAAGTCCTAAGGATTGTTGTTTTACCAATTTGCTGTAATCATCTAAGAATCCAAGTCCACCGAACCAGAGAGTTGTTAGAATCAGCAAATAGATATAGGGTTGATCCAAACGCGACCAGAACACTACCGATATCAGCACAGAAACGATAATAAGCACGCCTCCCATTGTTGGGGTACCTGCTTTGCTCTGGTAGTCTTTGGGTCCCTCTTCGCGTATGTGTTCGCCGATCCGCAGTTGTTTGAGCCGATTTATCATGAACGGTCCCAAAACAAGCGCGATAATCAGCGATGTTGCCGTTGCATAAATTGCTCGGATACTGATATAGCGAAAAATGTTGAATGGCGAAAAGACTTCAACGAGATTCTCATATAGCAGATGGTAAAACATTTTTAGTCGTCAGTCGTCAGTTGTCAGTTATCGGTTAAGAGCAGTTTATGGTATTCAAAACTATTGCAGCTGCCACGCTTTCTCCTGACAACCGATAACCATTTTACAGCGTGCCTCCTAACTTGTCACCTTTCTTCAATTTGGCAAAGCTCGCCCCTGCTTGGCTTAGGAGGTTCGTCGTATATGTATAGGTTAACGCATTTTTCTCTGCGTGTACCGTTAGTGCTAAATCGATGAGATCTGATACGAGTTGCGGAAACGCAATGCCTTGATGCGTCCACAAGTAGTAACTATATGATCCCGGAATGGTGTTGATTTCATTCACGTAAACGTTCTCGTTTGCATCTATGAGAAAATCGATACGTGCGACACCCGCGCAATCTAAAACCTGAAAGGTCTGTATTGCCAGATTTTGTATATGTAACGTCAATTTTTCTGAAATGGGTGCAGGAATTTTTCTGTCTGCACCTGCCATTCCTGAAGATTCACCATTTTGATGGATGTATTTGTCGTCAAAACTGAGAAAGTTGGTTCCCTGTGTCACAGGCTGCTCGCAAACAGACGGGGTTGGGTCATCTGTGCCCATTACAGCACAGTTGATTTCGAGTGGATTCTCGACCGCTTTCTCGACGAGAATCCTGCGCGAATAATGCCCCGCAACTTCCGCAGCAGCGCAAAGTTCATCTCGATTTTTAACATGGCTGACCCCAATACTTGAGCCGCTCATCGCAGGTTTCACAAACAGTGGATAAGACAGTGATGTTTCTACCCTTTTGATGAGTTCGCCACGGCGCGTTTCCCAATCATGATGGGTCCAACATAAATACGGGAGTATTGGCAGCCCGTTTTCGCTGAGAATCGCCTTCATCATGATTTTATCCATACCGACAGCAGCACCGACAACTCGCGCGCCAACGTAAGGCAGATTCATCAGTTCAAGTAGACCTTGAAGCGTTCCATCTTCGCCGTGCATACCGTGTATTGATGGAAACACGACATCTACCGGAAGGACCGTTCTTTTCTGAATGTTTTGACCGAGCCAATGTTTTGCGGTAACAACAAATTGCGGGTTCGGATGAAATTCAACGCTGACTTTGTCGAAGTCGGTTGGATGTGGCAGATTTCCATCGGTAAAGGTGGACAAATCGCGAAGGGCATCCCCGGTTAACCACTCGCCATTTTTTGTGACATAAATCGGGATAACGTGATGCCCGCCCGATTCACCACTGAGGTCTTGTAGGGCAAGGCAAACCTGATGGGCGGTTACGATTGAGACTTCATGTTCAGGTGTGCATCCGCCAAATATAACGGCTACATTGTATTTTGACATTTAATTTTTCCTTGCGGTTCGGTCAGGGGCATCTGAACTTTCGGCGTTCCTTTCCGTTTATTAAAAAACTGTTAACCGGTAGCCGACTGCTGTTCCTCATTATAACTGTCCGGGAGGTCGTTTTCAAAAAGAACAACATCACCGGCTCGAACCTGTGTTGCTAAATGTTGTTTGACTTCTTCCAAATTGAGTGCGACAATGATTTGTTGGTTCGGATATTGGACGGCTTTCAAACCGTCTAAAATCGGAGTCGTCCGCTTGGGACCCACTAAAATGACCAAATCACAGACATCGGCTGCGTGTTCTCCGAGACGTTTATTTTCTTCGTATTCCCTTTCGCCGAGTTCTACCATCCCAGGTGTCACTAAAACTTTTTTACCACCTTGGATTTCAGTGAGAACTTCAAGAGCCGCTTTCGCGCCGACCGGGTTCGAGTTGAAACTATCGTCAATGATGGTTACGTTGCCTTCGCTGGCGGTCAGTTGCAAGCGGTGGGGGACGGGTTCAACATTGGCGATTGCTACCCGAATTTCCGCAAGCGTCATTCCACATTCTACTGCAACTGCCGTTGCAGCGAGGATATTGGATACGTTATGCCGCCCCAAAAGTCGGGTCTGAATTTCGGTTTCCGTATCGTCGGATGTGTGTATTGTGAAAGCGAGCCCTTCGTCGGTGTGTTGGATGTTCCTGGCGGTTAACGCAGCACGTTCAGCAGCCGCGGCTACCGGAAAGGGTTCTGTGGCGTACCGAAGCACTGGATTTCCATCTTGTTCCCTTCTATCGGCAAGTCCAGCGCAGATTTCATTATCGCAGTTGAAAACTGCAAGTCCACCCGAGGGGAGGGACTCTATCAACTCATATTTCGTTTTAGCAATATTCTCTATACTTTTGAATCGTTCTAAGTGCTGAGGTCCAACAGCGGTGAGAATGCCGATTTGAGGGGAGGCTAAGTTACACAACTCTCGGATGTCGCCACGTTTATAAGCCCCCATTTCAACAATAAATATCTCATGTTCGGCGGTAAGGTCCCCGCGGATGACTTTGCAAATACCCATGGGTGTATTGTAACTGTCGGGTGTCATCAATGCGTTAAATTTTTGAGACAAAATCTGATGTAAAATATATTTTGTGCTTGTCTTACCGTAACTTCCTGTGATTCCGATAACTTTGGGTTGGAGCGTCTTGATTCGCTTTTTCGCTGACAGGAAATACGCGCCGTGTATGGTCCGCTCCAAAGGATAGAGGAGAAGATTCGCGATTGTTAAATTAATGATAGTTACTTCGCTAAAGAGGAGGATTGCAATTCGCCACGGACTCGTCTGTGCTATAAGCACGAGTATTGTCGCAATACCAACAAGCAAGCAGATTGAGAGTCCAAACACCCGTTTCGCGCGTGCCGTGTAAACGAGCGGTTTTTTTGCTTCGACCTGTTTCCGTCGCGTGATCATATAGATTTGGAACCCACCCCACGCCAAACACAGCACAGGGAACAGCCATGTATCACTGTATTGTGGATAGAACGCCGTCAGGATGAGAAGTCCGCCAATAGTGAGAATCTCCTTAATTTCAAAACAATTCCTCAGATGCTGACCTATCCACTTCAGGTATCGACCTGTCTTATAGCCATCGAGTTGGAGGATATGGAGGCCACGCGTGGTCCTGACAACAGCCCTTACTAAACAGGTTAGCGTCGCGAAGTAGAAAAACATTTTTTAATTTTTCCTTGCGGATAAGTAACGGTATTTGTAACGTGAGGCTTTTCGTATTTGAGTCGCCTGCGTGTTTTTGCTTGGGCATTTCTGCGTATTGTTGCAGGCTTAGTTTTTGATGCTACGTTTCCATACATATTCTTATTTCACTTTCGGCCTGACCAGAAACCTGCGTGTAAGCGAAGTGGAACGTAGGACGAAAACCTAATAATTCAAAAAACTTGCGACAATTCGGCAGAACTGCGGGAACTGATCAAGGTACGAAAAATGTCCTGCTTCCTTGAGGACAACCAATCCGGCATCAGGTATTTCTTTTTCCATAATTCGTCCGAAAGCCACGGGTGTATCCTTATCGTCTTCCCCCCAGATGAGCAGGGTTGACGCGGTTATCCGTGGCAAGAATGCGCGCAGATCTTGATTCACGACTTTGACGAGTGTGGCACGCATATCCCCAGCGTTCTGGTAATCTTTAGAGCCGGTACGTGCGGACATCGCGTTTGCAATGATAACACCATATCTGCCGCATCGACGAAGCAATTTACCGATTTTTGCCAAACCTACACGAAGATGGTATTTGGTAGTTCGAGGCGGTATGATTCCCGCGCTGTCAACTAAAATAAGTTTATCGACTTTTTCAGGGTACTCCGCTGAGACGATAATCGAAATTCTACCGCCAAACGAGTGACCGATGAAGTGCGCCTTTGGAATGCCAAGTTTCTCCATGAATGCTATAACGAACTGTGCATAGTCGGAGCTGTTCCACGCTGTAGGTGGAATTTGACTCTCGCCGAACCCTGGCAAATCGAGTGCGTAGACTTTGTGAGATTGGGCAAGCCAATCGAAGACAGGTTGAAAACTCGCTGCTTCTCCACCCCAGCCGTGCAGGAGGAGAACGCCGTCGCCCGCTCCGGCAACCTGATATGAGATTTTTAAACTATTGAGTACGAGCTGCTGCGTGCTTCGTCCTTGCCGATTTTGAATCATCAGAATTCTTCGGGAAACCTGAAACCCCGCTCAGACAGAATCGCTTAAAAAATCTGAAGCCACAACCCTATCGTCAAAGGGAAATCTTTTGCCATTAATTTCCTGGTAATCTTCATGTCCTTTACCCGCGATTACAACGACATCACCGGATTTTGCGGTCGTGATTGCGTGGTGGATAGCGTCACGTCTCTCTGGAATGCACACATATTTGGTGTCATGTGGTAAATTTGACACAATTTGCGTGATGATTTCATCAGGGTCCTCAGTGCGCGGATTGTCGGACGTAATCACGCTATAATCCGCAATGTGTGCGGAAATATTTCCCATCTTCGGACGCTTGCTGTTATCCCTATCGCCGCCGCATCCGAAAACACAAATTAAATTACGTTCGGCGACGCGCTTGGCGGCAGTCAATACATTTTCTAAGCCATCCGGTGTGTGTGCATAATCAACAATGACAGCGAAATCCTGTCCTCGATCAATAAGTTCAAACCGTCCAGGAACGACAGTCGCGGCGAGACCTTCCTGGATCGCTGGGATCGGACAATCGTAACGGAGCCCGACAGCGATGGCGGCAAGAGCGTTGTAAAGGTTATATTCTCCGAGTAGACGCAACTTCGCCGGAATCCGTCCAGCTGGCGTAACGGCTGTAAACGTCAATTGATTATGAGAAAAATTAATATCCTCTGCGTATAGGTCTGATTTTTCACCGAGGCCGTATGTCAAAGGTTTCCGCAGATCAGCGCAAATGTGGACAATACGCTCTGCTACCGGTGAATCGCTGTTCAAAATAGCAACACCTTCCTTGTCGAGTTGCTCGAACAGCATCAGTTTCGCCTTTAAATATGCTTCCATCGTTTGATGGTAATCAAGGTGGTCCTGGGTGAAGTTGGTGAAAACCGCGGTATCAAAGGTAAGTCCTGCGAGTCGTTGGAGTGCTAACCCTTGCGAGGAAGTTTCCATCGTAACGGACTCGACATTGTCCTTCGTAAACTGCTTGAAAAGCGCGTGGAGTGCGAACGCATCGGGCGTCGTAAGAGAAGCGGGGAATATTTTCTCCGTGCCTTGGGCGTTGGTGTACTGGTGCCCGACTGTTCCGATGAGTGCTGTTTTCTGCCCGCTTGCCTTGAATATAGCGTGTATGAGGTGTGCTGTTGAGGTTTTACCGTTGGTGCCTGTAATACCGATGAGTTTAAGGTGTTTGGCAGGGTTCCCGTGCCAATTGGCAGCAATCAAGGACATCGCTTGACGTCCACAGGGAACTTGCAGGTATGGGATTGGAAATCTTCCTTGTGTCTCTATCGCTGTTATCGGTTTTTCACCAATGACGACTGCTGCTCCTTTTTGAAGCGCATCTGGAATGAAGGCGTGGCTATCCACATGGATGCCTTGATAACAGACGAAAGCATTACCCGGTTCGAGGTTCCGATTGTCGCTGACAACACCGGTAACATCAATATCCGGCGATCCAGAACTTGTGGTAATGTTAAGTCCACGAAGCAGTTTATGAAGCCTCACAGCCCCTCTCCTTTCAGCGTTGGTGATTGTTTTGTCACAACAGATGAAAAGTCGGGGGGCTTTTGAAGTTCGGGTCCGAAGAACTCAGTTTGCTTCAAATATTGCATTGTTTGGGCAGCGATTTGTTGGAAAAGCGGTCCTGCGATTTGTCCGCTAAAACGTGCGCCTTTCGGTTCATCGAGCATGACGATTATGGATACCATTGGATTCTCTGCGGGTAGGAATCCCATAAAAGACATGATCTCTTTGCCAGCGTAGCCTTTACCGTCTTTTTCAGCCTTTTGAGCTGTTCCTGTTTTTCCTGCTACGCGATAGCCTTCAACACGTGCCCGTCTGCCACTCCCATCTTCAACGACCCCGACGAGTATCTCTGCCATCTGTTTTGCGACTCTCGGGCGGATTACCTGGCGAACATCAATGGCGTATTTCTTTTCAATCACCTTTCCATTACTGTCCCGAATTTCTCGGGTAATATGTGGGCGGAGGAGTTTTCCATCGTTCGCAATGACGTTTAAAGCGCTCACCATCTGAAGCGGGGTCACCATAATCCCTTGTCCAAACGGGACAGAGCCAAGAGAGTGCGTATCCCAGTGCTTTACGGCATAAAGACTGCCCTTGTGCTCATAAGGTAGGTCTACACCGGTTGCTTTTCCAAAGCCGTATTTTTCGATGTAGGTACTAAGGTTCTCATGCCCCAGTTCCTTGACGATTTTAATCATACCGATATTACTGGATTTGTGGAGGACTTCTTCTAAGGTAAGCCATCCTTTCCCGGATACGTCTCGGATGATTCTACCGTTTGGGAGTCGGTACCGTCCGTTTTCGCAAAAAACCGTTGACTCAGGGCTCATAATGCCCTCGTTCAAAACCGCAGAGGATGCAATGATTTTAAAAATCGAACCGGGTTCATACGCGAACCAAACACCGAGATTCCTTTTTGCTTGCTCGCTGCCGAGGGTATAATGATTCAAATCATACGTGGGGTAGCTTGCGAGTGCCAATATCTCTGCCGTTTTTGATGCCAAGACGATGGCGGTCCCGCGTGGCGCTTTCCATTTTTGACACGCTGCTGCTAATTCCTTCTCGGCGATGTACTGAATATATTCGTCAAGTGTCAGAACCACGCTATACCCATAATCGTCGGTAGAATCGCCCTTGGTTAACAAGTTTATGGGTTCATTACGGGCGGCTTCTGCCCGCCGCGCTGCTTGTCGCTCCCGCGCGTTCAAAAGGTAATTGTTGTACTGGTACTCAATGCCCTCACCCATATTTTGGTCGTTTATATGTCCAATAACTTGGGCGGCGAGTTTCCCTTTCGGATAGGTGCGTTGCTGTTCGACCTCATGTTTTATGCCACGGATGTCTTTCTCAATTGCTCGAATTTCGTCCAGTAACCCGTAATCTATATCCTTTTTGAGCCATACAAACCGTTTATCTTTGCGGCGAAGTTTGGTAAGCAATTCGGATTCGGGAACCCCTAAAACCGGGGCGAGTCTCTGCGCAGCGGCACTCGGATCGACTTTCATATACGTCGGATCCGCATAGACGGAGAGGCTGTGACGGCTCAAGGCGAAAACATTCCCATGTCTGTCCAAAATTTTGCCGCGTTTTACCGCTGCTGTGCGCGTAGAACCCCAAGGGTGTCCAGAGGGGCCTTGGTGGATGGCATCGTTGGAGAGTTGGACGTTGAACAGTTTACCGACCAATAACAGGAAACCCACCTGCAGTATAATCAGCACGAAAACCAATCGGCGAATGGATAAATGTGAATTGTTTTTCATTTTTTAATTTTTAATTATACCTTGCGGTTAAACGTCATGGGTTGGCGTTTTAACGTTCGTTCCTCGAATCCGCTCTCCAAATGTAAAACTAAGACAAATTATGCCATTTAAGGAAACCTAATTTCATTACAAGTTACGCGCTTTGTTCTATAAAGATAGGCACTTCCACTATTTATCCCAAACGACTTGCGAGGTTTCGGTGGGTTCAACCATTCCGAGTTCGGTCGCGATTTGCCGAATCCTTTGCACACCCGTTAAGGTTGATTCTTTCAATTCGAGTCGATGAATTTCGTCCTGAATTTGGCGTTTCTGCCGCTCGTAAGTGGGCTGTCGTTGCAAAGCAACCTTCTTCGCGTAAGATGAGAACCAGATGCTGCCAGCGAAGGTACAGAAAGATAGCACCAGAACAATATATGCTAACGGGAATCTCTTTTTCGGTTTTGGGTCTTCTTTTTTGGTAATGCGTGTTGAATGACTATTATGTAATGTTTGCATAGGGGGCACCACAGGTGGCAAAAGTTCTCTTTTTTAAACGTTGAATACCGTGTTTAAGATACATTTTTTCTTTTATGGCGGAAAATGGAGATACCTTACCCTACAATTTGCGAGCGACGCGTAGTTTAGCACTTCGTGCTCGCGGGTTGTGTTGAACTTCAACCGCGTCTGGTGATATAGGACGCTTCGTGAGAACTTCCAAAGATGCGGTGTGTTCACAAATACAGATCGGCGTTTTCGGGGGACAAATACACGCTCGTGCGCATTTCTGAAAACAGTGTTTGACAATTCTGTCTTCAAGCGAGTGAAACGTGATAATACATAGACAACTGCCCTGTCTCAAAAGTTGTATTGCAACGTCTAAACCCGTTTTGAGATTTTCCAATTCGGCGTTGATATGAATGCGAAGTGCCTGAAATACACGGGTCGCAGGATGGATTTTGGAGACGCCTTTCGGGACAGCGCGCTTGACAATCTCTGCGAGTTGCGTTGTTGTCATTATCGGCGTTTCTTGTCTCGTCTGAAGAATCCGATGGGCAATCCGTCTCGCGAATCGTTCTTCGCCATACCGCTTGAAAATATCAACAAGGGCATCCATTGGACTGTCGTTGACGATCTGCATGGCTGTAAGATCCGTTTCCCGTTCGCTATTTAACATCTGCCGCGCATTCATGCGCATATCTAACGGACCGGTATGGTTGAAACTGAAACCTCGGTCGGGTGTGTCAAGCTGCAGGGACGACACACCTAAGTCAAGCAGGATACCGTCTACAGCATGAATCGAGTGTCCGGTTTCTAATAAGACATCCATTTCAGCAAAATTACCGTTAATGAGAGAAAAACGCTCCGCGAAGACGTGTAATCTACTTTCTGCGATGCTGAGAGCCTCAACATCTAAATCGATGCCGATCACGCGTCCGTTAGGTGCCGAGGTCTCTAAAATAGCAGCACTGTGCCCCCCTAATCCAACAGTGCCATCTATGTAAACACCATCCGATTTTGGACTGAGAAAATCAATCACTTTATCACATAAAACGGGTATGTGGTGTGTATCCATAGCGTTGTGAGTGACCTACCATTACAACATCTATAGCAAGAAACATGCCAATTTATTTTACATGCTGGCTGTTCACACATCTATCCGATTTTGATAGATAGCTGCGACGAGTTCCATCGTCTTGACTGCGTCCGCGAAACAGGTTAACGGTTGCTGGTTCTGCTGGATACAGTCGACAAAATGTCTGCTCTCTCCATAAAATCCGTAGGCTCTGTGTGTAGCGTCAGATCCTGCGGCTTCTTCAGGGGTAATTTCGGTTATACCCTTGGGTGTGTGCAGGATGGCGCGTCCGCCGGGATCCGGATTGATATAGGCGGAAATCTCACGCGCATGCATCTCAAATGTATGGATACGTCCGCCGACTGCCCAGTTGGTAGACAGATACCCTGAGGCACCGCTGCTGAATTTAACAAGGGCATTGAAACTGTTTTCGCGCTCGGAATAGAAACTGTTGATGTCGCTCGCGACGGCTTTCACGTCACCACCGCCGAGCCATCGGAGTGCGTCCACGGCGTGGATCGCATCACATGTTAGAACGTCTATCACGCCGTCGTAATAGCGTGCATCCGGTGTATTTTTGTGGAAGGTTGACATGCACTGAAGGATCGGACCCTGCTTTTCAACGATCGTTTTGACCTCTCGCAGGAGAGGGATAAAGCGACGGTTGAACCCTACCATTGACTTGCAGTCGTTTTTCTCTGCAGCGCGCGCCATTTCCTTGGTTTGATGAAGCGTAACGCCGGGGGGTTTCTCAATAAAAACGTGGTGCTGCTGCGACAGACAGTGGATGACGAGCGGAAATAGATGTTGCGGTGGCATGAGGATATACACCGCATCGGGACTCGTCTTCTCAAGCATCCGTTTATAGTCAGTGAATGTGTCCTCAATCTCGAAGCGTTCGGCTGTTGCCTGAAGTTTTGATGGGATCACGTCACACAATCCAACAAGATTCACATCTTCACACTCTCTGAGCGATGGATAATGGACACCGTTTGCCATCCCACCCGCGCCGATGAGCGCAATGTTGACTTTTTTCATTTGGAGTCCTCCTAACGAATCTTTCCTTGCATATTATAGGAGCGGATGTTAAAATGCAACTAACTTCTAAATATTGACGCTACTAATGAACCAACGCAGGTATCGAAAACACAATGAATACAGATCCTATCAAACTTGAGCTTTACAAGAATATGCTGACCTCGGTTGCCGAGGAGATGGGCGTAACGCTGCAACGCACGGCGTTCTCACCGAATATCAAGGAACGCCTTGATTTTTCGTGTGCCGTGTTTGATAACACGGGTAAGATGGTTGCACAGGCGGCGCATATCCCTGTGCATCTCGGTTCCATGCCCCTTTCGGTTCTCGCTGCGATTGACGCTATGGAGATGATGCCCGGCGATATGATTGCCCTTAATGATCCCTATCGCGGTGGCACCCACCTACCGGATATTACGCTCGTCGCGCCTGTCTTCTCAGATGAGAATAAGAGCGCATCGGGAAATAGACCGGTCTTTTTTGTCGCGAATCGCGCACATCACGCCGATGTGGGCGGGATGACCCCCGGTTCCATGCCAATCGCGACGAGTGTCATTCAAGAAGGGATCCGAATTCCACCCATTAAACTCATCCGAGGCGGAGAATTGGACACCGACCTTTGGGAATTCATTCTCGCGAATGTCCGCACGCCTGAGGAACGCCGCGGCGATATGGAAGCGCAGCTCGCTGCGAACCGTGTCGGTGAACGGCGACTCCGGGAGATGATGGACAAGTATGGCGCGCCGGAGATTACGCAATACATGCAGGAGCTCTGTGCGTATGCGAGTCGGATGGTCAGGGCACGCCTTCAGGAAATCCCGAATGGACGCTACACATACACGGATGTGCTTGATAATGACGGTATTACCGATGAACCTATTGAGATACGGGTGGCGATTGAGATCGAAGATGACACCGCAGTGGTTGATTTCACAGGCACGGCGGAGCAGGTTCGAGGTTCAGTTAACGCGATTTACGCGATTACGCTCTCCGCTGTTTTTTATGCCTTTCGGTGTATCGCCGGAGCAGATGTGCCTGCGAATGCTGGGTGTTTGGAACCGATTCAGGTCATTGCGCCAGAGGGAACCGTTGTGAACGCAAAATTTCCGGCAGCAGTTGCAGGGGGGAATGTCGAAACATCGCAGCGTATTGTTGATGTGCTGCTCGGGGCATTGGCGAAAGCCTGTCCGGATCAGATTCCCGCTGCGAGTTCTGGGACCATGAATAACCTCACGATAGGGGGGTATGATGTTTCGCGCGGGAAGGACTTTACTTATTATGAAACGATTGCGGGCGGAATGGGCGCACGTCCAAATCGGGACGGAATTGATGCTATCCACACACACATGACGAATACGATGAATACACCTATAGAGGCGATTGAGACGAACTATCCGATGCAGGTAGCGGCATACGCAATTCGACGTGGAACAGGCGGAGCAGGGAAGTTCCGAGGGGGAGCAGGCGTCATTCGGGCACTGCGACTTCTTACAGAGGCGGAGATCACCATCCTTTCAGAGCGGCGAAAGCGAGGTCCCTACGGCTTGCAGGGCGGTGAACCCGGAACACCGGGACGTAACGTGCTAATTTCTGGTGAAGAAGAACGTCCATTGCCTGGCAAGGTCTCCATTTCTACGCGCGAAGGAGATATGATTCGAATAGAAACGCCGGGCGGTGGTGGATTTTTATCTGAGTAGGAGAACGACAATGAAAAAACTGGCGCACTCAGCGTTTCAGAGAGCGAAGAACTTTATAATGGATCAGGGGAGAGCGTTGGACCAAAAGCGTTTTGAATTTCATTTTGAAGATGGGTCCGCTGATGCCGTCCTTGCCGCCCTAACACCTTATCAAAACGACGACGGGGGTTTCGGCCACAGTCTGGAACCTGACCTCCGAACACCGTTTTCGTCTGCGATTGCGACCACGGTAGGTTTCCAGATTCTCAGAGAGATTCGAGCCCCTGCAAGTCACGCATTGGTCCGAAAAGGAATCCAGTATTTTATCGCCACCTATGAGGTGTCGCAGCAGGTATGGCCTATCGTTCCCCCTGAAGTGAATGATGCGCCTCACGCGCCTTGGTGGCATTATAAAAAGAGTACTGAAACTTTCGGTCGGTTTCTGGTCAATCCCCGCGCGGAGATCGTCGGATATTTGCACGAATTTAGTGAAGGCGTGCCAACGGAATTGCTGAAAACATTAACAGCCGCCGTTCTGGAGCATTTGGAGTCTCTGCCTGACGAAATGGAGATGCACGATTCCCTCTGTTTCGTGAGGCTCGCGGAGACGGAAGCTCTGTCGAGCAGGGATAAGGTCTGGGCGAAACTCGCGCGAGCGGCGGCACCGGGTGTTGCCCGGAACGCCGAGCAGTTGACTGGCTATGTCCTCAAACCGCTGTGGTTGGTGCCCTCTCCAGAATCCCCTTTAGCTGCTGGACTCAAAGATGAAGTGGAGATGAATTTGGACTTTGAAATCGAACAGCAGGGCGAGGACGGCGCTTGGTCCCCGAATTTCTCCTGGGGCGATCAATATCCAGAGGCATGGCGAGTCGCCAAGCGGGAATGGCAATCGAGATTCACAGTCGATACTTTGAAAACATTGAGAGATTTTGGTCGCATTGCGCAAATAGATGCTTAGAAGGTAGATAGGCGTATGATATCTTCGACCTGCCGTTTATAAGTCCTACGACAGCCACTGAGTATTAAAACAAAAAACTTGAGTTGAGAATAAGCCGGATTCTGTATATGATGATCATTCATCTGGGATGGATGTTACCATCCACCTCAAGCGGTTACCTGGGGACGAGACGGGCACGCCTATATATGTCCCCCATTTACCTTGCTCCAGACGGGGTTTACCAAGCTCCATAAGTCACCTTATGGACTGGTGCGCTTTTACCGCACCGTTTCACCTGTACAACGTGCTTTCACCTACGCGCCAACTTCCTCACCTTCGTCTGAAGGTGATCTGCTTTAAAATCAACAGTCCCACCATTTGTAGGACATATCACTTGATTTTAACGCAACCCATTTTTTGACAACGTCAAAAAATGATCAAGAAGGCCCATAGTTAAAAAAACGTTGTAGTCTACTCTCTGTTGCACTTTCCATAGCGTCGCCGCTCCTGGGTGTTACCCAGCATCCTGCCCTGTGGAGTCCGGACTTTCCTCATCCCGATGGGACGCGACCATCTACTCAACTCAAGCCTCTCTATTATAACCTATCTGTCAACTTAAAACAATAAAATCAAAGCGAGGTTGCGTTGAAAAGAAAAAAAGAGGCGCGCCTGCAAAGCGCGCCTGCAATTTTTTCTTCATACAAAAAATTAAGAACATCCACTCGTTGATCCACAATTTGTGCAGCGATAGCAGACGCCGCTTCTCACCATAAGGGAGCCGCATTCAAGACACGGCGGCGCATCTGCATGTTGAAGCGAAATTTGCTTCTCATGTTCCGACCACGAGTCGGTTTCACCGTTGCTACCGTGTCCGTAGGGATGGAGTTCCTCAGGAGGTACCATCTCTTCATCCATATCTATCATGTTCCCTGCTTGTGGTTCCTGCGTGAGAAACTGTGTGCCGAGCCACCGGAAAACGTAATCTATAATCGACTTCGCCATCGGAATGTCAGGATTCGATGTAAAGCCTGACGGTTCAAATCGGACATGGCTGAACTTATTAACGAGCGACTCTAACGGCACGCCATACTGCAACGCAATAGAGGTGAGGACCGCTACAGAGTCCATCAGTCCAGAGACGGCTGTTCCTTCTTTGCTCATACGGAGGAAAACTTCTCCGGGGCTACCATCTTCATAGAACCCAACGTGGATGTAGCCTTCATGACCGCCCACGCTAAATTTGTGGGTCATAGAGGAACGCGTGTCAGAGAGACGTTTCCTGATGGGACGTTCAGTAGAAGTTTCAGCGATAGCCTCATCGGTTTCACTCTCTGCATCCGGTTGGCTGCGGGTTGAAAGCGGTTGGCTACCTTTGCTGCCATCACGGTAAACGGCGAGACATTTGACACCGCGCCGCCACGCTTCCACGTATAGGGTTTTGATGTCATCCACCGTTGCGTCGTGTGGGACATTGACAGTCTTGGAGATAGCACCAGAGATAAAGGGTTGCACAGCCGCCATCATTTTCAGTGGTCCCATGTGATTTATGTAACGAGTTCCGTGCTTACCACACTGGACAGCACAATCGAAAACGGCGTAGTGCGTCGGTGAGAGGTGTGGCGCGCCCTCAACCGTGCCTGTACCACAAATGACTTCTTCAGCGATACTGATTTCATCTTCACTGAATCCGATTGCAGAGAGAAGATTAAAACTGGGATCTGCGGCTTCTTCTTGGGTTATACCTAACCGTTCAAGACACGCTTCTCCGAGAAAACCCGGGGCAAAGGCGAGGTTCAGGTCAAACGCACTCGGTAACATCTCCGCAACACGGGCGATATCTTCCTGTGTGAAGCCTTTCCGTTTCAATGTGTCCGCATTGATGTGTGGGGTCCCTTCAAAAGTGCCCGTGCCCACGAGATACTTAATGATGGCTTCGGTTTGCTGAAGCGTATAATCTAAGTTGTGCAAGGCATCACGAACGCTCTGATTGACAATTTTCATGTACCCGCCGCCTGCCAACTTCTTGAATTTAACGAGCGCAAACTCCGGTTCAATCCCGGTCGTATCACAATCCATCAGGAAAGAAATCGTTCCGGTCGGAGCGATAACACTAATTTGGGAGTTCCGATACCCGCAACGTTCTCCCTTTTCAAGACAGGCATCCCAATCCGCTTTTGCGGCATCTAAAAGGTCGGGTGGGCATACCATCGGATCGATACTGTAGGCGGCATCGCGGTGCATCCGCATAACGTCCAACATGGAGTCGCTATTGTTCGCGTGTCCCACAAACGGACCGATACTCCCCGCAATCTCTGCGCTTGTTTGATACCCCATACCACTCAGGATAGCGGTAATCGCACCTGCGTAAGCACACGCTTGGTCACTGTCGTAGGGAATCCCTAAACGCATCAAGAGTGCGCCCAAGTTCGCATAACCGAGTCCGAGCGGACGATATTCATGAGAACGTTGTGCTATACTTTCCGTTGGATATGAAGAGAGATCTACGATGATTTCCATCGCGGTGACGAACACACGCACAGTTGCCTGGAAGCCTTCAATGTCAAAGGTGTTATCATCTCTCAAGAATTTAGCAAGGTTAATGCTGGCAAGGTTACAGGCAGAATCGTCTAAGAAGAGGTATTCACTGCAGGGATTACTTGCGTTAATCCTGCCCGTATTTTTACAGGTATGCCATTTCTGAATCGTGCTGTCGAACTGGACTCCTGGATCCGCGCATGCCCAAGCGGCATAAGCGATCTTCTCCATGAGCGTTCTGGCATCGTATTCGTCGGCAACTTCACCGCTTGTCCGGTACGTCGTTTTCCATGAATCTCCCTGTAAGTAGGCGTTCATGAAATCATCTGGAATCCGGACAGAATTGTTGCTGTTCTGTCCGCTGACGGTGCTATATGCCTCACCATTGAAATCGGCTGGATATCCTGCAGCGATGAGTGCCTTCGCTTTATTCTCTTCTCTGAGTTTCCAGTCGATATAATCAGCAATTTCTGGGTGATCCATGTCGAGGATGACCATTTTGGCTGCGCGTCTTGTAGTACCACCAGATTTGATACTACCTGCCCATCGATCGAAGCCTTCGAGGAATGACAGGACCCCTGAACTCTCACCCCCGCCGGAGAGGAGTTCACCCTTCGCGCGGACTTTGCTGAAGTTCGAGCCTGTGCCACTGCCGTATTTAAAGAGACGCACTTCGGCTCTCTGGAGCTCCAACATAGAGTCCAGAGAATCGTCAACGCTTTGGATGAAGCAGGCGGAATTTTGCGGGTGTTGGTATGCATTGGTAGTAACCTCGACTTTCTGTGCGTCTCGGTTCCAATAGTAGCTGCCGCCCCCTCCCTCGATATGATATTCATGCCACAAACCGCAATTAAACCAAACAGGCGAATTGAAAGCACCCCGTTGTGTAACGAGGATATGCGTCAATTCCATCTCAAACGTCTCTGCGTCTTCAGGCGTAGCAAAATACCCGCCGAATTCCTCGCCTGCGCGACGGAGCGTGCGCGCCACCCGGGTAACCAATTGGCGAGCACTGTCTTCCGCTTCAGCACTGGGTAATCCGGCTTTTCGGAAATATTTCGATGATGCAATATCTGTTGCAAGCTGCGTCCAGTCTGTCGGCACCTCAACCTGTTCTTGTTTAAAGATGACATCACCCTTTTCATTATAGATGACCGCGTCACGGCGTTCCCACTCCAATAAATCGTAGGGATGAACGCCGGGCGTGGTAAAATAGGGTGTGAAAGTGAGTCCCACCCTATTACCTTCGCTATAATGCTTTGGAGAGGTTGCCTCTTCATCAACCCCGTTCGGATTATCAATCGTCATACTCGTAGTACCCCTTTGGTTGTCAATACGCCCAAACAAAACACACTGATAACCATCTTATGATGATATACGCTCGAAAGCGCGTCTGTAAGAATTTCTATAGTTATAATTAATTTTCAATAATAATGCGGTGATAACGTTTCTTTCCGGCGCGGAGGAGCAAAGCATTCTCCTCAAGCAGGTCGCTACCAACAATCGTATCTATCGCGCGGTACTGTTTTTCGTTGATGTAGGCGCCTCCCTGCTGGACGAGCCGCCGCGCTTCGCTTCGTGAATTTGCTAACCCGACTTCATGGAAGAGTTCCATGATGGGAATCCCACTGTCAAGTCGTTCCGGTGAGATAGCCGAAGTCGGCATCGCGACTTCATCGAGGTTCCCACCCCCAAACGCAGCACGTGATGTAGCTTGCGCTTTGTCCGCCTCTATCTGTCCATGGGCGAGTTTTGTGGCTTGATATGCCAGAACTTCCTTGGCTTCCCGAATTGCTGCATCTTCTAAACTACTGAGTTGTCGAATCTCATCCATTGGGAGGAAGGTGAAATACGCTAAAAACCGAGAGACATCGCGGTCGTCGACGTTAATCCAATATTGATAAAATTCATAGGGTGAGGTGCGTTGCGCATCGAGCCAAACCGCGCCGCCTGCGGTTTTTCCCATCTTCGCACCGCTCGCTGTCGTGAGGAGCGGAAAAGTGACTGCGTGAACCCGTTCGCCTTCGACGCGACGGACGAGATCGACACCTGCGAGGATATTGCCCCACTGGTCGTCCCCACCGAGTTGGAGACGGCATCCGTACTCCTGAAAAAGATATAAATAATCGTATGCTTGGAGCAGTTGATAGTTAAATTCGAGGAATGAAAGTCCGAGTTCACGGTCAAGGCGTTGACGATACCCTTCTGCCTTGATCATTTCATTCACCCGAAAGTGTTTACCGATATCACGTAGAAATTCAATATAATTTACAGATAATAACCAGTCAGCGTTATTAAGAAACCTTCCGGTTTTTGATGAAGTCTGAGCTCCCTCATTATTTGCTATGCCGTCATTGAGATTTAAGTAGCGTTGCAACTGTGCCAGGATGCCTTTGCCGTTTGTTGAGATTTGTTCGTGCGACAACATCGGACGCATTTCAGTCTTGTCTGTGGGATCGCCAATCATTGTCGTGCCGCCCCCGATAATTGCAATCGGTTTATGCCCGGCGCGTTGCAGGTGTGCCATCGCCATTATCGGGACGAGACTCCCGACATGCAGACTCGATGCTGTCGAATCGAAGCCGACGTAGTAGGTAACCTGTTCTTCACCTAACAGGCGTGTCACCTGTTCAGCATTCGTGGTCTGTTTGATAAAACCCCGTTCATTCAGGGCTTCAAAGACGTTGTCCATTTTTTGTCCTGTTATGATTTAAGTGCGTTTGGTTCTGTTCATTAATGCAGCAGTTGGGGAAAGGATTTCCTACTGGAATATTCTCGTCCGAATTATTATATAAGATTTTTGCATGCCTGACAAATGATTTTTTTTAACGTTTGTGCTGCAGCGGATACCATAATTTATTTCCCGACTTCTGTCGAAGGTGTGGACTCCTCAGAAAATGTGATGCGCCTATAAATATCCGACAAACGGAGTTCACAGCCAATTGAAACAAGGGGCAGCACTTCCTGAAGTCCACAAAATTCAGTGAGGAGCCACTGGGTGCCTTGCCGAAGATAGTGCTCCACACGCATCCGATCCTGTGAAACGAGGACGTATTCTTGCAAAGAAGCAATTTGCCGATAGTGTGCGAATTTTTCGCCTCTATCATACGCCTCGGTGGATGGCGACAGCACTTCAATCAGCACAATCGGATTAAGCAACGTATCGAAAACATCATCCTCAAAGCGCGGTTCATCACAGACAACAACGATATCTGGATATGTATAGGAATGTGTTTGATAATTTTTCACGCGCATTTCGCTGATGTAAGTTTCACACACGCCATCTATCAATTGGGTGTAAAGCCCATTAAACATATTGCCAGCGATGAGATTATGCCCGCGACTTGCGCCGGACATAGCGACTATCTGTCCATTCAGATATTCGTGTTTCGTCGTCGCCTTGCGTTCAAAAGCGAGATATTCTTCAGGGGTCACGTAGGTTTGTGCTGCAGCGGATGCCATGCGTGCCTCCATAAATCTTGCTAAAGAAAACGTCTATTCTTCCTCGTCTTCCGCGTAAGAGTGTCCGCTGAAAATTGCCCGGACCTGTTTCGCTGTTTTGGGACCCGAGAGCAGTTTCCCTATCCGATCCCCCTCTTCCTCAAGCAACGCCTTGACGTTCGTCAGGACTGCCTCCAACTGATCCCCGGGGAACTTGCACGCCCCGTTCTCGTCCATGTGGATGATTTCGCCGGGCGCGACATCCATGCCGCCTATTGAGACAGGGACGTTGACAGCCTGAACCGCCATTGCACCGTGTCCGGGTGTGATGCCGCTTAACAGATACTGGAATTCCATTGGGCGGATTTCGTCAATATCGCGCGATGGCCCGTTTGAAATGGCACCTAAGCACCCGACTGATTTCATCGCTGCTGTCATGTTGCCGCCTGCTAAGCCGACCTTATTGGCGAGCTCAGGCGGGAACTTTTGCTCAAATGCGAAAATTGTCGGTTGTTTGGAGGCACCGAGGGCATCGATGACATCCATAAAGGAGAGTTCCGAGTAGTTCGGATCTGGGACGCTGTAGACGCACGTCACCGCATAACCGGCAAGGGCGCCAAGCTCAGGATACATACAACGGATGGTTGTATCCGTATACCAATTCTCTGTCCACGGATTATAGAGTCCGAGACAATGCGGACTTCCCGGGTAGGTAGCAACCACGTTTGTGATTGAAGGTGTATCGTATTTGCGCAGTTCTGCCAACATTTCCTGTTCTGTTAGTGCCATTTTTTAAATTTTCCTTGCGGTTAAGTGGCGTAGGTTTGGGATTTGACGTTCCTTTCTCTGGAGTCGTCAACCCCTACGGGCTTGACTTGGTTTTCTAAGCTAATTTTAATCCAAGTTGCTACTAACACATTTTAGGGTTTTTGCAATGTAATACAAGGAATGGAAATGTAATACATTGTCCCGCAAGTCCACACGCGACTTGCGCTACGGATTTAGTCTCTCCCCAGACTAAATCCAGTCTATTCCCAGACTAAATCCGGTATTTCTGCGGATTTTGATGCGGTTTTTCAGACCCTTTTCCACCTTGTAGGAGTAGCATGTCTATAGAAAACCCGGTGCGGTTAGAAACCGCACCTACCGGGTTTGGAGAAACAAGGAACCACGTTTCAGGCTTGGTGTTTTGGGTCTTGATTTGTAAGTAGGTTTTAGACAGGCATTGTTCTACCGGCGTATGCCCGTCCGATGCGTGCAGCTTCCTCGCCACCACCGGTGATCCTTACACCGGCGTCGATGCTCGCCTCGATTGTATCGGGTGAAGTGCTTTCCAAGAACGCGATGCCGCCGGCTTTGCATGCCTCGAAAACGCGATTTCGGGCGTCTTCCAATTCTTGTGGACGTGGGTTCGGTGCATTCTTGTAGCCAAATGACATGCTCATGTCACCCGGACCCCATTCAGCGAAGGCGATTCCGGGGACCTGTGCCGTGATTTCGACGTTCGCTAAAGCGCGCTTGTTTTCGAATTTGAGACCCAATAGAAGTTCACCGTCCGGGTTCAGGGGCCATGGATCGGCGACATCCAAGTATTTGTCAACGGAGATGCCCCAGATAGGTGCCGCGGAACCTTGCCCCGCGGAGCCGCGCCTGCCAACATCCAATTGTGTGCCAACGCCGATGGTCTGGAATGGGTAACGGCACGCCTCAACAAACGCTTTGACGGCTTCTGGAGATTCAGCGTGACAAAGTAGCAAGCCGTGCACACCGCGTGCCAGGAGTTGCCGCATCTGCCAACCGTTGGCGCGTATCACATCTGCGCTAATACCATCTACTGGCAATTCAACAATAATAGCCGGGGTTTGGTGCCCGCTATTGGTGGGACCGCCGTCAGCGAGACCACGCATGAAACTATCCAATCCCGCGAGATCGAAACTCCCATGCTCCATGCCGATATTGATGTAGTCTGCCCAGGTTTTTGCCATCGCGCGACCCGCGTCATAGTTCAGGTTCGCGCCCGTGTGACTGCCCGTATAGAAGACAGGCTGGTCGTCTGCTAACAATTCAATCGCTTTATTAACGCGTTTCGGCATTGCGGATTCTCCTTAATAATTTAACGTGAAAAATGAAAAATAGATACAATCGCTTCCGGCTTATTTTCGTGCCATAGGTTTAAGAATTATAGCAAAAATACGACAATCTGTCAACTGGTTTTTTTTGAAAAATCGCGCACGATGATAGCCCAAAATTCTGAAAATCCTTGACAAATCTACGGGGTTCGGGTAATCTAAAGGGCGCATCCTACATTAAATTTTTCTAAGGAGTGGTCAATATTATGAGAGCACTTGTCGTAAAATTATTGTCAGATAAAAAACGCGAAAAAATTGTTGTCACCGATTGGGAAGAGCCAGCACCCCCTACCGGAAACGAAGTGCTGTGTCAAGCCGTCTTCACTGGGCTGACCAACGGCACAGAACGGAATCAACTGATCGGTGGGAACTACTCAGCCTCCGATAGCCGACTGCCAACCACCGACGGATACCAGAACGTCGGCAGGGTTATTGAAACAGGACCGGACGTAACGCAATTACAGGTTGGCGATCTTATCTATGCCAGTGTGAACCATGTCGAACGGTTCACGATTCCAGAAGATGGGCTTTTGTTAAAATTACCAGAGGATATTGACCCAAGCGAAGCCGCCCTCTTCGGTATCTCCGGTGTCGCGATGCATTGCTGCCGGCGTGTTGATCCGCGTATCGGAGAAAAAGTACTGATTGTCGGACAGGGCTGCATCGGTATGTTTGCGGCACAGATCGCTAACGCCATGGGTGCCCGCGTCACAGTGTGTGACATTGAGGAGTCTCGACTGGAACAGAGCCGCCAACTCGGTGTAGCAGAGGCGGTTCTCAACACAAGTGGCGAGGGTTGGGATGCTCAAATTCAAGAGGGTTCCTTTGATGCCGTCATGGATTTCGCGGGTGTTCCAGATATGGTGACACCGATGATACAGGCTTGCAAAACCCGCGGCAGATTGCTCTTGGTTGCCGGACGGTTCGATGTCAATTACACCTTTAACGTCGGACAACATAAAGAGATTAGTATCCTTCAGTGTAGCCACTTCACTTGTGACGATTTGGAAAATCTCTGTCGCTTGCTCCGCCAAGGTTCTGTCAAGATCGCACCCCTCATTCGACATAAGGTGGGTGTTGACGAGGCGCCAGAGATATATAGATCGCTCCGCGATGAACCGATGCGTTTGTTGGGGAGTGTGTTTCAATGGGAATAGGGTTGGGTTTCGTCCTTCTGCTTGTAGGAGCGATTTGTAACCCCGAATTACCAAAATATTTATTTTTCCCAGGCCCGGTAGGTGCGGTTTCCTAACCGCACCGGGCATCGATGAAAATTACCCGATTAAACCTTGAAATTTCATAAAACCGCACCTATCACATCCAGTCAGCCCTGCCTAAATTCCGCCGAAAAATATTAAAATTAAAAAAAATGCAACTTTTTTGCAACTCGTTTGTAGTAACAGCAACCTCAAAATGCGCGGAGCTGAAACATGACAGAAGATAAATTCCTTGAGTTTGTGCATGAATACAAGGCTCGGGTTTATCAACACACCCTCTATCTACTCGGAAATCGGGAAGATGCGGAGGATATAACACAAGAGACGTTCATCACGGCGTGGAAACACCGTAAAAAATTGCGTCCGAAAACTGCACACTCATGGTTGCTAAAATGTGCGCAGAATCTCTGTTTCAACCTGCTAAAGCGAGACAAATTTCAGGTGCATTTAACAGGCGGAGACGACACAGATCCTGAAACAGAACTCGAAACTTTGATGCACACGCATTCGGGTCGATCCAATCCATCACCAGATGAGATTGTGATCCAACAAGAGCTCAAAGACTCCGTCCAGTGTGCGATTCAAAAATTGCCGCCAGATATGCGATCAGTCATAATTATGCGGGAACTGAATGGCATGAGTTTCAAAGAAATTGCAGAGGTCTTAGAACAACCCGAAGGAACTGTGAAATCAATAGCATTCCGTGCCCGCAAGCGATTGCGGGAGTTACTGCGTCCCTACTGGAGAGATAACGAATGAACCAATTTCCTTCCCATCCAGATTTAACGTGTACGGAAGTTCAGGATACCTTAGAAGCGTATCTTGGCGATGAATTGGATGCAGACACGTCGGCGACAGTCGCAGCACATGTCGCATCCTGTCCAATGTGTCAAGCTGAAGTTCGCTTCGCACAAGCAATTAGTGGCGCATTGCACGAACTTCCGAAACCAGAGCCACCGCCGGAAATCTTCAACGCCGTTGAGGCTTACGTGCGCGCACATCCCAACGAGGGCACGGGGTGGCTACATCGGATATTCCAACTGTTTACGTTCTCGAATGATTTAACTTCGATGCTCGCTCGCGCAGGTGCGGTGGCATGTCTCATCGGAGTCGTCTTGTTCGGGACCTACCAGTACCAACAGCATCTGAAAGTGCAGCAAGCCTCCCGTGACTTGGCTTATGCCCTGAGTAAGTTGAATTACGCAGTGGAGCGGACCGGCACTGTTGTTAACGAGAAACTTCCGGATGTGCGGATTGATGAAGTTTCAAGTCTTCCGTTTGTTCAGATTGAAACAGCCTCCCGTCATGTGTCAAAACAGAAAAGAAATATTTCATCGGCAATCCATCGGAGTCTGGATAGTCTTGACCGATTACCACACGGCACTCTGGATACGAAAACCGATCAACGTTCATATTAAGGAGAAAAAAACATGAAAAGATCCACCCTTACAGCCCTCTTAGCAGGTATAGCCTTTTTAGCAGTTTGCTGTTTCTTCACCAATGGGCACGCCCAGAACGGCAACGTAGAAGAAACAGTTCGGGGTCAGATAGAAATGAATCTGCCGGATGCCCCTGTCCCAAAGGTGGAAATTACCTTGGACAAGAGCCTCTTGGGCCTCTTTATCAATTTCGGTATCGCAAGTCATCCGGAACTTTCTGGAGATAAATCGATAGACGTGTCGGAATATACGGCGTATGCCGAAATGCTAAAAGGTGCCTCTATCCGGGCTTACGATGGAGAGATGAGAGACCTCAACCGAATCGTGGACCACTACCGTAGCATCCTTGCCAATGAGAAGTGGGAGCATCTCATCACAATCAGGGATACATTCGATCTCAGCCTGCTCTGCTCGGAAAAACCGGGCGTAGTGAACGGTATTTTCGTTATGTTCACCGATAATGGCAATTCGGGTTTTGTGAACATTTATGGAGAGATCGACTTTCAGAAACTCGGCACTCTATTTGGGCAACTTCTGGAATCTAATTCGGGGGAGTCGATCTCCGAAACAGTTCGCAATTGGATAAACGTCCCGATGTCCCATGGGTGGGAAGTAAAGCGCAACGCCGAGAAACCGGAGCATGCCCCGAAATCAGAAACCACGGCAACTAACCGTTAAAATGGATAAGGAGTAAAACATGAAACTGCAAAAGCACTTTATACGGCTGTTCGCGCTCCTGTTTTTGGTTGCATCGCTAACACTGATGCATTCAGCAGTCGCGCAACAGAAAAAGTCGGACAAGACCGATGAAAAAGGACTTATCCTTTTCGATTTCCCAGAGCCGCTTGCGGCGAAAGTCGAAGTTAACTTAACCTCGAAACTCATCAGTCTGGTAACCAAATCGGTGAGCAATCAACCCGAAGTCGCTGAACTGATCCGGATGTTAGACGGCATCTATGTCCGCACCTACGATAGAGGAACGATTGATGAGAAGAAGTTAGTTAACTATTTCAAGGAGAAGCTCAAAAAGGATGAGTGGGAGGTCCTCGTCAAAATTGAGGAGCGCAGTGAAACGGTGGAGATTAATCTACTGTTTGACGAAGAGAAGGTTTACGGGATTTTCGCTATCATCATCCCGAAAAGGTCTGGAGAAGTCACCTTTGTCAACATCGTCGGGGAGATCGCACCGGAACGCATTGAGGAGTTGCTCGGGAATCTCAGTAATTTCGGGGCGGTAGACATCGATTTTGGCGACAAATTGAAAGGGCAATGGAAAATAGAGGACACCGGGGACAAAGCGAGGGTCATGATTCTCGGTAGTATATTTTTCTCAAATCCGAGAATCAATAGATTCAATTTCAGAATGGATGATGTCCTCGCACCCGAACGCCAAAGCGAAATGGAACAACTGGTGACGCAACTGAAAGCATTTGGTCCCACCAAGATAGCCGTTTATATAGACCAAAGTTTTGATGCTGAGCTTAACGCAAACTATCAAGGTTATCTGGATGGCACATACGAACTCACACGGAGCTATACGGAGCAGATCGGCTTTCGGTTAGCGAAACAGATGGGGCACTCGAGGCTTTATTCTGTTGCTGATTGGCCAAAACACCGGCCGATCCGGGATAAAATTGACGACCACTTGATGGATTTCGACGCGTTCGCGGAGATGCACAATCAGGAGCATCTCCTACCGACCGTCTCCTCAGAGGGACAGAAAATTCGGCGGGGTGCAGATGGAACACTCTGGGTTGAACATGAAGAATATGAACCGCTGATTGACATGTATATACGGATGAACGAACCTGAGGAGATAATCACCAGCCATCGAGGGTATCTGCGCACCGCACGCATTGGACTCAAAGACCAATACCCGGGTGCGAATTGGGTTGGACATTGGTGGTATGTGCATAATCTCAAGAATTTTGTGAACCTGACGCGAATCACTGAGTCCACCGATGACCGCATTCTACTGGTTGTTGGTACTGATCATGTTTATCTGATTCAACAGTTTTTGCAGGACTCGGGAGATTACATCGTTGAGAGTCCGCTGCAATACTTGAATGCAAACCAAGCGGAAACGCCTTAATCTGTTGTTCTCTTTTTTGAGGCAGGGTTACCGATACCACAGATCGGAGAAAATTTTATGAAAGCCTTAGTGAAATGTGAGTTCTGTTTGATAATGTTATTCGTCGCTGTGTTACTTGCGGTCGGCACAGTCGCAAGTGATGACCAGACAGACCCGTCTACAGAGGATACTACGCACATGACGAAAAAACCGACCCTTATGATTCTTGGAAGCGGACATTTGGCAAATTGGGGTGCAGACCGAATCAATTACAGAATGGATGATGTGCTTGCGCCTAAACGGCAAGCTGAACTTCAGGCACTTGCGGATCAACTCGCCCAATTTAAACCGACGAAAATAGCCGTTGAAGTTGATGAGCGTTGGAATGCGGATCTTCAGGAGGAATACAACGGTTACCTAAAGGATAGTTTTCAGCTGGAGCCTCATGAAATTCACCAGATTGGGTTCCGACTGGCGAAAGATATGGGACATCCAAAGGTGTACTGTGTAGATTATTTTCGTGATGATCCAATCGTCCGAGAGGATCTGGATCATGATTTAATAGATTGGGGCACGTTTGCAGAGGCGAACGACCAGAAACACCTTCTGGGTCCTCCACCTACTGGAAAGATGACGCAGGATGCAGATGGCAAAATCTGGATTGAGCCTGAGAAATACGAACCGATAATTGACATGTATATACGGATCAACCAAGATGAAAAGATCCGAAAAAACCTCCGCGACTACTTACGGATTGCACGAATTGGGTTGCAAGATCAGTATCCGGGTGCGAATTGGGTTGCACATGCTTGGTATCCAAGGAACCTAAAAACTTTCGTCAACCTCACCCGAATTACGGAATCAGAAGATGAGCGTATTTTGCTAATCATCGGTGCTGGACACTTGGGATTCCTTAAACAGATTGCGGAAGACTCTGAATTTTATCACATAGAGAGCCCGTTGCAATACCTGAAGGCAGATGAGGAAGGAAAACCGTCAACTGAGTAAACCAATCAGGATAGGATTTATGTGCCCCTTTGATGCTTGCGTTGGATGTCGTTTTACAAACTGAATCAACCCCAACGTAAGTGTTGATTAGACAGTTTTACAGATCGGAGAAAGTTTTATGAAAGTCTTAGTGAAATGCCAATTTTATTTGATGACGTTACTCGTCGCTGTATTACTTACAGTCGGCATGGCCGCAAGCGATGATCGGACTAATTTATCTACAGAGGATGTTACGCAAATGACGAAAAAACCGACAATTATGATTCTCGGCAGTCCGCATCTGGCGAATCCGGGGGCGGATGTATACAACACAAAAATGGACGATGTCCGCGTACCCAAACGCCAACGCGAGATTGAACAACTGGTCACACAGCTTAAAGCGTTTCGTCCCACCAAGATAGCCATTGAGGCAGATGAAAGGTTTGACGCTAAGATTAACGCAGACTATCATGGCTATCTGGAAGGCACATACGAACTCAAGCGTGGGGAAAGCAACCAGATTGGGTTCCAGTTGGCAAAACAGATGGGACATCCAAAAGTGTACTGCGTCGATTATTGGCCGGAACGTTGGCCAATCCTTGAAAAAATTGATGATCATTTGACAGATCGTTATGCCTTTGCAGAAGCTCACAATCAGGAACACTTCCTCCGTCCACCCCCTGTTACTGAGGGAAAAATTGTCAAGGATAAAGATGGCACAACTTGGATTGAACCTGCGAAATACCAGTCAATTATTGAGATGTACATACAGCGTAACGAACCTCAAGGTAGACGCGCGGATCATCAGGCATATCTGCGAAGTGCCCGTATTGGATTAGGCGCTCAATACCCGGGGGCCAACTGGATCGCCCACGTCTGGTATGCTCGAAACCTCAAAATCTTTGTGAATTTAACCCGTATCACCGAATCAACCGACGATCGTATTCTACTGATTATCGGTGCTGGTCATGTTTTCCTCGTCCAACAGTTTCTTGAGGATTCAGGCGATTACATCGTCGAAAGTCCGCTGCAATACTTAAAAATGGAGGATGCTAATTGATGAAGCATCAGACGAAACCTACAGTTATGATTCTCGGGAGTCACCACTTGGCAGGTTGGGATGGAGATAATATAGATGATATGCGCGCGCCTAAACGTCAGCGTGAACTTCAACAACTTGCTGATCAACTGGCTCAATTTCAGCCGACGAAGATAGCTGTTGAGGTCGACCACCTTGACTCCAATCGTCAGCAGGAATACAACGCCTATCTAAAGGACGACTTTCAACTTGAACGCCATGAAGTCCATCAAGTCGGGTTTCGATTGGCGAAAATGATGGGACATCCAAAGATCCATTGCGTGGATCACTTCCGAAATGCTGCGGAGAACCCAATCTTTGGAAGGGATCCTGATGACGATTTGACAGATTACTATAAGTTTGCCAAAACGCACGGCCAAGAGCATCTCCTGCGTCTCCCTTCTACTAAAGGAAAAACCACTCAGGATGAAGACGGTACAACCCAGACTGAACCTGAGTACGAGCCAATTATTGACATGTACATACGGCTCAATCAACCTGAACGGATACATTCAAACCATCAGAAATATCTGCGGAACGCGCGGATTGGGTCAGACGATCAATATCCAGGTGCCAATTGGATGGGGTACTTCTGGTATCCGCGTAATCTCAAGACTTATGTGAATCTGACGCGAATTACCGAATCTGCTGATGACCGAATCCTACTGATTATCGGGGCTGCACATACCTTCCTGATTCAGCAATTCCTTGAAGATTCGGGGGATTATATCGTTGAGAGTCCGTTAGACTATTTAAGTGCGGAAGAAACACAATGAGATAGAGGGCTGAAACGCCTTCCCTACACGCTATTGTAATTTAGGACTAACCGAGGTAAACAGAAAACCATGTGGGACAAAGTCAAATTAACCCGCCCTTCATTTCGAGACCTACTCTGGCTGTTCGGACAGGTGTTGAGAGCATCCCCTTTTATTGCCGCAGTGTGGATAACCCTTGTACTCATCAACGCAGGTGCTGCGGCAGCCCATCTGCTGGTGCTCCGAGAAACCGTTAACACCCTCGTCGATGCAGACCTCCTAAGCAGTGCTGTTCCATGGCTGACTGCACTCTGTCTCCTCTTTTTGATAGAGCAAACGATCTTAACACTCCTCCCACTTTTGCGCGAGCAACTCCGCATTAAAGCCGGTTTCGCTTTACAGCGTGCTGCCTTGCAAAAGACAGGCAAACTGCCATTGGAGGCATTTGATGACGAGGAATCGCACGACCTCATCAATCGCGTCGTCACTGGCGGGGATTCGAACATTGTCCAATTGATGCAAAATGGCTTAAGTCTTATTGAATACACCCCGATCCTATTCGTCAGTGCTGTTGTTTTAGGACTGATTTCAATTTGGATTCCCTTGATCATCATCGGCGGTGCAATATTGCTGCGGGTTTTTGAAATTCGGATGGGAACGCGAGTGCGGCACTTTGAGGTGGAAAATACACGCAACAAACGACTTGCGGATTACTACGTCCAACTTCTAACAGAACGACGCAGTGGTGCCGAAATCCGTTTATGGTCTATCGGTGAAACCCTTCTCCAACGCTGGCGGACGATCCTCGCCCAATATCTTCAGGAGCGCTTGCATATCGATTTTCGAAATGCCTCCCAAGGTATTTTCCAAGTGTTTATTTTCGTTGCCATCATCGCTGGGGCATTACTGGTGACATCGCTTTCACAGGGAAGGGTCGAAGCCGGACTCGCCGCTTTGGTGTTAGAGGCACTCCGGAATATCACTGCAGGTATGAACTCCATGCAGTATTTCGTCATCGGCTTTGTTCAACATGCTGGCTACGGAGAGGACCTTCGCCGTCTGTTAGAAAAGAAAGAGGAGGAAGCCGCTCCCGAAACACAAACGCCTTCTCCGCACCCGATGCGTGAAGGTATTCGCTTGCATAGCGTCGCGTATCGTTACCCGGGTGCGGACACAGATGCGCTCTCTGACATTAACATTCATATTCGTCCGGGCGAAATTCTCGCTATCGTCGGTGAAAATGGCGCAGGAAAAACGACTTTGGCACACATCTTAGCAGGCTTGCGTTCTCCAACAGCAGGACACGTTACAATAGACGGTATAAATACCGCCACACTCTCATCCGAAGACCGCCGGCGTGCTTGCACCGTCGTGTTTCAGCAGCCGGCACGTTATCCGACCACCCTACACGAGAATCTGATTTTAGGCAGTGTTGATGCCTCCGATGCGCATGCTGAGGCGGTTTTAACCCGAGTCGGATTGCCAGCGGAAAGGTTCCCGCTAAGCTCACTTTTAGGTCCCGAATTTGGGGGTGTAGACTTTTCTGGCGGCGAATGGCAACGCGTCGCCATCGCTCGGAGTCTGATAAAGGAAACGGGTGAATTTGTCATTTTTGACGAACCCACGGCAGCCCTTGACCCTCTTGCTGAGTTGGAAATTTTTCAGCAGTTTGTTGAATTGGTAGAAGGTAAAACTGCCCTGCTCATCGCCCATCGACTCGGACCCACGCGGCTTGTTGATCGCGTGGTTGTTTTGGATGGTGGACGCATTGTAGAAATCGGAAATCCCACTGAACTCCTACAGCGAAATGGAAAATACGCCGAAATGTTCGCAGCACAAAGTGAGTGGTATCAATAATGAGAAACACAAACACATTACCGAGACGCGCAGTTCTTAGATTAATTTGGCAATTTATACGGATAGCACCGCTTCCGCTCTGTGTTACCCTTCTGCTCCGTTTAATAAACGCGGGAAATCGCGGTTTTACACCGGTTATCATCGCCGGATTTACGAACGCGTTAGTAAACGCTGAGGGACTCCTTTTATGGATGGGTCTTTATCTCGTGCTAATGACCTTAGAAATATTAACCGATGTTTTCAATGGTGTAACACAAATGTGGTTCTCCAATAAGGCTGTGCTACATTTTCAGCAAGATCTTCTGCGTCAAGCTGGACAAACACCCCTGCTCCATTTTTTGGACGCCGACTTTCACGACAACCTGAGTCGGGCAACGCAAGGCTTCAGTGATCGCGTTGTCAGCTGGTTTCGGAGTGTTGTGGACAATATCTATAGTGTCGCGAGTGTATGCGGACTGTTGGGCGCAATCTTCATTATCAGTAGTGATATATGGTGTATGGCTGCTTTGCTTGTCAGTTCCTCCATCATTCTCTTCACAAGAAAACCTATTGCCAGACTTGAACTTGAGCAAGACCGAGCGGCAGCACGTCCCAACCGAGCACAGACAGCGTGGGCGGCTCGACTCTATGAACGTGTCAACAGTCCAGAGGTACGCCTTTTTACACTGCAACGTTGGTTACTTTCAAAATGGGAAGACGCGTATCATCAACTCGCTGCAGTGGAAATAGGATCGCTCAAAAGGAAAACCGCCTGGAATGCACTTGCCAATCTCAGTTCTATCTTCGGATATTGTGTGATCGTTTTCATCGCAGCCCGAGTCGCACATAACGGGGACCCTGAAAAGATCGCCGGTGTCTTCACGGGTTTAGTTACCGCCGCTGTTGGGTTACAAGGGTTTCTCTCGTATATGGCACGCTCTATGGGGAATCTCGCTGAACAGAGCGGTGTCTTACGTGATCTCGCGACGCTGTTTACAACGCAATCCACCAAAGACAGTAGCGTTTCTGATACGACGGAGGAACATAAGGATGCTCCCTCACCCGCCGCAGAAGTGGGAGAGATGACAGTCGCCATGAACGATCTCTCGTTCCAATACCCACGCGCAGCGACGCAGACACTCAGGGAGATTACCGCAAAAATCGCACCAGGTGAAACCGTGGCACTCGTCGGCAAAAATGGTGCTGGAAAGACAACACTCGCAAATATATTGCTCGGTTTATACGCCCCAGATAGCGGAACACTCGCGTTTTCACAAGGTGCTACGGCTTCCGAAAAACCCACAACCAGTGCTGTCTTTCAAGATTTCACGAAATTCCTGCTCCCTGTTCGGGATAATGTCGGTTTTGCTGACCTGAATCGCATGCAAGACGACAATCACATGCAGCACGCGCTCGACAGAGCAGGTTCTACTTTCGCACGCGACCTCGATACGTGGCTCGGACATGAGTTCGGTGGACGCGATGTATCCGGTGGAGAATGGTTGCGTCTCGCCGTTGCGCGTGGACTTTTCCGACAGAGCCAGTTCGTCGTGTTTGATGAACCCACTGCCGCCATCGACCCGGTCGCCGAAGTTGAAATGATTCGCGAACTCCTCACCAAAGACGCATCCCGTACCACGCTTGTCATTTCCCATCGACTTGGGGTTGCCCGCCTCTGTGACAGAATCCTCGTTTTAGATGAAGGCCAACTCGTTGAAGACGGCACACACGAAGAGTTACTCGCCATGAACGGATTATACGCCGAAATGTGGAACGCACAAGCCTCATGGTACGCTTAGACACCCCAATTTAATAACACTTTCCCAACCCGATCAATCCCCAGAACCGCATCCACGATCCCTTCCCCAAGCCTTTCCGATTCAACGGAAAAAAGTGCAACTTTTTCCCGTCCCATTTGTAGTAACGACAACCTCACTTTTTTTCAGAAAGTTCAGGGGATATAACCCAATCAACCACACAACAGAAAATAGGAGAAAGTTTTATGAAAGCTTTAGTGAAATGCAAAGTCTATTTAATGATATCGCTTGCCACTGTGTTATTTGCAGTCGGCACAACCGCAATCGGTGATCAGACAGATGTATCCACAGAAACAACCAATCAGATAGCGAAAAAACCGACAGTCATGATTCTCGGTAGCGTGCACTTGTCGAATCCGGGAGTAGATGTCTTCAATAGAAAAATGGATGATGTCCTCGCGCCCAAACGCCAACGAGAGATTGAGCAACTCGTTACACAACTTAAGGCGTTTCAACCTACCAAAATAGCACTTGAGTCAGATCCTTCTAAGGAAGCTGGATTTAACGCAAACTATCAAGGCTATCTGGAAGGAACATATCAACTCAAACGCGGTGAAAAAGATCAAATCGGGTTTCGGTTAGCAAAACAGATGGGACACTCGAAGGTGTACTGCGTCGATTATTGGCCAGACGAGCACCCCTTCTTCCCAAACGGTTTTGATACGGATTTGACGGACTTCCGCAAGTTCGCAAAAATCCACGGTCAAGAGCATCTCCTATCTGTCCCGCCTAAAGGTCAAATCACGAAGGATAAAGATGGCACAACTTGGATTGAACCTGAAAAATACGAACCGATAATTGATATGTACATACGCCTCAATCAACCCGAATGGAGCCGTTCAAGTCATCAGCAATATCTGCGACTGGCGCGTATTGGGTTAGACAACGCATATCCCGGTGCGAATTGGATGGCACACTGGTGGTATGATAGAGATCTCAAGATTTTTGTCAACCTAACGCGTATCACCGAATCTGCCGATGATCGAATACTGCTGGTTATTGGTGCTGGACATATCTTCCAGATTGAGCAGTTTCTTAAGGACTCGGGAGATTACATCGTTGAAAGCCCGTTGAAATACCTGAGTGCGGACGCTGCAGAGAAACCCGCATCCGAGGAAACCGATTGAGCGACTGATCTATCTAACGCGTGCTTTGCTTGTGTGGGATGTTGCTGGATGGTCCATGCAACCCTACACAAGTGATGGTAGGTTTCTCTTTTCATAGAGAAGGGCGTGTGGCATTCGCAATGATCCTCTCTACAAAAGGCGCGAGTCTCCTGAAACTAAAAACCTCATAAAAATAATGCACCCTTTTTGTCTCGAAACCGCGTCATTAACAACAGAACTTACGCAAATTAAGCCGATAAAATTAAGACAATCTTTTCGCGCCTAAATTGTATCTATAATACTTGAGAAGAAAGAACACTTTTTTACGAATACACAACACCTAAAAAATCTAATCGGGAATCAGTAAACACAGATTTCACTATAATTTGGAGAATCAAATGCGTATAGTCGAAGCAGTATCCGTCGCAATTTCTGCGATGCGTAGCAACAAAATGCGTTCATTGCTGACGATGCTCGGTATTATCATCGGCATCGCTTCGGTATTAGCGATGATAGCGATTGGTGATGGTGCCAAGGCGATTGTCCGGCAAGACGCACAAAAGTTAGGTGGGGCAAATCAGTTCTTTGTGTTCCGGAGTTCGTACAAGCGTGTAAACAATCGCTGGGTCCGTATCCGCAGCAATGAATATCTGAAATATGAAGATGTTCTAGCAATTGAGGCGGAGTGTCCAACCGTTAGTGCAGCGACGCCGCAAATCTGGAACTGGGGCGGTGTGCTCATCCAAGCTGCAGGCGGCTCTGAAGTTCGGGCAGGCTGGAATGGCGTAGATGCCACCTATAACAGTGCAATGGATTGGGACGTTAAAGAGGGACGTTTTATTACGGATGAAGACGTTAAAAACGCATCGAAAGTTTGTGTACTTGGAGGTGATGTCGCGACCGCCTTGTTCGGTGATAAATCTCCATTGGGACAAGAAATTAAAATCGCACGCGACAGCGACTATTACAACCGGTGGGGGCAAAAAGAGGGTAGACGGTTCACTGAACGCTTTACGGTTGTTGGCACATTCGTGCCGCGCGGTACAAGTCTACGGTTTGGTGTCAGTTTCGACAACCTCGCCTTTATTCCCATATCTACCATACAAGAACGTTTCACCGGCAATGACCAGATTCCGAACATTACAGTCTATGCACATAGCGTCAAGGAGGTTCCTAAGGCAGTTGAAGAGGTCAAAACTGTCATTCGGAAACGGCACAAAAACCAAGACGACTTCATCAGAATCTTTGAAATGCACGCCGGTATGGCGCAGCTGGAGAAAATTAGTAAAATCATAAAAATTACCTTAGGCAGCATCGCAGGATTTTCGCTACTTGTGGGTGGGATCGGTATTATGAACATGATGTTAGTTGCTGTCACCGAACGCACTCGTGAAATTGGACTTCGGAAGGCACTTGGTGCAAAATCTCTGGATATCCTCCTTCAGTTCCTCACAGAGGCAGTGATTATGTGTGGTGTCGGCGGTGCCATCGGCGTTGGGTTGGGTATGCTCGCGGGTGAAGGCATGGCACTGCTCGCCGTCAAAATCGTCAGAATTGTTCCCGAATGGCCAGCGGTTATCTCCTTACAGTGGATACTGATTTCAGTATCCGTCTCAGCGATAATCGGCATCTCCTTTGGTCTGTATCCCGCCCTAAAGGCATCGTCGCTTACCCCTATTGAGGCACTTCGTAAAGCTTAGAATTTGGAACGACAAAAATATTTATGGTAAAGCCAAAAAATAAATGGACCTTCCAATAGAGAGCAAAACGCTCCTTCCCACTGGCGAGGTTTTGCGGTGTACTCGCCTATGAGCGACGTGCATTCCTAACCTCGTCCCTTCACAATATCTCGTTAGTTGTAAAATTTACGATAAACCCAAAAACGTAATTTTTTCTTTTTTAACGATTTTCTCACCTCTTTTGCAGAATTATGCACCCTTTTTTTTCTCAGTTCGCGTCACTATAGTGTGAGGTAAATTGATAGGGTATCTTTTCACAATTTTGTAACCTTTCAAAGGGAAAAGTACCATAACAGTGACTGTTAGCGTTTAGAGGAGACAAAACGTTGGAGGCATCGAAAAAGAGAGGGACTTTCGGAAGTGGCGGAATCGCTGTCCGTTTGTTAGGCTATCTCAAATCGTATTGGGGATTAGCCCTTTTGTGTGTGTTCTTCCGGGGAGGCATGCGCGCGACCTTTTTGGTCAACCCATGGATAGAAGGGCAACTTTTTGACCGTGTCTTTGGTGAGAAAGATGCCGACTTTCTGCCAATTCTTGTTGCGGGATGGATGGCTATTGCGGTCATCACCTATCTCACAGCGATTGGATCCGAGTATTTTTTGGCAAAGGTCACAGGGCGGACCCGCAGGGATATGCAACTACAAGTCTATCAACATCTGCGATTCTTACCGTGCCGTTTTTATGATGACCACACAACGGGACAGATTATGGCTTACGTCGATTCCGATACGGCATCTGCAGCTAAGGGGATTCTGGCGAGCGGATGGCTTATTCTCGCTGGAATTGAATTTGCGATTACCCTAACCGTTGTGTTCTGGGTCAACCCATGGTTGGGCATTTTTAGCGTTCCGTTTACCTTCGCTGTGGTCGGTCTCCCAGTTCTCTTCCGAAGACCTGTCCAAAACGCTTCAAAGCAGGTCTTACAGGAGCGGGAAAGTATTTCGTCCCGACTCCAAGAAGGCATTGCGGGATCACGGGAGATTAAATCTCTCGGGCATGAGATGCGGGATATGGGGCGCATCCGCGGTTCAATAGAAACCCTCATTCGTGCGGAAGTCCATCAAAACTTAGTCGGAAGCCTGACAGCGCTCGGTCCCCTCGCTTCTTGGGTGGGCAATCCGCTTTTCTTTCTCATCGGTGGAAAAATGGTGCTCGACGGGCACATCAGCCTCGGGTTTTTGTGGATGGCAAATCGTTATTTGAATCTGCTTACCGTTCCGCTATATCAAGGGCAGCATGAATATCAAACACTTCTCAGAACCGGCGAAGGCGCGAAACGGATTTTTGCGTTCCTCGACGAAAACCCAACCGAACCGACTGATGGTATTGAGGACGTTGAATTGAAGGGGCAGGTTCGGTTTGAAGCCGTTCACTTCAGCTATAACGAAAACTCGGAAGTCCTGCAGGACGTCAATTTTAAGGTGCAGCCGGGTCAAATCGCTGCGCTTGTGGGACCCAGCGGGGCAGGGAAAAGCACAATTCTCAGTCTCATTCCGCGTCTCTATACCCCTACCCAAGGACAAATTTGTGTGGATGAACACGATATCGCGACGCTCAATCTGCGTGCCCTGCGTTCCCAGATCGGCACGGTGTTTCAAGACCCATATCTCTTCTCGGGGTCAATTGAGGAAAACATCCGAATGGGGGCACGACACCCAGAGCGTGTGGGAGAAGAGGATATTATTGCCGCCGCCACAGCCGCAAACGCCCATGGATTTATCACGCAGCTCAACGATGGCTACGCCACGGAGATAGGTGAGCGTGGTATCAGACTCTCCGGGGGTGAGCGACAACGGATTGCGATCGCTCGTGTGCTGATGCGGAATCCCAAACTTCTCCTTTTAGATGAAGCCACTTCCGCACTCGACTCGGAGACGGAACGGATCGTTACGGAAGCATTGGAGCGGTTGATGCGGGGAAGGACTTCCTTCGTGATTGCACACCGATTGTCTACTGTGTTGAATGCCGATGTAATTCTCGCCATGGAGGACGGCAAAATTGTGGAGATAGGCACGCATCAGGAGTTACTCGCTCACGGCGGACTTTACGCTCGGTTGTATCGTTTACAATTTGCGGCATCCGGATAAGAAATAGATATTTCAAGAGGAGAACTCCTCTGATATACTGTTATATAATTTCCGTTGATAAATGACTTTTCTGGAGATGTTTGGTGAGAAACGATAATACTGTATTGATTCAACGCATCCTCGCAGGTGACGCAACTGCCTTTGAGCATCTGGTGAGAAAGTATCAGAAACAGGTACACACGCTCGCGTGGCGGAAAATTGGGGATTTCCATATCGCCGAGGATATTACGCAGGAAACCTTCCTGCAAGTCTATCAGAAGTTGGAAACCTTGAAGGATCCGACGCGGTTTCCAAGATGGCTTTATGTCATTGCGGATCGCCTCTGTATCGCTTGGCTCCGAAAAAACCAACGACACACCGAACCGCTGGACGACACTGACCTCTCAACAATAGAGACAGAGGCGTACTCCCAGTATATCGCCACAGAACACGCCAGAACTTTCGCTGAAGCGCGACGCGACTTGGTGGAGGCGCTACTTGCGAAGTTAAAGGAGAACAACCGGACAACCATTACCCTTCACTACCTTGAGGGTATGACATACGCAGAGATAAGTAACGTTTTGGGTGTATCCGAAAATACGGTTAAGAGTCGTCTCCGCCGTGCCCGGCAACACTTAAGACAGTATAAATTCATGGTTCCAGCAGCGTTGGACATCACCGTTGAAGCGAAACGTTGCTCCCGAAAACATTTGAACGGAGATTTTGGAATGAAATTAACTTTTCAAAAAGATGACCTTTTGTACCCCCTACAGATGCTGCAGGGGCTCGCGGGTGAGCAGGATACCTCACCTATGCCATCAAATGTTCTCATTCGTGCGGAAGGGAACACAGTTGAATGCATAGCGACGGACATGGAAGTCGGTATCAGGATGAAGGTGGAAGGAACCGTTAGGGAGGAGGGGACAATCACTATCTCCGCCGAAAAATTGGGCGATATCGTTGAAGGGTGGCCCGTTGAGAAACCGATAGATTTGGCAACGACGACAGACGGCAGAGTTGAAATCACTTGCGGGAATGACCTTTACAACATCGTCGAGCTTGCTGATGCGGAATTCCCACAACTCCCGTCTGTTGATGATGAAGCCTTGGCGATTGATGGAGACACCTTACGGTCTGTCCTTCACAAAACTGAATTTGCTGCATCCACGGATAAAGTTCGGCGGACCTTCCTAAACGGACTCTATTTTAACCTCTTTGAGGACAGAACGGAAGTCGTTGCTACGAATGGGGTACAGCTCGCCCTTGCCCATTGTGAACCCTTCGGGCTGTCTGAGGATAACGATGGGTTTATCGTCCCGCTCAAAGCCGTCAAGGGTATTGAACGAACGTTCGCTGATTCCCCAGAGGTAAGGATTTCACGCGTTGCGAACCAGATTCTTTTTTCGGATGAGCGCACCACGTTGGCGGCGCAGTTGGTAGACGGTGAATATCCGAAGTATGAGACACTCTTTCCAGAGGCTCCTAAGATGCGTACAGTTGTGCAGAAAGAGCCGATTTTGCGTGCGACGCGTCAAATTTCAGCGTTTTCGGATCCAAAATGCCCTGCAATTTGTTTAGAGATAGATGAACAACAGATTCGGATTTCGCCGAGGGATTCTGACCCGGATGAGAAGCATGAAACGTTAGCGGTGGAGTCCAGCACAGGAAGCATCCGTATCGGTTTTGATGCCCGGATACTGATAGAGGCACTCACGCACATTGGAACGGAGTCCTTGGTCCTGGAGTTCACCGGTGAGTTGAAACCTGTCATTTTTAAACCGATTGGTGAGGAAGGACATATCTGCCTCATCATGCCGATGCTCTTGGAATCGTAAACATCTCCTAAGGAAAAACGATGTTACAAACGCTGATACGCCAAGAGCTCCTGATGCATTTGATGAGTGCGCGTTTTTTTGCTGCGGTCGTCATTACACTCCTGCTTGTCGTTGCCAATACGTTTGTCTTAATCGGGGCATACGAGGAACGTCTTGCTGATTATAGCCAGAGGGAGGCGGTGAATCAAGAGAACATCGCCTCGACACCTACCTATTCGTATTTAAAATTGAAGGTTCAACGTCCGCCTAACCCGTTGAGCCTCTTTAGTGCCGGCTTAGAAACGCGTTTTGGTAGCGACCTTGACATAGCGTTTGACAGTGTGCCAGTCCTCTCAAACCCGATAGTTGATGTCAGACCTGAGGAAGAACAGTGGGCATTTGGCAGCGTCCCGTCCCTTTCAAGTCCAGGGGCACCGCTTGGTATAAATAACCCATATCTGCATCTCTTTTCACAGATAGATCTTATCTTTGTTTTTCAGGTTGTGTTGAGTCTGATCGCCCTGCTTTTCGCTTATGACGCGATTGCTGGAGATTGGGAAACCGGTACCTTGCGTTTGGTGCTTTCACATCCCATCGGGCGAGGAAGTGTGCTGTTTGCCAAATATATTGCGGCGATGGTTTGCCTGCTACTCCCCGTGTTGATGAGTTTATTACTCACACTGATTCAGTGCTCCTTCGCACGCTCCGTGCAATTCGGTGGAGACGATTTTCTGCGAATTGGTGGTATTGTTTTGACGACAATCGTCTATCTGTCGGTTTTCTATCTGATTGGTCTGCTCGTTTCCACAATAACCCGGCGTGCCGCTACATCCCTGATGCTCTGTATGTTTTTATGGGTAATTTTGGTGATCGTCTATCCAAATTGGAGTCGATTTGCCCTAAATCCAGAGAGGGACATACGTGCAGAAAAGAGATCCGCCGAGCAGCAGATAGCGCAAATTCGGGAAAAGGCGGATAGAGAACGACACCGGTTTTTAGCCAATAGTCCGCTGAAAGGAGAGCCTCCGATATTTTCAGATTCTGAAGCGTTTTCAGGTCTCTTTAGTGGATCCGGATATTTCTTCCTTGGGGACTTCCCTCGGGTTAACCTTGAACTGAAAGATACAGCGCACCCTTTAGTGCCACACTTGCACCGTTATTATGAATTCGCCGCACCCCTGCAAATCCGGAATGCCGAGGAGATCGGTTTCGTCGGCCAGCGGTTAGTAGCACAGACCACCCTCCAGCAAGCACGCTGGGATGAACGTCTCATGAAGCTCAGTCCGGCAAGCCTTTATACGTTTGCCACGGCGGCGTGGGCGGGCACCGATTTAGCCAGCATGGCGGATTATATCCAAACCGCCCAGACGTATCGCCGCACCCTCATTGACACCTTTCATGAGAGAGACGCGTTCGCCAGCCAACAGTGGTTTGCCCCAAATCAAGGGGATATAGACTGGTCAATCTTGCCTCGTTTTCACTTTGAGCGAGCAGAAGTTGGCATCAACGCGCAGCGCGCCCTGCCTGAATTGTTTTTGCTGTTATGCACCAATATCGTCCTATTCATGGCAACATTTTTGATTTTTATCAAAGTTGAAGTATAGAATAGTTGGTGGACTTCAGCTATCGGTTTTTAGTCAGTTTGGAGATTAGGTTCAACCGACGACTCAAGGCTCGTAAGCCCAACCAGCGGGCTGGATATACGGAGAGAATCGTTCATCCCGCAACTGCTCTAATCGAACCGCAAGGAATAGTAAAAAGATGATTTGGCATATTGTCACACGCGAACTTTTAGATCATCTCACGAGTCTCCGCTTTGCCTTAACCACGTTCATCTTCGTGGCATTAATGGTAACCAACGCCGTTGTGCATCTGCAGACCCACCCGGAACGGGTTCGGAAATATTCCGAGAAAGTCAGTGCATCCCGCGCCGAGTTGAAAGCCCGAACGGAGTTGTATGCACTGCTGCAAAAGGGACCGGGTAAACTTTACAAACGTCCCTCATCGCTTGCCTTCATCGCTGACGGAGGAGACGCATTGCTACCGGACGAAAGTGTGAGCGGTGGGTTCTGGCGACTATACGGACTTGCCTATATTTGGTCGATGGGCGTTCCACGTCTGAATATGGAGACACTCAGCAATCACCGCCCCACTGCCACGGTGATAGATTGGGTGTTTATCATCACGTATCTGCTCTCTTTCATTCCGCTTCTCTTCACGTTTGATGCCCTTTCAGGGGAACGGGAACGCGGGACATTGCGGCTGTGTCTTGCCAATTCCATTTCGCGTTCTGCCCTGTTAGTGGGTAAATTTCTTGGCTCTCTCATCACAGTCCTCATTGCCTTCTATTGTGCCGTGTTGTTCAATCTTGCCATCATTTCTACGGGAAGTTGGACGCAGTTTGGTGCCGTAGACTGGGGACGTGTGGGGCTTATCGTACTGATCGCTTCTTGCTATGCTGGTATTTTCGTTGCAATTGGGCTTATCATCTCGGCGATGACACGAGAAAGTCGGTTAAGTCTCGTTCTCCTATTGCTCATCTGGGTGACTGTTGTGGTGTTTATGCCATCAACCCTCGGTACGCTCTCCACAAGATGGATGCCTCCCGTTCAAACGCACCATCAGTTTCAGAAGGCAAAAGGAGCTGCCATTGACCAAATTAGGGGCGATTTCCTGAATAAAAGGGAAGTTTTAAGAGAACGCCGTCAATCGGCAGAAACCTCGCAGAAAGAAGTGGCAGGGGTAGACACTTCAGAATTAGAGATACAGCGGGAGTTCGTCAACAAAGACATGGAGATTCGGGAACGGTTGAGCCGCCAGCATCTCGCGGCGCAAAGTGCGCAAGTCTTGCACGCAAGACGAATAACCCGATGTTCCCCTGCGGCGATTGTCCAGTATGCCCTTGAATCCATGGCGGGTACAGGCTTTAATCGCCACTTGCAATTCTTAGAATACTGCCGTCTTCATATCCGACAGTTCCGAAACTTCGTTGTTGAAATGGATCGGGCGGATTCAGAAAGCCTTCATTTCGTTGGTGTCCGAAGAGGCATGTCGGAAAAATCTGTCTCGCCAGAGGCTATTCCGGTATTTGAGGATAAGTTAACTTTTCAAGATACCCTCAATCCTGCAATAATGGATATACTGCTGCTGGTTTTATTGCTCGGTGTAGTTCTTTCAGGGGCGTTCCTCGTTTTCCTACGTTCAGAAGTGTGAGTTCCTGCAAGCGACCCAGCGAAAAACTACCGAAACTTGTACGACGCATATAGAGGTACAAATAATTTTTGCTTTTTTTAAACCGCCTCCCGAAAAAGTCCACTCTTTAAGGTTAAAATCAAGAGGAAACTGTTTATGCGATACGATCTATCAACGCACACTATTCTAACAGATGAGGAACTCATTCGGCTTGCCCAAGCCGGTGATGAGTTGGCATTTGCAGAACTGATGTCGCGTTATAGTTCACGCATTTGGAGAGTGATTATCGCCAATTCGAGACAACCCCGCGATGCTGAAGAAATCCTCATGGATGTCTGGAGAGCCGTCTGGGAAAATATCAGCAAACTGCGGCGTGTTGAGAGTTTTAGTGGCTGGTTGCGTCGGATTGCTTACAACGCTTGCAAGCGATACTACGCTTCTGCCGGTCGTTCGGGAAACGACATTCCTTATAGTTATGCGGATTTGACGGATCGTATCGACCAAGATGCAGTTGCGCGTTTCAGGGAAACGGAACGCTACGACGCTATAAGGGAAGCCGTGCATCACCTCCCGGATAAAGTGCGCCGCGTTGCGGTCCTATACTATCTGGAATTGTGGAACGTCAAAGAGATCCACGCTGAACTCGGATTGGCGATAGGCACAATCAAGACCAAATTGAGACAGACACGTGAACTCTTACGCAAGGAGTTCGGTGTCGAACCTAAAAGAGGGAGAACCATGTCATCCAAACGAGAAGAATCCAAACGCATTCACACCAGAATCAAGGTTATTGGGGTCGGTGGCGCGGGCGGTAATGCCATTAAACGAATGATTGAAGACGGTTTGACGGACATTGAATTTTATACCGTGAATACAGACCAGCAAGCACTCGACAAACACCCTGAAGCAACACCGGTGCAGATCGGTGCTAACACTACCCAAGGACTTGGATGTGGCGCGAACCCAGAGATAGGTCGAAGAGCCGCTGAAGAGGACAGGGAAACGCTCAACACCATCGTTGCGGACGCGGATATTGTCTTCGTTATAGCCGGTATGGGAGGTGGAACAGGAGCGGGTGCTTCGCCTCTGATTGCATCTCTCGCTCGGGAGCAAGGTGCTTTGGCTGTAGGTGTTGTAACCTGTCCATTCAACTTTGAGGGTCAACGTCGCGCCGAACAAGCGAAACGTTCACTACAGGAAATTCAAGAGAATGCTGATTCTGTCGTTGTCGTGCAAAACCAGCAATTGCTCGATTCGATAGAGCAGCAGCAGAAACTGTCAATGACAATACGCGAGGCGTTCCATCTCAGCGATGAGACGCTGCTCCGAAGTGTTGAAAGAAGCATCTCGGAATTTCATGCCAATGCTTTGCGAAACTAATGTCGGCAGGGCAGATTTCATGCTGCAAGTTCCATGTTAATTTGAATTTATAATTAGAATAGGGGTTAACCTTTAAGAACGTTTTGATGAGGATTAAGAATCAAATTCTTAATCCTCGTTAAATTGTGAAGTCAGTTCTCAAAGATATTCTAAATCGGAGGAAGTTCATTGATGAAAAAGCCGAAGTTTACAACGGCAAAGGTTCAGGCAGCGCACGAGTATATCACAAACAAACGGATAGAACAGAAAAATTACGCGATAGTATTGCTCATCACGCTATCGTTTACCTTAATCACAAGTTTACAAACTTCGGCAATTGAAAACACACAGACCGTCCAGAAAGAACTCCCCGCAGCCAAAACAGATCAGCCTCCCACTATTGATGGTATCCTCGACGATGCCTGCTGGCAAGACGCACCGCAAGCCATCGGTTTCACCGACGAACGGACCGAAAAACCGGCGAAGAACCAATCGGTTGGTCGAGTCGTCTACACGGACACAGCCATCTATATTGGACTTCATCTCTACGATGATATGCCCGACAAAATTGTGGCACGCCAAACCAAAGACCAAACGCGAATCCGCGGAGAGGATTGGGTCTCCTTCAGTCTTGACCCGTTTCACACTCATCAGTTTTCAGACAGGAATTTCTTCATCGTAAATCCGCTCGGCACCAAATACGCGCATCTCGCTACGGGACGCGCCGAGAAAAGTGAGTGGATTGGGCTATGGAAAACCGCTGCACAGATTGTAGAAGACGGATGGATTGTAGAAATGGAAATCCCTTGGCAGATGCTCGATTATCCCGATACAACCGAACCTGTTCGGATGGGTATTAACATTGACAGGCTACAACAACGCACCGGAGAACGTTCTTGGTGGTGCAACTTAGGCGTTCAAGAATTTCGGGAAAACGATGGACACTGGATTGATGTGCTACCGCCACCTCGGAAGCGTGAACTCAAAGTGTTACCCTATCTGATTGGTGGCATCAGTGAAACGGAAACTTCTGTAGAAGCGACCTCCGGGACGCGAAGGGAATATACGGCTCGCGCGGGCGCAGATCTCCGCTATGAGGTTACACCGCAACTGCGACTCATCGGCACAGCGAACCCGGATTTCGAGAACATCGAGCAAGCAGTAGAAGGTATCGACTTCTCCTACGGTGAACGCTATGTGCCCGATCGGAGACCTTTCTTCTCGGAAGGCGGCAATGTCTACCGCCTCGGTCGTGTGTTCCATTCGCGGCGGATAGCGGATATGGATGGCGGGATTAAACTCTTTGGAAAAATCGGGAAAAACACCTCTGTCGGTACCTTAGGCACGTATCATCGAAACAACCAGAACGTTATCCTGCAAGCCTCTCAATCCCTAACCGCAACATCCAATATCAGCGCGGCGTTCCTTTCACATCATCACCGTGACACTGGAGCGAACAATGTAGGTTATCTTTCCGGAGATGTACGCCACGGTAAACTTTCAGTCGGTTCCAGTCTCATCCAAACTTCGGCGGGCGAATCGGACGGAAGGAATGGGTTCGTCAGTTTAGGCTACAACGGACCGCTTTTTCAACCCTACCTGTCCGTATTTTTTGTGGATCCAGATTTCATCAATAGACTCGGTTACCGTCCTTTCACCGGCTACCGCGGCGTAGGTTTGGGTAGTTTCATCAAAAACGAATGGCGTGAAGGATTCTTCCGTAGAGTATCTGCTTCTATCGAAAGCCAGATATCTGATACTTACGACGGTGAAGTTTTCAGGCGTTACTTTTATGTGTCTTCACTTATCCTAACGCATAGTGACTACGCACTTGCGGCTGGCTGGAGAGGCGGACAATTTGAAGAATTCAACGACAGTATTTTCAGCGTTGGATTCCGTGCGCGTGCTTCCGACAGGTTCAACAATGTTGGTATTACCTACAATTGGGGTGAGCAGGCAGGCGAGACGATTCATCGCATCAGCGGAAATCTAAATCTCCAAGCCTACGGTTTCACCGCAGGACTCTCCTCACAAATCCAGTGGCACTTTGAGAGACGTTACCAACAGATATTCACCCTCACTTATGATTTCAGTCCCGCCTTAAGTCTCGGCAGTCGCCTCATCTGGCAAGTAGAAGGCATTAATATCTACTTCGCATTGCGCCGCTCTGGTTATGCTGGCACCGATTTTTTCATCATCCTCGGCGACCCAAACGCTTTAGAATTCAAACAGCGTTTCGTTGCTAAGGTGATCCGCGCGTTTTAAACCTCCTCGTATTTCCACAGCATAATCTTCCAGAAGCATGTTTTATGAAAAAAATGCAACCGTTTTGGAACTCGTTTGTAGTAACGACAACGGACAAGTTTTTACTATCTTTTTTGCCTGAACGAACTCTATATAGGCAAAAGGAGGGGAACTGCAAAGGCTGAGGGGTTCGGAGAATGGATCTTCTATCTCTCCATTTTCAAATTACATTCATTTGGTTGCAACGCTTTTTTTGAAGATAATGCAACCTTTTGACATCTAAGATGCGTCACCTAAATCAGCGGATGAAAAAGGAAAATTTTAGCAAAATTGCCACTTGCGAATTCAAATGCAAGTCCTGTTCCAATAAGGAGAAAAAAAATGCGTTTCCTGATGATTAATCTACTCCTCGTCTTCTTGTTACTCTTCGGCATCGGTTACCTTGCTTTCGGATCTGATGAGACTGTTGTGCCAGCTGAACCGCGCGATCCTCATACAGAGGAGAGACCTTGGGAAGCGTCTTTTGAAACATTCCATAAACGCCTCAAAATGGACACGGACTTGGGTTTGCGTTAAAAAGACGGTTTTTTAAATAGAATTCGGGTTAAGTCAACGCATCCTTAAATTGAACGTTTGAATAGTATTGAAAGAACAATTAACAGTTACAAATTCCACAAATAAAAAAAGGAGAAAAAAATGACAACGCAAATTCGCCAGCAAAATGGTATCTCGATTTTGAAACCCACTGGAAAGGTGGGTGGACGTTCCGCATCAGACTTACGGAAAGTTATACTGCCGCAAATAGAAGCTTCTGATACCCCACGTATCCTCATCAATTTCGAGCAGGTCAACCGGATCGATAGTTCAGGTCTTGGCACCTTGATGGAGGCATATACTGCTGCGTCACGGAAACAAGGACGCGTGGGTGTCATCAATGTCGGGAAACATATCAGAAATCTCATTGTTCTCAGTCGTGTGATGCGTCTGTTTGAACATTTCGACAGTGAGGACGCCGCTGTTGCTGGATTGTCGGCTTAGCTTCCGAAGTTCAATAGAATATCCACAGGGAACTGGTTTTTTTACCGGTTCCCTTTTTTGTTGCCTGATACTCACAAAACAAATTCCAAAAAATCCAGGTTTTTATTTTTTTTTCCATAATGCACGTTTTCTGATCGAACTTTCGTCTTTAATAATAGAAGGTCTGAATCGTATTGTATTGTTTAATTTCAGGAGAGATAGCAAAGCCAACAATTAAATGGACACTCAGGAATTGTCGAGGTTAGGAAACCTTGCCAGTGGAAATCGTGAGGTATCGGATTCTATTGTGTCCACATATTTTTCGGATCTACTAGATCTAGCACAAAATACCTTGGTGAGGATATTCCGCCAAAGTATAAGATCGCGGGAGAAGCAAAATGAATTGGAAAAGTATCGTTACCATTTTCCTCGGTTTGTTCACTTGTTTAATCACTTTTACACTAATAACCCGAAGCGAGGGAGAAAATATGACTGATACCTTGAAAGATATTCGCCGCAAGTTTGATGCCTTTATGGTGCAAGCAAAATCTGACCCTACATCCGGAGAGGATATACTTACGGAAGCATACAATCAAATTGAGGAAGCACTTAAGGGTGAAATCACACCTGAGTTGGTGCATCTCACGGATGACATATATCAATATATGGGTAAACTCGGATTAGAGAAACGTATCTCTCTGCACCGTAGGTATCTCGGTGTTGCTCCAGATAACACAGAACGTTTCTGGTCGCATTGGCACTTAGTGGATAGCCTCGCTGTTCTTCAGAGAAACAGGGAAACCGTTGAGGAGCAGATTCGACTTTATCGTTGGACGTGTGAGCATCTATCGGATGAATATGTGTTAGAGGCGCTTTACGATACGACTCAAGCTAAATGTTGGAAAGAGGAAGGTCGTATTGATGAGTGGTTTCAACTGTATGACGAAGCCTCTGAACGCTTAGAGAATCCTAAAGTAAGTCGGTACAAACGTTGCCTTTTCTTACAAGCCGGGGCAGAAGTTTCATTCAGCAATAACAGGCTGGATGAAGCACTTCTTGAATTGGAAAATTTAGAGCGTCTCAATAACATCCCTGGTTTGGAACACTATTTTCAGTTCTGGTTGACAGGGATAACCACCCGACTTTTGGTGTATGGCAAAAAGGAAGATTGGGAACGTTTCAATCAAGTCTTTATAGAAGCCGACGCATTTATGGAAAAAGAGATAGAAAAACGGAATGCTGGTCAGTCTGTAAATATTGGGAACCTTAGATGGGCTGCTCATGATATTGGATGGTGCTTGTTGTGGGCGAAGAAGTACAATGAGGCGCGACGTTTCCTACAAATCGCCGTTGATTTCGGAAACAATAACGCTTGGAGTCACTTCTTTCTTGCAGTAAGTATTTGGGCTTCTGAGAGGGACAGACAGAAAACCTTACATCATTTAAAGACTGCTCAAGATTTCACGCTAAATCCTTTGAACCGGGATATGTATTACCCGACTTTCTTGGGAACCCCCGAATTTTCAGATGTAAGGGATGACAAAGAGTTTCTGAGAGCACTCGGACAGGAGTAAGAGGAGATTCGTTGAACGTGCGTTGACTTAAGAATTTTTCCGATTTTTTCACCTAATGCACGTTTTCTGCTCAAACTTTCGTCTTTAATAATAGAGCGTGCGAATCCCAATGTATTGCTTAATTTTACAAAACCCAGTATTTGGTTAAGGTGCAGGCAAACACGATCCAATCTGTTCGTGAGGAGGAAGTTTCGTGGAAAGAGAAGACGATGTCCAACTAATCCGCAAAATTTTATCGGGCGACGACGCGGCGTTTAGCATCTTGGTCGAAAAGTACCAAAAGAGCGTTCATGCACTGGCATGGCGGAAGATCCAAGATTTTCACTATGCGGAGGAAATTATGCAGGATACCTTCCTGAGGGCATACAGAAAACTGCCGACCCTCAAGAATCCCGAGCAATTTGCGGGGTGGCTCCATGTTATCGCAAATCGACTTTGCATTGATTGGATGCGAAGCCAAAAGTCTGTGATGCAATCGTTGGAGGATACACCTGTTGAAGAGGTTGAGGAGTCCTCTTATACACATCATATATCGGAACAGCGAATGACAGAGAGAACCGAGCATTACCATGAACTTGTGAAAAGACTGTTGGAAAAACTGCCAGAGAAGGAACGCGCCGTTGTAACACTCTATTATCTTGACGAAATGTCAACAAGAGAGATCGGCAGATTCATGGGAGTGTCGGTGAATACAATTACGAGTCGACTCCACCGCGCTCGGAAGCGTCTGCAAACAGATCCAGAATTCTTTGGTCATTTACAACTATCAGATAATTTGAAGGAGAACGTCATGAGTCAATTAGAAGAAATTCGCAGCAAGTTCAATGCATTCATGGAAAAAGTGAAAGCTGACCCCGCATCAAGAGAGGATATTCTTAAGGAAGCACACAACGAGATTGAAGCTGCACTTAAGGATGGAATCACACCTGAGTTGGTCCATCTTGCTGCCGATGATATATACCCCTATATGGGCAAACTCGGCATGGAAAAACGGATATCTCTACTCCGTAAGTATATGGATGAGACTTCAGAGGATACAGAGCGTTTCTGGGCGCATGACGGGTTGGTCTATAGTCTCGCTTTTCTTGAAAGAAATCGAGAGGCTGTTGAAGAACACGCTCGGCTTTACCAGTGGACGTGTCGGCACTTGCCAGATAAATATGTGTTGGAAATTGCTTCTAATCTGAGCGTCTCTGAATGTTGGACAGCGGAAGGTCGTATTGATGACTGGATTCAACTTTATAATGAAGTCTCTCAACGCTTAGAGAACCCCGGCGTGGATTACTACAGCCGTTGCGGGTTTTTGCAAACCGGAGCAGATGTCTTACGATGCAACAACAGGTTCGATGAAGCACTCCTTGAAATAGAAAAGTTGGAACGTGCGAACAACGAACCCGGTTCGGAGCATTATTTTCACTTCTGGTTGACTGCGAAAGAGAATCGACTGCTCGTGTATGGTAAACAGGAAGATTGGAATCGTTTTGATCAAGTCTTTACGGAAGTGAATGCGTATCTGGAAGGAGAGTTGAAGAAACGGGATGCAGGTCATCCTGTAAATCTTGACCACCTTATGTGGTTTACGCATGATTTCGGTTGTTGTTTGTTGTGGTTGAAGAAGTATGACGAGGCGAAACGGTTCCTACAGATCACCATTGATTTGGAAGATAACAACCATTATGGTCACTTCCAACTCGCTGTAAGCATCTGGGCTTCTGAGAAGGATCGAGAAAAGACTTTACACCATTTAAAGATCGCTCAGAACTACTATGTGGTGAATTGGTATAATCGGGATACCTACTATCCAACTTTCCTTGAAACCCCTGAATTCTCGGATGTCAAGGATGATCCAGAGTTTCTGAAGGTTCTGGGACAGACATAGGGCAAGACTCATGAAACTTCGTGATGCTATCCTCGCAGGTGTAAAGCCTCTCACGCAGAATAAACTCCGGGCAGGATTGTCCATTCTCGGCATCTTCATCGGGATTGCGGGGGTGTTGTGCATGATCGCTATCGGCGATGGTGCGAAACGTATCATCGCGCAAAACCTTGAAATGATGGGGGGTGCCAATCAAATCGCATTCTATACACGGACGACTATTTGGAAAGGTCCTCGGCTTGCCCGACGCACGACGGAGCGATATACCCTTGAGGACGCTTCTGCAGTTGAAGCAGAATGCCCCGATGTGCTGTACGTCTTGCCTAAAGTGGAAGACTTCAACACCTTTGTTAGCAGCCGAAACGGAAATCAAGCGAAAACGCGTTTAGAAGGTATCACCACAGACTATGCCCTCGGCATGGGATGGAAAGTTCACGCCGGTAGATTCTTTTCCGACAGCGATATCGAAAATGCGAAGCAGGTCTGTGTCTTGGGTGCTAACACCGCCAGTGAACTTTTTGGAAAGACATCCCCCATCGGACAAGAGGTGAAGGTTCGGTATCATTGGCGGCAATCGCAGATTCGGTTACGGGTTATCGGGGTGATGGCAACAAAAGGCATGAGCCTCAGTGATACGTATTCTTTGGATGATGCGATTTCTGTGCCTTTGACAACCTATCAGCAACGGGTGAAGGGTTTTCGTTATGTTGACTACCTGCTCGTCTTTTTTAGAAAAGGGGCAGAGATGGACAGTATTATTAATTCTGTTAAAAGCACGCTGCGTAAAAGACACCGAGGGAAAGATGAGTTTATCGGCGTTTGGATAGCGAAATTGACGGCTCACCGACTTTTCCACATTCAAAAAGTGATAAAAATCACCTTGGGCAGCATTGCGGGTTTCTCGCTGTTCGTCAGCGGTGTCGGCATCATGAATATCTGTCTCGTCTCTGTCGGTGAAAAGACACGAGAGATAGGTTTACGGAGATCCGTGGGTGCGAGGCGAATTCACATTTTTTGCCAATTTTTGACGGAATCGATCTGTCTCTGTTTATGCGGTGGGGTGCTCGGCATCGCCGGCGGTTGGGCTGCAGCAAACGGGATGGCATGGCTTGCCGTGCGGATTGTGCCAATTGTAGAGGCGTGGCCCGTCGTCCTCTCCTTTCCGTGGGCACTCACTTCCGTCATTTTCTCGATTGTCATGGGTGTGGGTTTCGGGGTCTATCCAGCACTGCGGGCAGCACAACTTTCACCCGTCGACGCGCTCCACACTGAGAATTAACATTTACGCAGTGCATCCAGTCGCGTCCTGAAAATTCCTAACGCAGAAAGCATTCCATTTTTTTTTGCATTCCCTACATCTCCGTGTTATAATATATACCGTTGCTTGATAAGAGGCTACCCTCTGATAAACGTGTTCCATTTTTTGAAGGTGCAGCGATGTTAATATTTAAGGAACGGCTGAAACATCTGAAAAATGACAACATCGGGATGTTCGACCTCGCTTCCATCGGGATAACGCTTGCGCTCGCCATATGTATCGGTTATTTCGGGGGCAAGTGGATCGGTGGCAAATTAGGCAACGCAGCAGTTGGATCCTACATCGGTTTCGGAATGGGAGTTACCGCTGGATTCATGGAAATGTTTCGCTCGGTAGCACGCTGGAACCGCCAACTCGAACGCTTGGAAAAGCAGCGTCGTGCCACTTCAGAACAAACACAGGACACTGAAGAAGGATAAAATCTGAAAGCAATCGAGATCCGGAAATCTCGGCGATCCTAATTTGCCGTGATTTTGACAAAGGAGTCACTTTAATGGGTCCGGCTTTGGAAATTGGTGACCGATTTATCCGCCACGTCTATATCTTGACAATCTGTCTCACCGTCGTCATTTCGGTGGTATTGTTAGGATTCAAACGCGCCGCGCTCCCCAGTTTTCTGATCGGCAGTGCTATCAGTCTGAGTCTCTTCTGGTCCATTGAATTTGTGGTTCGACGGCTTGTTCGTCCCGGGAAAACGAAGCGCACAAAATACTTGCTGGGTTTCATCGCAATCGGTAAATACACGGTACTCGCTGGACTCCTCTATCTCTTGTTTAAAATGGAATGGATGAATATATACGCATTCGCTGTCGGGATTGCTTTAGTCCAAGTCGCCATCATTATCAAAGCGATCGGTTTGATGGTGACGATCCTGTCAAATAAGGATCCGAATCAGTCTTGAGGTAAAATTTACAAGTAGATTTCAAGCGGAAAGTATCCGAAACGCTCCGCGCGCTTAAGAAACATAAAAACAAAATATGAAAAAAATACCATTTATCTGCTGGGTTGTCGGACTCAGTTTGGCAGCAGGAACCGGGAGTTTCGCAGCCGAGAACGGCCACCGGAGTCTGCTCTATCCGATTTCAAAAATTTTACCAGATGAAATTATTCCTGAACCGACTCGGTGGCATCAGCCCGATCTAATTCCGAATACATACTTTGCGGTTCTCGTCTTAGTGTTGTTTTTTATCTTCGTCACCCGGAAGTTGAAACGGATACCTGAAGGGAAAGGACAAACCCTGTTAGAGATGTTTGTAGCGGGTATCACTGATTTCTTCGGGGGTATTTTAGGCGAACACGGCAAAAAGTATATTCCATTCGTTGGTTCTTTCTTCATCTTCATTCTCTTCCTAAATTATCTTGGGGTCATTCCAGGGCTTCAACCACCAACAGCAGATTTGAATACAACGCTCGCACTCGGCATAACGGCTGTGGTGGGCGTTCAAATTATCGCGATTAAAGAGAACGGGATAGGCGGCTATCTGAAACATTTAGCCGGTAACCCGCCTTGGTTGGGGGTTTTAATGTTCCCGCTTGAAGTTATTGCGCAGTTATCACGTGCGGGTTCACTGGCTGTCAGACTTTTCGGAAATATTTTTGGCGAAAAATCGGTTGTTATTGAACTCACGAAACTCGGGCTTATCGTGCTGATTGCAGATGCCATACCGATCATTCCGGTGCAAGTGCCTATGCTGTTCTTCGGGCTATTTGCAGGTTTCCTGCAGGCATTCGTTTTTACCATCTTAACATCTATCTATATCGTGCTGTTCATAGAACACGACGACGAAGCGCATGAAGCGCATCATTAATTCTCTGGGATAGTAGGGGCGAGGTAACCTTGCCCTTACCCCCTTATCCGTCCAAGGAGGACATTTCATGATTTATTTAGCAGTGTTGGCGTTCGGTGTAACGTTAGGCTTGCCGATCGCCGTCATTTTTGCTTCAAGAGCACAAGGAAGTGCGACAAGCACCGCTCTTGAAGGTATCGCACGTCAACCGGATGCCGCGCCGCGTATCCAAACGGCAATGATTATCGGTTTGGCACTCATCGAATCGCTCGTTATTTATTCGCTTTTAATGTTCTTTATCTTGCAAGCAAAACTCCCTGAAGGTGAAATGCTGAGAGAGATGATAGATGCAGACGCGAAACGAGTCGCAACAGATGTCGGAAGCGGAAATTAAAATAACTCCTGACTGAGGACGTACAGCACGACTCGCAAGCCGAACCGGAAACGTCCTGACAAAATTTGCGAGCGCATACGTCTTCAGTTCCAAAAATAGAGTACAGCAAATTGATGCAAAATACCAAGTACAGGGCTATAAATTACGTCCTATATACCGCAATTTTAATGGGCATCTGCGTCAATAATGCGTTCGCTGCGGAGGCGCCTGCTGGTGACGGCGGACTGTTGAGCCTGCTCGGGATTGACCCAAAAACGATCACCATCCAAGTCATCGGTTTTTTGATTGTGCTTGCGGTACTTTGGAAGTTTGTTTTCGGTAAAGTCGGCGGACTTTTAGAGGATCGCAGAAATGAGATTAGCACGCAGTTGGAACAACTGCGAACGGATCGGGACGAGTTGGACCGGCTCACCGCAGAGACGCGTCAACGTTTAGCCGATATTGAGACCGAAGCACAAGCCAAAATTCAAGCAGCGATTGAACAAGGAAATGCTGAGCGTCAACAAATTCTCGCACAAGCACGGCAAGAGGCAGACAATGAAGTCGCAAGAGCCAGAGCGGAGATTCAGCGTGAAAAAGATGAAGCGATCTCGGAGCTACGAGGTGTTGTCGCTGAACTCGCTATTGAAGCTGCCAGCAAAATCATAAGCGAAGAACTCAATGCAGAGCGACATCAGCATATCATTGACGCATCTATTGATAGGTTGCCAATTTCTTAACTATTAAGTCTGGTCATCGTTCCCTGGGCAAGCCTCTATAGGCTTGCAGGACAATGTTTCACGATGGTTTTCGGTTAATTCCAACCGTCCTTGGGTGGTGAAGGGTTTCAGTGAACGCAATCCAGGTGCAACTTTACCAGAAACCTGCCCAAAACGAAGTGGAGGGGTGTTTTGCTTGGGCGTTTCTTTAGCCCAGAGGGACATAATTAGAAAGATGAGAGACATTCGGGTCGCAAAACCTTATGCACGTGCCTTATACGATGCAGCCGTGGAACAAAACGCCTTGGCACCTATTATTGCAGATGTAGACAAGTTGCGGGAGTTGATTGAGCAGTCTGAGGAATTCACGCAATTAATCCACAGCCCTATTCTGTCTCCGCAATTTAAAAGTGAGACGTTTCAGCAGCTTTTCACCGATACGCTGCAGCCGCTAACTGTTAATTTTTTCAAACTGCTCGCCTTGAAGCAGCGTGAACGCTATCTCGTCGCGATACTGGATGTCTTTTCGGCAATCGTTGACGAGGCTGCGGGTAGGCTCGTCGCAAAAGTGACGACGGCTGTACCCATAACAACAGAGCAAGGGGAACGGCTCGCCCAGCAGTTAAGCACGTATTCCGGAAAACAGGTGCGATTGGAAACCGTAACGGACCCACAAATTCTGGGTGGATTCATCGTGCAGTTAGACGACACCGTTTTTGATGCAAGCGTTACAACACAACTCCAACGCCTGAAGCAGCAACTTGCAAGAGGATCTTGAACTATGGGCCCTGGGCACCATTTCCTGTGTAGGTTTCCTATAAAGGAGATCTGCGGGACAATGTTACGCCAATTCATCTGACCGAACCGCAAGGAATAATTAAAAAATGGCAAGAGAAGTCCGACCGGACGAAATATCAAATATCCTTAAACAACAACTGCAACAGTTTGAACAGGACGTAGATGTCTATGACTCCGGCACTGTGCTGGAGGTAGGCGACGGCATTGCACGGGTGCATGGACTTGCCAACGCTATGGCAAGTGAAATGATCGAATTTCCGAATAACGTCTACGGGATCGCTTTCAACCTCGAAGAGGACAACGTGGGGTGCGTTCTGTTCGGAGAAGACCAACTCATACATGAAGGGGATACCGCCAAACGCACAGGACGACTTCCCGAAGTCCCAGTAGGCGAAGCACTCCTCGGACGGGTCGTCGACGCACTCGGTCAACCGATTGATGGTTTGGGTGACATCGAAACGGAACATCGACTTCCTGTCGAACAGAAGGGGCTGGGCATTGTTCAACGGCAACCCGTGAGCGAACCGCTTTACACAGGCTTAAAAGCGATTGACAGTTTAACCCCGATCGGGAGAGGGCAACGTGAACTGATTATTGGGGACCGTCGAACCGGCAAGACCGCTATTGCTTTGGATACTATTTTGAGCCAGAAGGATACGGAGGTCTACTGTATCTATGTTGCTATCGGTCAAAAGGGTTCCACTTTGGCACAAGTTGCAGCGACGCTTCGTGAGCATAACGCCATGGAGTATACGACGATCGTCTCCGCCCCGGCAAGTGCGCCGTCCCCGCTTCAGTATCTCGCACCCTATTCCGGGACCGCAATGGGTGAATACTTCAGGGATAACGGCAAACACGCCCTTATTATTTACGACGACCTAACAAAGCACGCCTGGGCGTACCGACAGATGTCGTTGCTCTCACGACGACCTCCCGGTCGAGAAGCCTATCCGGGGGATGTCTTCTACTTACATTCACGTCTCTTAGAACGCGCCGCAAAATTGAGCGATGAATTGGGCGGAGGTTCTCTCACTGCCCTACCGATTATTGAGATCTTTGAAGGCGATTTGACGACATATATCCCTACAAACGTTATTTCCATCACCGATGGACAGATATATCTCACAACGGATCTCTTTAACCAGGGCGTGAGACCCGCGATTGATGTCGGGCTATCCGTTTCGCGAGTCGGTGGGGATGCACAAGTGAAAGCCATGAAAGCAGACGAGGTTGCAGGGACCCTTAAATTGGATCTCGCCAGTTTCCGGGAAGTTGCCGCCTTTGCGCAATTTGGATCGGACTTGGATGCATCAACGCAATCCTTGCTGCGCCGCGGCACACGGCTCGTTGAATTGCTGAAACAACCGCAATATCAACCCATGCCTGTAGCACGCGAAGTTGCCTCTATCTTCTGTGGCACCAACGGCTATCTCGACGATGTTGAGGAGACGGAAGTCGCAAGGTTTGAATCCGAATTTTTGCAATACCTTGACCGCAATCACGCCGAACTTCTCGCGGAAGTTGCAGAAACAGGGTTGTTGGGTGATGAACTCCTTGAGACCTTACACACTGCTGTAAAAACATTCAAAGAAAATTTTTAATTTTACCTTGCGGTTCGATGAGGTGGCTTGGATGAATAACGTTGATTTCCGTATATCCGCTCTCCACTTCGTTGCGAGCTGCGTGCTTTGGGATTATGGTGAGGACCTGTGCGTAATGGAATGGTGCCGGAGACCCTAAATTGAAAACCTTGCGATTCGGTGAGGTGGGTTGCATAAATAGCGTTCGTTTCCGTATGTCGACTCTCTACTTCGTTGTGGGCTGTGTGCTAAAGAAATGTCAAAATGCCCAAACTCGGTCGAGACTTCACCAGAAACCCGCTCGTAATATCATGGAGAGCGGCCCAGAGGCCCATAGTTAAAAAAATGGCAACTTTACGAGAAATTCGACGGCGTATCGCCAGCATTCAGAACATTGAGCAAGTCACCGATGCAATGCGCGTCGTGGCTGCTGCACGGCTCCGCCGTGCCCAAGAAAATATTAATGCAACGCGTCCCTATGCCGATAAACTTAACACGATCTTAGGACACTTAATTTCGCAGATGGATACTGAAAATCAGGCACTCACACACCCGCTGCTTGAAACGCGTGAGGTGAAACATGTCTGTATTATTTCTGTCTCCGCAGATCGAGGGTTGTGTGGGAGTTTCAATAGTAACGTTATTCGGACAACGACACAACGCATAGGGCATTATCAAGAAAGTGGTGCAGATGTGACGCTTATCTGTATCGGCAGACGATCGCAGGAACATTTTACCCGGCGCGGTTACGACATCACCGATGCCTACGTCAACATTTTCCGTCAGCTTGAATTCCAAACCGCTGTTGACGTTGTTCACGAATTTGAACATCTGTATACAGAGAAAAAAATCGATAAAGTCGAGGTTATCTACAATAACTTCAAGTCTGCTATTCTCCAGACGGTGCTTGTTGAGCAGCTCCTTCCATTAGAACCCGAAATACCAGAGGGTGATGAACTCTTTCTGGATTATATCTACGAACCGGGACAGGTGGAACTCTTTGAAATGCTACTCGGCAAACACCTGAACATGCAAATGTGGAAAGTGCTTCTGGATTCCAACGCCGCGGAGCAAGCCGCGCGAATGGCAGCGATGGAAAATGCCACACAGAAGGCAAAAGAACTTATTGATGAACTAATTCTCCAGCGTAATAGGGCACGTCAAACACAGATCACGACAGAAATTTCCGAGATTGTAAGTGGCGCAGCCGCACTCGAGGGTTAAAAGTAGCAGGCAGATGCCGCTCTGCCGTGCAAAGTAGTAGGCACGCGCCGTCGTGCCGTAACCGCGAGGAGGTCTCATATGCCGATCAATGTCAACAAACAAATTGAGGAAGCAATGGAGCGTGGCGAATTCTCGGATTTGCCCGGCAAAGGCAAACCCCTCAAGTTGGATGCGAATCCCTTCCTCACACCACAAACACGGATGGCGAACCGACTCCTGAAAGAGAACGGATTCGCGCCACGGTGGGTCGAATTAGAAAAAGAGATCAAAAAAGAAAAAGCGCAACTTGAAAGAGTCTTCACAAATCTGAAAGCCCGCCGAGAGCGATTGGCTGCTATTGTCCAGCAATATCCGCATCGGCGTGAAATTATCAGTCGAACTTTTGAACAGGAACGGGCTCGCGCTATAGCGCAATATAGTGAAAAACTCGAAAACCTGAATCGGAAAATTCAACGCGTGAATCTCCTCATGCCAACTCGAAATCGGCAATACGCCTTAATCAATCGGACACAGGCACTCGCCCGTTTCCAAGAGGCGTGTCCGAGTCTCTGACTGGGCATACCCCTACAAATCGGAACCGTAGCTCGTAATGAAATGGAGAGCGGATATTCAGGAAAGCACGTCCCTGGCTCAAACGGACGTTGTTCTCCCGCAAGGAAAAATTAAAAAATGAATCAAGGAAAAATTTTAGAAGTTGTCGGCGCACGAGTTGACATAGATTTTTCGGAAGGCGAATTGCCGGATATTCTAAACGCTGTTAAAGTTCAACGTTATGATGGAAGTGAACTCGTCCTCGAAGTGCAGCAGCATTTAGGCGAAAATCGGGTGCGTGCAGTGGCAATGGATACAACGGATGGCTTAGTCCGCGGCACCCTCGCAACCGATATTGGGGGACCGATCACCGTCCCTGTTGGCGATGCTGTGCTCGGTAGAGTTTTCGATGTGACAGGACAACCTATTGATGAAAGAGGCGAGGTCGGTGAATCCGAGCGATACTCCATCCATAGACCGCCTCCCCCGCAAGAAGAACTCAGCACAACTACGGAAATGTTAGAAACCGGCATCAAAGTCATCGACCTGATTCAACCTGTTGTTCGGGGTGGAAAGGTCGGATTCCTCGGCGGTGCTGGCGTGGGTAAGACGGTGCTGGTTGCTGAACTGATTTACAACATCGCGACACAACACGGGGGGTACTCCGTCTTCTGTGGCGTTGGTGAACGGACACGTGAGGGCAATCAGTTCTGGCTTGAGCTTGATGAATACGGTGTGATTGATAAAACGGCGATGGTCTTCGGACAGATGAATGAGCCCCCGGGTGCACGCCTCCGCGTCGGACTTGCCGGACTGTCTATGGCAGAATACTTCCGTGACCAGCAAGGGCAAGACGTCCTCATCTTTATCGATAACGTCTTCCGCTACACACTCGCAGGCGGCGAGGTCTCAGCACTCCTCGGACGGATGCCTTCCGCTGTCGGCTACCAACCGACATTGGCAACCGAGATGGGTGAATTGCAGGAACGGATTACCTCCACACAACACGGGTCTATCACCTCATTCCAAGCCGTTTACGTTCCCGCTGATGACTATACCGATCCGGCTGTCGTTTCTGTTTTCGCACACCTTGACGCTGTGACGAGATTGGAACGGACGATCGTCCAGAAAGGGAGATACCCCGCAGTGGATCCACTGACATCCAGTTCGCGTATCTTATCAGAAGACATTATCGGTGAAGAACATTATCAGACCGCCTTTAGAGTCAAGCAGGTCTTACAGGAATATGGCGATCTGCAAGACATTATCGCTATTCTCGGGGTAGATGAGCTCTCAGATGAACAGAAACTTGTCGTCAACAGGGCACGGAAGATTGAGATGTTCCTGACGCAGCCGATGTTTGTTGCAGAACGTTTCACTGGAACCCCAGGTAAATATGTCAAAATTGAGGATACCGTCCAAGGGTGCCAAGCGATTCTGAACGGCGATTGCGACGAACTGCCCGAGCAGTCACTCCGCTATATCGGGACGATTGACGAGGCATTCGAACAGGCGAAAAGCGCAGACTTAGCAGCAGCAGACTAATGGCTATCAGTTAAGAGGGAAACCTCCTAACTGATAACCAAAAACTATACTACTGATAGTGAATTTTAGGATTAACCTGACATATTTGTAGCACAAACTGTTAGTTTGTGTCCCCGCTGCGCAACTCACAGTTAGCACGACAATCGTGTAAAAGTAATTATAGGCTTTAGTATAAAAGGTGTTCATGTCCTTAATTGCCTTGGGCTTAACCAAAAACCATCGTGAAACATTGTCCTGCAAGCCTCTATAGGCTTGCACAGGGAACGATGCTCAGAGGCACATAATTAAAAATATGTTAAATAGAAGTTTTCATCTTGAAATTCGGACACCGGAACAGTCGGTTTATGAAGGGGATGTGACGAGCGTGAGTGCCCCAGGCGTCGAAGGTAACTTTCAGATTCTCGCCGGACACATTCCGTTTCTTACCGCATTAGAGGTGGGTGAGATCCGTATTCGTGAATCATCGGACACACCGCAATTAATGGCGACGAGCGGCGGTGTCTTCGAGGTGCTCCGCACTGGTGTCACTGTCTTAGTTGAGACAGCGGAATGGGCATCGGAGATCGATGTAGCGCGTGCTGAAAGCGCGCTTGAACGCGCACAAGTGCAACTCACGACAAATGCCCCTGACCTGAACCGCCCGCGTGCGGCAGCAGCACTCGCCCGCGCCCAAAACCGAATCAAAGTCGCAAGTAATTTGTAGTTGACGAGTTCTTATAGGCGCGTTTTGACGCGCCTCATCCTGCCTAAACCGTCAGCGTAACCGCATCCTGTTTCACAATTTCCTTGATATGACCATATCCCGCAGATTCCACCAATTCTAATGTTTCTGGAGACAGCCGATCCAAGATGGGCTGCGGGAAGCTATGCCTACCCGTGTATTGTGGGAAATACCGCAGGACGAGGAAACGACGATCTCGATCCTTCGGTTTCCAACGCAATACACCGTGCGTTAACAACTCCGAAATAATCACGATATCGCCCGCCTTGGGTGTGATATTGAGGAATACGGGATCGTCAAGCGGATCAATACCATCTTCTTCATCGAGTATCAGTAACTGCTCCGGTCGCTTAAACTCGCTCTTATGCGAACCGGGAATCACGATGAGTCCGCCATCGCCTGGATAGACATCCGTAAAATAGGGAAAACAGACAAAATTATCACAGTAGATGTGTCCGTTATCGACCTCGTAACGCGTGCTATACCACCCATAATCGTCACGCGCACAGTGCAGTCCGCCCGGATTCACTTGCGCCCGCTCTCCTGCTTCCCATAAATCGTGCCTGTCGTGCTTCAAGGAGCCTCTACCGAATCGTGGCTGATTGTCTGTGAGTTCTTTAATAATCGGCCATATCGCTTTATGCACCGTTAAGCGTTCAAGCGATTTATCGAAGGCGAACCCGTGCTGATGGAGCCCTTGTATCTCAAAACCTGGAGGCAATTCATCGGGAGGGGTTGTGATATATCTATCAACTGCCTCAGCAGCTTCCGCCAATGCATCGCCGGTGATAACGTTTTCCAAATGAAGATATCCGGTTACATCAAACAGATACCGTTGTTTCGGTGTCATTTTTTAATTATACCTTGCGGTTAAACGATGTGGTCTGCGCTTTGACGCTTTTCGCTCAAGAGCCGCCCTCCACTTCGTTTCGGGCTACGGTTTCGTTTCTATTTTATTTGTGAAAGTCGCGAGTACGGGGGAGTCCAAAGAATACCCAAGCAAAACACTCACGCCTACAAGCGACCGCCGCCGACTGTTCATAGTGCCATGTCAAACTTTGTGCCGGTGACGTTGCCCTTTACATAAGCTTCACGAAAGAGCGTCTGGCGTTTCGGAGGCATTTCATTGAGCAATGCCTGTGGCGGTTTTGAGAGACTCCATCGCTTATCCACAGAGTTATAAGCATTGAAGACGGCGACTCGATCGGTGTCCGGGTTTTGCCATGGCTGTCCGCTATGCGTGAGCGCTTCTGTGAAGATGATGACAGAGCCAGCAGGACAAGAATAGGTATCCCAGAACGCCCAATCTTGTGTATGGGCACCCTCTGGTGCGGTATAAGCCGCTTTGTGGCTCCCCGTAATGAACATCGTTCCACCGTCACTTTTCTCCACGGGATTGAGTTCCCAGACGACGCGCGTCAAACCACTATATGCCTGACCCGGAAGGCATGAATACTGGTGACAATCTCCCGGCATTCGCCATAAACCGTTGCCGTTGTGGGCATGGAATGTGAAAGGCGTTTCGTCTGTGGTAGACCGCAATGCCAAGAAACTCATCTCCATACGGAACCCGTAACAGGTATCCGACGCGAGATAGGGCGACGCGAGAAATTCGTTTCCGAATGCCACGACGACCGGATGATCTGTCAATTTCTCCAAAGGACCCCCGTAGGTTGAGCGATGGTGTTGCGGAATCGTTTCGGGGTCGTGCTTTAAGCGGTAACAGAAATCACGCATCTCTTCGATCTCTGATTCCGTTAACACGCCCGGCACCAAAAGCCATCCATTTTTGTCAAACAGATATTTCTGTTCCTGTGTTAAAGGAACAACCGCTTTACCATCAGCGTTTGTTTGCGTAAGATCGGCGGGTGCTGTTGCCAAAGGACTGCCTAAATCTTTGTTAAATTTACCTAACTGTTCCACCCTAAATTCCTCCCTCTCTTGTGGAAAATATTGTAAGCACGATTTGACAATATCTTTCTTGTGGGAGTGCTTTGTAAGCACGATTGAAAATCGGTGATACTTAAGTCTATATGTAAAACGTTGGTTAACAAACTAATGGATACGTGCCCCCGTGAAATAGTCTGGGTTTGCTCCCATTTGTTCTAAAAGGGGTGCAGTGATTGTGTCAAGACTCTCAATCACATCAGCAGACGGCGTGTATTCGATGACGTGCAGGTTTTGCGTCAGTTCATTTATGTTGCGAGTGCCAACAAGCATGCACGTGATACCCGGACGTGCCATCGCCCAAGCGATAGCCAATCGACTCATCGGAATCTGTTCCGCTTCCGAGATTTCTCGGATAGCCTCTAAGGTCTCGAACATTTCTTCCTCGGCACCTTCTTCGCCGTGCGAAGCCTGTTCTCGATCATCTCGGAAATGACGGAATCGAGAATGCACCGGTGGAATCTCGTCTGCGCTCTTATACTGCCCCGTCAAAATCCCTTGTAGCAGTGGCATATATCCCAAAATCCCGACGTTCTGCTCTCGGCACAACGGAAGTAATTCCGGTTCTATTGCCCGTGACAAGAGGTTATAGCAGAGCTGATTCACGGCGATGGACGCGCCTGTGTTAAGAGCCGCTGTGAGTTGCTCCACCCCGAAATTACTTACGCCGATGGCACGGATAAGCCCATCTTCTTGTAGGCGCGTGAGTTCCGCCATGCTTTCTTCAATCGCAATCTCATCGTCGGGCCAATGAATCATATAGATGTCAACATAATCGGTTTGCAATCGTTGAAGACTCGCTTCGCAGTGTTCACGTATCGTAGTGGGGTCTGGTCTGCTGACCTTTGTGCCGATAATCGCCTCGTGCCGTCTGTCCTTGAGTGCGACGGCGAGTGCCTCCTCACTGCGTCCGTTGTTATATCCCTCTGCCGTATCGAAAAAGTTAATACCAGCATCCAATGCTGCGTTGGCAACAGCGGTAACATCTGATTGTGCCTGTGGTCCCCAATAGTCGCCGCCACCATAAGACCAGCATCCAATGCCCATCGGTGAGATTTCAATTCCAGATTTTCCACACGTCCGCATCTCCATTTTTCAGCCTCCATTTTTTATAGGACTTACGTATGATGCTCTTTTGTAGCATAACCTGTTAGGTTGTGCCACGAGGGGCCCCTGTGTCTTTTTCGGATACTCCCTCTAACAAAGCGTCCTATGGTCAAAATTGCGTAAGTCCTGTTTTAATTATACCTTGCGGATAAGTTTCATTGTTTGAAACTGAAAAGTTTTCGTGTGCGAGTCGCTTTCCATTTCAAGCTCGGGTTTGATGAGGCTTAATAACTATTCTGCACAGAGTTCAGCGACCAACTGTGCGTTCTGACCGATCTGATCCCCGAATTGTTGATACATGCCGAGTAAAAGCGGATCGATCGGTTTGGTGTTTTCTATCGCGAATTTCACCTCTTCCCGAATCTGATTTGGGTTGCCGATGGTCCTACCCGCGGCAAGCACTTTGAAAATAAGGCACGGCTTCTCAGTCCGTTGTATTGCTTTGCACATTTCGTCGCGATCCTCGCGGGCGTAGATTTCCCCCAGCGGCGCGTAGCCGAATTTCTCCCTGAACTTGTCAGCACCCCCGTGGAGGTTATAAAGCCCGGTCATATAATAGTCTATGTCCCAGTCCTCGTCTTCAGCGATGTGTAGAAGCTTCGGATCGTGGACGGACAACCCAACGAGAACACCAGTATCCCGCACCCGTTTGAGGATGTCCTGCAGGTGATCGAGTCTGTTTTCGCGTAGACATCTGTGACCAACGCCACCCCCGTGCGGGGCCATGCCGAATGGATCGTGCTTTGCCGCTTCAAAGACAGCGTCCGGTTCCTCATACCAAAGTCCACCTGGACTGAGACAGAACCAGTTCAGTGTACCCCCTTCATTTCGGTACCGCTGCAGGTCAGAGAGTGAGCGTTCCGTTAGGCTATTCTGCCACGCATTGAGTCCAGCCTCTTCTGCCCTTTTGAGCGTTGCCACGACCCGTTCGGGGGTGTGATATTCCTGTTGATGCTGCGAGAGCAGTTGGTTGAAGTGAGAATAGCCATAGATGGGATTATCCCCAATTATCAACTTACTGATTTGATGATTACAAAACGAGACTTTCGGTAGAGTTGCCACTGTTTATCCTCCAAGCAAGAAACACACTATAAAATGTGTCTAACCGAACAGAAATCCTTCCAAAGCAGATGCGTCAATTTCACGCGCAAGATGCATCGTCAAGTCCAACGCTGCGGTGTAGTCATCAATGTTAATGATCGAAACATGGCTGTGGATATAACGCGACGGCACGCCGAGCACGATGGACGGCACGCCTCTGCCGGATTGATGAATTGCGCCGCCATCCGTCCCACCGGACTGACGCACCCCAAGTTGATACGATATCTCATGTTTCTTTGCTGTCTCAATCGCAAAATCCGCCAACTTCGGATTGACAATCATTGAAGAATCAATTATCCGAATTTGGACACCGCCGCCGAGTTTCCCTTGTGTTGCACCGACGCTTAATCCTGGCGTATCATCAGCGGGGGGTCCCTCAAGCACAATTGCGAGATCGGGTTCCACACTTGCCGCGACCGTCCTCGCGCCTCTCAGTCCTACCTCTTCTTGCACACTCCCTGCTCCGATGACGGTGTTTGGGTGTTCATCAAGTTTCAAAAGTGCCTCAATTACAATCGCAACGCCGACGCGATTGTCGAACGCTTTGGCAGAGAACAATTTATCGTTTTTCAACGGTATAAAGGGTCCGTAGGGTGCGATTGGGCATCCCGGTAATACACCAAATTCCTCAGCCGCCTGTTCTTCGCTCTCCGCCCCGATGTCAATAAAGAGGTCTTTCATGTCTAAAACTTTATCGCGCGACCCTGAGAGCAGATGCGGCGGTGTAGAGCCGACCACGCCCGGCACTTTACCCAACTTCGTTGTAATCGTGACGCGTTGCGCTAAAAGTGTATGTGCCCACCATCCACCCAGCGGTAGAAACTTGACGAACCCGTTATCTGTGACACTTTGCACCACAAAACCGATCTCGTCTAAATGTGAATCCAGCAGAATACGCGGAGATTCGGCATTTCCAGGGCGCGTGCAGAAGATACTTCCCAATCTGTCCGTCCCAATTGGACCCACACCCGAAACAGCATCACGAAAAATCTCGCGGACTTCTGTTTCGTAACCCGGGATTCCATCTGCTTGTGTCAATGATTTGAGGAGTTCAATTGATGTTTCGTTCATCTATACGTTCCTTTGACGATTATGCTATTATTTCCGAACATTATAGCACGTCTCCGATTTTGTGCCAACTTTTAAGTGGTTGGGTCCAAGGATATGAGATTGGCGCACTGTTCTGATTTGTGTTATAATTTTTCAATTGACGTATTTATGGTGCTAAATTAAAAACACACTTCTGATCAGGACTTTAATCATGAAACACTATACCCCCATTTTCATACTGTACTTTTTCGTTGCTCTCTGTGCGACCGCTGCAGATTATACAGACGACGCAATCCGAACCCTACTACCCTTCGATGCCATTCCGGCTATCACCGATCCGCAATTCGTATCGGCTAGCGACGCGAAATTAGACCTTGATGCCCCTGTTATTGGTGTAACCTTCAACGACGAAAGCCGTGCCTATTCGCTCTATCTGCTGAACGGACACGAAATCGTCAACGACGTTGTCGGCGGACTGAAAATCGCCACGACGTGGTGACCGCTCTGCAAAACGGCTATCGTGTATAGCCGGGACCTTGATGGGAAAACCTATACGTTTGGGGTTAGCGGTAAATTGTGGCGGGATGCGCTGTTGATGTATGACCATCAGACCCGTTCCCTCTGGTCACATATCACCGGAGAGGCGATAAAGGGACCCCTCAAAGGGAAGCGATTGAAACCACTCGCCTCTATGCCACAGATCGCATGGAAAGCATGGCAGCTGAATTATCCGAATACACGTGTGCTGTCCGTGCCGACCAGAGATGGGATGCGCGAGAACCGACGTCAGGATGTCTACGCCGATTATCACGCCAGCCAGCGCGCAGGCGTGAGCGGAATGGACTATACCGATAATCGGTTACCGAACAAATCCCTCGTCATTGGCGTTCAGGTACAGACAAAGGATGGGAACACCCAGTTTCGGGCGTATCCGTTGACACACTTTACGGAAACTGCCATTATCAACGATACACTCGGCGACGTGCCGCTGCTCATCTTTCATGACAAAAAATCTTTCGCAACGGCAGTCTTCAAACGGAATGTAGCAGCGGACGCGCGAACCTTTACGCCACAAGATCGATACTTCGTAGAGGATAACACAGGGACGCGTTGGAATCTCGTTACAGGTGCGGCAATATCGGGGAAAGATGCGGGCAAGCGTTTAGAACGATTGCCCGCTGTTAACATCTATTGGTTCGCGTGGGCGCGCTACTATCCCGAAACCTCGATCTATCGGTAACTATCGTAGAGTTCACAGTGGACCCTGCAACGGCAATAGGCGCGCTTACAAAGCGCGCCTACCGGTAGATACCTGTATATTTTATATTTCGCCATAAAGACTTTAATCGTCCAGTTCGACGATTTCGCCTGTCATGTTGCGGTGCATCGTCGGGCGAATGACTAATTCCGGGATGTTGCTCCGTTGGGGTAGCGTCGCAATCAGCAAAATCGCCGCTGAGGTCTCGTCGACATCTACCATCGTGGCGCGAGCGGCAGCGTCCGGCGGAACCGGACGATTGTCCAGAATCGGCGTTGCTACCTCACCTGGAACGACAACGCTCGCTCGGATGCCGGTGTTCCGTAAATCTGCGTTGAGGAATTCCGTGAAATTGATAACCGCTGCCTTCGCAGCACCGTAAGCAAAACCGCTAAACGGACCCGGGGTGACCGCCGCGAGCGACGAGATATTGATAATCGTCCCCGATTTCGCTTTTAGCATCGCCGGCACAACCGCTTTCGTACAGAAAAATGTGCCCATTAGATTTGAATCGATCACCGAACGCATCTCCTCAGGGGGTGTGTTGAGGAGTCGCCGATGCTGTGAACTGTGTCCGGCATTGTTCACAAGCACGTCAATCCGTCCAAATTTTTCAAGCACATCGGCAGTCATCTGTTCCACAGCATCGTAGTCAGCCACGTCAAACGCGTAACTTACCGCTGTCCCACCTGCCGCTTCAACTTCAGCCTTGACAGAGACCAACTTTGATTCTGTTCTACCGTTAATGACAACCGTCGCACCCTCTTGTGCCATTGCGAGGGCGGCACCGCGCCCTATACCGCTGCCACCACCCGTAATAATACAGACATTTCCTTCTAAACGCATTCTTCTCCTCCATTCGGCAAAACGGGTTTTACTGCCGCTTTCACCGCTTTTGATAACGATTCTAATTCATACTGTGCATCCGAGATTTTATCGCGATGTTCGTCGAGTGGGTATCCACCCTTTCCGGTCTCATTGAAATAGGCACTCAGTTGGTAACGTTGGAAGATGTTCATCCGTGGGTAATCCTCTGTCCACGGACTCGCATCGTGGAGCAGGTTTGTGGAGAAGATCGCCACATCGCCTGCCGCCATCGGAAGTGTAATTGAAGTGGGAGGATCGTGCTTCACGGGCAGATTCTCTGGGGTCTGAAACAGGGATTTATGACTACCGGGGACAAGACAAAAGCCGGTTCCGGGTGGCACCTCTACGAGTGCTACCCACGTCGCAATGTGGCTGCAATAGATGTGTCCAGCAGCGGCTTGATAATCGTTGTGTGGGTTGCGAAACCCAGGTGGGAATTTGAACCCACTGTCGTCACGATGGAAGTGTTGCGGGGCATCGTGTTTCGTCATCATCGTGAAATTGCAATGAAACAGGCGTGGGGCATTCATTGTCAACCCCGCCACAACCCGCATAATGTCAGGATTCATTGCAAGGTCTTCAAAGAGACGATGCCCATACTGGATATGTCCGATATGTGTTTTACAAGGCTCCTGTCGTCCGCGGTCCAGCGGTGGTGGGATGTCGGCTTCATCAATTGTCAACCAATGTTGAAGCACATCTAACATCTCTGCAATTGCGTCTTTTGGGATAATATTCCGTAAAACGAGAAAGCCGTGTAAATCAAAGTACCACTTCTCCGCTTCCGTCAAAGTGGAATGGATTGTATGCATTAATTTTCTCCGCAATTCTTACTCGTCAATCTGTTTGAGTTCTCCCCAGAGCGTCATCAGTTTCTCCGCACTTGGTGATACAGAAAGAAACCCCTCTGGTACCCATTCAAGACCAGACCCACTTACCAAACCTCTTGTTGCTTCGAGGGGTTTTCCACCCCTACCGTCTGTTGTATTTGCGAGACAGATGGCCGATTTCGCAAAGAACTCAGCCACTGGAATCAGACCTTGTCCGAGTAAATCTATCGGCAATTCTGTCAAAGTATAGGCAATCCATTTTCCACTCGGGGACCACGTAGGTTGGGAGATAATTGTGAGCTCTTTATACAACTGAGTAAGTTGGCGCTGTTTTTTTCTGTCAACGTTAATACTAAAAAGAGCGACACTTCCAAGGATGTCTCCCGCGGCGATAAAAGCAATCTCTTTGCCATTAGGTGACCAGGTGCATCCAATGAAAGATGTCTCCGCAAGGTATCTCACACCTCTGCCTTCAGCAGTCATCACATAGAGGGAGTTTTTATCTCTTCTATTTGAAGTGAAGGCGATCCGTTGACTATCTGGCGACCAAATCGGTCTGCTACAGTGTCCTTGATTCGTCAGTCGCATCAAATTTTCGCCATCGGCATCCATTCTATAAATAGCCATCTCCCCGACACGATCCGAGATGAACGCAATCCATTTCCCATTCGGGGACCACGCGGGCCAAATATCTCTGTTACCGTCAAAGGTCAATTGACGTTGTGTATTTGTTCTTACATCCGCCACATAAATATTAGGGTCTCCATCCTGATTAGAGCCGTAGGTAACTGAACGTCCATCAGGCGACCAGCTGAAAGTGCCTATACGTCCCGGACCTACTATCAATCGTGGCGTTTCAAGGAGTTGTCCACCGGTGTTTACAAGATGGATAGAACGGTCTCCGCCGTTTCTGGGGAGAAAAGAAAGGATCTCCGTCTCAACCGCCCATCCGTTACTCACAGACAGCAACAATGTCATTCCCAACACCACGTAAATTCGTATGCGTTTCATCAAGTTCTTCAGATTTGGAAACTCCAATCTTTAGATTGAAGAAGAAAATCTGCCTCCTTTTTTATTCACATGTTTCGTCAAAAATGCTATAATCGTTCTATGGAAATGGCGATTTTTTCGCATACCACACATTTCCAAGTAACTCGAAGGCGTTGGAACGTTCGTTCTACTTCTGAAGTCGGAAGGGTCTGAGGTTCTGCATTGTGGGCTGCTTGAGCCCCTCGGGGGTAGGCAGGTAAAGTTACGAACCATAGCCCGAGAAATTTCCGAAAATTCGCGTGCTTTCACAAGCCCCGAATTCATTCGGGGGTACTTGACGTCAACATATCCTTTCTATAATATAGCATCTACTTGGAAGTGCCTTCCATTTGCTTGAGTTTCCCCCAAAATGTTGTCTGCTTCTCCACACTCGGTGATACAGAGAGAAACCCCTCCGGCACCCATGCAGGAGACACATCGATTCCCGCTTCCTTTACAAGCGGTGTTCCACGCTCGTTACCCTTCGCGTCAATAATATAGATGTCAGCGGTTTGCCCGAGTATTGTATCTGAATAAACGTAGGCAATCCGTTTACCATCAGGAGACCACGCGGGGGAATTAACCTCTGGAAGCGGAATACGTGGTAGTTGGACGTTCACAAGTTTCTGTTTTTCTGCTTTCAGCGGCTTTACTATGGGCCCGCCTCGTGTCAGTTGGCGGAAGTTTTCTCCATCCACGTCAATCACGCAGAGGTGATATCGCTGAGCTTGAGGGATATGCAAACTAAAAGCGATCTGTTTTCCATCCGGAGACCAAGCACATTTACTTGTAAACATGCCTCTGTTTCTGTCAGAAACCCGTCTCAACCGTTTCCCATTGGCATTCATTACATAGAGACCGTTCCTCATACCCACTTTATCGTGGGATAAAGAAACAAAAGCGATCTGTTTTCCATCCGGGGACCAGGCAGGTCGCCCGTAGTATCCAGGATCTGTCAACTCTACCAGATGTGCCCCGTTGACATCCGTTTTGTAGATGTGGGATTTTCCAGAATCACCAGCGACAAAGGCAATCCACTTTCCATCTGGAGACCACGCTGGGAATAATTCTCTATCGTGGTGGTTTGTGAGTCTCCGATGTCCCTTTGTCTTTAGGTCTATTACGTAGATCTTGAGGTTTTCATCTCTGTTGGAGGTATATGCCAAGAAACGCCCATCTGGGGACCATGTCGGATCCGGTGGCCATGGCGGTCCACCGGCTTCACGGGCGAGGTTTGTTGCGAGTCTGCGAAGTCCTTCTCCATCGGTATCCATAACATAAATGTCTAAAGTTCCTGATCGGTTGGAAGCAAAAGATATCCGCTCACTTCCCGCGGCGTCTGTCCAGTTGGCTATGAACAGCAGACATCCACTGAGCAATAACACCGTTCCTAATACGACAGAACTTCGCGTACGTTTCATAGCGACGAATCCCTCCTATTCCTAAGAACACAGATTAGCAGAATTCGGAAAAATTTTCAAGAATTCAGTTGGTTTCGCATTTCACAGAGGTATTGAATTTTCGGTCCTCTATAAATCGCACATCGCTTTGCAGAAAATCGGAGTGGTTACGATTTCAAAAGACTTGACAAAAATCTTAAAACCCCTATAATAGACCTCACAATTTAGTTGAGTCCCAAGGAGATCATCCCAGTGTCTTTAAAACAACGCATCCATAATAAAGAAGCGATTAACATCGCATCCGGTGTCCCGTTCGGTTGCACCCGCGACGAGATGGAAGCAGTTCTCGGTCAAGGCAACTACGATTTAGTCAGTGTTGACCATCAGCATGGACCCGCAAATGAAGACCAACTCGTCGAATATTGTGCGATGGCGAGCGAATTCGATGTAGGTGTGCAGCTCCGCATCAAACACACGCGCAACGCGTATCTCATAGGGAATCTGTTGGATTTGGGGCCCCTTGCTATTGTTGTACCACAGGTCGAGAGCGTTGAAACGGTGGACGAAGCAATTGATTTCTTTTACTATCTACCGATGGGAAAACGGAGTTGGGGTCCCAGCAGTGCTTACGGTATCAAAGGGGGCATGGACCGCCTTGAATACGCCGAATGGTGGAACAACACCGGCATTCTCATCTTACAGATTGAGTCTGTTGATGCCGTGATTAACGTCGGTAAATTCGCAAAACCCGGTGTGGATATGGTAACCTTCGGTGAGAACGACCTGAATTTTAGCATAGAATCCTATCCGAGTTCTCCGTTTCAGAACCTTCAAGAGTGCATCGCGCACGTAGAAACACAATTGGCGGATACACACGTCAAAGTCGGGGCTGGAAGTTCGCCATCGGGTTCCCTGTAGGAGTGGAGTCCACTTCTCCGTGGGAGGGGTTTTCAACCCCGATTGCATGGACTTTAGGCAATTTATAACCCTGAGAAGGAGTATTAGAATGTCAAAACGGATTAAAATCGGGATTATTGGATGTGGTATGATAGCCGGTTCGCATGTAAACGGGTATCTTGACCATCCACAGCACGCCGAAATCGTCGCTGTTTGCGATACGGTGGAAGCGAATGTGAAACGGCGGCATGCGGAAGCCCTTTCCGGTGCAGCCTCGCGCGCCGAAGCCGCAAAAGCCGACGCAGAAAAGGCAGATACAGCGGAAGCACGCGAGCAGTTGAACGCAGACGCTGCGCTCTGGTCAGAATACGCGAATAACGGGGTCAAAATCTTTAGCGATTACAACGAAATGATAAGGGAGTGTGATTTAGACGCTGTCAGTCTTGCCCTACCGCCGTTTGTCCATGAACCCGCCACAATCGCAGCAGCGCAAGCTGGAAACCACGTCTTTTGCGAGAAACCGATGGCGCGCACGGCAACAGAGGCGCGAAATATGCGGGATGCTTGTGACGCCGCTGGCGTTAAACTCGCATATCAAAGCGGCGGCACATGCCTGGATCCGACAAGCCACGCCATTCGGGACTATGTCACGTCTGGGAAACTCGGTGATGTCTATTACGGTAGGCTTACGAGTTACCGTGTCCGTGGCAGACCGAATGTGGATATGTTTGGCTTCGGTAGATGGTTCCTGAATTCCGTCTATAGCGGCGGTGGCACGATATACGATACGGGGGTCTACGATATCAACCGTTCCATTTATCTACTCGGTTCTCCACAACCTGCTACCATCAGCGGTATCGCCTATCGTGGGATGCTCCCTGAATACACGGGTGAAGAGATCAATGATGTTGAGGAACACGCCTCTGTCTTTGTCCGATTCACTAACGGTATGTCCTTTACTTATGAACACGGCTGGTCAAGTAACATGGCGGGACAACCGCAAGGTATCTTCATCTTCGGTTCCAAAGGGTCGTTCAGTAGCGACAAACTCTTCCTTGAAAAAGGGGACTGGGATACCGATGATCAGGGTAACCGTAGGCGTTATCAAAGCAATCTTGTCGAAACGCCGTTGGAGTTACCAGAGAGGTCGTTCCCCGATAAGTTCCGCGATTTCCTTGATGCCTGTAACAGCGATGCCCAACCTGTCAGTAATGGGGATGTCGGTCTGAAGGTTACAGAGATTATGAGTGGTTCGCTTTTGTCAGCGAAACTCGGTCGTGAAATCAGCGTAGAGGAACTTTATGAAATAGAAGCACTTCGCACTGAACCAACGCCAGGGTGGCCGATTCCATAACAGGACCTCCTGTGACTTTAAAGTTGACAAATTACCTTCCTATCAGGTATCCTTTAAAGTGGCGTTGGGTGTGCGGGAATATATGCATATCTTCTTAAGTTAAGGGGCGGTGGATTATGATGAAATGCTTAGCAAACGGCATATCTTCTGCCAGAACACCTTTTCTTTATTAGCCTCGCAAACGTAGCCCGTAACGTAGTGGAAGGGTTTTTGCTTGGGTATTTTTCAGATATACGGAGAAGGGCGTTCATGCCCAAACCCACTTGATCGAACCGCAAGGAATAATTAAAAAAGGAATAATTAAAAATGGAGGATTAAATTTGAAAGGTTTTGAGTTTTTTGAACCGACCACCCTCGCGGAAGCCTCTCGGCTATTCGCACAGGAGCACGCGCAGCTCCTTGCGGGCGGAACAGACCTCGTTATCGGTATGAAGGCACTCACCGAAACGCCGCAGTCTGTGATTAGTTTGCAGAAAATTCCGGGATTGGATGGCATTACGACAGAGGGCGACGGTATTAGCATCGGTGCAATGACGAAGGTGCGGGAGGTGGAATTATCGGCAGATATTCAGAATCACCACACCGCGCTGGCAGAAGGTGCCTCGGAAATCGGTTCTATCCAGATCCGTAATCTCGCAACTATCGGTGGAAACATTGCGCACGCTTCTCCCGCTGCAGATACAGTTGCCGGTTTGCTGGTCGCTGATGCACAGGTTGACATCGCAAGTGCGGATGGCGAGCGGAGTGTGGCGATTGATGAGCTTTTCACGGGTCCCGGACAGACTGTCTTAGCACCGGGGGAGATTATCACACGCTTTCGTTTACCGAGCCCAGCGTCTGGTTCCCACTACATCAAGCATAAAATCCGAGAAGTGATGGATCTGGCGTTCATCGGGGTTGCTGCTGCTGTCAATCTGGATAATGGGACAATCACAGATGCCCGGATCGGACTCGCAGCTGTCGCGCCTACACCAATTCGCGCGACGGAGGCAGAAAATCTTTTGAGAGGAAACGAGCTGACAGCGGAACTTCTGCAACAAGCCGGTGAAGCCGCGGCAGCAGCCGCCAGCCCGATATCCGATCTACGATGCTCCGCAGAACATCGCAAAGAAATGGTCGATGTTCTTACGAGGCGAACCTTACAAGAGGCAGTCGCGCGAGCATAAGTGGAATTATTTACTAAAAACGATAGCCTGCAACAACGGCGCAGGCGGGTACTCTAAAAAAACCGTCAAATCTCTAATCGCGTCGTTCTTCCGCAAGGTATAATTAAAATAAGGAGAAAAGATATGGCAAAACATCCTGTCAGTCTAAAGGTTAACGGGGACGACTACGATTTACTCATTGAACCGCGCAAAACCCTATTGGCTGTGCTTCGCGATACGATCGGTTTGACGGGAACCAAAGAGGGATGTAGTACAGGCGACTGTGGTGCCTGCACCGTTATTGTTGAGGGTAAAGCCGTCACATCCTGCATGGTACTCGGTGTCACCGCTTCTGGAAAAGAGATTACCACCATTGAAGGTTTAGCCAGTGACGGTGAACTGCATCCTGTTCAACAGGCGTTTATTAACACAGGCGGCTATCAGTGTGGTTTCTGTACCCCCGGTTTCATCATGGCATCGAAGGCACTCTTAGACGAAAATCCGGAGAGATCCGAAGAAGAATTCAGGCATGCGCTCGGCGGGAATATCTGCCGTTGCACCGGATACACAAAGATTCTTGAAGCAGTTCTGAAAGCAGCAGAAGAAGTTCAAACATCTGCATAAAAGTTATCAGTGAAGACCTTGTGGCTATTCCAGTATCCTTTACTACCACAAGACCTCTCTTTAACTGAAAATAGGAGAAAACATGGCAAAGACGCATCGTGGAAAAGGCATAAAGCACCTTTACATAGATCCAAACGGGAACGTCCACAACGGCGAATATAATAGTGGTCGCGGGACCTGTCCGACGTGTGGACGCACCGGTGTGAAAGTCCTTTATGATCGAGAAGTCGGAGAAGATACCGTGAAAGTCTGTAAAAGATGCAATACTGCTATCGGACGCGGTAAACTCCACCAACTCGTTGCAAGTGCGTAATAATTATCAGCGGTCAGCGGTCAGCGATCAATGATCAGCAAGCGGATGTACCTTCACCGGACGCCTCTGTGCTGAGGGTTGATAGTCGACAGCCGACAGCCACGAAAAAAGGAGAGTGAGATGTCAGAATATACTGTTGTCGGGCAAAAAGTGGCACGCGTTGATGCTGTTGAAAAGGTAACCGGTGCTGCCCAATACGGGGCAGATGTGCATCCACCCGGTATGCTCTATGGCAAAATCGTCCGCAGTAAACATGCCCACGCCAACATACTCAGCATTGACACCAGCGAAGCCGAAAAACTTCCGGGGGTCAGGGCGATTGTTACGCAAGATGACGTGCCGAGCGGTCGGAGAGTTTTCGCGACTGACAAAGTGCTTTACTTGGGTGAACCGCTTGCTGCTGTTGCAGCAACCGATCCCGATGTTGCCGAGGAAGCCGCTGAACTCGTTAAAATCGAATACGAAGTGCTACCGGTTGTGCAAGATGTTATGGAAGCGATTCAGCCATCAGCACCCCGCTTGCACGGTGATGCGACAAAGGATGGTCCCAATCGACGGGGAATCAGCACACAGATCCGGAGACTCTCTCGCGATAAGGAGAACGATCACAGCGACGAAATCAGCAGACTTGAGGCAGCGTTAGAGGAATATCCTGATGAAGTTTACTACAACATCTCTGCCGAAAGCCACTCCGAAGCGGGGGATGTTGAGAAAGGATTTGCTGAATCTGATGTCGTCGTTGAAGATACCTATGTGATTCCGCGGGTCCACCAAACTTACATGGAACCCCACGTCTCTGTCGCCAGTGCAGACTCATCCGGTAAAATCACTGTCTGGGCATCCACGCAGGGTCCGTTCGCTATCCGTTCGGGTATCGCTGGGACACTCGGTATCCCATTGACGCAAATTAATGTCATCGGCACAACAATGGGCGGTGGTTTTGGTGGACGTTTTGGCGTCATTATTACACACGTCCCCGCCGTGCTGCTCTCGCAGAAAACGGGGCGTCCCGTCCGTGTCCAGATGACGCGTGAAGAGGAATTCATTGATGGTAGACCGGCACCCGGATGTGTTATTAAAATCAAGACAGGTGCTACCAACGAGGGACATATCCTGGCACGGGAAGCACTCGCTTTTTGGGATTCCGGTTCCGTCTCCGGCGCATCTATCGGTAGCACGATCCGAGTGCGTGGTGTCTACAAAATCCCGAATCTCAAAGTAGACGCTTATGGTGTTCACACCAACAAATCTGGGACTGCTGCTTACAGGGCACCCGGTGCCCCGCAAGCGATTTTCGCAGGTGAATCCCAACTCGATGAAATCGCTGAACGTATCGGCATGGATCCGGTTAAATTCCGGCTGATGAACATGCGCGAGGAAGGTGATCCTGTCCCCGCAGGTGCAAACGAACCCAAAGTGGGTTACAAAGAGACTTTGGAAGCCGTCGCGGATGCCGCTGGCTGGTGGGATCGGGAAGCCGAAGAGAACCAAGGATGGGGCGTTGCTGTTGGGGATTGGACAAACGGCTGTGGACCGGGGGGTGTTTATGTGTCTGTCCATGAGGA
>JAJEIP010000082.1 GCA_022827885.1 Candidatus Poribacteria bacterium
CGGCACACAGGCGGATGAGAGAGTCGGCAATGAAAGCGTTTTTGACATGAGTTGGGATGCAAAATGGGAAGCAAAAGTAAAAAAACACCCGGATCATTGGACAGCAGAATTCGCGATTCCGTTCCGTGAGGTCCGTTTTAATCGGCGGAACACCACCTGGGGCATCAACTTTTGGCGGGTGCGTCCGATAAATGGTCAGTCCCATTCATGGGCAGAGACGGCTTTTTTCTCGCGTGTGTCGGAATATGGCAATTTGACCGGATTGGATTTAGAAAGGGTTAAAACAGAACAAAAAGTTGGGATTCTTCCTTATGGCAGCTATCGTGCCCTCGTGGATCGTCCCAACGACCTTGATGGCGGGCTGGACCTGATCCTTCCGATCTCAACACATCTGACCTCGAATGTAACACTCAATCCTGATTTTTCACAGTTGGAGAGCGATCCGACGCAAATTAACGTCTCAAGCGACCGGGAGTTGTTTCTTCCAGAACGCCGCCCGTTTTTCAGGGAGGGTGCCGAGTTATTTGAGTTGCCGTTGAATTTATTCTATACCCGGCGCGTCCAAGAAATCGATGTGGGTGCGAAAACGACGGGCAGGATTGGAGGTTCTAATTTCGCGATCATCAATACCTACGGCAAAATGATCGATCGGTACGACGGAGATGAGAAAAAGCAGGTGAACCTTTTAGCCGGTCGGATTAATCACGATATCGGTGAGCGGACTGTCGTGGGCGCGATGGGGATCCACAAACACCAAGCCGATCGAGATGTCGCGCTTCTATCGCTCAATGGACGGTTTGGATTGCATCGAGATTGGACAGCAGCGTCGCAATACGCTGTCGATTGGATTGATGGCGAAATGCACTGGGCGTACCACACCGCCATGGAATGGACTCACGAAGGGTGGCTGGGTGAAGCACAGCTTGAAGAGATTCAGGACGGTTTTCGCCCAAACGAGATGGGGCTCGAAGAGGAAGCGTTTCGCCGTGTGCGTGCTCGTCTCAGATACAGATATGAGTTTCCAGAGGCGCGTTTCGTGGAATCCTTTTGGGTTGATACACGTCATTTCTATCAGACCAATGCCCAAAGGTTACTGCGGGAACGACTGAGCGAATCGCGCTTCTATATTGACATCGGACGGTTTAACTTTTTCACTTCTGGTGGGTTCGGACGGCTTCGCGAAGTCGGTCAGCTTTTTGACACCAAGTTTATCCGATCAGAGATCGATTACCAAGCACCGTGGGGACAATTGTCGGTCATAAATCGTTTCGGTACCCGTCGAGACGAATTCAATCGGTTCACGAGTTTCTCTGGGGGTGTCAATCTTTCCGGTAAACTTACCATCGATCTGGATTTGGACAATTTCTTTTGGCGTGCACACCGAAATACGCTCATTTTCCGGCTCCGTAGCAATTACCAATTTACCCAAAAGATTGGTTGGCGCATCTTCGTTGAACGTGTAGATGAACGGATGGTAGATGAGATCACCTACAACTTCAATTCCATCTTCGATTACGAATTTACGCCGGAAAGCCACTTCTTCTTTGTAGTTGCTGATAGCCTGCCTGGGGATCGGGCTGTGTTTGCGAAATTGGCATATCTTTTTGAACCGAATCTTCCAGATTTCGCTCAGTTTAATTAAAAGAGGTTTAGCGGCGTTACTGCTCCCGAGGAAGGGATATGAAAGGAACATTCGATGTCAAATACCGAACTCAAGACCACATTTAATACCGCTCCAACGCTCTATGAAGATGTCCGACCCGGATATCCTGAAGAACTGATCCAGGATGTCTTGGACCTCTCCGGACTCAACGACCGTAGCAGCATCCTTGAGGTTGGCTGCGGAACAGGGAAAGCGACGCGCCCCTTTGCAGAACGCGGATATGAATTGGTTTGCCTGGATATTGGTGCCGATTTAATCGCCGTTGCGAAGGAAAAGTTGAAGGCGTTTCCAAACGTTTCATTTGTAGAACACGCATTTGAGGACTGGGAATCAGACGGAAAGTTTGACTTGATTATCTCTGCCACCGCCTTTCATTGGGTAGATCCAAATGTGAGATACCTGAAGACATCCGAGGTGCTTAAATCAAAGGGTTTCCTGGCTGTTTTCTCGAACCAGCACATCAGAAAGGACGAAGGATTCTTTGCGGAAAGTCAGCGTCTCTACGATAAATACTACGCGCCACTGACCATGAATCGTCCGACACACGCCACAAACTTTCCCGGTGTGGAAGCCTTTCAGGATCCAATTAAACACACCTACCCATGGACGCAAACGTATTCATCTGAGCAATACATTAAACTCTTGGGGACCTATTCAGGGCACATCGCGTTGCCAGAAGAAAATAAACGTCTTCTGTTTGAGGGAATAGTCGATCTCATCGAAACACAGTATGACGGTCAGATTACCAAACACTACGAAGCCGTTCTTGACCTTCGGGAGAAAAAATGAAAATTAGAAAATAAGATTTCTTTGCTGTAGGGGCGCCCTCCCGGTCATAATTCCTTCCATAATCCGTGTGATCCATATAATCTGTGAAAATCCGCGATTCAGACTGACGACTGAAAACCCACAACTGACAATCATTCAATTGACATCTATTCCTAATCGTGATACGCTAATGTGACTTTGGCGTCTGCATGCCGAAGTGAAAATAGAATCCACATTGAAAATTATTTATAGGAGGAAAAAGAGTATGTTTGTTATCATCGCACCGATTCAGATTAAGGAAGGGCACAGAGACGCATTCATCGAATCGATGATAGACGACGCGAAAGGCTCCGTTGCGAATGAACCCGGTTGCCTGAGATTTGACGTGATTCAGGACGGTGCCGATCCGAATCGGATCTGGCTCTACGAGGTTTATGTAGACGAAGCAGCGTTCCAAGAACACCTGAAAGCCCCACACTTCATTAAGTGGCGGGATACCGTCAAAGACTGGTTCGCTGAGAGCGAATTTAAAGGCGCAGGTAGCGGAAGTTCCATGATCTACCCACCAGATGACGATTGGAAATAGTTCGGCCGTATGAAAAAGCCGTTTGTCAATTGGACAAGTGCTTGATTACTCCTTTTCGATCGACATTGTTTTTGCATAATGGTTAGCTCAGGAAGGTAAAAAGTTCCAAACCGTTTCGTCCGAAAGCGATAGCGAGAAAGGAGCACCAAGATAAACATTGCTAAAACGGAAAGAATACCGTCAGACGCGGCATAATCGTTTCGCTTGGTTTGTCAATGTTATCCGGTTTATCGTAAAAAACGAAGACAAGATTGGGTATGATGTGAACTGCCTCGGTTGGTGTCCAATCCAGCCCAACAAGAATCATATTCGACCTCGTTGTGTTATCAAAAGGGATATAAGGAATTGTTTCCGCATTGGGATTCGGATCGAACAATCGGTCAAACCGAGCGAAAACCCACATCTTTTTCTCGAGCAATTGCACTGCGCCGAACACCGAACTCGCTAAAATGTTAAGGTCCTCCGCGTCCGCCTGCTGCCGCGTCTGATTGGCAAGCTGAATGCCGAACCGAAATCGTTCCCGTTGATAGCCGAGAAAACCTTGCACGGTGGACCATTTGCCCCGATCTACAGCGTTTTCCAGATCGACATATCCTTCAAGGGTAACACCTGCAACAGGCTTGGCTGCAAGTGCGAAATAGATCTTCTTATTCTTGTCAATTTCTGCCCGAGTGCCTGTCCCATTTGCGATCATCAGATGGTAGCTAATCCGCTTTGAAACATCAATATCCCCTTGCAGTCCGACCCCAAAGTCGGCACTGCTTCCCATTTTGTGAAGATCAAGTATTGTTTTCGCAACAGAACGATACCCCCATACTTGTTCAACAGTCCGCCAGGTCGGTGCGCCGGATAACAGAAAATGGACACTCGTCCGCCACTTGGAAGGCTTCCACTTCAGATAGCCGTGTTTGAGATACGGTTCTAATTTTGACGCTGTCTGGCGGGTTGTGGCAAATGTTTTGCCATTCATCTCCAACCGAAACCGCATGGAAAGTTCAGCTGACAAATCCTTTTCATAAGTGAAGTAGACACGCCGATACTGAAATCCATTCCGTTCCTCAAGTTTATCGTCGTGAGACTTCAACACGTAGTAATAATCTCCAAAAAAATAACCTGAAATCTCCCCTTTACTTTCCGATGCAAGAGCCCATACAACAGAAGGACTGCTTAATAATAGCCCTATAAAGAGCAAGATGTTGATCCGAAAATATTTCGTCATAAGCCTCTGTTCTCGTAGGGCATTGCACGCGAATCACCAATCCCCTACGGATCATAAATCCCTTTCATGAAAAACGGTGTTTGCACACCTAAAATTTTGTAAGCAGCAAGTTGGATTATAAATCGACTTCTCCAACACTTCGCCGAAAAACAAACGGCTGACTCAGAGATGGCAGTGCTTGGTGGGTTTTTATCGAACTTCTCGAGGTTCTATGCTGCCTTGAGTGGTTTTCCAGTAATATAAATAATGATGGAATAGTGGGCCCTCATAACGCTGCTATCCGACAATGGTTTAGTTAGCAAAAGTATGACAGGGCTCAGAAAAAATATGACTCATTTTTTTATTGACAAACAAAGATGGATGATGTATTCTTATCGAAAGTCAAGGGGCAATCGAAGATACCTTCATATCCGCGAGGTAGATTATGGTATCAACAAGAGTTACTTCCGATGGGCAGTTTGAGGCTCTCTACTCCAGAGGACAACGTCCAGTTTCCCTCTCGCCCGAAGGCAACTTCGTATCTGTGATAGCCCCATACACGAAAGGGTGAGGAACCTCGGTTTCATAGCAACTGCAGTTTTCTCCGAGAGGCCCTGTCTTGTTATCACTCCACTATGACGGATATTATTCCAAATCAGATCGGTTTTATCAGGGATATGACTACCGCGCCTCTCAAGATTTTATGGGGGATAGCGAGATAAGGCGTTAGGGGTATAAATCCGCAATGTGACTGACAGGCACGCTATCCATAATAGCCTCACGAGACTATGCAGATGAACGTTTCAATACACAGCGTCACCCATGTACACTATCCATAATAGCTTTACAAGGGATCGCTTGCAACTTGTCACATATCACGTTACCGATAAGGATAGAACTCTACCAAGCGGTAGGGGTAATATTCCTATCCAGAAAGTTACATAGAAGTATACTACATTTTTTGACGAAAATCAAATTAATTTTCAAAGTAGCCCCGGTGCCATTTTTTGTCAAGAAAAAACCCGCCTACATCAGGGTCATTTCGTTTTAAGAATTTAAATGAAAAAGCCGTTTGTTATATCAATCAGCTCGGTATCTGGCGGCGGAAAGACAGCACTGTCGGTCGCTCTCCACAAGGCACTACCTAATTCGTCTCTTTTTCACTTCGACGATTTTGATGATTCAAATACTTATCCGAGTGATTTCTACGGCTGGCGTCGACGCGGCGGTGATGTCAAGGAATTTGACTGTCAAGGCAGATAGCGATCTTGTTTTAGATGGATGGCGCAGTCTGGATGACTTGAAGAACGACGTAATAGCAGTGCTAAATCAAGAAATCAGGTAACCTATACCAGAGAGGTTATCGACATGATGCAATTCACTGACGGACTTGTGAAGTCATACGAGAAGTACGCCCATGAAAGAGCATCTCATTCTCCTGACGCATTCAAGGTCCGGGAGCGGTCAGAGTTTCTAAAATTCTTGCAGGATGAGGGACGAGAGACGCTCCTTGAAATTGGGTGTGGTCCCGGCGGGGATGCGCTGTTTTTTCAAAATCAAGGGCTCCGCGTTCTGGCGGTGGACAATGCACCAACAATGGTGAAACTCACCACAGAAAAGGGGGTCCCTGCGCGAGTCTTGGATTGCTACAATCTTGACGAGATTCATGAGCGTTTTGATGCGGTATATACGATGAATTGTCTCCTACACATACCGAAGCGGGACTTTGATCAGGTTTTAGATTTAATTTCAGGACGACTCAACGAAAACGGTATAATGTATATTGGCATTTGGGGAGACCAAAACTTTGAGGGTATCTGGGAAAAAGACAGATATGAGCCGAAACGGTTTTTCTCTTTCTGGAAGACAGAGGCACTTCTTGAAGTCCTACAACGATCATTTAAGTTAGAGTACTACCGGAGATTAGAGCCTCATGAAGGCAGGATATTCAATTCTATTGTTGTCCGTAAACACATGGAGGTCTAAAGTGAGACGAATAGTTTCCTATATTCTGAGCGTGGCATTCATTTTGACATTCCCCTTCGTAACCGAAGCGATTGAGGACGACGCAATGGTTCTCTACTACTCGTTCGATGCGGGAAAGGGAAAAGAGATTGAAGACCTGAGCGGCAAGGGGAACCACGGCACGCTCGAAGGCGATGCCAAATGGGAGAAAGATGGAAAGGTCAATTCAGGGGTATTTTTTAACGAACAGATTCAGAAAGGGGTCGTCGCCGCCGAAGCGTCTGACAGTTTGGCGATTACCAAGAACTTGACGATGGAGGTATGGGTATACCCAGAGAGCGTCGGCGATTACCGCAATGTGCGCGGGCAGGCGGGACCCCATACGTATTATCTGAGTATCCATCAAGGTAGACCCTCAGTGTGGATGGGATGCCCCGGTGCTGGTGGACGCACATGGAACAGCACAAAGAACGAGATTCCAAACGATAAGTGGTCGCATGTCGCCGCAGTTTACGAGTTTGATAAGGAACTTCGGCTTTATATTAACGGCAAACTTGACAATACCTATAAAGTGCAAGGCGAAATTCCGGTTTCTCAATCAGATCACTGGTTCGGTAATCGCTTAGATGGTCCGTGGCCCTATGGGGGGCGGCTTGATGAATTCGTTATCTATAACCGTGTCCTAACTGAAGATGAAATTCAGCAAGATATGGAACAGGTCTTGAGTGTATCGCCGTTGGATAAGGCTGCGACGACTTGGGGGCTGCTCAAAAAGGTTGCGAGATAAGCGTCCGACTTTAAACGAAGAAAGGAATATGTTGGACATTAGATTGGCGCGTCCAGATGATGCCCAAGCAATTCACCTAATATTACAGGAAACATGGGAAGAATCGCTGCTCTTTGACGTGTTCATGGATCACATTTCGTCGCCTGAGCACCAAGTCTTCGTTGCAATGAACAGTGGCGAGGTCGCAGGTTTTCTTTCGGCGTTTCTGGTCCCCAGCCCAATCTCTCGATGGGAAATAGATCTCATTATTGTTCGCGCTGCGAGTCAAGGAAAGGGTATTGGGACTTCTCTCGTTAGGAAAGCGTTGACCTACGGTTCTCATCTGGGAGTGCATCGCGCTGGGGCATCCATCCGCGTGGACAACTATGCAAGCCAACGTGCTTTTTCCAAGGCGGGTTTTGTAACAGAGGCTCAAGTGCGTAGTCTTTTTCTTTGGGATCCGTTGGCTTGTGAGTCCGCCCCTAACGTGCCGGAGACTGTTCATTTCATACCCGTTGATACATTAACATATCGTGGGTTGTGGATTGACGGATTTATTGAGTCTCAACTACCTCCGAAGGAACAACATAATGTGATTCGTGCGGCTCGAAATTCTATTTTTCATGAGGACCGCTTAAATACAGGATTGTTTATACCAGACAGTTTTAAACACACGCTCGCGCCGGATCTATTAACCTCCACTACCGATTTTGGTCAATATCATCGGTGGGAGTATACATACAAATAGAAATTGCTATGCCACAATCGTCGCTTCCAGTTGGAAACACCGTCCAACCCATCGCTCATGTTGACTTGCCTCAAAAGACAGACTACGTCGGTAAATTCATTACCCTGTCTCCGGTCGATCCACAAGCCGATGCTGCGGAACTCTATGCGTGTTCTCACGGCTCAGATATAACGGAACAACTATGGACCTACATGAGCTACGGTCCCTTTGACAACAGATACAGCCTGCAGCGTTGGCTTGAGGAAGGCGCAGCATCAACGGATCCGCTCTTCTTTACCGTCCACCACCATGAATCGAAGCAACGCGTGGGAATGGTAAGTTTCCTGAATATCGCTTCGGATATGCGACGATTGGAACTCGGACACTTATGGTATTCCCCGACCTCTCAGAGATCAAACGTAAACACGGAAGCCATATACTTAATGCTTTGCGAGGCTTTCGACAGATTGAAATACCGACGCGTTGAATGGAAATGCGATTCTTTAAATGCGCGTTCTCGATCGGCAGCACTACGTCTCGGTTTTAAGTTTGAAGGCATTTTCAGACAGCACCTGATTATAAAAGGTCGAAACAGGGATACCGCTTGGTATTCAATGCTGGACAGCGAATGGATTGCTATTAAGAAGAATATGAAGAAGTGGTTGTATCAGAACCTTGATCGAAAATTGTCCTTAACAGCACTCAACAAGAATAAAATTTAAATGAGCAACATCTGCAAACATGAACCTTTGGTGCATCCCTTTAAAGGCAAATGAGGAAAGTCGATTTTTATCGTACGTCATCAGGACATTGTCCAATTGAACAATTTTTGGATTCCCTTACTGCGAGGCAAAGTGCTAAAGTCACTTGGACCTTGCGACTGATTGAAGAATTGGAGTTTGTCCCAAAACAATACTTCAAAAAGTTGGTTGGCACGGATGATATTTGGGAGGTTCGAGTCAATATTGGTGGAGACACGTTCAGACTTTTAGCCTTCTTTGATGGTCCAAAGTTGGTGGTTCTTACTCATGCATTTGCCAAGCAGACACGGAAAATTCCAAGGTCAGACATTCGTACAGCCGAACAGAGAAAACGAGATTATTTCAGGAGGAAACAACAGTGAGCGACTTAAAACAGTATATCGAAAAGCGTAGAGTCAAAGACCCTGAGTTTGCCGAAAATTACGAGACGGGTTATTTGGAGTTCAAGATCGGTGTCCTCCTTCGGCAAGCCCGGGAGGAAGCTGGCTTAACCCAAGAAGATGTTGCGCAAAAATTGAATACGAAGAAATCTGCTATTTCAAGAATGGAAAACCATGCAGAAGATGTTAGATTGTCAACCTTAGGAAAATACGCAAAAGTCCTCGGAAAGAAATTGTATTTATCAGTTGGATAAGTAAGGAGAAATATCCATGGGAAGATTTAGACTTGCCTGCCACCTCATTCAATTTGGGGGTGAGCAGCGAGAAAACCCGGAGAAAGTGTTGCGTGAAGTCGCTGACGCTGGGTGGGACGGTGTCGAAGGTTTAGGAATAGAAACAGCCGATGAACTCGTTGAAATGGCGACGCTTGCACGGAGTCACGGCCTCCATATCGTCAACGCAGGTGGTGCCGGACTTGACAGGGTTAAGTTCAATATCGCCCTCGGAAACGATGCCGCCGAAGTCCCTTCGTTGAGACGCTCAGAATGGGGAGGACCCGACCCAAGCGATACTGAGTTCAAGAACGCCGCCCGGACCTTAGACGATGTCCTCGCGTTCTGTGACGCACACAATATCAAAGGCTTCCATCACGCACATCTCGGCACCCTGCTTGAGACGGTCGAGGATGCGGAACGCCTTTTGACAGCCGCACCGAGTCTCTGGCTGCTGTTTGACACAGGACACATGCTTGCCGCCGGAAGTGATCCGATGCAGGTTTTTGAGAGCGAAAATTTGCGGAATCGGATTGGGCATGTGCATCTCAAGGATTGCCACGCGGATGATCCAAGCACATGGGATTATAGAACACACCGTTTCGGTGAACAAGCACGTTTTGCGGAACTGGGCGCGGGAAACCTTGGACTTGATGTCAACGCTGCACTGAAAGGACTCGAATCCGTCGGTTATGACGGGTGGGTCTCTGTCGAACTCGACCGTCCTTATCCGCCGCGTCCACCCGCTGAAGCCGCAGTTGTAAATCGCGAATATCTACGGAGTCTTGGATATTGAACGGAGGCATATTACTATGCTGAAGCGAATCAGAATTCAAGGGTATAAATCACTCGTGGATCTTGAGTTAAATCTCAAACCGCTTTCCGTGCTCGTTGGTCCTAACGCTTCGGGGAAGAGCAATTTCCTTGATGCCCTACAACTTCTGTCCCGGATAACGACCTCCCAAACCTTGGAAGAAGCATTTGATCCACCCTACCGAGGACATCCATTGGAATCGTTTACTTTTGGGAACGAGGGCATCAAGAGCCTTCTGGAAAAAGAACGTGTGTCCTTTAGTGTAGAGGTAGATGTCCAACTTTCCGCTGCTGTTATTGACAGCGTCAATCGGCGTATTCAGGAAATAAGGGAAACAGCAGCGAAAAATACACAAAGTGTAGATAAATCTGTTTCAGACCGACTGCCGCCCGTGCGCGAGGAGGACTTGCGGTATCGGATTGAGATTGAAATGCTCCCAAAGCAAGGAATTTTACGCGTGGCGGATGAACAACTCACAGCATTAACCGACGAGGGACAACCAAAACAGAACAGAAAGCCTTTCTTAGAGCGAATGGAAAATCGATTGCATCTACGCATGGAGGGACAAGCGCATCCCCTCTACTATGAACGCTATCTTGACTACAGTATCCTTTCAAGATCACACTATCCACCGCACTATCCGCATTTGATTGCCATGCAGCGAGAGTTGGCAAACTGGCTTACCTTCTACCTTGAGCCCAAGGAACAAATGCGACTCCCAAACCCAATCAAGGCGGTTCACCATATCGGATCGATGGGGGAGGATCTCGCAGCCTTTCTCAATACCTTGAAAGCCCGTAATACGCAACAATTTGAATCCATCGAGAAATCACTTCACACGATGATTCCATCTATAACGGGAATTGATGTCAGTGTTAACGAATTAGGTGAGGTCGAATTGGATCTTCGTGAAGGTGAAAAGCGCATTTCTGCCCGCGTCCTGTCGGAAGGCACCCTCCGAATTTTAGGACTCTTAGCACTCGTTAGTGCCGAGGTGCCTCCTACGCTGATAGGATTTGAGGAACCGGAGAACGGCGTTCATCCGCGTAGAATTCAGCGTATTGCCCGGTTTTTGGAAACTCGTATGCGTCTTGAAGATGTCCAATTCATTGTGACAACGCATTCATCGCTTCTGCCCGATCTCGTTCCCGCCGAATCGCTATATGTTTGTCGCAAGGTCAACGGGAATACAGAAATTGAGCCTTTCAATATGATGCATGTGGGTCCCCTATGGAAAAAATCAGAGATTGAGGTAGCATTAGACGATGAAGATGCCTTATCCCCTTCCGAGCGTATCTTGAGAGGGGACTTTGATGCGTAACATCAGCCTATTCGTTGAAGATATCACCCACGAGATTTTTTTAGGAACAGCAGGGTATCATTGTTATCCTAAGCCCGCCGCATGTCGTCCAGCAGCTGGGTCACCAGCAGCATAGTAGGTTCCGTTATCTGTGTCGATATGGATCATGGAAGGCGCGGCAATGGCACCTCCGTGCGCTCTAATTTGATGCCCGCGACCGGCAAGCTCCTCTCGAACGCTCTCACTCACACTATCGTTGATCGTTAACGAACCCACTTGCCCGAACGTCTCTACACGGTTGGGATTCGGATCAAACGAATCTTCGTGATGCGCAGTGGCAAAACGCGGCGCTATGACAGCCGCTTCGGGTTGCATACCAAACTCAACGAAATTGAGCAGTAAATTCATCGTCGCCTGATCCTGCAGATCGCCACCGGCAACGCTTATCGCTAAAATCGGGGTACCCTCTTTGAGAACGACGGTCGGGGTCAGCGTAATCCTCGGACGCTTTCCGGGCTGGATACAATTCGGATGTCCAGGCGTTGTATTGAGGCTGCGTAAACGGTTGCCGTAACTGACCCCCGTCGGTCCGACCATGCCGCCTGCATGATAGACGTTGGCACTCGGTGTCGCAGCGACAACATTCCCCCATCGGTCAGCAACCGCACAGGTCGTTGTTCCACCCACACCGGGTCGAAAGACACCATCTGCTTTTAGAGGTTCCATATTATCTACATCACCAGGTCTCACCTCGTGTGAGGCGTTCTGCATATCAATGAGCGGTCGGCGAATTTCGGTATAGGCATCCGAAAGCAATGCGGCCATTGGAACATCAACAAATTCTGGGTCGCCATAATACGCGTCGCGATCCGCCATCGCTAATTTAAGTGCCTCCGTAACCGCATGCACGTAGTCCGTGGAGGCGTTACCCATCGCTTTGAGATCGAAGCCTTCCAATAAACGCAACGCCTGACAGAGATAGGGACCCTGTGTCCACGGACCGCACTTGTAGACCCTATACCCGCGGTAATCGACTGCTACAGGGTCCTCAATAAGCGTAACATGCGCAGCGAGGTCTGCCTTACGGAGAAACCCGCCCTTGTCAATGTAAAAACCTTCTAATGCATCGGCAATGTCGGTAGCAGCCCCGTTCCGTCCGTAGAAACGATCGCTTGCCGCTTGGATTTTGTCCTCACGGCTCCCGGATGTCTTCTGTTCCGATTCAACCATCCGACGCAGGGTGACCGCCAAATCAGGGTGCCAATCTGCCTCGCCAGCATCAAGGAGTGCCAATGTAGGTGCGACGATCTCCCCAAACGTCTTGGTCCCGTAAAGTTTGAGTGTCGTTGTGCAGAGGTCCACAACCGACGGGACGGGTGCCATTTTGATGTCGCCGTTTGGAATTCCGTTTTCCATGTACCAATCAATGGCGGTCTGTGAAAGCGGTGCACGTCCCTGCCCGGAGAGCGATTTCACTTCCTGTTTCTTCGAATCGAAGATAAGGAGTGGCACCTCACCCCCAATGGAACAGGCACCGTGGTCCGTAACATTGAGTGCAAGAATCGTTCCTGCCGCTGCGTCTGCCGCATTGCCGCCCGCTTCCAGGATCTCAATCCCCGCGGCGACAGCCTTTGCGCCACCCGCGGCAACGACTCCGGTTTTACTAACGGCTTTCCAACCAATTTCTTGAGTGTTCTGCATCGGTTTCTCCTTTGCTTAAGTGTCAGAGATAGTTCTGATTTCCTTCTTTGCATGAGAGCATAGCATAAACTTTCATCTTATGCAATGTCTAAACCAAAAATGGGTTGAATAATCGGACGGAGTCGGTTAAAATATTGTTCAAACAGCGAGTCAAGTACGTGATAGTCTTTACACAATCAGCCCATTTGGAAATGCAAGCAATCAACCCAAAAAAGGCAGTATGAGTCATCCAATATACCGCGTGGTTTTTTTTGAAATACAGGCCCCCTACACACTTCGCGTCTGTTTTGATGACGATACAGAGCAAGTTATAGACTTCCAACCCACATTAGCAGGTGAATTATTCGGTCCACTTCGCGATAGCTCTTTATTCAACCAAGTGCGGATTGATCCTGAAGTTCATACGTTGGTATGGCCGAATGGGGCTGATTTTGATCCAGCGACTTTACATGATTGGCCTGGGCATTTGCCCGAACTTAAGAGGATGGCCAAGTGCTGGTCTAAGGCAATCGAAGCATCATGATCGAAATACAATCTCACAACCATGCAAGTGAACTGATTTCACTTTCTGGTGCCTACCTGGAACAGAATGAGAGTGAAAATAATTTGCCGATCGGTTTGGCGTATAGGCTCGCTGAAGACCCATACTATTACGGATCCGAATTGCCGCTGCTATTGAGTATTTTGGAGCATGGAAAAGTCGTCGGCGTTTCACTCATGACACCCCCCAAGAAAATCATCTTAAGCAGAATTGACACAAATATCCACCCCGTTATTGTATCTCTTGTGCGGCACCTCCGTGAAATTGATATCCAGATACCGGGGGTCGTTGGACCGGAGGCAGAAGCCCAAGTCTTTTCTGAGTGTTGGGTTGAAGGCGTGCTCGATGTATCAGCCAGCATAGACAAGCGAATGCGTGTATTTGAGGCGAGAAGCGTCACAAATCTACCACTTTCATCGGGGAAGTTGCGTTTCGCTCGTCCCGATGACCATCCACTCATGGCAAAATGGATTGTTGGTCTCTCAGAGGCAATAGGTGAACCTACCAGTTTTGAGGATGCTGAAAGTCGCGCCGAGAAACTCATCACGGATCAGCAACTATACATTTGGGACAATAACGGTCCAGTGTCTATTGCTGGCGTATCCCGCCCGATGAGAAATGGTGCAACAATCGGTGTGGTATACACCCCACCTGAGCATCGCAGCAAAGGGTATGCGACTTCATCTGTTCTATTGTTGACAAAGAAACTACTTTCGGATGGCTACTCATTTTGCAGCCTCTATACCGATTTAGCAAATCTAACTTCTAACAGCATCTACACCAAAATCGGTTATGTGCCAATCGGAGATGCGTTGTCTTATGATTTTGTATCTTCAGATGGACACAATGCTGCCTAACACCCTATCTTCAGTTGTGATCCAAGATAACCTTCGCCAGACCACGGTGCAGGCACCACTTTAGCATAAACGGGAGAAAATATGGCTGAATACAAGATTGCGGTAATTCGAGGAGACGGCATTGGGATTGAAGTGATGGAAGAAGGACTCAAGGTCCTCAACACCATCGCCGACAGGTATAACATCAAATGGGACTTTGTCGAGTTTCCTTGGGGCTCAGACTACTATTTCAAGCATGGACACATGATGCCAGCAGATGCGCTTGACACCTTGGCGACGTTCGACCAGATTTATCTCGGCGCAGTCGGACACCCCGACATCCAAGATCACGTTACACTCAATGGGCTTTTGTTGCCAATCCGACGTAGATTCGATCAATACGTCTGTGAGCGACCGAGTGTCCTCTATCCGGGCATAAACACACCGCTTAAGGACAAAGCGGCTTGGGACATTGATCTGGTGGTAATCAGAGAGAACACGGAAGGGGAATATGCCAACGTCGGTGGGTTCCAGTACCAAGGGTTCCCGGAAGAGGTCGGCGTGCAGGTTGGCGTATTTACGCGTCACGGTTGCGAGCGGATTATTACTTATGCCTTCGAGCAAACTCGGGTACGAGACAAAAAACGCAAAGTCACTTCGGTTACCAAGTCGAACGCCCAAGGTTACGGCATGATTGTATGGGATACAGCCTTCGAGCGAGTGGCTGCAAAGTATCCCGACATAGAGACGGAATCGTTACTTGTGGACGCGGCATGTATGGATTTCGTGCGGAGACCCGAGGATTTTGATGTCGTCGTCGCCAGCAATCTGTTTGGAGACATCCTCACGGACATCGGCGCGATTATCACGGGAAGCATGGGCTTGGCTCCGAGCGGCAATATTGACCCGCAACGCCGATTCCCGTCGATGTTCGAACCTGTTCACGGGAGTGCTCCCGACATCATGGGGATGGGCATCTCGAATCCGCTGGCGGCAATTATATCTGGTTCGATGATGTTGCGTTTCATCGGTGAGGTGGAAGCGGCAGAAACGATAGATGCAGCTGTCCTACAGATCGTCAAAGAAGGGAAAACCCTCCCACAGGACCTTGGAGGGCAAGCCAAGACCTCACAGGTGGGCGATGCTGTCGTGAATGCCCTCGGCTAATGTGCTTTGTCATGTTCCAATATGAAATGGGAATTTGGTGATATTGGATTGACTTATAAAACTGTGTGCGCGACATTCCTCTGTTTGAAAGGCTGTCAGTTAGATTAATACCTATCTCATGAACACCACTCATGAACTTGGAAAAATTATCCTCATCAACGGCGCGTCTAGTGCCGGAAAATCAACGCTTGCTCGTCAACTACAGCAAAAACTGCTAATCCCATTCTGGCACTTTTCGTTCGATCACCTCCGTGATTCCAATGCCCTACCGATGGCACGTATTCTCAGCGGTGAAATCGATTGGCAAACGATGAGACCTGCCGTCTTTGATGGCTTTCATGGGTGTCTGCCAGTTTTGGCTGAGGCAGGTAACAATCTTATCGTCGATCATATTATCGAAAATGAGATATGGATGTCGGATCTGGTGCAATTACTCGCCGGTTTCGATGTATTCTTTGTTGGCATACACTGCCCGCTTCCTGAGCTTGAGCGTAGGGAGCGTGAAAGAGGAAATCGGCGAATCGGTGAAGCTCGAACGGACTATCAAGTCATACACAGTTTTACCGAGTATGATCTGGAAATTGACTCAATGCAGCCGTGCCAAACCAATGTAGATATAATAATGAATGCTTGGAAAGTTCGCCAGCCTCCTAGTGCCTTCGACCGGATGGCTGCGCGAGAATGAAAACACAATTAACCTAACACCCGGAGAAGAGATATGACACTCATTTCAATTCATGACGCAGCAGCCAACGGGGACCTCGATACCGTAAAGAAAATCGTTGAACAGAACCCTTGCTGGGTCAACCAAGACGACAGATACGAATGGCATCCTATATTTCATGCCGGATTAAGACAGCACTATACGGATTTGTAAAGATGTAAGAGTAAGAGCAACAGGAAATACTTAGCCAATGAATCAAACCGTCGCATTACCTAAGAGATAACTGATGAAGGAACAAAACTTTTCGCAATTCAATCCTGAAAACTACGCGTTACCGCTGAAGGGACACGTATACTGTAAAGTTTTATTTGATGAAGTCTTTCTACCCATTTTAAAAAAACGCTTTCCAGATGTCCTTCCTCGTCTCAGTGCCGGAGTCATCGGCTTAGGGTCCGATGTTCTTGGTGCCGATGACGAACTGTCACGCGATCACGACTGGGGACCCAGTAAGTGCCAACTCCTGCTGTCGGAAGAGGATATCGCCGAGTATGGCTCTTCTATTGCTCAGGCACTGGAGGCGGCTATTCCAGATGCGTTTTTAGGAATTGACACGGCCAAATTGCAACCGAAGACCCTACGGATAAGCACCATCGACGTAATCTATCGTGATTTTCACGAATCTGCCTATCCACCTGTGACGATCGAGGAATGGGCTGCCGCTGATGATAACGACCTCTGCTATGCGTCGTCTGGTTTTGTTCTCTACGATCCCTCTAATGCCCTTAGCGAACGCATATCCGCTTTCCAAAAGGCGTACTACCCGGCAGACATCTGGAAGTGGAAGATCGCGAGTGATCTATGGGGACTTTGGCACAATGGCGACTACAACTCGTGCTATCGTTTAGCGAAACGCGGGGATGGTATAGGTTTACTCATCGGCCAGGGTGCTTTCGTCGAAGGCACTCTCAGACTCCTGTGTCTGCTCAATAGGCACTTTCCCGTATACTGGAAATGGCTACACTGGCAGGCACAAAGCCTTCCGAAATGGATGGACAGGATAGAACCCTCTCTCAAGAAACTCGAATCGGCAAACAATCATGAAACGCGCAGCGAGGTCATCCACACGATATGTCAATCAATTCGGGAAATCCTTTACAAAATAGATTTACTTCCCGATACAGAATGGCGCAATTACATGGGGAGCGAAGAGATTGCCCTGCAAATCGAATCGACTCAGGTGAAGGCGTTGATTCGGGAAAGAGAACCCCATTTGTATGTATGGTAACGGAGATTGTCCTATCGGATTGCCTTGGCACGATGTAGAACTTTCTAACACATTGGCTTGGCACTGATAATGGAGGAATATGCTCGAACTGACTGAGAAAAACTACCACGCAGCGATTACTGAAAACTTCCCACAGTTGCCGATTGAAACATGGGAGCCGCTCTATGAAGGTTGGGCGAATCGAACGTTTCTGGTCAACCAGCAGATAGTTTTTCGCTTCCCTAAACATCAGGTCGCAGCGCATGACTTGGTACGTGAGATGCGTTTACTGACCGAACTTGCCCCTACCGTTCCCTTGTGTATTCCCCAGTACCTTTACCACGGGCAACCTACACAACATTACCCGTTCGTGTTTGGGGGATATACCTTCATTGATGGAACGCCACTGAATCAGTGTTCACCGCAAGTACAATCGGCATCATGGTGGCAACCGCCGTTGGGGACTTTTCTCACCGCACTGCATCGCTTTCCTATAGATCGTGTGCAAGACTTATTTGAGACCGATGTTTGTACGACATCACAGGCATGGCAGGAAGGGATAACCAAGATGTGGGGAAAAATACGAACCTACATCTTCCCGCTGCTCACTCGCCGACAGCAAGAGGAACTTACCACCTATTTCGAGCAGGTGATGGCCAATCCATCTATCTTTTCCTTCACCCCTGTAATTATTCACCAAGACTTTTATTCACACAACATTTTAGTCGATGTCAATACGGAAACCGTTACTGGAATTATTGATTGGGGAAGTTGCACGATTGGTGATCCGGCAGAAGATGTTGGCGATTTGGTTGCTCACTACGATGGCGTTATTGACGATGACTGGCATTCTCGCTGCGCTTTTTACCGCCGTACCGCCCCATTTCCGGATTTACTCTATGTTCTCGAACACAACCAGCAGGAAAAAGTGGCATCAATTATGGGCAAAATTGATGAATTATGGACACCATGAGTCAATCCACACGATTTTGATAGGCAAGGCGGAAGATGAAAACCCCAGATTTATTTTTCAAAATACAATTAACCTAACATACGGAGGATAGATATGAAACTCGGTTCAATTCACGACGCGGCAGCAAACGGCAACCTGGATTTAGTTAAGAAAATCGTTGAACAGGACCCTCGCCTAGTCAACCAAGACGACAGATACGAATGGCGTCCTATATTTCATGCCGGATTAAGACGGCACTACGATGTTGTTAAATATCTCATAGACTGTGGTGCCGATTTGGCAGCGCATGATGGTTACGTGATTCACTATGCTGGAGAAGTGCCAGACAATAAGGATGTCGTATCTTTACTCATCGCGTATGGTGGCTTGGACGCACATGCCAAACCACCGAGCGAAACCGCGCGCCAGTTTATATACGCCGTTTTCTTAGCCAATACGCAGCGAGTCAATGCAATGCTCCGAGACACCCCAAAGTTAGTGCGGGAGCGTTACGCCCGTGGGGATACAGCCTTGCACCATGCGACTCGAAACGGTGACCTGGAAATTGTAGAACAGTTGATCGGCAGCGGTGCAGATGTCAATGTAACATCAGATCACGGGCATTTTCCCCTGTATTGTGCAGCCGGTCATGGACATGTAGAAACGACGCAATATCTGGTAGAACACGGTGCAGATTTACAAGCCAGACTCGGGGACGGCAAAACGGTCATTGAGTGGCTAAAACAGTTTGCGAATCATGACCGTCGCTTGAAATCCTGTCTTGATGTATTAGAGAGAGGACAGTAATAATATGCAAAAAATAAGAACCTAACGGAGGAGTAATTTGAAAGCCGTTTTCTTCGATCTATTCGAAACCCTTATCACTGAGAAAACAAGAAAAGATTTCCAAGCAAGGGCTCCGTTTCACGAGCGACTGGGCACGACTGAAGATAAATCTTTGCTTTGGTGGGAGGAAAATGAGGATGCCGCGATGATCGGAAAATTTCCTGATTGTCTGGCGAGGTTCACCGATATGTGTATAGCAGTCGAGTCGCCGCTGACAAAAAATGAGATTATCATGGCTGCCCAAGAGCATGAGGTATGGAAAACAAAAGTCTTGCGTCAAGTCGAGCCTCAGATATTTGAAATGTTGCGCGCAGTCCGGGCGCGTGGACTGAAAGTTGGGCTTATCAGCAATGCCTTACCAGAAGAGGTTCTCGCTTGGCGATTTTGTCCGCTCCAAGATCACGTTGACCCCGTCGTGTTTTCCTGCAGTGTCGGCGTAATGAAACCCGATAGGGAGATATTCGAGCTGGCTTGCTCACGGATGTGTGTTCAACCTTCTGAAGCGTATTTTGTTGGCGATGGCGGTTATGATGAACTACAGGGCGCGGTATCTGTCGGTATGAGAGCGATTCAGGCGGCGTGGTATCAAGATAGAGATGTGGAATGGTCCTGCACGCCTCCTTTAGTCCGGGCAAACTCAATAACAGATCTTCCGGGACTGTTGTGTTAGGGGAGGATGTGTCAATGAAGGTACAGATCGCCACACGCGCCGATATTCCGGGTTGGCTTGAATTAGCATCGCAGGTCGAGTTTCTCTTCGGACCGATGGTTGACCAGCCTGATTTTCATAGAGCGCTACGCAAAAATATAGATCGGGAGAGTGCCTACTGCGTTCGAGAACAAGATCGGTCAGCCGGAGCACCGCTGATGGGAGGTTTGTTTCTGTCCTTCAGAGAGTATCATATCAACTGGTTATCTGTGGACCAGCAATGGCGTCGCAGGGGTATCGGCACGGTTCTCTTAGGGCATGTATTTGATTTAATTGAATCACCTGCTGAGTTATTTGTCACGACCTTCGGCGCGGATAATTTGGAAGGTCAGCCAGCGCGTCGATTCTATGAGAAGATGGGTTTTGAACCCTTTGCAGAGGCACCTCCAGGACCGGAAGGTGGATCCAGAGAGGTCTTTCGGAAATCCTTTCCGATACAACGGAAATAAAAAAACAATGATTGAAATAATATCTCATACCCATGCCAGAGAACTGATTGCACTTTCGGGCATCTACTTGGAACAGCATGAAAGTGAAAACAATAGGACCCTCGATTTGATTTATAAACTGGCTGAAGATCCAGACTATTACCGACCCGATCTCCCGCTTCTATTGAGTATTTTGGAGAACGGAAGAACTGTCGGTGTTGCAATAATATCACGGCGGAGGGTCGACTTGAGCAAAATCAGTACGGAAGTCCAGACGGCTATCGTTCATCTTGTACGCCACTTACGCGGCATTGATGTCCAGATACCTGGCGTTATTGGACCAGCCGTAGAAGTCCAAACCTTTTCTGATTGTTGGGCTGAATGCATGCCCGGCGTATCATTCAAAGTAACCATGCGCATGCGTCTTTTTGAAGCAAGAGCGGTTGCTGATCTGTCACTTTCACCGGGGAAGTTACGTGTTGCTCACATGGATGACCACTCCCTTGTGACGCAGTGGATGGTAGACTACTCGGAGGAAATAGGCAAACCTGTCAATTTTGACTTTACCAGAAACTGGACCGAGCAATTTATCACGGATCAGCGATTGTACATTTGGGATCACAACGGTCCGGTGTCCATTGCGGGTGTGTACCGTCAGACAAAAAATAGCGCAGCAATTGCCGGCGTGTACACGCCGCCTGAGCACCGTAATCAGGGATATGCGACTTCATCTGTCTCGATGTTGACAAAGAAACTGCTCTCGGCCCACTATTCATTTTGTTGTCTGTATACGGACCTATCAAACCCAACTTCTAACAGCATCTATGCCAAAATCGGTTATGTGCCTGTCGGGGATGCGCTGGCAGTTGACTTTCAATCCAATAGGGGTGGGAGTAAGACGTGAAAACGACAAGACTGAGACAATACGGAGACGATTACGCGTCCCGAATAAAGGATTGTGACTCCTGATCTCGTGTTTTTATAACTTTATGCACCCTTTTTGCCTCCAAATTGTGTCACTAATAATCGTACAACCATCTATCACTGACTTAGATAGTGCAAAGTGCATAATGGTAGAAGGAGGATTCTCTCATGGTTACCAATCTTAAGTCCCTACTCATCACAGTCCTGTCTCTTAGCTTAGTTATGCCCGTTTTTTCCTTCCAGCCCTCTGGTCGTGTTTTGTCGCTGGATGGTATTGATGACTATGCCGTCCTCTCGTTTGAGGAATACGGGTATCTGTTTCCAAAAGACACGCGTGAGTTCACTGTTGAGATGTGGTTTTATCCAAAATCTGGACCAAATCACGGTGGTGGTAGCGATATCATTCTCAGTCAACAAGTCTACTTCGGAGTGGCCTTAAACCATCTGGAGTGTAGGGATGATGTGAGTAAGCTGTGTTGGCACACTCAAGCATATCTGGATAGTGAAGATGGCCATGGAATTGTGTTTTTTTATGTTCCAATGGAGATAAACCGATGGAACTATGTCGCAATCATTTTCAAGGATAGAACACTTGGTCGGGCATATAACAATCGGATTTATAAGTTTGGTCAAACTGTCCTGGATCGGGTATCCGCGGAGATTGATGAAAGACCTAAAGATTTCTTCGTAGGAGGGTATGCCCAAGCGTTTTTCCCGTTCCGCGGAGCCCCGCCAACTACCGGCTTTCATGGCGAAATTGATGCCATAAGATTTTCGAGGATCGCCCGGTATGACCTGCCTAAGATACCGGGCATCGAGGAACCGTTCGATCCACCGCATCGTTTTGCCAGCGATAGAGACACTGTAGCACTCTGGAATTTTGATGAACCAGAAGGCGCAACTCGCTTTCAAGATGAATCAAAAAATAAAAGGATATTAATCGGAATGAACGGAACTTCCGTCAGCAGGACGCGTGCGCTTGCTGTCAATCCGGATAGTACTTCGCTAACGACGATATGGGGTCGAATCAAGTTAAGATCGCGTTGAACCTGACGCACGAAATCCTAAAAGGAAAATCAGACATTTCACCCAATCATTGTTCCTCGGTTTCTTCGGGAAGACGGAAGTGCGGCTCGCCATCTGTTGATCGAATCGTAAAACCGCTCCAGACCCACCTGTTATATCTACCTTTTACATCGGTATATATCACTTGCGTTAAATGTTCATCTGTAATTGTGATAGTGTAACGGCTATCAATCGTCTCATTTCCCGCAGGAATCCGCAAGCGCTGAATCGGTTTCTCACCATTCGCAATGAGATTTATCTCTAACGGTTCAGATCTATCCTCTTCATCTACTATATTTGCACTGAAATAACATATCACTTCGTATGTCCCATTAGGCAGTGCAACTCGGAAAACCCCATCTTCTTTTCCCAAAATGCTATCTGTATAAGGTTGTGAAACTCCAAATTTGTTTTGTGACGCTTCACGCGTTGACACTGTTAACCAGCCGTATTTTCCATCAGTGTAAGTTGTATCCACATATACAGGAATATGTCCGGGTGCTGTCTGACCGTCTTCAGGCTGCATGTCAAAGGAGACAACGGTTCCACCATTCCACATCTGTGGATCGGGTGGCGTGCGTTTGCGGCGGTAGAGTCGGTTGTATTCGTTAGCATCGATAAGATAATAATATTATTACAAACCACCAACATCGCCGTATTCTGTCCGCCAGATGATAGCGAAATCGGCAAGATGTTCCTTTTCCTTATACGCTTCCTTATACCGTAGCGGAAAATGGTCTGTATTCGCCTCGTAGTTATCGAGATAAGCGATCCCCTTATGCACCGCCAGCAGACACTCGAGATGACCGAAGGGTTCAACGTATTTCGGTTCAAAACCGAGCGAATCTGAAAAACCACCCCATTCCCCCGGTTCACTCGTGAGAATTGTATCCTTTTCGTCCATCCCCTCCAACGAGATAGCATTGGCAATGTCGCGGTTCAACAAGGTATAAGTGTGAACGTTGTAACCGAGATGCCATAAGGATAGAGCAATGATAATCACTCCCGCAGCAGCGTTTATATGCCGATGCAAATTGACAGCAAAGAATGGAATCAAGATAAGGAATATGTAGAGATGAAACCGGTCATTTATCCAACCACCGCTGTAGCCAGACCAAGGCGCTATGAAAAACATCACCGTGATAATGACAGACATGATCAGAAACCCGTCCATTTGTGACACAGTACGTGTCCAGAGCCGTTCGCCAGTCTCTTTCCATGCCTCTGATTTATGGAATTTGTAACACTGCCAGATTCTGTTGGTGATTGTAAGGACAATAGCGATAGCAAAAAAGAGCAGCAGTACACGCCCGATCAGCACATGATCGTCTCGAAAAGAGACCAAGGACTTCATGCCAAAGAAGTAGTCATTTAACCATTCAAAACCCTTATGGTTGCTGTTACCGCCGTGGTTGTTGGAAAGGTAGAAGTAGTAGGAAAACAGGATAAAGTAAGCAGGTATAAGACTCCCTATGAAAGTCAGTGTAGATTTGTGCATCCCTATACTTACCTTGAGTCGGTGCATGCGTGGTTGTGAGGTCTCCTTATGGCTCCATACCCGATGTAACACATCATAAGCCGATAAGAAGAGAGGGAAGAATGTCAATGACATGATAAGCACCGCGTAAGAGTGATAGTGGGTGAGGTAGGTCACCAATGATAATACGTATATGACAATGATGTTTGTCAGCCGGAGTTTATCCTTGACTCGCCACCAGTAACCCATCGTGAAGAAGTACAGGGACATACTGAGGACAAAATTGTAGAAACCCATGTGGAGTAGGTAGTTGTAGGCAAAAATAAACCCAAGCAGTCCAAACACTATATTCTTTTTCTCGACACGGTTGAGGAAATAGAGAAGGGAGAGCGGTAGGAGACCGATACAGAGCGTAAGCACTATCTTTTCACAAACGAGGGGTGGAAAGACGTATAACAGGACTACAAGGAGCGCGTGGGAGGTCCAGTTCGGGAAGATCGTGGCATTCAGTTCATAGACTTCGCGTAATCGGTAGTTTTCGTGATTGTGGTATTCCTTCACCACGTAGGAATTGTAGATATGACTCGCTCCATCTTGCGTCGGAAAATACTTGAAACCCCAGACCGGCAGAAGATGTAGTACTATTAACACAATGACGGTAATATATCCAACAGATAGTTTATGCGTTTTCATTTTTTTAATTTTCCTTGCGGTTCGTTCAGGTCGGTTTGGCAAATGAAAACTGATTTGAAAGGTCGGTGAAAACAGACTTCCGCTACTCAAACCTTATGCTAATAGATTTCCCTGTTGGTTCTACCTCTTTTTTATTTTACCCCATTCGATGGGTAGCAGCTGCGGTCGGGGTAATACATCCAATGTTATAGGATCGAACCAGTCGGCTAACGCGTTTGCCTGATACGGGACGCCAATATGTGTCAGTTGTGTTACCACTTGACTGCCTACATCAATTTTAAAGAGTTGGAGGTGCCCATCAATCTCTTGTGTATAAACGATTTCATCTCCGAGTGGTGACCAGACAGGATTTTTCGCTTTCGGACCGGCTTCGTTAACAATTTGCTGCACGTCAGTTCCATCAGAATTCATAATGTAAATTGTCTCCTGACTGAGCCATTCCGGTGGGACGAGAAACGGTTTTCCGGGCATCGCATCCGGTGGAACTGGAAGCGGATTCTTATTCCAAGAAAAACAGAGTTTGTCGCCCGTAACTGTCCATGCCGGATTTGCTTGCCATGCTGAGACCTCTTGCGGAAGCACTTGCCTTTGCCGCCGTGTGTGAATATTCAGGAGGACAAGACGATGCGACCCAAACGGATTTAATGTCAAGGCAATCTCTCTACCATCAGGCGACCACGCCGGATCAAAACCGTCGGCAACCAATTCTTCCATTTGCTTACCTATCGTAGCAATATAGATAAACTCACCCCGCTCGTAAGCAATCTGTTTGCCATCGGGTGACCACGTTGGGTTTTCTCTGTGTGCTGTCCGTTTGAATACTTTTTCGACGTTCCCGCCATCAGCATCCATGAGATATAGATCTCGAATACCATCGCGATCGGATACAAATAAAATTTGTTCACCAGTCGGGGACCAGGCAGGAAAAAGATCGTCTGCCAGATTTTTCGTTAAGTTCACCTGTTCGCTCCCATCGGGATTCATTAGGTAAATCTCGCGGTTAAGATCACGGGCAGACACAAATACGATTTTGGCAGTTCCCGGTGCCTGCGCCAAAATAGGGCAAACCGCTCCGTATAATAAGGCAACACTTAACACTAAACAGAGCAATAGAGATAAACCTTTCATCGAATTACCTCCAAGGGATCCTGAAAAAATAAATTTCCTTTTCCGTCTGAACTCCATTCTAATAGATTTTCGCTTTTGTTTCAAGGGAATAGTCGGTTTTGGAATCCCAATGCTTTAACTTTGGGAGGAAAAACCGCCCTCTTGGAAAGGACCAAAACGTTCATTTTTCCCTTGACATTTGGTCCGAAAGTGTGTTAGAATGAGCGTATCAGGTTGGCAAGTATTATCAGCGTTACCGCTTGGTAACGTACTTGCCTCCCACTGATAAGGGGATAAACACCTGATACCTGATATACCATGAAATTAACTTTTAAGTATCCTGTGTATCCTACCAGAACACAGGAACAAACAGTGTTAGCGTGGCTTGACCACTTGTGTGACCTTCAGAACTCTGCTCGCCACGATCGCAAGGTAGCGTTAGAAGTTGAAGATCGTTTCGTCACGCTCTCCGAACAGCAAGACAAGTTAACAGCCGCTCGTGAGAAATATGACGACTTCCGAGAAGTGCCACAAGATTTCCAAAATCACGCCCTGCGAAGAAACGATAAAGCCTTTACTGCCTTCCGCAAACGTTGTAAAGAAAACGCTGCGAAAAAAGGGTATCCTCGCTACAAAAAGCGTGTCCGTTCTCTGACGTGGAGTCTTCGCAAATATACAAAAGTGGTTCGTCGAAAGACCAAAGACGCTGAAAAACAGACGCTACGCGTTCGCGAGAATCCAATCATAGAAACGCCCTTTCGCCATAACCGCTTGAAAGTGCCGAAGTTGGGTGAAGTCAAGATACGCATGCACCGCCCGCTTGAAGGGGATCCCAAAGAAGTTACGCTCGTGAAAAAAGCAAGTGGCTGGTACGCTCATATTACCTGTGAACTCCCCGATACCGCCAAAGTTGAACCGACGGATGCGATCGGTGTTGACGTTGGCACAACGCACTATCTGACGACTTCCGAAGGCGAAAAGGAAGATAACCCGCGCTGGTATCGCCAAGCAGAAGGACTGCTCCACAAACATAATCAGACGATGGCCCGCCGTAAAAAAGGGAGCAACCGCTGGTATAAAGCCGTGCATGCCGTTACCTTGCACCATGAGCGAACTGCTAACAAACGCAAAGACTTTATCGGTAAACTCGTCTACAAACTTTTTCATCATTGCGGAAAGCACGTCCTCGTTGCGGAGGACTTGCAAACCTCTAACATGGTTCAGAATAAGCACCTCAGCAAGAGCATTTCGGATGCGTCTTGGGGCATCTTCTTTACGTGGTGTGGGAACATAGCCGAAAGAGACGGTTTCCACGTCCACCAAGTGAATCCCAAAAACACTTCGCAAACCTGCTCTGCTTGTGGTAAGAAGTCGCCAAAGAAACGCTCTTTAGCGATACGCACCTTTGATTGTAGTTTTTGTGGCACTTCGTTAGACCGAGACCACAACGCTGCGATAAACATACTTTTGCGGGCGGCTTGCGCCCATCGTGGAGAGCGTTGGGTTACCAACCTCTGTGAAACGAGAAACTTACCGGTAGACCGGTAGGCTTGTTAACACTCTTAACAAGCCAAAGTCTTTAGACTTGGGTACATTGACTACCTCAAATCTTACAGATTCCCAAACTTGCTATCTATTCCCAATTGTGATAAACTACTCTCAAGCTTAATGCGTCTGGTATTGAAAAATATGAGGATGAGCATGTCCCAGAATTGACGGAAATATAGCCTATGGGGGCAGGGATGGAAATCCCAAGTATTGTTATTATCGGCGATGATTCACAGGCAGGCACCTATATCTTGCGAATCCGCCTTAAAGAGAATACCGCATTAAAATTTGGGAGATTCAAGAAAGGGAAACTGATTTCATTACCTGCTGGTGATTACCTTTACATCGGCTCCGCACTCTCGGAGAAGGGATCCACTTCATTAGCACGGCGGCTTATCCGGCACGCAACGCGGCGTAACCCTCAGCCACCACATCCTATCCGAGAAAAAATGATAGACCGATTCATCAAAAGCGGTCTGGGACCTCGCGACCTATTACCAAAACGCGGTAAAACCCTACACTGGAACGTCGATTTTCTGTTGGATCTGCCATCGGCGGAACTCATCGCTATCCTTGCTATCCGTTCCCCTGAACGCTTGGAGAAGCGTCTTGCCAAGCGACTTGAACAGGATCCACACACGGAGATTATCGAACCGGGGTTGGGAGCAAACGACGCGCCGGGTAACACACACCTGTTACGCATCCGATCAGATAGCACGGGGTGGACATCCCTCACAGACAAAGTAAGAGAGGTTCTGAAAGAAACGCCTTAAATCAAACGAACGATGTTGAAACTTGAAACTCACACCTGAATTGTTATATGAATTTTTTTATATTCGACACCAACTACTTTTGAGGTAGATATGCACGATCCACGACTTGATAAACTCGCAAATGTTCTCACAACCCATTCCACGAGAATCCAACCCGGTGAATTTGTGCTCATTGAAGGCATAGACATCCCACAAGAGATGGTCATTGCCCTCATCCGAGCAGTTCGGAAAGCGGGTGGGATACCCCTCGTGGAACTCAAGCAGAACCGCATCCAACGTGAAATTATTCTCAACGGAGACGATGCCGGTATAAAACTGATTGGTGAATACGAAATATATCGTATGAAAAAGGTCCAAGCGTATATCGGTATCCGTGGGAGCCACAACATCACAGAGCTGTCTGACGTCCCAGCAGCGGCAATGCAACGCTATCAAAAGCATTGGATACGACCGCTCAATGATTATCGTGTCCCACACACGAAGTGGGTCGTTCTACGGTGGCCCTACCCGGCAATGGCACAACAGGCACAGATGAGTACAGAAGCGTTCGAGGACTACTATTTCGACGTCTGTACGCTTGACTACAGCCGAATGGAACAGGCGATGAAACCCCTCACGTCTCTGATGGAGGAAACGGATGAAGTTCACATCGTCGGTGAAGACACCGATCTTCGGTTCAGTATCAAGGATATTCCTGTGATCCCGTGTGCTGGCGAGAAGAATATTCCCGATGGTGAATGCTTCACCGCGCCTGTGCGAGATTCAGTCAACGGCACTATCCATTTCAATACACCCACCATCTATCAGGGAACGACCTTCACTGATATTCGCCTCGGCTTTGAAAACGGTAAAATTGTTGAGGCAACGGCGAATAACACCGAAAGGCTGAACGATATTCTTGACACAGACGAGGGCGCGCGGTATATCGGTGAGTTTTCTATTGCCTTCAATCCGTATATCACGAACCCGATGCTTGACATTCTGTTCGATGAGAAAATCGCCGGATCGTTTCATTTCACACCCGGTCAGGCTTACGAGGAGGCGGATAACAGTGTCCGTTCCGCTGTCCATCGGGATATGGTCATGATACAGACACCAGAACATGGGGGTGGAGAGATGTACTTCGACGGAAACCTGATTCGGAAGGACGGACGGTTTGTTCATCCTGAATTAGAGGCATTGAATCCGGAGAACCTGAAATGAGCAGAAAACAACACCCGGTATACGGGGATCCTCAGCGATTTGAAGTTGTTGCCGATTTCATTGCCGCACGATATGGCAATACAATCCACGCTATTGCCGATGTTGCCGGTGGGAAGGGGATCTTAACCCGCCTTCTCACGAAAAAGAAAAATTTTGCATGTGAACTCATTGACCCGCGCCGCACAGTCCTCAAAGGCATCGACCATCGTCCTGATCAGTTTGATCCTGAGATGGCAGATTATTATGACCTGTTGGTTGGACTCCATCCCGATGGTGCGTTGCGTCAATTGGGAGAGGCAGCCCTCGTCCGACCTGCTGTGATAATCCCGTGTTGCAATTTCTGGGATGAAGAACGGCGTGGGCAATACGAGTTGTTGACGGCAATTGAGGATTTCTATCGGCGACATTCGGTCCAGTTTGAGCGAATTGAACTCGACTTCAAGGGACCGAAGAATATTGCTATCGTCTCCAAACCTTTTTAACTATGGGGTCATGGATTAGATTCTTCCCTGTCCGGGCGAGGTAACCTCGCCTCTACGGTTACGAGTAGGTCTTCGGTTTTTAAGAAATCGTAGCCCGTAATGTAATGGAGGGCGGCTCTACGGAAAGGCACATCAATATCCAAACCCATCTGACCGAACCGCAAGGTAAAATTAAAAATGGCACGACAACCCAATATCCTTTTTCTTCTCACCGACCAGCAACGTTTCGATTCACTCGGTTGCAACGGAGCACCTATTTGCAGAACACCTGCTATCGATGAAATCGCCGCAACAGGCATGCGGTTCACCAATGCCTACACCCCTATCGCGCTCTGTTCACCGGCACGCGGGTCTCTACTCACCGGACTTTACCCACACAATCACGGACAGTTGTCAAATATGGGCAATTTCAACGCCGTGTTTGCGAACCAGATCCTCGACAAACCCGCGTATCCCAAACTCCTTGGCGAGGTCGGGTATCGGGTCAGCTGCATCGGTAAGTGGCATCTTGCGAAGGAAGGCGACACAGCGTTTTGGGGTTACGATAAGTGGCATCCGTATAGCGAGTGGCACCAATGGCTCCGCGAGGACGGGATCGATTTCCGAATCGATAGGGATGCTGTCCAACCGTATGAGTGGGGCGGGGAGGCACCTTTCTATGGGAAACATCCGCTCCCGGCTGAAAGGACGATGGAAGCGTGGACCGCAGACAAAACGATTGAGCGCATCAACGGTTACTCCGATTCCGAACACCCTTTTATGATTGCCGCGAATTTCTTTGGACCGCACTTCCCGTATGCCGTGCCAGCACCTTACGACACGATGTATGATCCCGACACTGCTGAACGGTGGGGCAACTTTGACGAACAATTCATCAACAAACCGCTCATCCAGCAGAAGGAGATGCTCCGGTGGAACGCCAGTCACTTGACATGGCCCGATTGGCAGAAGGTCATCGCGGCTTATTGGGGATACTGCACCTTCATTGACGATCAGGTCCGACGCATTCTCGACTGTCTTGAGGCGAACGGTTTGGCAGAAAATACCGTCGTTATCTTTTCAACCGACCACGGCGATATGCTCGGCAGCCATCGGCTTTTCAACAAGGGGTTCCACATGTATGAAGAAACACACCACATTCCGCTCGTCATTCGGTATCCCGGCGCAACATCACCCGGAACGACGTGTGATGAATTCGTGAATCTTGTGGATCTCATGCCGACGCTTTTGGAACTCGGGGGTGCAAAGATGCCTGAACGTCTTAATATCGGCTCGCAAGCTTCACCGGGGCTCGACGGTAGATCGATTGTGCCGCTGTTGCGAGGAGAAAATGTGGAGGATTGGCCCGATGATGTGTTCGCCGAATTTCACGGTTACGAACCGACACTCGCCTCTGTTAGGATGGTCCGGACGGATTCGTGGAAATACGTCTATAACCCCTACAGTGAGGACGAACTCTACGACATGAAGAGCGATCCTCATGAACTCCATAACTTGGCGAATCATCTCGGTTACAAACACGTGCTCCGTCGTATGAAAGCGCGCATGGTCGATCGCTTGCGCGAAACGAGAGACAACATCGTCATGGAAGGTGGATGGCAGAGCAATTCGTTTGATCTACTGGTTTCAGAACGAGAGCGATAAGACTGACGAAGTGCTATTTCTGTTTGACTTGTCCCCACGTCGTTGTTAATAAATGTGGTTTGGGTGCGACTGGCAGGGCAAATGCTGGATCGAACCAATCCCCCGGACTATTCGCTTGAAAGAATTCTCCAAATACCTTTGGTATAAAAGTATCTGTGAGCTGCTCCGAAACATCGCTGCCTAACGCTATTTTGAAGACTTGTAAGCGGTTATGCTTATCGGCTTTGTCATACAGAAGAGCATCGCCTTGCGGAGACCAGACCGGCGAAGTTTCTCTCGGGGCAGCATTGCTTGTAATTTGTTTAAGTCCGGTCCCGTCGCTATTTAGCGTATAAAGTGTTTCCATGTCAATGTTTTTCTTTTCCGCTCCCGGATTCCAAGAAAAAGCCAGCTTATCCACTGTTGAAGACCATACTAAATCGCCATTTATCCAGGAAGGTTTTGCCTCGCGTGGAAAAATCACCTTCTGTTTTTTCGTGCGCACGTTAAGTATATTGATTCGCACCTGCTTGTTCTCAAATCCAGAGAGGAAGGCTATCTGAGTACCATCAGGAGACCACGCCGGTCTACCGCCTCCGATTGCCACGCGTTCTTCTTTTTTCCCATCTATTGTACCGATGTAGATATACGATCCATTCAGTTCTCGCCTTCTGTAAGCAATCTGTTTACCATCCGGCGACCATGTCGCTGCAGATCTGTCTTCCGACTTGCCGAACACCCGCCTCACATTTTTGCCATCAGGATCCATGAGATACAGGTCTCGACTGAGCGTAAACCGATCACGGTCAGAGGCAAAAAGAATGTGTTCCCCGGTTGGAGACCAAGTGGGTATGGCATCATCTGAACGATGGTTGGTCAGCCGCACCTGATCGCTTCCATCAGGATTCATCATATAGATTTCGCGATTGCCGTCACGCGCTGAAGTAAATACAACTTTAGCGGTTGTAGGCACTTTTGAACATATCCCAGCAACGCTGACGCTTAGTAAACTAACGATCACGACAGCAGATAGAAAAAAACGTTTATATTTCATTAGTATCCCCTCCACGAGGTAAGCTTAAAACACATTATCACAGACGACTATTGCTTTAATTGTCCCCATATCTCTGTTGCCAATTGGGGTTGGCGGGCAACCGGCAATGCGAACGCCGGATCGAACCAATCTCCCACAAAATACGAGAAGTTAGGATTGGTGAGCCGCACCGGATGCCCGCCGTTCACTGCAACTTTGAAGATTTGCAAGACCCTATTGTTTGTATCAAACTGCTCATAAAGGAGCTCGTCCCCTTGTGGAGACCATACGGGATTAACAGCAAGTCCCCCGGCTTCACCAACAATTTGTTGGGTCTCCATGCTGACACGATTTAGAACATAAATCGTTTCTATATGAGCGTCATCTCGCTGAAGCTCAACGCGATTATACCACGCGAACGCGAGTCTATCTCCTTTCGGCGACCAGGCAGGATGCCGAATCCACGCGGGTCCCTTTTGTGGGAAAAAGAACTTGTGTTTACGCGTCCGCACGTCTAACATACTAATCCGCTTAGGGTCTCTGGGTGCCCCTTCAATAAAGGCTATCTCCGTGCCATCGGGAGACCATACGGGTTGGCTGCCAAGTGCGATACGTTCCTCTTTTTTACCATCTATTGGTGCGATATAAATATAGAACTTGCCCTGCTCCCAGCGGTTATAAGCAATCTGTTTGCCATCCGGCGACCACGTTGGAACGGTCCTCACTGCCTCCTTCTTAAACACGCGCCGCACATTCGATCCATCGGCATCCATCAGATAGAGGTCCCAGTCTCCTGGAGCACTGTCTCGGTCAGAGGCAAAAAGAATGTGTTCGCCCGTCGGAGACCATTTCGGACCGATATCCCTTGCGAGATCGTGGGTGAGGCGCTCCTCCTCGCTGCCATCGGGATTCATGAGATAGATGTCCAGATTCCTATGACGCCACGATGAGAACACGATCTTTGCAGTCGGTGGAGCCGCGGCATATATTCCGCAAATGTTTATACTTAGTAAACTAAAACTTACTACAGCAGAGAGAAAAAAACGTTTATGTTTCATCAGAATTCCTCCACCAGACCAATATAAGAGATCCTCATACTTAAAATTGAAGCACAAACCCGCGAACGGGTAAAAAAAGGTTATTTGCTTTTCACCTGTCCCCACACTGTTGTTAACAACGATGTTTGAGGTGAGACAGACAATGCAAACGCAGGATCAAACCAGTCACCTACAAAATGCCAAAATTTTGGATTCGTGAGTCGCACAGAAATGCCGGCATTCAACCCAATCTTGTAGATTTGCTTCGGCTTGCCTCGGTTATAAAGCATCGCATCTCCCCGAGGGGACCAAACAGGAGAGGTTGCTCTCGAACCTTCTTCGTCAATAACTTGTTGAAGTCCTGTACCATCTCGGTTTATAATGTATATTGTCTCTGTATCAGCAAACTGTTTCAATGGTACCTTATGGAGCCATGTAAACGCTATTTTATTGCCTGAAGGTGACCATACTGGAGATGTCATCCACGAAGGTCTTACCGGTCTGGGAAACAATACCTTCTGTTTACGCGTGCTGACGTTGAGAATCGTGATCTGCATGCGCTCGGGCCACCCCGTAAGAAAAGCGATTTCGTCTCCATCCGGCGACCACGCAGGACTACTCCCAAAAGCCACCTCTTCCTCATTTTTGCCATCTATTGGTGCAATGTAGACGAATGATCCACTCGGTTTTCGCCGTCTATAAGCAATCTGTTTTCCGTCCGGCGACCACGTCGCTGCAGATCGATCTGCTTCTTTCCCAAATACCCTCCGCACGTTGGAGCCATCCGGGTCCATCAGGTATAAGTCAAGCACACCTCCTCGATCCGACGCAAAGAGAATATGCTCACCTGTCGGAGACCAGATCGGATAGCCGTCGAGTGCCTTGTTCTGGGTAATGTTTACCTGATCAGTACCATCAGGATTCATGAGATAGATGTCTCGATTTTCATCACGATATGCTGAAAAGACAATTTTAGGGGTGTCAGGTGCTTTGGCAAAAACAGGGTAGATATTCAGGCATAACATTACGTAACTTAACGCGAAAAAGAACAACACGTATGGATTTTTCATCAATTCCTCCTTCAAAGCAGAAAAAAAATATAACAATCCACTATTATATTATGTAAGTATAATACATAAGTGCGGTTAGAAAAAAACCTTTTAATTAAAGACACAATTTCAGGATGGAAAGGGTGCATAATTCCAAAAATCGGTGCGTTAGTTGTATATATTCATCAAGCAAAGCAATTTTCGCTAAATATAATCTCATCAAGTTTTACCCCACCTGAGACTCATTTTCTACTGGATGGAATCTGGAAAAAATCCGAAATTCAGATTTGAAAAAAATGTGGAAATGTGATAACATGTTTACCAAATTCCTATCCCTGTTAGGAGGGCGTTGATGGTTATCACAGTTGACGAAAGCTATCGCCATAAGAGAGATCGCACTGAACAACAACTCTTCGCAGTCGTTGAACAGAATACGCCGGATTCCATAAAAATACCCCTGTTTCCGCAAGATGAACCAAAAGCATTCACGTTCCAACTTGATAAGGAACTGATTGCGCGTTTGAACCTCTGGGACTGGTTTCGTAATTACGCGAAAGAAGCACAAGTCTCAACTGCCGGTATCCGAGGTCCACAGAATATTTTATACCCATGGGACACCCGCTTCCCGATTAACCAGATTGGGATTATTTTAGCAACGCTCGGAAAAAGTCTCGTCGCGAATGAAACCGCAGATGGAAGGTCGGTTGAGAAACTCGCAGGATGCGAAGTGCGTTACAACTCACAAAAATATGTCGAATACATCGCCCGTATCCAAGCTGCACAAGGAATTCGGACGTATGTGCCGAAATCATTTGGCACCCTCCCCATCTGGATGGCATCCTTCTTAATCTTTATGCTCGATTTGGACGGTGGTGAACATGTCACGTCAAGCCATTCCGTCAGCACAAAAAACGCCACCAAAGACCTCAACAATCAGGGAAGCCAATACCTGCCCGAGGAATCCATGCGGTTCGTCAACAAGATCGAAGAGATCCTCACAATCGCTGAGGCGGACGGCTATCCCATTCAGTTCAGTGATGCTAACGACGCTCACATCGACTTTGAACGACTGGAGGAACTTCACGATGGCGTGCAGCTTTATGTCGGGTATCTCAAAGGCGGTGTTGCTACAGACACGAATCTCGACCTCATCCGCGAGATGAAACCTCCGATTGTTGTTGATTGTGTCGGCGGGTGTATGTATCGTCCGATGCGTGCCATCTTTGAACGGTTGGGAATCGCTAACTCTGTGCGCTGGCTCCACGTTGCGGCGGATCCACTCTATCACAACATCGGAAAACTCGATCGGAATCCGAAAACGGGTGAAACTGAATTTTACGATCTCGGTTGCGACTTTAGTATCCTCGATGTCGTCAAATCCACAGATTACGCAACGAAACTCAAATCGCAGCCTATCGGAACCATTATTGAAGCGACCGACCCAGATGGCGACCGACTCATCGTCTGTGAAATAGAGGACGCATCACGATCAGAAACGTTGGAACACCTCGGCATTGATTTTCTTGATCTCGGTGACGACCGACTCTTGACGATTTATACACCGAATCAAGCATTCCTTATGTTGATGGACTTCTACGCCAAGCAACTGAAAACCTCTGGTCTTTGGCAAGATCATCCGCGGTTCATGATTAAGACAACCCCCTCTGCGCTCGCTTGGGATCAGTGGGGTGATGCGAACAATGTGAAGGTCCTTAACGTTCCTGTCGGTTTCAAGGAGATCGCCGCGATTATGAAAAAGATTGAACGACAATTGGCTGATGCACCAGAGGCACCCGTTGTTGTTCAAGATGTCTACGGTAAAACGATTTCACTCGGTATCCAACCGCGATTGATTTTCGCGGGTGAAGAGAGCGGAGGAATGATCACCGGTCCCGAAAAACTCATCCAGAGCCAGAGCGGTCGCACAGCGATAGCGATGCGTGAAAAATCGGCAGGTGAATCCATGGTTCTGGTTACGGCACTCGCGGCACACTGCAAACGGGCAAATATTTCCCTCTCTGACTATCTCGCAGCTGTCTTTGCAGAGAGCCAAATCACAGCGATGTATGACGTGAGAGAGGACATCACGTATTACAACGAATCGGAGCCGAATCCTGAAAAACTCCGGGTAGCAAAGCGTGAAGGCGAGGCGAAACGCGATAAAAACGACCTGTTTTTTCTCGGCATCGCCATTGCGCTCCGAGATGGGAAAATAGATGTAGAACACGCACGTGCCATCCTTTCAGACGCCCTGCCGAGCCTTGATTTCACAACGCTTGAGGATGTCAGATTTGTTGGCGACGGAAGTTATCTCAAGTTTCACGATAAATGTGTTGAAGTTCGAAAGTCAGGCACGGATGCGAAAACCAAAGCCTACGCCTCTGGCAGCGATAAGGAAGCGTGTCGGAAGTTCGCCAAAGCCTTCGGTGAAGCAAGTGGTGAATTAACCGAACTTTACACCGAACAAATAGGTCAAAATTACTTAGGGGATGTTGAAAGCAGAGCACGCCAGATTTACGATGCATTTCAGTCAGCTAAAAAAGGAGAATTATCATGATCAGAACGATTATCGCTTTATTCGGAGTTGCGATGCTTTTTTGTTTCGCAACAGTTTCCGAAGCAGCGTGGACGATCCTGCGTGAAGACAACTTCGTCCGAGATGATGGAATTGACGCGAGGTTACAAGATGTCTATTTCATGGATAACCAGAGAGGTTTGGTCGTTGGAGATGGCGGTTTAATATTGGTGACGACGGACGGTGGGAAAATCTGGGGCAAAATCGAAGTTGATATGCGTCCCCCCGGTGCCGGGCAAAGACCAGGCGGACGCCCAGGTGCTGGCGGTGGTCCCCCGGGTGCCGGTGGCGGTCCACCAGCGGGTATGTTCGGTGGTGGCGGTGGTGCGCCGCTCTACAATATCTACTTTGTAAATGAAAACGTCGGTTATATCACTGGCGGTAGAGCGACTATCCTGAAGACCGAAGACGGTGGTAAAACGTGGGCACGGAAAACAGCGATGAGCGATACCCCGGGACGTGATGGCAGACCAGGACGCCTTCGCGCCAATCTGATGGGTATCCAGATGATTAGTGAAACAACCGGTTTCATTGCCGGCAGCGAGAACACGATCCTCAAAACAACCGATGGCGGCGAAACTTGGATAGGGAGTTCTGAACGGGCACGCGTCGGTGAGACCCGGAACAACCTTGAGAATATCTGGTTCGTCTCCCCTACAACGGGATGGGTCATCGGTTCCTTCGGGACGCTCCTGCATACCATGGATGGCGGTGAAACCTGGGAGAAACGGAACCTTGCCAGCGTCGATGATAACCTATTTGGTATCCACTTCGTTGATGAAAACACGGGTTGGATATGCGGACAGGGAGGCTTAGTTCTGCATACCGCAGACGGCGGTGCAACGTGGAATCAGCAAAAAACCGACTCATACGACGATCTCCACGATATTATCTTCGTTGATGCCATGATCGGTTGGGTAGTCGGCGGCTATAACACTATTTTACACACAGCGGATGGCGGCAAAACCTGGAATAAGCCCCCTGCCTCAGTGAGTGGAATTGATAGTTTTAAAGGCGTTCATGCAACTGACTCGAATCACTGTTGGACAGTTAACGATGGAGGGGTCATCGCAGGATACAAAGCGGAATAGTTGTCAGTTATCAGTTGTCAGTTTTAACCATCAACTCGTGCTTTAACATTTATACCGGAGTCGAGTTGATGGTTAAAGTTAAGAATGTTCCTGTAACACATCACTATCTCTTGATATATTCCAAATAGGGATTAATTGTTACCTGAAGCGCCTTGTCTGATAACTGACTACCGATATTCATTTAAAGGAAAAGCAATGTCAGAACTCAGAAGCCATAACGTCACGATGCTCGGTACTGGACTCATCGGAATGTTCTACACGATGACGCTCCACAACCAACGCGGTGCAGACCGCGTCCACAGCGTCTATTCACGGCGCGAAGAACGTGCGACAGCGTTCGCCGAAGAGTGGAACATCCCCCACGCAACAACCGATCTGTCAGAGGCTATCAATCACCCTGAAACGGATACCGTTGTCATTGGATTACCCAACAACTTGCACTTGAAGACAGTCGAACTCGCGGCAGCAGCCGGTAAAAGCATCCTCTGCACCAAACCGCTCGGACGCACCGCTGAAGAGGCTAAAGCGATATTAGACATCGTTGAAAACGCCGATGTATTTGGCGGTTATCTTGAAGATCTCGTCTATCCGCCCAAAACCCTCAAAGCGTTAGAGTCCGTCCAAAACGGTGCCCTCGGTAAGATCCTGTGGGTGCGTTCCCGCGAGACACATCCCGGTCCACATAGTGATTGGTTCTGGGATCTGGAGCAAGCAGGCGGCGGTGCCATCGTCGATATGGGATGCCACTGCATCGAGATCATCCGAAACTTCGTCGGGAAAAATAACAGACCGCTTGAGGTGATGTGCTGGGCAGACACGCTCGTGCATCCGATTGATGCGGAAGACCACGGCATTGCGCTCATCCGATTTGAGAGCGGCGCCATGGGACAATTCGAGGTCGGCTGGGCATTCCGAGGTGGCATGGATTTACGTGACGAGGTCTCCGGGAGTGAAGGAACCATCTGGCTCAACCACTGGCTCCGCACAGGTTATGAGATGTTCACGGCTGTCGGGCAGGGGGGATACGTCGCTGAGAAAGCGGAGAGCGACACGGGTTGGCTCTTCCCTGTCGGCGATGAGGTTGCGGAGCTTGGCTATCGCGATATGTTCCTCGATATGTTCAACGCGATTGACGAAGGACGGGAACCGATGGAAACCTTCTATGACGGTTACGTCGTGAACGCTATTATCGATGCTTGTTATAAATCCGCGAAATCGAAACAGTGGGAAGCCGTTGAAATTCAGGAGTGGCGTGGCACAACGGAAACCGCCGATGCACAAACCGCTAAGTCGGACACTGATGAACGATATGCCCCCCTCAAGAGTGAACGGATGCCGGATGGCAGAATGAAACGCATTTTCAGGGATCGGGAAACAGGGGAAATTATTGAGAGGGTAGAGGATTAAACGGCGATAGTTTATAATCGTTCTTTCGGTTGTGGTTCGGTTTGTAGGAGAAGGATTGAAGGGCACACGACTATTGTTTATGAACTGATCCGATTAAACATAGGAGGGACTTCCGATGAATCAAATCCTAACAGCCATTGCACTTGTACTCTGTTTTGGAGTGCATTGTTTCGCTGCATTTGAAGAGGAGACCGTGTTGTTATACCTCTTTGATGAAGAGACAGCTGATGAGGCAACAGATCTATCCGAATTCGAGAATCACGGGGAAATCACCGATGCTGAATGGACGAAGGATGGAAAACTCGGTGGTGCGTTGACGTTTGATGGCGCGAGTAGTCTTATTGAAGTGCCACATCATGAGAGTCTCTTCCCTGGAGGCGATGAACTGACAATCGAGGCGTGGTTCAAACCGGCTTCATTTCCAGCTGGACATCCACCGATTGCGCGGAAAGGCTCTGTCCCTGAAAGCGGATGGGGTTTTGATACACCCGGCGGAAAAATCCGTGGATTCGTCTATACCGCACCCGGTGCCGCTGCTGTGGCACAAGGCGCGACACCGATGAAGGTGGACACATGGCATCATCTCGCTATGGTCTACGATGGCTCGGAGATCCGTATATATCTGGACGGCGAACTGGACGGAGAAGTCCAGCGAAAAGGGGACATCAACGAAAATGAAGCCTCAGTCTGGATCGGGAAGAAAGCAAATGAAAATATCTGGCTTGATGGAACGCTCGATGAACTCCGAATTCTCAACATCGCAATCACGGAAGAACAGATTCAAGCGGATATGGAAGGTATCGCGTTTGCCGTTGAAGTCACCGGAAAACTCACAACGACATGGGGACGGATTAAAACCCAAATCCGCCGTTAGCAGCTAAAGGGGATAACAATGGATACAAGTTGGCTTGACTACTGTGCTACGGAAGAACAGCTCAAGGCATTCAATGACGAGGGTTACCTTATTGTCGAAGACGCTATAAGTCCTGAGATGGTAGACGCATTAGAGGTTGTCGCAGATCGACTTGATGCGGAAGAGCGTGCCAAAACGGGTTTAGCACCGAACAAATTGTTGTCGAAGTTCCGCACCGTCATTGAAGACGATGTTCTGCTGGAGCTGCTTGATAACAAGAAGGTCTTTCCGCTGCTCTGGGACATTCTGGGATGGAACATCCAACTTTACATCTCTCATCTGATCATGTATCCGCCCGAACCTCCCGACAAGGAACGGATTCGCAAAGGGGCACATTGGCATCAAGACGGGGGTAGACCTGTGCCGGAGATGGAGCGTCCGCACCCCCGACTCTCCTTGAAAGTCAGTTACTGGTTGAGCGACGTTACCCACCGTGACAACGGCGCGATGCGTATTGTCCCGTGTAGTCATAAACTGGACACCCGTCCGCCAAACAGAGACGACGATCCTGATGGTGATCCCGAAGGTGCAATAGATCTGACCGTCAAGCGCGGGACGGCAGTGCTATTCGATCGACGGATGTGGCACTCACGCGGTTGGAATTTCTCGGATGCAACTCGGAAGGTTCTGTTTATGGGGTATAGCTACCGGTGGTTGCGTGGCTTGGATTACAACCTCATGCCACCGGAGATCCTTGAGAAATGCGATCCGATTCGACGGCAGTTGCTGGGAGATGGTGTAGATATTAAGGGGTGGTGGCAACCCACAGACGCAGATGTGCCTTTAAAGACATGGATTGCGGAGCATCGCGGGGAGGAATACGTGCGGTAACTTTTGACGGATGTGTGTCCCTAATCGGGTGCTGTATGTTTGGACGGATCATAGTAAGAGACATATTTTTTCTGTCGCGTTTGTTCTCTTCCTGTCTTGCTTTCACATACGCAAAGTATTCGTCCAAGGTCTCGAACTGTGCACTAATCTCCGCTTTAATTCGATAACATTCCTCGAGAATAGGATCGGTGTAGGTTTCGGGGTCAAATTCTGGATGCTTTTCTGGGACTTCTTTCATTTGCATGCCCTCCATCAGTTCTACCAAAGTTCCTATTAGCAGTTAGGTATCGTCATCGGATTTCTCAGGTGGTATGCGTTTGGATGGATCATACGGAACATATTTGATGCCATTGCGTTTATCTTCTTCCTCCAGTGCTTTCACATACGCAAAGAATTCCTTTTGAGTCTTAAATTTAGCACTGAGCTCTGCCTTGATTCGATAGCATTCTTCGAGGATAGGATCCGTATACGTTTCGGGATCGAATTCTGGGTGTTTTTCTGGGACTTCTTTCATTTGAATGTCCTCCATCAGTTCTATAGGTGTACAGATAATTGTCGGCTGAAATCCTGCCTCTTGGCAAACGCGATTGATATGCTCACGTTTATTTTCATTTACAATATGTTTATGGTTCCACGACACCAAGTAATCAACACCATGTCCGTTTGCAATAGCGATATGCTGAGCATCAGGTCTGGAATTTCGTGGTACTGCCCCGGAATCAAGCAGTTTTTCCACAAGCATATCCATATCAGGTGAAACTTCCAATATCATTAGCGAAGATACCACATCAAGTCGTTTTTGTGCTGCAGTTGCGTCGCCTTGCCTGATCTCATCGCGAACTATCGGTGAAATGACAAACTCAAATCTGTCCGCATAGTCCTCCCACAACTGTCGACTTGCTTCTTGCCGGGCTGCTAAGATCGGATTGTTACTGGATCTCGCTACCAAGTAGCTAACAACTGTTGGCTCAATGTAGACTCTCGGCTTTATGCTTGTATATTTTAACACGAAATACTGCTTCTTTCAAATCAAACTGCTGACGTAAGAAATAATAAAAAATCGGCGAATTCGCGAGGGAAAGTGAAAGAGTAGAAGGACAGAAATTGCGAAAAGATTCCTCTTCCATTCTTCCACCTTTTCGTCCTTCCAACCCAAACTCAAGATCGTATCACGCCAACGCATCTTCTCCATCGGTCAGCCATGCCAGATCGAACTTTGCGAAGGACAACGCCTCGTTAGCCCTCTCTTCACCACACTCATAGAGACAACAGATATGCGTGTCCGCGGCGATACAGAGATCGGAATACGCCGCGGGACCCGCATGCAAGACTTTGCCGCTACTCCAACTTTGACACTCATCGTAACTGATACGAATCGTCATCCGCTCGCGACTCTCGCTGGCGGGGTTAGAGAATAGGACGCGGTTCTTGTCGTGCTGATTCGCATCCGTATAGCGCACCATACTCGCCTGACAGATCGGTTCAATAAGGTCCTCTTCGTAGCCGAATTCTGTGAATGTATCGCCGCCGTCACTGCTCTTTGCGTATGCACGCCGTTTCGGTGCGACGTAGTTCCGACAGTTGAAATAGAGTCCACCGTCCACGGTCTCAACGACAACAGATTCATTCGTCCCGGGTTGCGCCTTGCCCCCAATCCGCCACGTTTCACCGTGATCGTCGCTAACAATCAGGTGCGAGTAGCCGTATTGCGCGTAGTCCCGGCTGTTTCCGAGCACATGATCACACGGAATGACGAATCTGCCGTTGGCGAGTTGAATCCCGTGGCAGGGACCCGTTGCATACCACGTCCAGTCTTCGTGCTTCGTCGTGGCTGTGATTTCTCTCGGTTCTGACCAAGTTTCTCCGTCGTCGTTACTGGCGGTCACCCAAACGGTGCGGGGTGCTTCGCCGGCAACAATCTTTCCTTCCGCGCCGTCAGCGAGATTTTTGCAGAAAAGCAGATAGATCGTCCCTGTGTCGCGATCAACCACCGGTGCAGGATTGCCATCCGTATCGGTTCCTGTGGAAACGGCGACTTGCATCGGTTGCCAACGCTCCCCGTTGTCGAAACTCCGTTTGAGGACAATATCGATGTCTCCAGAATCTCCGCCCCCAGTGCGCCTGCCCTCACAAAACGCCAATAGCGTTCCTTCGTTCGATCGGACAAGCGCGGGAATTCGGAACGTATGGTATCCCTCCGTCCCTGCTGTGAAAAGCGGACGCTCCGTTTTGTACATGCCTACAAGCCTCCTCCGCGAGGTAAATTAAAAACGTTTCAACCGTGCCCACGTCGTTGCGAGCTTTCCGATCGGCTGGATAGCTGCCGGATCATCCATCACAAACTCATCGGGTTCCTTCTGATGATCGGAGAGCCGCACGCCATCAACGACACAATTCGTTGGGAACTTGGGGTCAGGCGGAGAGGCGTTGTTAATCTCAAAGGTTTCAGCAAACACGGTCGGTCCCTTCTTGAACGGTGCTTCACCTTCCAGCCTACCATCTAAATAGAGTTTCAAGCCGTCGGGTCCCCATGTGCCTGCCATGTGGTGATGCTCTCCCTCTTGCCACTTGAGTTCTGCACTGTTAGCGTTATGCCATGAGCCTGCGCTTTTAATCCGCATCTGTGCGATCCCGCCATTGTTAAACTGCAGGAATACCGCGTCAGTGCCGCGTTTGTAAGTCATGAACGTGAAAAGCTCACCTGTGATGGAACTGGTGTCCATACCCATTGTTACCCACAACTCAACGGTGCCTTCGTCGAGGTTGACAAAACGGTCTTCCACAGGGAAATGGATAACATCGCCAACCGATTCGCTAACGAAACCGTTGCCAAATTTACCGGGTTTGAAGGTTCCGCCATCAACGGTGCCGCCCTCTTTTTCAACTTCCGCTTTGCTCTCCAAGGCAGAAAAGAAGGTCTCCTCTGCCATCGCCACAGAGACACAAAGCAATGTGATTGCCAAAAGACATAACGTTTTCATGAGAGATTCTCCTATTTATTGGGTTAGATTGTAGTTTCGGGCTTACAAAGCCCTCCCACATGTCTGTAGCTTCTTCAACTTCAAAACTTCCAATACTATTAAACTTCAAAACTTCAAAGTCAACGGTGAAACTTGTTAATAAAAAATGATATCCTGTCTTGAATCATTCTCACTTTGGTTTTGTAGATAGTGCGTACACATACGGCGAAGTCAACTGTTGGTTCGGCACACGAAGCCCCACTAAGAAATTACTAAGGACTATATCCGTCAAATTCACACACTTACAAAGTATTTCATGTCCCCATCTCCCGAGGACTGCCCGCCACGGCGAATAATCAACAACGCTCAATTTCAAGGGACCGCCTGTATATCCAAACGCCGTGACCTGAAACCCTGTGTCCCGCAATGCTGAAGCGAGGTCAGTCGGCAAAATTACTTTGTGCGTCGCAAGAAGTTTCGGACTCGCGACGCGGGCTATCGGTGTATACATACCCCGTAGATTCGGCGTTACCGTGAGCATTGTCCCACCGGGTTTGAGGAGGTTGTACATCTCCTCTAAGATCGCTTGCGGTGTGCTGAAATGCTCAATCAATCCCATCGAGTAAACGAAGTCAAACGTCAAGTGATGTCTTTTGGCAAACGCGAACAGATCTTCACAGAGAATTGTTCCTTCCACACCCGCGAGGGCAAGATTGCGTTGTGCGAGTTGACACCCTAATTCTGAAAAATCGACCCCGTAAGTGTCACTTCCATACTTTTGCGTGAGATAAGGGAGCCACAATGAATCGGCGCATCCCAATTCAATGAGCGTGGGTTGCTTAACACCTGTGAGTGCCCGATCGAACAACTTCGCGAGTTGACGGTTGGCGACATACACCCACCGCAGATGCCGAATCTTATGCTGTTGACCGTCCCAAAGCGTCGTCCAATAGGATTCATCCGTTAAGGGGTTAACCTGCGACCCCATACTAACCTTCCTCCGAGAAAACCGCGTCATGCTCTAAAATAGGGCATAGGTCGCAGAGCCAGTCAGCACAATAATTTTTATGGAGACGGATGATCCCCTGCTCAATTTTAGCAGTCGGTTTCAAAAGACGCATCCCCTGCGCCTCTGTGAAAATCTGTTTATCAATTTTACGGATAATCTGGTTGCCTGTTGACTTGGAGGCGACACTGTAAAGTCTTAGGAGTCCGTCCTGCAATTTCTGACTATTCGCTTCAATTGCCCAAACATAGGCGACTGGCAAAATTTTATTGACGATGATGTCTATAGCCCGACTCTTTCCAATCAACACCGCGTTCCGAGTGCCGCCTGTCCCGAAGTTAGCGTGCTTTTCCCAGTAGCCGATGGGTTCAATCATCAGTAGATTGGTCAACGTTTTTTCGATAGCGCGTAACGATGTTCGCGTGTCTGCAGCCGCTGCCTTTTCACATGTCGGCAGAAAATACATCATCAGACTGCCTTGTGAACGATGGATTAACTGGCTTATCGCGGCAATGCGTCGGGTCGGATAGTTCAGGGGTCTCCCGGTGAAACTCCAGCGTGCTTCTGTCATGCGTGGCGGAAGTTCAGCATATTCCGACCCACGCCACAACGCCTCTAACGCTGTAACACTCGGATCATCTGTTACTTCCGGTGGTAGCGGTTTCTCCCTTTGTGAGGGTAAGAGTCCGGCAACTCCAAAAAGGATCGCTTGAATCTCCAGTTCAGATTTCTGATCGAGATCGGAGAGCGGGACGTGCTGTGCCAATTCTCTTAACGCCTTGCTGTTGCGTTCGTATCCCAACGCCTCCATGATCCCTTCGTAGAGAAGTTGCTCGAAATCAAGGCGCGTTCTTAACAAACGCATCGACTCCGTCTTTTCCAAAAAGCGTTCACGTCCTAAAGATTCAAAGACCCGTTTCAAGACCTCTATATTCAGCTGCTTCCCCGTCACTCGACAGATTCCATTTTGAGTCCCCGTATTTTGGATGTTGTCGTATAAATCACCGGTATCCGTCGCGACCCATTTCAGCAGTTCCAAGGTTGGCACGCGCTTGTTGTTCTGGAGCCGAATTCGCAGATTGATGCCATCGTCAAAATACACAGCATGCAGTATAACACGATTATATCTGGAATTGAGGTGATGCTTGTGCGTATACCACTCCGAAGATTGGACATGAATCTCGACATCACCGACATGGAGTTTTCCATCAATCTCAACCTCGGCGTGCATAAAATCGGGACCTTCGTTATGATTCCAGATTCCAGGTTTTAGCACGCGAATCGCGCGTCTATCAATTGATGCCATGTTGGTATCGAAAAAGCGTTGCTCATGCCACAATTTCTGAACGAACGCTTCATCGATTTTATCGAGATTCGGCTTATAAGTCTCATTAATTTCTCTGAAGCGTTTAAAGAGGCGTTCAATCTCGACTGCATTATCTATATATGTTTCCATCTGTTCTGACCTACTTCGCCTCCTGAATTTCGTTCAGCAACGCCCGCGTTGCGACTTGTGGCTCAGGGTGGGCGCAAACAGCGGAAATTACGGCGATGCCGTGCGCCCCTGCCCGAATGACTTCACCTGCAGTCTGAATACCAATCCCACCGATCGCAATAACCGGACACGCCGCGATGTCACACATCCGGCGGAGCCTCTCTAACCCCTTCGCCGTCTCCGCGTCTGGCTTTGAAGTGGTTCCATAGATAGGTCCAAACCCGATGTAGTCAGCCCCTTCTGAAATTGCGGCGAGTATTTTCTCTTCGGTTCGGGCAGATGCACCAAGGATTGCCTCTGGCGATAGTATTCGTCTTCCGATAGAAACAGGCATATCGTCTTGCCCAAAGTGTGCCCCCGCCGCCCCAACAGCCAGGGCAATATCGGCTCTATCGTTCACAATCAACGGCACAGTGTGTCTTGAACATACGGCTTGCATGGATTGTGCCATCGCTATTAATTCGCGCGTTGTCCCGTGTTTTTGCCGGAATTGCAGGGTATCTGCACCGCCTTCAATTGCCAACGCCGCCAATTCCGCGTGCGTAAATCGAGATTGTAGGGTCGTATCCGTGATGACGTGTAGAACGCCGATGTCTTTCATGTTGGCATGTTACTCAAAATGTGATAGATTATAGTTATTGGTTGTCAGTTAAGAGGTTCTCGTTTAATGGCATCCTCTGGTAACTGATAACCATTCCTTGGATAACCCTTAACTCCGACAGCCAATAATTAATTTAGTATAACACATCTGGGAGACACTTTGTGAATAATTTATTATTTCAATCTGGAGATAAAGTGCTTTTCATCGGGGATAGCATTACAGACTGCGGACGGCGTGATGCCCACGCGCCATTGGGACACGGCTATGTCCGTAAAATAACCGAACTCATCACTGCGAAATACCCGGAACGTCGCATCACCTACGTCAACAAAGGTATTGGTGGGGATATCGTGGAAGGTTTGGAAAGCCGATGGGATATCGACGTGATTGACGAAAAACCGGAATGGCTTTCGGTGAAAATCGGTATCAACAATGCGAGTCGGCAGTACGCGGAGGGTGTTTCAACATCAGACTATCTGCCGATGTGGGAGGACTGCTATCGACGGATTCTCACACGTGTGAAAACTGAATTAGACGCCCCACTTTTTCTCTTTGAAATTTTCTATGTCGCAGAAGATGTTGAGGCACCGCGTCCACTGGACGTAGACGCTTATAACGCAAGTATCCATAGACTCGCGGAAGAATTTGAGGCACGATTAATTCCGACGAGTACCGCCTTTGAGAACGCGGTCGCTGCCCGCCCCGGTGCGCTCTGGACAACGCAAGACGGTGTCCATCCAAATGCGGAGGGACATACATTGATGGCACTGGAGTTTCTGAAGCAAGCGGCGTGGTGAACGAGGAAGCGTATCTATCGTCCCGATGATTTTTTCAATGCCTCAATTAACGCACGCTCACGCTGCGAGTTATATTCGGAGGCAAGTCGTTGTGCTTCGACGCGATTGCCCCAATAAAATTGACATCCGATCAAGAAGATACCCGTACCGTCAACATAACGGCGTTCACGAATGGCATCTGTGACAAGATACATGAACGTCCCACCCAAAACTGCTGCGAGAACACCCTCTTTGACGCTGCCCACATAGAGCTGCCCACTTCCGGGAACGATTGTGGACAACCATCCGGCTAATTGCGGAGATTTGTGTGGGAGCGGTGTCTTTTCAAAAAGCATGTCCGCCAATCGACGCGCATTTTTTCCATGTGGTGCATCCGTTTGGAGGGTATCTACTCGCCGCAATTCCGCGATCGCCTTGTTCCAATCGGATGTCCGAATGTAACACCAACCGCGCAGATAGTGCGCTGCTGCTACTACCTCTATATCTTCAGTCGAGTGCAGAAGTTCAAAGAGTGCCGTTCGCGCCAGTGAGTATTCATCGGCATCAAAATGGAGCTGCCCAATCATCAGCTGGCTCCGAAACCGAAAAGGTGAATTCGGATGAACGGCTAAAAATTCACGAAACAGGTGTTCAGCACGTTCAGGTCGGTTTTGATAGTAATAACTCTGTGCGATCCGGTAATCCGCCACATCCCTGAATTCCGTGTCAGGTCGATAGAAGAGGAGACGTTTGTATGCCAACCGTGCCGCCCGATAATCGCCCGATTCAAAAAGGTGCTCTGCATAACGATATTGCTGGACCGTCTCCTCGGTAGTCCCACCAACCGCAAAGACTATAAGAGAGATTAAAAAACTTGCAGTTGTCATATTAAAATCGATACTTCCACACGACTAACTCCATCTTGCCTTTTAGAGGCGATAGTGCTCCGAATAATCCTGAACCCTGAATTTCCCGTTGAAGTCGGTTCCGAAATTGTGCCTCGTGTTGGACGTTGAAGACCCGCGCAGATTGAATACTCTGGTAGATACCATTGCCATAGAAAAACAGACTCAGCGCCCCGACAGGTATCGCAACTTCATAACGCTCTTGGTCGGCATAATAGAAGCTCGCACTCCCTAATACCACCATACCCACAAAGGTGTAAAGTCCGTCAATCGTTCTCCCGGTATAAACCTGTCCACTCCCCGGCACTAACGCTGAAAGCACACCAGCACCCGTCGGTGAACGGTGCGGAAGCGTATCAGCGTTTTTTATCCGCCGCGCCAATCTATCGCTCACTTCAGCAAAAGGCGTCTCAGGGTAGGTTGAATATACATCGCTCCACACGCGACTCGCTTGTGTCCATTCTCCCTTATCTGCATGGAGCATTCCAATTGTAAAGTGTGCGCGGGGTGCTAAACTGCTCTCCTTATGTTCTGAAAGGAACCGTTTAAGGGATGCAAGCCCCTGCTCGCTATTGCCCGATAGAACATGACACTGCGCAATATTGTTTTTCGCGCGCTCGACAAGAATACTTTTCGGATAGGTATCAATCAGAAGTTGGTAGGCGCGGATTGCGTTCTCCAATTTGCCCGCATTCTGGTAGGAGGCGGCAACACGGAACGCTATGAAATCAATTTGCGGGGCATCGGGATGTAAAAAGAGGAGTCGCTTATACTCGTGAGCGGCGTTGAGATAATCCCTTTCTTGGAAGAGTGAATCCGCAAAAGAGGACTCTACAGCTTCAGCAGGTCCTGGAAATGCCCAGAAGAGAATAAGCGACATGGCACAAACGACACGCCCATATCGCTCTAAAACGGAGAGAAAGATTTTCATTCGGTATCAAGTTGCTTTTGCACATGCTCCTTGCTAATTGCCCAAACGCTATTTCCGACATCTGTAAGGTATGGGGCAAATCGAGAATTCGCAATCTCGTCTTTGAAGCCATCGGGACCATAAGCGTTGAAAAGGATGAGCGCGAAGGCTATAACAAGTCCACCAGAAACGATACCAAAGCCGAATCCGAGGAGATGGTTCATCCATCCCAAAACACCGCTTTCCAGAATCCGCTGAATCCGCTCAAAAAGAGAATCCACAAGAATAGAGACGATCAGCACAATAGCAACAATGCTCAGCCACTTCGCCCAACTCGGATTGGCTACCAACTTCTGGATAACTATCGCAAGTTGACTCCACAATTGACAGGCAGTAAAGAACCCGATGCCGATGACGAATATACCCCATACACTTCGGGTGAAACCTGCCCGATAGCAACTTACACCCGCCAATCCAACAAGAATGAGAATACCGATATCGAGTTTAGTCATCTTTTTATGTATGAGCCTTGGTGATCAGCAATCGGCGATCAGCAGGCGGGGTTGCAAAACCTGCAGCCGGTAACGGAATGGAGGGTGTTTTTGCTTGGTCTACGCCGAGAGGCATCAAACCTCAAACGCACCTCACCGAACCGTAAGGAAACATTAAAAAACTGGGTTGGGTATCTGTTCGCTCTCTTGCAGAAAAGGGATCTCTGTCAAACTGCACCCAAAGACGTGTTCAATTGCAATCGCCATCGGAGTGCCGTTGCCTAACTGGTGAAGCAGCTTGCGAATTTTGGGGAAACCGAACTGCTGGATGAGAAATTCCGCGACTGCAGTGGATTGGATATACGCCAACTTCCGATATTTTTTGGGAAGTTGATTAAACGGTTTATTCAATAGCGCGAAGGGGAGTAAACGTTTCATCTGCCCGGCTTGCTGGAAGTTACGGCGTTCAGATTCAAACATAGGTCGGGCAATGCTTTGTGCGAGTCCCTCGTCAAGCCATACAGGGCAATGCCCGTGTGCTACATGATGAATCAACAAGTGTACCCATTCATGTCGTAACAGCGCATATAAGATGCTGAGTACTGGCTCACCCGCTGCACAGTATGCCAAACGGATGCCGCCATCATAGCACCCACTTGCCCATCTCGGCATTGAATGTTGAAAGGTCGCAGGTCCGTTCGTATTTGCAATCGATATAGAGACGGGTGAAGCGGGATAGTACCCTAACATTTCACCCAATTCCGAATAAGTTCGATAAATCAGGCGACAGATGTTCCAGATTGTCTGGGCGTTCATTTCGGAATGACACGTGAGATCGAAAAACTCGGAATGGACGACCTGTTTAGGGGATTTCGCGGGAGACAGTTGTAGCTGTTCAAGGAATTGTAGCGGGGGTGGTTCGTTAAAGTCATCCAAAGAGATAAGTGTATTATAACAGGCTTTCTCGTCAAGAATGCGCGCTTTCCGCCTAAGAGCCGTCGGCGAATCAGGGCATAATCGCAAAGCGATGTCTAAGCATGCCAATGCCGTATCCCACTCTCCCACCATCTCGTATGCTTTTGCGAGGTCGGCATAGATATAGTGATGCTGTGCTGCCCCGAATTTCAAGCCAGCGAGATAGTGGTGGATCGCTTCAACATAACACGCCTGTCCATAACTAAGCGCTGCCTGTTGAAAATGTGATAATGCCAATGAATTGGTATGTCCAACGTGCACAACCTTCATAAGGAACGGTAGTGCATTAAAGGTTTATCCCTCAATGCACAACGCAATCCCTCTCCCAATAAAATCATGACCGTTCAATATCAACGACCTTGAAACTAATTTTCCCACATTTCAGCGTAGAACCGTCCTGAATACGGGTCGATGCTTCAACGGGTGCGTCATCAAGGTAAGTCGTATCGGAACTCCCCAAATCCGTGACGTAGACCTCGTCATCCTTCTGCTCAAATCGGACGTGTATACGAGAAAGCGTCCGGATTGCGTTGTAACGCTTTAGCAGCTCCGGGGATTCAACGGGTTGTTGTGTATCCCATTTCTGGAGGGTCTCCGCGTCAGGTAAAGATGCCCCCACCTGTGAGATTTCGGTATCTTCATTGCCCATCCCCTGTAGGCTATAACTGGGTTGCAGTTCGAGCCCTTCTACACCTACAGGTTCAGCTTCTACGGCTTCACCTCGAATTTCTGCCATTACACGTTCGCGGGCGCGTTGCTCGGCACCAGGCGGCGGTATAACGTTTTCTCTCTCCTCAAATCGGTAGTATGAGAAGTCTATTAATTGTTTCAATGGCTGAAGGTCCGGAAAGTTGTTAATTTCCTTTAGAAGACGTCTCTGCTTACGTGAAAGCCTTTCATTTTTCAGCCAGCACGTATAAGCTTCCAACATCTCAGCCTTTTTCAAGTCATCTGCCGAGATGCCGGCCCTCCGCCATATCTTCCAGAAGCGCATGAATTAATCCTCCAATTAATATATCCACTGAATGCCTTTTGCAATCAGAATCTTCCGCAATTCTTCGGTGCACCGAAAAATCCAGATTTTCACAGTGCCATCCTTGCGGTTGAGAATGCGGGCAATCTCTGCGATACTATAGCCTTCTAAGTGCCGTAACATCCACGCAATCCGATGATTTGGTTTCGTTACCTGTTCAAGGGCACTCTCCAAAATCCGTTGCGCTTCCGAGGCTTCTAATTCTTGTTCGGGACCCGGGCGCGGGTCTTCGTATTTACTCAGCGGTTGTTCATCCTCATCAGGTGAACCACTGAGCGGATGTTCCCGAATCCGATCCCGTTTCCGTATCGCATCAATAATCGTATTTCGCGCTACCGTATTTAACCACGCCTGAAAACTACCTTGCTCTGTGTCCCATTTGCCCAACTTCTGCCAAACTTTGACGAACACATCCGAGGCAACCTCTTCAGCATCTTGATAATTTCCAAGCATTCGGTAGGCTTTATTATAGACCCACTTATAATGCTTGTCGAACAATTGCCTAAACGCGGCTTCGTTGCCTGCTTTCGCTTGCGTCGCGAGATAGGTATCTTCGACAGCAGATAAGTCATTAGATATTTGGCGCGCCATTCAAATCTGCTCCTTCGCCTATAGGATCCTTTTCAGCAGGCTATACAATGTAACGTTAATGAATTCTATAACGTTTCAAAAAAAGAAAAGAGTGGCACGCCTTGGAGAATTAACGCGCTACTTACGTTCACTCATAGATTTATGAGAAAAGAGTTAATTTATTATATACTATTTTCACAAAATATGTCAAGAAAAAACACGTTTTTTTAGATTTATTGATAAATTAGCGGAATCCCGCCAAAACACGCACCTATAGCAGGAAAAAAACGCAGAATGCGTCTCTATGGGACGCTCGCCAGAACAATTCGTTCCTTCCCTGCATAGTCCTCGAACAATTTATACGTGGCGTAGGCAGATCCAGCCTCAAGAAGCGTCCGAATGGTGTTGGCTTGTGTTGCCCCGATTTCAAGGATCAGTTTTCCCGTGGGTGCGAGATATTTTGGTGCCTCAGCAATTAATCGACGAATAACGTCAAGCCCATCATCTCCTGCAAAGAGCGCAATTTCCGGTTCATGGTCCCGGACATCCGGACTCAAGGTATCGCGCTCCGTATTTTTGATATAGGGCGGATTGCAGACGATCCAATCAAATTGTGTGTCTCCATTCGCACATATTGCCGCTACCGGCTCGAACAAGTCTCCAGACAAAAACTTAATTTGCGCTGTGCAGGCGTGTATCTCAGCGTTCTTCCGAGCAACGGCAAGGGCGGATTCAGAGATGTCGGTTGCTACGATCTCCCACTCTGAGTGTTGCACTGCCAGACTGGTCGCAATTACACCGCTTCCTGTACCGATCTCCAGTAAACGTTGGGAATTTTCGGTTTCTGCTGTGAGGATCGTCTCAACGAGTTGTTCTGTTTCCGGGCGTGGAATGAGGACCCGTTCATCCACATAGAAATCCAAGGACATAAACTCCTTGCGATTCGTGAGGTAACTCACAGGGGTGTGGGCAATTCTCTTTTTTATTAACTCTCGGAAGGGTGTGAGGTGTTCTTGAAAGACAGGCATCTCAAAGTGGAGATAGAGCTGCAAGCGACTTTTTTTCAGCAAGTGCCCAAGCAATACTTCAGCATCTAATCTCGGATTTGGAATGCCGTGTTGCTGGAAGTACTCGGTTGTCCACTCGAGAAGATCCACTACGCTCCATATTTTACTCGGCATAGTTCCGTGTTCCTTAACTGGAGGCTTTAATCCTCTTTCAACCTTTCCGCTTGATCGGCAGTTGTGAGCCGTTCAATAAAGGTCTGTAGCGCGCCATCCAAAACGGAATCAAGTTGATAGGAACTGAATTGGATCCGGTGATCAGTTACCCGAGATTGTGGGAAATTATAGGTCCGAATTTTTTCGCTTCTGTCGCCACTGCCAACCATAGACCTACGGGTTTCGGCTCTTTCATTGTTAAGTTCAGATTGTTTCTGCTCTTGGAGGCGAGCCCGGAGAATCTTCATCGCCTTGGCACGATTTTTATGTTGCGACTTTTCGTCTTGGCATGTCACCACGAGTCCCGTTGGTAAGTGGGTAATCCGAATAGCGGAGTCGGTTGTGTTAACACTTTGCCCGCCGGGTCCGGAAGATCGGTAGGTATCAATACGTAATTCGGTTGCCTCATCAATCGCCAAATCGAGTTCCTCCGCTTCAGGGAGAACCGCCACGGTGGCAGCAGATGTATGAATGCGCCCACTTGCCTCAGTGGCAGGAATTCGTTGCACCCGATGTATACCGCCCTCAAATTTCAGTTGACTGTATGCGTTCTGTCCTACAATCGAGAAGACAACTTCTTTGAATCCTTTTAAGCCGGTTGCGTTTGAACTGAGGAGTTCCAACCGCCAGTTCTGACGTTCCGCATAGCGGGTGTACATCCGAAACAATTCGGCTGCGAAAAGACTGGCTTCCTCACCACCGGTCCCCGCTCGGATTTCGATGATGACGTTTTTCTCATCGTTCGGATCTTTTGGAACCAGAAGCACCTTAAGTGCCTCAGTAAGTTGATCTTTTTTGGCAGTGAGAACGTCCAACTCTTCCTGCGCTAATCCGAGCATCTCCGCATCCGTTTCGGCTTCCATGAGAAGCAGTGTATCGTCAAGGGCAGATTCTAACTGCTGATACTCCTGATAGGTGGACACAATTGGCGAGAGTTCGGCGTGCGTTTTAGATAACTCCATTAATCGTTGTTGATTTGAAATTTGCGCCGGGTCTCCGAGTGCCTGTTCGACTTCAGCGTATCTGTTTTCAATATCCTTGAGTTTCTCAAACATTTTTTAATTATTCCTTGCGGTTAAAGCAAGTAGGTTCGGGAATGGACGTTCCTTTGGTGAATCCGCTTTCCACTTCGTTTCAAGCTAAGCACTTTCGTTTACTAAGATTTTAAACCCCATTTTTAATTATTCCTTGCGGCTAAAGCAAGTAGGTTTGGAAATGGACGTTCCTGTGTTGCACCCGCGACGCAGTCCGGCATTTCCCGCGCCTGCTGTCGCTAAGGCACGGGTATCCGTTCTTGGAACACCGATCAATAGACTTACCTGCGAAACGACACCTTTAACTATCGTCTTGGGTGAGTCCGTAACGTCGGCGGAAACTTTCAACACGTCCGGCAGTGTCGATAAATCGAGCCTGTTGTCCAGTGTAGAATGGGTGACATTTCCCACAAATATCTACCCGCATCGCTGGTTGGATAGCGAGCGTTTTATGGGTCGCGCCGCAAACGCATGTAATGACGCATTCTACCATTTCCGGGTGTATTTCGGCTTTCATAATGTACTCCTTTAGATTCGTAATTTACGATTCTCTAATATTCTTAGGACCGCGCTGCTGAGGCGCGGAAGCGTAGATGTATAGAAACTCACATTGATCGTTTTGAACGAGCATTCGTTCTCACTGACGTACTACTGTAAGTCGCATTGTCCACCATTCGCTGGAGGAATTCTGCGTTTGTACCCGTCTTGCTGAATTGCTCAATGAGCATTTCAAGCGACTCTGCGTCGTCCATCTGACTCGTGAATTTCCGCAGCACCCAGACCTTGTTAAGAACATCGGGCGCCAATAAGAGTTCTTCACGGCGTGTTTTCGACTTTTCGATGTTAATCGGTGGATAGATACGGAGATCTAACAAAGAACGCTCCATGTGGATTTCCATGTTGGCAGTGCCTTTGAATTCTTCGTAGATGTATTCATCTTGCCGGCTTTCCGTATCAACGAGCACAGATGCAATCACCGTTAGACTTCCACCTTCTTCAAATTTCCGAGCTGCGCCGCAGAACTGCCGTGGTTTGACAAACGCCATTGCATCTAAACCCCCGGACAACGTTTTCCCGCTGTGGGGTGTCATGACATTGTGCGCCCGTGCGAGTCGTGTCATACTATCTAACAGAACGACGACATCCTTTCCGTATTCCGCCCACCGCTTCGCCTTTTCGATCGCCATATCTGCGACCTGAATGTGCCGTTCGGGATGCTCATCGAAAGTAGAACTAATGACTTCCCCTTTGACAGAGCGAGCGACATCTGTAACTTCCTCGGGACGCTCATCAATCAACAAAAAGATGAGAATGACTTCGGGATGGTTTGCTTCAATGCCGGCGGCAATATTCTTCAGTAGCGTGGTCTTCCCACTATAAGGGGGTGCGACAATCAAGCCGCGTTGTCCCTTTCCAATCGGGGCAATGAGATCCACGATGCGAGTCCCGTACTCTGACTGACTATGTTCAAGTTTCAATTTTTGGTACGGGTGAATAGGCGTGAGGTTATTGAAAAGGATTTTCTGCTTGACGGCTTCCGGTATTTCCCCGTTAACCTTCTCAATTTGTAACATTGCGAAGTAGCGTTCTGCTTTGTTTTCCGTCTTCTTTGGAGGACGGATGACCCCTTCAACGACGTGTCCGGTTTGTAAATCGAACCGTCGAATTTGCGAGGAGGACACATAAATATCCTCGTTACTCTGCAAATAATTGGAGCGCGATGAACGGAGAAAGCCGTAGTGCTGGTCGCGGTCATCAAGGATTTCCAAGACACCACCGCCGTAAAACTGGGTGTCCCCTTCAGATTTCGCCTCTATAATTTCGTTAATCAATTCCTCTTTCCGAGACCCGTTGTATTCGTTCACTCCGAGAGTCAAGGCAAAGTCTTTGAGTTCCGAGAACTCCATTTCTTGGAGCTTGCGAATGTCCAAGCTCTCCATAGTTTCAAATACTCCTCATTATGCCCGGTTCCAAGGTAATCTTTCCACCAGAGTGTCCATTTAACTCCCCAGCGAATTCTTTGTCTCCACTCAAATGTGTGACCTATGAGAAACAGGGTCGCGATTTGAAAACTATCGCTAAAACAGGAGGCAAAATAGAGGTTAAAATGGAATCGGGGCTGATGCTATAGAATAATTATACGCTTTTTTCGGGGGTTACACCGTTTCATCAGGGGAAAGCTGCGAATTGCACCCTTAAAGCGTGCTTGCGCTTAGGAAGTTAAGGACCTTCATTGTTAATTATACACAATTGATAACAAAAGGTCAAGTTTTTTTCTAAAAAGACGGATTCTTCTGAAATTATGATGGTGTGCGCGGTTGGAAAACCGCGCACTTCACAAAACTTATTCCGCGCCTTCACCTTTCAACTTCGTCAGGCTGCGCCGGACTTGCTGGTTATACTGATTTTTCGCCAAGTAGTCTTCCCAAAGGGCTATCGCGTCGTCATTAAACCCTTGTGAGACATAGTAATTGCCGAGTGCCATCAGTGGAATATCAGAAAGCGGGTTCTTCTCAATCGAGGCTTTGAATTCAGCAACAGCGGTTTCCGCATCACCCTCTAAAAGTGCCAACTCGCCTCTACCGTAAGGGATTAAGGCGTGTTCGGGATACTCTACTGCCAATTCATCTATCATCTTCTGTGCGTCTTCCAATTTCTTCAGATGGTAAGTTGCGCGTGCAGCGAGGATAGTCGCATAAACGACCTGATTGCGAAGTTTTTGTTGTTCGACCTTGCTCTCCGATTTGTTGAGTAACCGCTTTGCTGTCCGCGCCGCGGCTCTATACTTCGCACGGGATTGCACATAATTCCCGTACTTATAAGTGAGGTCCCCGAGGGTTTTAGATCCGATGTAGGAATCACCTTTCTGATCCACAAGATCCTGAAAAATTGCAGCGGCTTTCCGATCCTTCAACCGATAATGGAGGACTTCGGCAAGGCTTTGCAAGGCATCCAAATTCTGCGTGTTCGCCGCAACAGACTTTTCAAGGACCTCTCGTTCTTTCTCAGGTTCACCTAATTTTTTGTGTGCCAGCGAGAGTAACCAGTAAATCTCGGAATCTTTGCCACGTGCCATTCCAAGAACAGAATTGTAGGTCTCTATCGCTTTCTCATAGGAGTCGGAAGTGTAGTGATTTCGTCCGGTGTCAATAACGGCTTGAATGACCCCACCATCTCGGCTGGCAGCCTTCTTCAGGACCTCCCGCGCGCGTTGATGCATCCCGACTTTTCGATAGCAGATCGAGAGTTTGAGGTAGGTATACGGGTCGAGCTTCACATTCGCCGCTTCTGCGCGGGCGATTGCATCGAAATACAGCGCGCCAGCGTCCCGGTAACTTTCATCACCGTAGAAGAAGTTAGCAATCATGAGTTCGGCATCATAGTAACTGCCTTGTTCATCGCCTGAGATCCCGCCCTGTCCGCCGAAATTCCGCATGACCTCTGATGCGCTCACCCCGAATCCAGAATCTGCGATTTGCGTATCAACATTCCCCATGGCACGACTTCTCTCAACACCGCCACGCGGTCGATCCATTTCACGTCTGGCGTCTTGCCGTGCATAGGCTCTGTCAAGCTGTGTTGCCAGTGGGTCATCGGGCTCCGGAATTCTGGCATTGAGGTCCGTCAGTTCCTGTTTCGCTATCTCAATCTCTTTCTCGGTACCTTCGACCTTACCATATCTTTTAACGAGTGATTGATAAGTGCGTTTCGCTTCATCCTCGTTTTTGAGGTACTGCCGTTGAATCCGCCCTTTATTGGCGATAGCGAGTGCTGCGCGTTGACTTCGAGGGTTCCGGTTCGCGAAGTTATCAAAAACCTCCACTGCCTGTTCAAAGTCCTTTGCTTCTTCAAAACTTTTCGCGAGCATGAGTTGGGCGTTGTGGCTCAATTCAAGGCTCGGAAAATTGTTGATGATTGCGTCAAATTGGGTTTGAGAGGCTTTATAATCCTCCTGCCGGAAATAGTGCATCCCGAGTTCATAATGCGCCTCAGCGGCTTGATCGCTCTTCGGTGCAGCGGCAATGACGGCTTCATAGGCTTTGATGCCTTCTGCGGGTTGATCCATCTGATCAGTGAAAATTTTGCCTATAGCGAGTTGTGCCTGAAGTGCTTCGGGTGTGCCGGGTTTGGTGTCCACAACACTTTGATATGCTTCTACTGCCCCTGTGTAGTCTTTCTGTTCAACGAGCTTTTCTCCGGTGCGCAGCGCACTACCGGTTACACAACTGATTTGGACCACTGCTACCAAAATAATAGCAACGAGCGAGCAATACTGCATATTTTTAACAGCAAGTCTTTGCCAGCGATCATAAATCTTGCGTGCGAGTTGTGCTGAAAATTTCACGATCTTTCTCCTTTTTTCATATTGACCCGGTTCAAAGACTCTGACGTGAATAAGCATCCGTGTTTAATAACATGATTTGGATGCACATTCATCAATCAATTCTAAGACGTCTTGCCGAGTGTATCCCTCTTTCTGAATGAGGTCGTCACAATTCACCCTATTTTTTGCGTCGGGCCCCTTACCGGCATCAAGGATGGCATTTGTCAACCAACTGGTGCGTATCCCGTTGATGCCAGAGGTGTAATTTGTCTGGTATTCGCCTTTCACCAATCCGACGAGCTGATCGACCTTGTTGCCAGGATACCCTTCTGGACGCGGATAAGCAAGGGGTGTTGGTTCGCCATTTTTGGGTGTGTAACGGATGCCGTTTTTGATTTCGATTGTGCCTTCATCCCCTTCCAGAATTACCCATTCTTCAAACCCAACGCGCGTGTTGCCGAGGATAGTGATTGTGCCTTCGGCCCCGTTATCGAGTGTGACATCAGAGTAGGAATTAATTTCAACGAACTTTGGAACAAGGTTTCCATCGTCGTCCTCAAATTTCATGTCAGTTGTCCCGTAAACCTCAGCAGGTAAAGTCCCCGTCATCCATAAGAATATATCTTGGAGGTGGCTTCCTGAGTCATTCGGCTGCCCACCGCCAGAGAAGCGTGGATCCCCGCGCCAGCCACCGGCACCCCACCGCTGCGCCATGTAGACCTCAAATTTCTGGAGGTTACCGATGCGTCCTTCAGCGATAGCGCGTCTCGCTGCCATGTAGGTATCCTCGTAATGGCGTTGATACCCACCCACGAGATGTAATCCACTGCCCATTGCGATCTTGGTTACGGCGATTGCATCGCCAACGACATTCGCCATCGGTTTCTCGACGATAACGTGGCATCCGGCACGGAGCGCGTATTTTGTGTGAATATCGTGAAGGGAGTGCGGCGAGAATACACCGACTATATCCAGATCTTCGTGATTGAGCATCTCCACGAACTCGTATTCACCGAGATAACGGTTGAAACTATTCGCTTTATAGCCATCAACCCGTTCTTGGAGCGCAGTTTCTAAAGCGTCTAAACTCGCTTCGTGGGTGTCCACAGCGGCAACGATTTCAGCGTCGGGACGCGTTGCGAAACCGAGTGTGTTTCCCCGTCCTGCGCCGCCGGGCCCAATCACACCAACTCTTAAAATATCATTTTTGCTGGTTCCCATGATTTTAACATCTCCGGATTATATCTGTCAAGAGATTTTTTGCTATACGAATTTGAGAATGGTGATTCACTTCACTCTGGTTTAAAGACACAAATAGGTCTCTCAACGACTAAAGACGCGGAACAATTTTTTGATCGGATCGTAGAATTGGTCAACAACGCGCTCTTTGAGCGGAATAATGGCGTTGTCCGTAATCGTGATATGCTCCGGACAGACCTTTGTGCAACATTTGGTAATGTTACAATACCCGATACCATCCGAATCCTTCAATTCTTCGAGTCGGTTCTCAGTGTCAATTGGGTGCATTTCCAAGGAAGCGGCGTAAACGAAGAATCTCGGTCCGATGAACTCGTCATGAAGATCGTGTTCTCGGAGGACATGGCAGACATCCTGGCAGAGGAAGCACTCAATACATTTCCGAAACTCTTGGATGTGATCGATGTCTTCCTGTTCCATCCGCCACGTGCCGTCTTCGGCATCAGGCGGTCGTGGCGTGAACGGCTTCATCTTCTCTTTAACCCTGAAGTTCCAGGATACGTCTGTAACGAGGTCTTTAATGAGCGGGAATGCCCGCATCGGTTCGACGGTAACGGGTTCATCAAGGGACAGATCGTTGAGGCGTGTCATGCACATCAATTTCGGTTGCCCGTTGATTTCGGCGGAGCAGGATCCACATTTTCCTGCCTTACAATTCCATCGCACCGCCATGTCATTTGCCTGCTCGGCTTGGATACGGTGGACGGCGTCTAAAACCACCATCCCTTCGGAAACCTCGGTGTCGTAATCGACAAATTCTGCGCCATCCGCATTGCCACGCCAGATTCTAAAAGTCGCTTTCGCCATATTTTAATTTTTCCTTGCGGTTCGGTCAAGTCAGTTTGATGGATAAAGTGCCTCTCCGTAGATCCGCTCTCCATTACATTACGAGCTACATGTTTGGTGGATTGGCAAAGATTTAATTCTTCCTTAAATTAAAAATTATCCGATTTCGTCTATGATTTCCTGCAGATCGGCTCGGAGTTCATCAACGGGTTGGCGGCGAATCTCCATTGTACCATCGGGTGCCTTATTGACAATGGTGTTATATTTCCCTGCGCCGGGTTCCTCTTTCTCTGGATGATCGTCCCGTGAATGCGCACCGATGCTTGCCCTACGCTCAAGTGCTGCAAGTGCGATCGATTCAGAGATTGTGATTAAGCAGTCGAGATCAAGGGCGGTATGCCATCCGGAGTTATACTCCCGATTGCCGATAGCATGAACGTTCTCAGCCTGCTCACGGAGGTTTTGGATCTCTTCCAAGGCTTGCGTGAGGCTTTCCTGACTCCGGGCAATACCCACCAGTTCCTGCATCTTTTCTTGGAGTTGGGTCTGAATGTCGTAGGGTCCCATCTTCTCACCGCTGCCATCGTCTGCTGGGTTCTCAAAGGGTTTCAGTGTATGCGCAGCGATTGCATCAATTTCTGCTGTATCCAGTGGGACTGCTTCGTTCTCCTCCGCAAACTGTGCGGCGTATTCCCCGGCACGTTTACCGAAGACGAGTAGATCGGACAACGAATTACCGCCGAGTCTGTTGGCACCGTGTAATCCGGCAGCGCATTCACCCGCGGCGAAGAGCCCTGGAACCGCCGTCATCTGTGAATCCGCATCGACCCGAATACCGCCCATGATATAGTGCGTTGTCGGACCTACCTCCATCGGCTCCTGTGTGATGTCAATGTCGGCAAGTTCCTTGAATTGATGATACATACTCGGCAGTTTTCTACGGATATGCTCTGGTGCGTTCGAGATTTTTTCCTTAATCCATGCGATATCCAAGAATACACCCCCGTGTGGACTTCCGCGTCCCTCTTGGACCTCCCGGACGATGCACCGTGCGACATGATCGCGTGTGAGAAGTTCAGGAGGCCGGCGTGCCTCTCGGTCGCCTTGCGTATATCGCCATCCCTCTTCAGGACTATCCGCCGTCTGGTTCACATAGAGTTCAGGGATATCATCGAACATGAAGCGTTTGCCCTCACTGTTTGTGAGGATGCCCCCTTCGCCACGCACACCCTCCGTGACCAAGATACCTCTGACACTCGGGGGCCATACCATGCCCGTCGGATGGAATTGGACGAACTCCATATCTATGAGTTCCGCGCCGGCGTGGTATGCCAGGGAATGTCCATCGCCTGTATATTCCCAACTATTGCTTGTGATCTTGTATGCCTTCCCAACGCCTCCGGTTGCCAAAACGACTGCGTTTGCGGAGAAGACTTTGAACCGTCCTTTTTCACGTTCGTAACCGAATGCCCCTGAGACCCTTTCGCCGGTCTTGAGGAGTGAAACGACGGTATTTTCCATGTGCACTTCAATGCCTTGATGGATACCGTGATCCTGCAGGGCGCGGATCATTTCCAATCCAGTTCGATCACCGACGTGTGCGAGACGTGGGTATTGGTGTCCACCGAAATTCCGTTGAAGGATGCCGCCCTCCTGTGTGCGGTCAAATAGAGCACCCCAGGCTTCAAGTTCACGCACTCGATCGGGTGATTCCTTCGCATGGAGTTCCGCCATTCGTGCGTTAGAGAGGTATTGTCCACCGCGCATGGTGTCAGCGAAATGCACACGCCAACTGTCTCTTTCATCGACGTTTGCCAGAGCGGCTGCGACACCACCTTCAGCCATAACAGTATGCGCTTTACCGAGCAAAGATTTGCACACAAGCCCTACTTTTAGGTCACCTGCGGCGGCTTCAATCGCTGCGCGAAGTCCAGCACCACCGGCTCCGATTATCAATACATCATATTCATGAGTTTCGTAAGATGCCACGCTAATGTTTCCTCTTTCTTCTCTACTATCAAAATGTAATCCAGTCCTGACCGAGTGCCGGTGCTATAAAACGGACGTATACATCCGAAAACCCTACCCAACAGAGACTCATCCATGCCCAGAGCATGTGTCGCTCGTTCAAGCAGGTCACACAATTATACGCTCGTCGACGAATTGGTGCTTTAGAGAGCAGATCAACAACCCCACCGACTAAGTGGCGTAAAGAATGACACCCAAAGGTATAACCGCCTAAGAGAACGACATTGACTGCCAAAACGATAGTGCCTACACCGATGCCGAGGGTTTTTTCACCATTCCCATCGTCAAACCAGAGTGCTTTCCATACGTCGTAAGCAAGGATACCCACAATAACGATTGCAACATAAAGGAAGTATCGGTGGATATTCTGTATAATCAACGGGAAGGAGTGCTCGCCTCTATAGTTATTACGCGGTTCTGATACCGTGCAAGAGGGGGGGTCTGCCCAGAACGCTTTGTAATACGCACCCCGGTAGTAGTAGCAGGTAAAGCGAAATCCGAGCGGTGCCCACAAGATAAGAACAGCCGGTGTAATAACACCCGGTATCCACTCCGGCATCATACCGAACCAACTGTGATCAATACTATGTGCAACCTCTTGTGTCCCGAAAAGCAGGGGTGAGTAGAAAGGGGACAGGTAGGGACCGTAAAAAAAGTGGCTCCCTTCAAAAACCCGAAAGGTCGCATAAACGATGAAGAGCCCCAACCCAACAAATACCGCTAACGGTTGCAACCACCATGTATCTGTGCGCTGGGTGTGGAACGGACGACGTTCCGTTAAGGTGAGTTCAGGGTGCGTCATAGGCAATTTTCCTTCGTGTCAACAAATTAGTCTTTTTTATTAGATTCGGTCCGCGGCGGTGGTGGGGGCAAATATTTCCAACGGAGTGCTTTGAATTTTTTTTGGTTCGCTTTCAAATAATTATAGAGCTCTTCCATAGAATTGAATTTGGCAGCGAATGCCTCCTTCATCCGGTAGCACTCTTCTAAAACAGGATCCATGCGTATGTCCGGTTTCTCCTTCACTTGAATTTCCCCAGCCAGTTCAAACTATTGTTTCGACGTAGACTTTCAGTTCGTGCGTATTATATTGTATCACGCAATAAGGTTTTTGTCAAATTTACACACGTGTATGCGTCAGGGGTTCCCAACCGAGCAAGCGTTTCGCTTTTGAGAGGTTAATCTCCTTCTGTTCATGATCCCCAGCAATGAAGAAAGCATCAAACCCCTCGTGTTCAACTGAAATCGCAGCGAGATACGCGGTCGCCAAATCTTGCTCATCCGTCCACCAGATATGCACGGATGAATCTTTCGGTTGGGCATAACGTTCAAGCCACTGTTCCCGCGTAGAGGGACCGGTGATCCGCAGTGCGATAAGCGACATGCCGTGTTCCCGTGAGAAGTATTCGCAGACCTGCTCGCCGAAACCCTTGGTTAACCCATAGACCCCGGGATTATCGCGAGGCACGACATCCTCATACGGAAAATTGTTTCGTGTCCGTTCGTGCACAGTGAAGGTACTCGTATAGACGGCGTGTCGAATGCCTGCTTCCTTCGCGGCGTGTAGGACGATATGCAATCCTTTCGCGTTCACCTCGTAGTTTGCGACAATGTCGCTGAAATCGGCGACAGAGGACCGATCGCTCGTGGGTTGCAACATCACCATGTAGACGAACGTGTCCATCCCTTTTAACGCTTCCTGAACGATAGCAGGATCGGTAACGGAGCCTTGGATGTAATCAATGGATGTATCTTTGGGCGGATTGATGTCAAGAACTCGAAAATTGTGATGGGGCTTCATGTAAGGGAGCGTCATCGTCCCGACGTGTCCCGAACCTCCTACAAGCAAAATGTTCATTTTTTACCTACGTCCCTTTCTGCTCGACTACCTACCATTGTTGGCAGGCGGTTTCTGGCAACAATTACTAAACTTCATGCTATTCCTGATACGCATAGGCACGGTGCTGAATCCGCAGATCGAAATCGTCCACTGGATCCCATATCGGCATATCCGATGGCACTGTATAACCAAATTGCTCGGTATCCGAGGGATACGGATTCGTCCGGCGTTCGTGGAGGGCGCGTTGATAGAGTTTGCAGCGTTGCGTCAAGAACTCCGACTGCCACCATTTATACCGTTCGTTCCACTGTGGGGTCCGTTGATCGAAGTAAATCACCCGACGCAGCGTCCCGCTTGTGTTAATTTTACTGCCGTGCAAGACTTTGGTATGGTGGAGCAGAATATCTCCGGGTTCAACTTCTGCTGGCACTGCGTCTTCACGTTCAAAATTGGCTTCACCCCTGTCGATAACCTCCTGTGCTTCTTCGATCCCCCAGAGGTGGCTCTTTGGGATAACCCAGACACATCCGTTATCAACGGTGGAATCATCTATGTAGATGTCGATGTTAAAGATCGGATGATTCTCCCGGATTGCGTTGCCGTCCCGATGCCATCGTACAGAAGAACCGTGCTTCGGCAGTTTAAAGACTAAAGATTCATAGCACGGGATAAAATCGGGTCCAACGATCCGATGCAGCAGATCCCCAATGAACGGGTGTCCCAAGAGGCGCAGGGAGAATTCGTTCGGGTGCGAGTGTAAATAGGTCAGATAGTAAGGGATTCCCTCAGGTCCACGATTACACCATGGATCTGCCGGTCCACCCGCCAAAATCTCATCAATCAGTCGTTGACTTTCGCGTTGTATAACGGTAAGTTCATCGGGTTGGATTACACCTTTTAGGATGAGATAGCCGTTATCGTTGAAGAATTGAATTTCGTCGTCCGTAATTTTCCTCATTTTTAATTTTTCCTTATTTTTAATTTTTCCTTGCGGATAAGTATCGGTTGCTTGGACTTTTACGTTTTTCGTGTTCGAGTTGAAGAAATCCACAGAAATACCCTATCAAAAACCCCAAGCAATACGCAGAAATACCCTATCAAAAACACCCTGCGCCGTTGTTGCAGGCTTGGGTAACGTAGTGAAGTGCAGCCCCAGAGGCGATAAATTAAAAATCACCAATCGCGGCGTGCCACGCTGAAACGAACGCTTGGACAGACTCATACCTCAACTGTTTGTCTGGATGTGTTGCTTTTTTTGCGACATGCCATAACGCATCGTTCCCTTTCCAGTCGTCTTGTGAATCGCTGTTGTTGGCGAGCAATACGAACGCTGTCCGTCCTAACATAAAGACGTTTGTCCTTTCGTCGATTCTCGCGCCTTTCTGAAATTCCTCGGGTGCCATGAACCGAGTTGAACCATACAACCGTCCTCGGTCGTTTATAAAAGGTGCTGGATGGTAATGGTCGAAATCGTAGAGATGTATCCGCTTTTCCTCAAAGTCATAGATAATACAACCGTCGTAAAAGTCTTCAGCGATAAACCCGTGCCTTTCAATAAGGACATGGACATCATAGATGACGTTGAGGGCATCAATTATCTCAGCGGCGGGCAACGCACAAAACCTGTCACGCGGGTGTATTTCATCAGGACGCAGTTCCCTTTCAGGACGTACCCCCTCACCATCTACCCAATTGTAGACCAGTGTGAATCCATTGGGAGTCGTGAAAGCGTTGTTCAATCGCGGGAGTGCCTCGTGCTGGACAACGGCGTGGAAACGCACAGCCTGCTTGAGCCATCTGATGGTTTGTGGCGTGTTGCCGTGTTTAACGAACCACTGTTGATCGTCCACGACCACTCGGAAGGATTGGCATCTCGAATCGTGTTCAGGAAACTGAAACGTGATTTCTCCGATCCGCTTCAGGTATGCTTCGATATGTGTGTCAATTTCCGAAACTTCCAGAAGTGGATGTCGGGTGGGCATTTCGTTTGTCCTCATTGGGCGCGGCAAAACAGTTTTTCCCCGCTTTGCGATTGCTGACTCCTAATAATTATCTGCTTGCAAGCGTTACCAAAATAGTATATCATAATATGTGTCAAAATTTAATCTTTTTTTGCGACTGAGAAAACCCAAGAATCACATAACATCGTCTGCTATAAAAGAAATAGGGAATCTCTTTATGCGACATAACCTCTTCGTCCCGAACAAAATGCCTTATGCCAAAGGAAAAAACCGGCCAGATGTCCCGTGTATTCTGTGCGCAATTGTCGAGAAAAACGATAAAGTCCAACGGCTTGAGGTCCATCGAACCGAACGCTTTACCATCTCGCTGAACCTCTATCCTTACAGTCCGGGACACCTCTTAATTTTTCCGAATCGGCATGTGCTCGACGTCCGAGAGTTGAATCAGGAAGAGGTTTGCGATCTTCACGAACTGCAATGTCTCTGTTTCGAGGCACTCACGTGTGCTTATCAGCCGCGCGGCTTCAACGTTGGCTATAACATGGGGGATGCCTCCGGGGCAAGCATCGCGCACTTTCATCTGCACGTTGTCCCTCGATATCCGCGTGAGTTGGGATTCATGGACGTTATTGGCGGTGCGCGTATCATCATTGAAGACCCGAATGCCACGCAGGAGAAACTTGTACAGATATTTCAGGAACTAACGGTATAGTTTTTAGTTGTCGGAAAGTTTTAAAGTCGGTAAAGTGTTCTAAAGTGCCTAAAGTTGTAAGAGGTGCTTTGACCTTCCAAACGGAAACCCTTGCAACTTCCCAACTTTAGTACACTTGCAAACTTCCCGACTACCGATGGCAACCTCTTAACCGAAAACCGATAACTGAAAACTGACAACTATTCAAGAAAGGAAAACAGAATGAGCAATCCCGCTTATGATATTTTAGCTGAAACGTTAGAGAAACAGGGAATTCAGGTAGAGGCTCTCAAAGCCCATCTGAAGCAGCAACACATCGAAACACCGTCATGGGGTTACGGCAATTCTGGTACCCGGTTCGGTGTCTTTGAACAGCTCGGGGCAGCCCGAAATGCCGCTGAACGTCTGGAAGACGCAGCGACCGTTCACCGTTTCACCGGTATCGCCCCGACCGTCGCACTCCACATCCCGTGGGACAAGACAGACGATTGGGGAGCATTGAAACAGTATGCCGCGGATGTCGGTATCGGCATCGGTGCGATTAATCCGAACGTCTTTCAGGATCAGGCGTATAAACTCGGTAGCGTCTGCAACCCGGATGCCGATATTCGCCGACTCGCAATCGACCACATGCTCGAGTGTGTTGACATCATGGAGAAAACCGGGTCCGATCTGCTGAGTTTGTGGTTCGCAGACGGGACGAACTTTCCCGGACAGTCGAACTTCAGGAAACGCAAGCGATGGATGGAGGAGGCATTAGCCGAGGTCTACGATGCGCTGCCAGATGCCACCCGTATGCTCATCGAGTACAAGTTCTTTGAACCCGCATTCTACCATACCGATCTCCCCGACTGGGGAACCGCCTACCTCATGGCAACGAAACTCGGTGAGAAAGCGCAAGTCCTCATCGACTTAGGACATCACCCCCAAGGCACGAATATTGAGTTCATCGTCGCCTATCTGATTGATGAAGGCAAACTCGGTGGGTTCCATTTCAACTGTCGGAAATACGCAGATGATGACTTGACAGTAGGTTCTATCAATCCGCAGGAAGTCTTCCTGATTTACACCGAACTGGTCGCCGCAGAACTCGATCCCGATACGGAAACCGACATCGCTTACATGATCGATCAGAGTCATAACCTGAAACCGAAGGTAGAAGCGAGTATCCAATCCGTGTGTAATCTGCAAAAGGCGTATGCGAAGGCACTGCTGGTTGACCGGGGGGCACTCGCCGCCGCGCAGGATGCCGCTGACTTGGTGGAGGCAGAATCCATTCTCCAGCGCGCGTATGAAACGGATGTAAATCCCCTATTGGAGCAGGTCCGTTTGGAGATGGGGCGCGATCCACATCCATTGACAGCTTACCGGAAAAGCGGTTATTACGAAAAGATTAGTACTGCGCGTGTCGGTGGTGAAAGCCAAGGTTGGGCATAGGCACGGTTGAAACAGTCTCAAACTCGGTAGGCGCGGTTTCTAACCGCGCCTTTCTTATGGAAAATCAGTAAAAATATGACCAAGATTAAAATCGGAATTATCGGTTCGGGTGGGATGGCACGGAATCACCTCGCGCGATTTGCGTCAATTCCAGATGCTGAAATCGTGGCGATCGCCTCCAGAAACGAACAGACAGGCACTCAACTCGCCAAAGAACACACGACAGTCTTTATACCCGAATGGCAACGTCTTATTGAACGTGAAGACATAGCGGGTGTCGTCATCTGCACCCACAACGACAGCCATGGTGAGATGACCCTCGCGGCGTTGCGATCAGATAAACACGTCTTCGTGGAGTATCCGCTTGCCAGTGATGTCGGTGAAGGAGAAGCGGCACTGCAGCTCGCAGGAAAGCAGGGTCGTGTACTTCGGGTGTCGCATCCAGAGGCAGTCTCCAACACCCACAAAGCCCTCAAGCAAAAAATAGGCGAACTCGGCGATCTGCTGCTCACCTCTTTCGTGCGCCTCACACCGGGTCGCGGTGCGCGTCCTGAGATACTCTTCAATCTGCCGGTGTCAGGAACCCCCACGCATTTTTTCATCTATCATATCTATCCGATTGTGGATTTCTTCGGGGGTGCTGCGTCCGTTAAAAGGAACGCTGTCTACGAAGGATTAAGGGAGACTGGACAATACGACGGGTTTGTCAACACGCTCACTGTTGAATTCAAACGCGGCGGTATCGGACAGTGGACCTGGGCAGGTGGCATCGCTATCAACGCCGCCGAAGAACACGAGCGATACGTCCTCACGGAAGGCACAATTAGTGATGCGGGTGGCGAGTGGCACTGTACAACACCTTCTGGCGTGACACCGATTCTTATACCGGATTCACCGCAACAGACGCTCCAAGAGTTATGGTTCTCTGAGATCCGAGGGGCTGCCGATGAGCCTCCGAATTTGGAAGACGCAACAGTTGCGCTGGAGGCAATCCGCATCAGTCTCGCCTCCGAATAGTCCATCACAGCGTCCGTTGAAACCATGCGACGGATCTGGTAATCACCGCTTGTTCCCATGCAACCGTATTGAAGGTATGATCGGCTTTATCAACGATCGCAAGTTCCGTCAGAGCATCGCGTCCGCGCATCAATTCGTAGTAGCGTCTGCCGTGGGAGGCGGGCACGACATCATCACCGCTGCCGTGAATCACGAGGAGCGCGCCTGTAAATTGCTGAATGATAACGGAAGGGGATATATCGGGGAGTTCTTCATAGAACGCTTTCCCGACGATGTTCGGATTTAACTGCGCGATTTCCTCTGGTGTCGGCGTGTTCTTGCCTCTCTCCAATATTTCCTGTTTCCGGTCTGGCGGATCGTCCGAGAGTGGTGCCCACATCACCGTCGATTTCACACGCGTATCTTGCCCGGAGACACACGCCGCAACACAGCCTCCCATGCTCAATCCCAAAATGCCGATGCGTTCAGGGTCTACCCCTTGCATAGCGGTAAGCACATCAATTGACTTGACGGCATCGGAAACCTCACCCCCGATCGTCATCTCTGAGAAATCGCCTGCACTGTCCCCGGAACCCCGAAAATCGAAGCGGAGCACATAGAACCCGATAGTGGCGAGCTCCCGCGCAGTTTTGACGAATATCCGGTGTGGTTCGACCTTCGTTCCCGTAAATCCGTGAAAAAAGGCAACCGCTGGACACGGTGTTTCGTAACCTGTCGGTGAATGCAGTATCCCGTTTATCTGCTGTCCTTGATTGTAAAATACGATCGGTCTTTCTGTCATATTTTTCTTTCCTTTAGCGAGGTTCACTCTCCATTTGACGCCAAAGCCCTCTGGAAATCCTCTGGACTTTCTGCTAAGATTGCGGCGCGATGCAACTGCTTAAGGCGTTTGGGGTCTTCAATTGTTTCTAATACTGGTCTGAAAGTGCGCGCCACATCAGGCTGTAATCGAAGCCTCAATGCTTCAAGGATATCCTCACGCGCCCGTTCTTTCATGCCTTGTTCAAGTCCCTGTTGGTGTGCTTCCGCTGCTGCTTTCTCCGTCCAGTATTCGATAATATTAGATTGCTGCATGGTTTCCTCCAGAATGATATTTGAAATCAGTTCCGATCCGTAAACTAAATTCCCTAAAACCGCGAGGCTCCCGAGATATGCTGGCTTATTCGGGACATCAACACTATCTGCGGTTTGGACACAGCGACGCAGCCATTCTTCAGCACCCATATCCGCAGGACGTTTCATGAGGGGTGTGAAAGGGAGTAAACCTGTTGGTTTATTATCAAGAATTGGCTCACCTTCCATTTCAATCAGCCGTAGGACTTGATATTCAATGAAGACCTGATGTCCAACTATATTTTGTTCGTAAACGCCACGATCCCGCCGTCCCGCATCGGGACGGAGATAAATGACACTTGAATATACCGGCAACCGATAGGTCTCCATCAACCGAATGATATAGCCTGCCATTCGAAGTGACATCTCAGGATCATAACTGTCCGTGGTCTGAAATTCCAAATGGACCAGGACCTCTTCACCGTTGAGTTCCACTTTGATGACGATATCTGCTTCGTGCATTTCAACCGTAGGTTGTTCGGGGACGATCAATTCAACAAAAGTAACATCGCCTCGCTCAAAGTTTAGGCAGTGATTGACGAAGTCCATGGGGTGCGTTTGTGCTTGTGTTTTGCTAACAGTATCAAAAATCGCCATTCTGTTCCCTTTCCGAGTTCAGCCAATTATACCATATATCTGCAATGCGAAACCAATTTTTATTGAGAGACACTCACAGTAGATTTCGGAATAATGTTCCAAAATGTTACGTTTTTATAACATTTTTAAATTGGCATTTCTGTGTGCGTTTCGGCTGGGAATCCACGGGTGGCGTAGGTTTTTTGGATGTTTCTCTGTTGCGATTCTCTGTTAGAAAAAAAATAATTTGGTGAAAAGTGTAACATTTTTCATTTTTTTGTCTGAATCGTGGATTGACGCAGCGGACGCGGATTTCGGGAACGTGGGGGTCTTGCCGCGTCCGCTGTTGGCTATGGGTGTCCGCAGTCTGAACTGTGATTGACCCTGATTTTTGCGATTTCTGTGATTTATAGGATTACAAATATTATACCATAATTCCCAAGCAAAAGTAAATGCAAAATGACTACATGAGAATTTGCTCTCAGATGCGGGTTTTGTGTGCCAAATGACATCCGCTGATAGATTCCTATGACTGTGTGGGCATTCTCAAAAGCAAGGTGTGAAAAATACATTGGAATGTGCTATACTATCAGTAGACTATACCAAATTACGAGTTTTATAGGAGACAACCTGTGGAAACCAACGCACAAGGAAATACTCAAGACACCCAACCAGACATTAATCCGTATTTCTTGCGCTATTTGCGCGAAAAGGTGGCAAAAGCCACACAAGAAGAACTCGCGAGCGAAATCGGTGTTGATATCGAGACAGTAAAACATTGGGAAACAGGTAGAAGACAACCGAGTCAGAAACACCTATTAGCATTGGAAAGATTTTTCGGTATTAAGACAGGTTCCCTTGCTTTGGAAATGCAACAGATTTTGGTTCAAGACTTCAGTGCTGCATACTTTGGAGATGCTGATGCGAGAGAGAGGCTTGAATGGGTGGATAAGAATCGCAAATTAGGACAGGCACTTCGCATTATACCCGTTCCTCCGAGAACCCGAACGGCGGAGATCCTCGCTGCGTTGTTAGAAGATATTTCATAGGGTCTTATTTTCAAGACTCCCTGCCTTACTTCCCTTCAATTTTCAGTTTAGATCGGACTCGGTTGGGCGCGTCGTTTCCCTTAAACGCGCCTGTCGGAACACAGGACTGGTATTCGCAATCTGAAACCGGTGTTCTGTCTGTTGCTGCCGTCATTGTATCATACTATTCGTACCTACTACCCTCCTAATTCCATCCAGGAGAGCAACATTTGCTGCTCTTTCTGCCTTTATCTGTTCCAATTTTTATATTTTTCTTGCCATATACTTCCAAATTACCGTTAAAATCCTCCTATTTTCGGATATTTACCGACAATTATATGCTATTTGATTGAATTTTACTGACAATTTATTGTTATTTTCTGTCAAAATAGGTATAATATTATACCAATAGCAGATAATATGTCTTATCTACGTAGGTTAATTGGTTTAAATTAGGTGATATACCCAACATTGTCGGACAAAACGCGTATTGCATGGGAAATTGAGGGGGTTACAGACGGTGGTTTACGATTTAGGACCTAAGCCAACGAAGAGCCAGATCTTTGCCCAGAAGATTTACCTGATAGCTATCAACGATCGAGGTTTTGCTATCGAATCAATTTCTCCAGTGGATCTTGAACACCTCGCTGACGAGGCACTCCGGCGTTTTCCGAAAGAATGCGATAGCCGATTCCGGCGAACAGCAATCGGGCATATTCGAGCGTTTCAAAGGACGTGTGGTAAGGATTAGTTCTTTAGGAATATCAAAGACTGTTTACTTCCTCAAAAGCAACAGATCTATGTGGATACTTGGGGTTATTGGAACACTCGTGTTTAGTGTTATGGCGGTAGGTGTAGTCGTCTTCCTGCTCCGTCTGCTGATAGGACCCTTTCTTCTCATCGTCTGCTTACTGAAGAGTGCTTACCGATTTTTACGGGAATTGAGGGAATGAAGGTTTCCCACTGCTTTAGCTTTGGGATGAAATTCCGCCCTCGTGAATAGGTCCACGGGTCAGGGCGTGAAAATTCACGTCCTTTTGCTTGTGAAGTGTGGTATAATTAACGTATCAAGTTGGCAGACATAGTCGGCGTTACCGCCCCCTTCCCAGTAACGGGTGGGACTCCGGTGACGTGTCTGCTTCCCACCGATTAGAGGATAAAAGCGTGAGCGTGAGCACCAGCAGATACTTTTGAAAGACAATCGTAAAAGCGAACAGAATAGATCCTCTATGTTCACAGTCTGAGACGCCGAAAGCGCGATGATCGTGTTGACAAGTTTCTCGATTGCTGTTATCGCTGAAGTCTTTTTGCACAATCTTCTCATCGTAGGGAATAGCACCTTAAAATCCGTCAGTGTTGTGCTTGATAATGTTTCAAACATTCTGTCAGCAACAACTCTGCTGACGATACTTGAAGAATGAATCAGTCTCATGTTTTACCGAATTAGACTCGCTCTCAAAGACCGAGTTATCCACACTGCTATGTCAGACTCCGATAAATCCTACTTGATTTACATAGCGATTCGGTTGATTGAGATGCCCGCACTCTCAAGATTACAGGTTCTATCTACCTGCGCTGTGAACCGACAATGAGCCATTACCTGAAGTTGGTGATGGACGCGGTGTTTGGGAATGAGAATTTTTTAGCAGACATAACATGGAAACGCTATGGGGTACATAACCTATCATCTGCTTTATTACGCTAAAGACAGCAAGCATGTTATGGCTAATAGAGTAACTGTACTGCCTACGGTGGCAGCGAAAGCCGCCACGTCCATCTGTAATCGCGAACATGATACTTTTTAAAGTATCTGTTGCCAATTTCGGAGGAAAATTTCATGGCACGTCAATTTCTATTTCTGTTTATTGCTTGCAGTTTGGCGTTGTTATACTTGCTTTGTCCCATTTCAGCTGAAGCCCCGAAAACCGCCAAAATAGTGTTTTGGGCAGACCGTGAAGGAACTCGTGATATCTATCTGATGAACCCGGATGGCACAGACCAAGTGAAAATAACACATCACCGCGCCCAAGACTTCACGCCTGTCTGGTCTCCAACAGGTGGACAGATCCTCTTCGTCTCTGACCGCGATGGCACTTTTGACCTACACCTCATGGACCCAGATGGAACAAATGTGAAGCGAGTCTTTGAGAAGGAGGCTCTTAGATTGTACCCCGCGTGGTCGCCGGATGGCAAACAAATTGCCTACGCGCGCATCACACGCGATGAACCGATTATCCATATTGCCACACTCGGTGAAGAAAATGAGGAGCGAATCGCTACTGGTAATTATGTTTCGTGGTCACCAGATGGAAGAGAACTGGCATTTATTTCTGGCTGGGCAGAAAAAAAGGTGAAAATAACGCTCTTCAACCTGCGGACGGGCAACCAGAAGATCCTTTTCCCTCGTAAGCCGATACCCTCGTGGATGTCCTATGGTGCTAAGTGGTCACCGACAGGAGAGAAACTCACATTTTCCTGGCAGCATCGGGTGCCCCTTAAGGATTTCATTGAGACAGAAACGATTTATACAATGAATCGCGATGGCACAGACGTTACGCAGATTATTGCTGAAGCGGGTCCAAGAGCAATTTTACCAGTCTGGTCTCCGCGTGGTGATGCGCTGCTCTATGAGCGATATGTGGGTCGTACGAGTTTCCACATCTTCAAAGTTAGTTTAGAGAGTGGTGAGATCGAACAACTGACGCATATCGGATGGAACCACTTAGGGGATTGGTTTGATCCGGCGTATGCGCTGCCAGTTTCACCGCAATCTCACCTGTTAACGATAACATGGGGAGACATAAAAAAATAGTCGGCTTTTTGTAAAAAATCAACCCACAATAAGGTATCTGTCCCGTCCTTTGAGGAATCATATAGGTATCAGAATTCAGAAGTCAAATTGTTTTCAAACATTTCCAGACCGCTTTACGTCGACTTCGATGGTATAACTTTGCCATGTCTTGTCTCCAATCGTGAGTAAACGAGTCCATCCATCAAGATTTATTGCTTGAAGTTCACGATCAATTACCTCCCAAGAGCCTGGTGCAGCATCATTTCGTATTAGTTCCCGCCATTCTTCTAAATTTGCGTCATCAAAAGTTTCAATAAACGTTTCTGCCGATACAGAAGAACGTGAAAAGAAACAGTGAGCATCCAATGACTGTTAATTTCATGATAATGTTCCGTTGACTGATTTTTGCTTAGTCTGAGAGTATGTGCTGCCATATTGTTTCCCTCACCTATGCAACCATAAAGTCTATTCTTCATTCCATCAATCCAATGATAGTCGATTATACCCCATAGGCATTTTCTGTCAACACTTCACGGGGTATTTATCAGGGGCATTTATGGTAAACCTTAGCATTAATTGGACACTATAGATCGGAAACAACCCCTACTCCCCTTATCAAGGGGAATAGTGTCTGTTTATTTATCTGGATTACCATAGTTTCCGATTTTTTGTCCAAAGAAACCCCCTAAAGAATCAGAATCAACGGTATGAGGTCTCCCGTATGGGCTTCAAATCAACGGTATGAATGCCGTATGGCATTCCCCGCCCCTTATCAGGGGGACTTTCGACCTTCCTTGCGGAAAACTATGGTAGATTTTAGAATTACTTTGACACGCTGCATCGGCGAGGTTAGAAACCTCGCCTACCGAGATAAGGGACGTGTTTAGGGTTGGGAGACCCAACCTCTACGAAAACTGTTCATATATTTTTAGGATTTACTATAAATAGCCCTGGGGTATTTATCAGGGCTATCCAATTTTCCGATTTCTTCTTATATGAGTTTAACTGCGCGTTTAGGTTTTGAAGCGAAAAATCGGAGAGTTTCAGCGATTTTTGTATGTCCGTTGAGGCGTAAGACCGACAGAACGGTGTTGCGTAAGGCAGCCATGACTTCTGGAATACTGCCGGTTCGTGCTTGTGAAGCGTCCTCATCGAGGACGGCATCTCGCAGCCAATGAACTTTGTTTTCTATCGTCCAGTGTCCTCGCCGGAGTTTCAGCAACGTTTCTGCGGAAGCTTTCTGAGGCGTTAGACTTGTGATGCCATACTGCGTCTGAGAGGAGATCTCGCCTGTTTTGGTATTGACTCGCCGAGAGAGGATAGAGACCAAAGCCTGACACTTATAATCCTGCGTTGCTTGCCGCGGCGCGTTTTTTCGCGATTTTGCGCCTACTTCACACCCTAAAACAGAAAAAAAAAAGTAATTTTCACGGTTTTTTTGTAGAAAACCCGCAATTTTACGCAAAAAAGTGAGAAATATGATAAAAAACGCAATTTTCCCTTGACAATAAATGCGAAAATGCGTTACACTATATACAAGAAAAATGGGGGGCGTTGAAACGCCCCCCGAACCAAAATCCAAGCATCAACTCAGTTTGGTATTTTAAGCCTACCATTTAAAGCCTACCACAAGATACCCGCCGAGTCAACCCAAAAAGGAATTCAAGATAAAAAACTGACAATAGAACCATCGCTATTAACCCGTAATTCAACCGCCGCGGTCGCCAGTGTCCGCGGCACACCCCACAAAGGAATCACATTTTGAAACTCCCACACCTGATTAGACTTCACGTCGCGGCTTTTCACTTCGCAAAAACACCGGACTGCACGGCACAGATGTTAGCGCACGTGACGGACGTGAAAGTCAAAACCGTCTATGGCTGGGTGCAACGCCCGGAGTGGCACGCCGCCCTCGACGCCCTCCATTTCAAAGGGACGCGCGCTTTCGCTCGTAAACCGACCCGCGACCCCCTCCGCGATACCGGGAGGTTAGTGGAACAGGCGTTCGAGATATACAAAAGAGCGCGCACGGAGGGACGCACCCCGAAAAAAGCCGTCACCGAAGTCATCAACGCCGTGGAACTCAAACGTAGACGCATTAACACCTGGGCGAAACGCTATGAATGGGAGTCCGCTCTACAGACCTGCAATCACGAGGACGAACAGAGGCAGTAGGGGTTGGGCAAACATAGAATTACCAATTTATTTTTTGAAACGTCATCTAACTGCACCAATGCTGAATGTCTAATTAATTCTAAGGTCTACCATAAATGAAAAATAAACTTGCATTCCTAAATTATATACGTTATTATATATTACAGATTATCATATATGACGTAAACGTGAATAGATACCCAAGAACACCAAAGGTAGCGTTTTATGGGCATAAAATCGATCGGCTTGCACGTTCCCCGTTTATTGCGGGATATATCTGAAACCGCAATAACTTTCCTCTATCCGGCAGAGTGTCGGGTTTGTAAGGAATTTCTTGGGGCTACGTCTATACCCTATATCTGTAATAACTGTTGGCAGGATATCCAATTCCTTGAAGCACCTTGGTGCGATATATGTGGCACACCGGGTATCAATGGACTCTGCGAGGCGTGTGCGACTGCCCCACCGCGCTACGGAAAATTGAGAACTCTCGCCTTTTACCAGACAACACTCCAGCAAGCAATACATTTCTTTAAATTTGAAAAGAAAAAGGTGTTTGCGCGACCGCTAACCGAACTGATAAACGCACATATGCCGTCGGACTGTAATATTGCGGAATACGATTTTATCTTGCCCGTTCCAATCCATAAGAAACGGCTGCGGGAACGCGGTTTCAATCAGGCGACGCTCCTTGCAAACGGGATTGCGAAAACTGCAGGCGTTCCAGTTCTCACAGATACATTGGTTCGACACCGGCATACAGTGGCACAAAGCAGTCTGGATAGAGAGGCGCGCCAGCAGAATCTTATAGATGCTTTTGAAATTCGGAACCCAGATATTATCCGTGACAAGCGACTTCTGGTTTTTGACGATGTTTTCACTACGGGTGCCACGATTCGTGAAGCAGTGAGTGAGCTTTGGACTGCCGATCCCGCCGAGATTGATGTTTTGACCTTGGCGAGAACCTTAAATGTGTAGAGAATATGTTGGGTTTCACTCGTCCTTTGATAGTTTCAGGTTTCTTGATGAATTTGAGCGTTATCTGCTCCGTGCGATTTTTAATAATTCCCGTTCAACCCAACCTACGCGCTATAAAGGGAACGGGCAATGAATTGCCCTACTACGAACGGGGGTCCCCCAAATTGGCAAAATCGTGAAACTTTTTTATCAAGATTGCGTTTACAAAATATTAGTTATCAGCAGTTATCACGAGAAGTGTTCGGATTATCAGAAATCTCTCTAACGGATAATTCTCACTGCAAAGCAGACTAAAAAAACAGGACTTACGCAATTTGGACCATAGGACGCTTTGTTAGAGGGAGTACCCGAAAAAAAACACAGATGTCCTCCTGGCACAACCTAACAGGTTATGCTACAAAAGAGCATCATGCGTAAGTCCTAAAAAATCCGCTTTGATAACTATTGCCCCTTGAGATATTACCTAAATTATAGTGGGAGGGTAAACCTTTGCACTTAAACAGCATTAAAATTCGTGGATTTAAGAGTTTCGCCGAAGAAGTTGAGCTGATACTTGAACCCGGTATCACGACGATTGTCGGACCCAACGGTTGCGGGAAAAGCAACGTTTCCGATGCGATCCGATGGGTGCTTGGGGAACAGAGTGCCCGCTCGCTTCGGTGTGCTTCTATGCGCGACCTCCTGTTCAACGGTGGTGCGAATTTCGCACCCGCTCAGAAAACAGAGGTAGCACTGCATTTTTCGGCCTTGCTTGCAAACGGAAAACTTGCTTCACAACAGTCAAATGGAAATGGCGCAGCGTCCCCCGATCCCCCGACACAAGATGCTCTCAAACTTGCCCTGGCGTCTCCAGAAGTTCAGGTGTCTCGGCATCTGACTCGCAATGGTGAAAGCCGCTATCTAATAAATCAGAACCCGTGCCGTCTCCGAGACATCAGCGAACTCTTCATGGACACAGGTATCGGCGTAGATGCTTACTCCGTTATGGAACAGAGTAAGATCGACCTCATCCTGAACGTCCGCCCCGAAGAACGTCGCTTCCTTTTCGATGAAGTCGCCGGCATCACGAAGTATAAACACCGCAAAAAAACAGCACTCCGTAAACTTGAACAGACCGAGCAAAACCTCGCCCGTATCAACGATGTGATTCAGGAGTTACAGCGCGAAACCGAGTCCCTCAAGGAACAGGCAGAACAAGCACGGCTCTATAACACACAGCAGGCGCAGTTGAAGCAGTTTGAATTGGAACTCGCGCATCGGGAATATGATAAACTCCGGACAGATTATAGCCAAACCCAAGCCGACTTGGATGCGGTTTTAACCACCGTTGCGAGTGCGTCTGAAACCCTTAAAGCCGCTGAGGAACGTATCGAGAACGCCACAAACCGTCGATCTGAGTTGGATGACGCTATACGTGAAGGACAGATAGCCCTTCGTGAGATTGAGACCCAGATTGAGCAGATCGAACGCCAGATCGTACTTCACAAAGAACGCCAGCTCAACATTCAACGCCAACGGGAGCGAGCCCTCCAAACGCTTGAATCCTTAAAAGCACAGCAAACAGGCACACTTACACAGCAGCGGGAACGCACCCAAGAATATCAAAAACTTGAGGCATCCTGCAAGATAGAAGAGAGCCGATTGGCAGCGCGTCAGCAGCTGCTCACAGAACTCGCGGGACGTATCAGTCGGGCAAAGGATTCCGTCCAAGAAACACAAGACACCTTGCGCGAGATCGCAACGGAGTTAGGAGAACGCGAACGCGAACGTCTATCAATCGAGCATACGTTGACAAATACCGAAGGGAATCTCAACCGCCTGAAAGAAAATAAGATGGCGTTAACCGCTGAACTCAGCACTGCCACCGATACGCGCGATGAAGTCCAGTATGCCGAAACACAATTGAAGGCAGCCCTCGTCCAAATCGAGACTCAGAAGAATCAGGCAGAGATGGATCTCAGCGAGAACCAAGATGCGCTCCGTAAGATTGAAGCCGAAATCCGAGACTTACAAAACACCTTAGGTGCCAACGTCTCACGGCATAAATCCTTACAGGAATTGCAATCTGCTTACGAGGGATACTATACCGGTGTCCGAGCGATCATGCAGGCGAAAACTCACTATTCCGATCAGTTTCACGGGGTGTGTGGTGTCGTTGCTGAGCTCCTCACAACGGATACAGAATATGAAGTTGCGATAGAGGTCGCTCTCGGGAGTGCTATCCAGAACGTCATCACTGAAACCGCTGAGGATGCCCAAAAGGGGATCGCTTTCCTTAAAAAGCATCGCGCAGGGAGGGTAACGTTCCTCCCGCTGGATATCCTACGTGGACGTCGGTTTAATGACGACGAACTCCTGGACCAGCCCGGTGTTATCGGAATCGCTGAGGAATTGATCGATTACGACCTTAAATACGAGGTTGCGATGCGGCATCTCTTGGGCAATACGCTCGTTATTGAAGATTTGGATTCGGCAATCGCCTTGACCCGTCGGTTCCGTCCGAGTGCACGGCTCGTCACGTTAGATGGCGAAGTCATTAATACCTCTGGTGCCATCACTGGCGGTCAAACAGACCAGAGAAAAAGCGGTCTCCTGAGCCGTTCACGCGAACTCGAGACACTTGCGGACGAGATTGGGAAGTTGACGCAAAGTTCCAATCAGAAGAACCAGAGGCGTAAGGCATACGCCGCAGCAATAGCGAATTTCCAAAAAACGCGGCAGACACTTACCGCACAATGGCAGGATAAACGGGTTGAGAAAGCGTCACTGACGAAAGACTTAGAGCAGGCGAATCTTCAAGTTATCCGACTCGAACAGCAACTCGCTGCACTTGAGGTTGAAAACCGCGAATTGGGCAGTGCGGTAGCGGCATCGCGCGAAGCACAACAAGCTCTCGAAACTGAAATCGCGAGCTTGACGCAAAAGAGCACACGGACCGAACGATGGATCGAACGCATGTCCGAGCAGATTGAAAGCGAAAACCGGAAACATATTGAGGTGGCGAACACCTGTCAGGAGATGCAAGTCTTCTTAGCAGGACAGCGTCAGAAACTTGAGAGTTTAGCATCGGAAATCCAAACGTTCAAGGAAACACAGGCGCGCATAGAAAAGGATATCGCTGAGCAACAGGCAATTATTGACACAGATGAACAGAGAAAAAGTGACCTCGTGGAGCAGGTCGCCGCAGCGCAAGGCGAGTTCCTCCGTTTAGAAGGGGACCGCGCCGAAGCCGAAGCAGACGTGGATGAACTCACCGAAGAACGCGAGGCACTTCTTCAGGAGGTAGAGGTCCTCCAAAAGGAGATGCGGTCAACCCGTAGAAACTTTGAGAAACAGAACCGTGCGCGTCATAAACTCGAAGTCGCCACAACGCAACTTGAAATGCGCATAAAATCGGTCTCAACCCGTATCCACGATAAATATCAGGTTTCGATCGATGCCCTGCCGCCAATAATGGATAAGGAAGTGGGGGTTACAAACCCCTCCCACCCAGCGGACAGCAAGGAAGTCGGGGTTACAAACCCCTCCCACCCAGCAGATAGCAAGGGAGTCGGGGTTACAAACCCCTCTCACCCAGCGATGGACGAGATCGATCTGTTGGATAGCATTGAAAAGTTGAAAGCAGAAATTTCTGGAATGGGCGCCGTCAATCTCAAAGCGATTGAGGCTTACGAGGAATATAAGAAACGCCACGATTTTCTTATTTCGCAGCGCGCAGATCTTGAACAATCGGTTCAAGACACGTATCAAGTGATACAGAAAATTAATCAGACATCGAGAGAGGTGTTCCTTGCGACGTTTGAAGCCGTGCAGACGAACTTCCAAGAGGTCTTCACACAACTCTTTGGCGGCGGTGAAACCGAATTGCTATTGACGGATCCGTCCGACGTGCTCGATTCGGGTATTGATATTATTGCGCGTCCGCCGGGCAAACGTCCACAGAGCATCACGCAGCTTTCGGGTGGGGAACGTTCATTGGTAGCGATTGGACTCCTGTTTGCCGTCTTCAAAATCAAGCCGAGTCCTTTCTGTGTCCTCGATGAAGTTGATGCCGCCCTCGACGAAGCAAACGTCCTCCGTTTCGCCAATCTTATCCGTGCCTACGCTGAGAACACGCAGTTCGTCATTATCACGCACAACCGGCGCACGATGGAAATCGCGGATGCCATGTACGGCGTGACGATGGAACAGGCGGGTATCTCGAAAATTGTCTCCGCTAAGTTTGCCGAATAGCGGCAAGAACCCTAATATGGACAAACTGAATCGAGATTCACTTACAGTTCTCCCGCTTGGCGAACGCCAGCACAAGATGACCGTCGCAGATGTCTACCCGTTAGACGTGGAGACCTCACGCTACGAAAACCCACACCTCTCTGCCGTTGCAGATCGCATTGTTGAGGCACACCATCGCGGGAAACAGGTGATTTGGATGATGGGTGCGCACGTCATGCGGCGCGGGAACTCCCGTTTCATCATTGACCTGATGGAACGCGGCATCATCACACACCTGGCGACGAACGGGGCATGTGCTATCCACGATTTTGAGCTTGCACACATCGGTGCCACGCTCGAAGATGTGGAGGACTATATCTGGGATGGGAAGTTCGGGAATTGGGAGGAAACCGGACGCTATCTGAACGCAGCGATTGTTCGGGGTTACCGAGATAAGATCGGTTTCGGAGAAGCCATCGGGAGACTCATCGAAAAAGGCGAAATGGACATTCCGTTTCCGCATCGCGACGTGAGTATGTTTGCAGCGGCGTATCGGTTAGGCATACCCTTTACCGTTCACAAAGGTATCGGATACGATATCATCGATCAACATCCTGCCGCTGACTATGCGGCGATGGGATGGACAACGGGTGAGGATTTTCTCCGTTTCGCACACAGTGTTTCCCAGTTAGAAGACGGTGTTTTTCTGAATTTAGGCTCCGCTGTCATGGGACCCGAAGTCTACCTCAAAAGCCTTTCCATGGCTCGCAATATTGCCGCTCAGCACGGTGAGGAGATTCGACACTTCACGACTGCGAATTTTGATCTCATCGATTTTCCCGATTTCCAAGACGAAGGGCACCCTACCGATGCCCACTACTACCATCGTCCCAAGAAAACCATTCTCATCCGCACGGTGAAAGACGGGGGTGAGGGGTACCACATCTCCGGGGATTTCTCGGTCACTGTCCCCCAGTTGTACCGGTTGATCATCGCATCTGTGTAAAATGGCTGGATCCGCCCAGTTTTCGTTTCGATATAACACTTCTATTAATAAACACTGCTTCGATGCCCGACTTCATGGACAACAATCACTCGTGTTTGCCGATTGAAAGTATAGATAACTCGGTAAACACCAGCAGCGCGTAAACGGAACTTTCCTCTATATGGCCCTCGGAGAGCCTCATGGCGATGTGTGTCGCAATTTTCGCAGAGCGATCTCAACTTATCGAGAATTCGCTGCTCAACTGTGGCATCTAAACGCGCAAAGTCTGCTTCCGCTTTTGGCATAATTTCCAAACGGTACATTACCACTTCAACCCCAGTTTTTTCGCCACTTCCTCTATCGGAATCGATTTGACTTTACCGGACTCATGTTCGGCTACACTACGTTCCAACCTGTCAGCCACCTCCGGACGCAATTCTAATCCCTCATCTGGATCATAGTGGTAATCCTCAAGAAACTGTTCTAACTCCAAGTAGCACACAAAAAATTCAAAGAATGCTGATTTCAGTTGTTCTGTCTCCTGAACCGATGGTAACGCCTTCTGTAGTTTAACAATTCGTTCACGCGCTGCAAAAAGTTCCCAATTCGCGAGCGTCTCCATCAGTCTACGGAACGCCTCATCCGGTAATTCCGTCACCTCAATCTCGGGGTCGGGATCAGTGATTAAGGGCAGATCACTCATCCGTTTTGCTATACGTCCTGCGGGCGAAGTTTTTCGCACAGCTTCCACGGCTGCGACGCGCGCCTGCAGAGATGCGAACGTATCGCACTCCCGCAGTATTGCAAGCAGCTGCTCTTCGGGTGCCTCTAACTCAAACGCCAAACCACAATAACCTTCATAGAATTCACGGAGCTCAGTTTCCAATGCATCCCTGTCGGAATTCCCAGCAAGCAAGGCGATGAGTCGTTCACGGGATTCAAAGAGTGGACAGTCAATAATTGGCGTGAGCCAGGTACTGAATGCTGCAGAGGTCATGTCTGTTATGTCGTGTGTCATCAGGAACTCCTTTACCACTTAATCAACCGACAGAGGCAATCTCCAAGTTGCCGCGCCAGTGTTTCTGTAACATCCGCTTCAACAACTGATGTTCAGATGCGTTCAGTGCTGGATCGGCTTTGATGAGCAACTCTGCTTCTTTTTTCGCCGCTTCCAAAAGCGTCGTATCGTGAATGATGTTCGCAATTTTGAAATTTGGGATGCCCGATTGGCGGGTGCCGAAGAACTCGCCCGGACCCCGGATATTCAGGTCTGCTTCTGCAATCCGAAAGCCGTTGTTTGTCCGAATCATCGCTTGAATCCGCTGAAAAGAGTCGTCCCCTCTGGGTGAAGCGACAAGGTAGCACGCCGATTGATGTTGACCCCGTCCGACACGTCCACGCAATTGATGCAATTGTGACAACCCAAACCGCTCGGCGTTCTCAATGACCATCAACGTCGCGTTTGGCACATCAATACCCACCTCAATCACCGTTGTTGAGACGAGAATATCGATATGTCGATCCTTGAAGTTCGTCATCACTTCCTGCTTCTCAATGGATTTCATTTGTCCATGCAAAAGCCCGAGACGCAGATCGGGGAATACCTCACTTTGAAGATGCGCTGCCATCTCTGTGGCGGCTTTGAGTTCCTCCAATTTTTCGGACTCCTCAACGAGTGGATAGACGACGTATGCCTGTCTGCCGCGTTGGATCTCCTTCCGAACGGTGCTGTATAATTTCTCCCGATCCTTCTCTTTTATCCAATAGGTTTTAATTGTCTGTCTACCGGGAGGCATCTCATCGATAACAGAGACGTTCAAATCTCCATAGAGCGTCAACGCCAACGTTCTTGGAATCGGGGTCGCCGTCATGACGAGGACATCTGGGGCTGGCGGGGCAACGGTGCCTTGTTTTTGGGTTCCATTTGCTGCCTGTGCCTTGTTACGGAGCGTTGCGCGTTGCATTACACCGAACCGGTGCTGTTCGTCGATGATAACGAGTCCAAGTTTGTGAAAATCGACGCCTTCCTGTATCAGTGCCTGCGTCCCAACGATGAGGTCTGCGGTGCTATCAGCGATTGCTGTTAACGCCGCCTCGCGCTCTATTTTGGGTAGGTCACTTTTAAGAAGCACAACATTTATGCGCCCGTCCGCAGTTTGATCAGTATCTTTGCGCAAATTTTCGAGCATCTCCGAGAGATTATAATAGTGTTGCTCGGCGAGGATTTCAGTCGGAACCATCAGTGCCCCTTGATACCCGTTTTCGATAGCAGAGAGCAACGCCATCGCTGCGACGACCGTCTTTCCCGAACCGACATCGCCTTGAATGAGCCGATTCATGACGGTTTGCTGCCGCATATCGTTTTGGATCTCAGCGAAAACCCGTTTTTGTGCCCGTGTGAGTTGGTAAGGCAGCGAAGCAAGGAAATCCCGCAATATGGAACGAGACGTTTCAGGTTCGCCTTCCCTTCCCACTCGAAACGCGATACCGTCCTCCGAGATACGCCGTTCCTTTTTCATCTCCATCCCGATACTGAGAAGAAAAAACTCCTCAAACGCGAGCCGTTTTTGTGCCGCTTCCCGATGTGCTTCCGATGTCGGAAAATGTATCTCGTTAATGGCGGACTGCCTGTCAATCAAGTTTTGGCGTTGGCGAAGTGCGAGTGGAAAGATTTCAGGTATCTGTTGCCCATGTTCATCCAACGCCGTCCGCATCCACGCCCGTAGCATCTTCGCCGTGAGTTTCGCAGTGAGCGGATATTTCGGAACGATGCGATTTGTATGGATTAAGTTTTCCTCTTCAAACAGTTCAAATTCATAGTCGGTGGCTTGGATCTCATTGTAACGGCGAGAGAATTTACCGCTGACAACGACCTCGGTGTCAACGGGGAGCAATGCCTTCATAATGCCGATCCGTCTCCCGAAGTTAACGAGCAGTGCTACGCCAGTGCCGTCGTAAATTGAAATCTTACCGATACGTCTCCCTCTCGCCGTCGGGGATGAGGTGTGATTGACGACTTTGCCTTGTATGGTTTCCGGTTCGTCATCCTCCGTTCTTCCGACCCTGTAAATCTCTACCATCTTGGAACGGTCGATGTAATCGCGCGGGTAGTATGCGAGAAACTCACCCACCGTTTGGATATTGAGTTCCTCTCGAAGCATCTCGGCGCGACGGGGACCAATCCCTTTGAGATACTGAAGCGGTTGGGATAGAAAGTCAAGCGAATCGATATCCATTGAAACAGGGATGTCTGAGATTGGAACAGATTCTGAGGGGCTGTCAGCATTTGGCTGGAAGGGTGGAGCGGTGGAAGGACTTGGGTGGAGGGGTGGAGGGGTGGAAGGATGGGTACCCATGCTTCCCTGCTTCCCGTCTTCCAATCCAGTTGCCTGCGCCTGTTTTGGGGACTCGCTTTCTGGGTTACTTCCTACTTCCGCAAACAGAGACAACATATCCGTTTGAGCACTTTTTTTGGAACTTATGCGTGGCGACTTCGATTGCTGGCGTGTTTGCGAGGGTTGAGCACCTGTCCCGCCCACATCTGAGGTGTTTTGTTGTCCGTGTCCGAGTGCCGCCTCAATTCGTCTCGTTGCTTCTTCAAGTATACGCCGCCGTTCGGTGGACGCGGCATCGGTGTAATTTTCAAAGAGGTCTCCTAAATCCTTCAGGACCGCTTTTTCAGTCGTTGATAGTGTGAAGGTCTCACCACTCTTTACCCACAACTGGACATAACTTCCCAATCCGTTAACGACGACATCGTTGCGACACCCCTTTCGGCGTTCTTGTTGAAAGGGACGACGGATGGTGGTAAGGATTTTTGTAAAATTGTTCATACTTTTCTATCGGAGCCAGACGCTGTTGTTCTCGTTGGTTAGGTTTTTTGGAAGAAGGCGTTATTTCAGTAATTTAACCCCCTAAATCCCCCTTATCAGGGGGACTTTAAGAGGAAATGCGTAAGTCCTAAATTATGTAATCAACCTACATACGTTTCGTTAATATATTAGACGCAAATTCGGTGGAAACGTTGAGTTCCCTTGACAAAAACGGGGTTGACACCGCATCGTAAATCGTCTATAATCTTTTTAAACCCAACCGACTTGTAACGCATGCCATCAAAAGGAGCAACACCATGGTATCTCCATACTTGACAGAGGTCCAACAAAAAGAGTGGCAAACGGAGGGATTTCTGCTCATCAAGAATGTGCTTTCACCGGCTGAGATTGAGACGATTTTGACATCCGTGGATTCAGCGATCGAGACATACGTCCAAGAAACGCCAAATCTACAAGGCAATAATCGGTTTGGAAAGGGAGCTTATACGATTATCCGTGCGATTGAACGGACAGATGCCCTGGATCCGCTTACCGATCACCCGCGCCTTTTCGGGACTATCCTTTCAATGATGGGACCCTATCTCCAAATCATGGGAACGCAAATCTACGTCCGACATCCTGATGCGGAGGCTCTGATGGCGTTTCATACGGATGCAGGTCCTTCGTTGCAACGTATCCATCCGCATCCGGATAGTTTGCCGCTACAATTCAAAGTGCAATTCTTCTTAACGGATCTGACGGAACCGAATCAGGGAAACTTTATGTGTGTGCCTGGCAGCCACAAGGTCCCTTTCCCCGAGAACAGCTTTAAAAAAGGCACATATCCGGAAGGCGCGATTCAGGTCCTTGCGGAGGCAGGAGACGCGGTCATCTTTCCATGGGCACTATGGCACGGTGTGGGTCCGAATCAGACGGAACGCATCCGCAAAAGTGTGACCTTCCGTTATGGACAGATGTGGTCCCGCCCTTATGACTACGACAGGCTTCCCGCGGAGGTTCTCGCACGGATGACCCCGCGTCGTCGGAGATTGTTCGGCGACATGGGTGAAGATCATCATCCAACCGATTACTTCAAACCCCACGATCAACTTGAAGTTATCGGGGCAGATGAATGGAACGTCCCACTGCCATAAGCCCCAACAAGGTAGGTGCGGTTGGGAAACCGCACCAAAACATCTCTGAAATACGCTGGTCCTGAGCCGGTTTCACGGAAGTGCTACCGATTAGAGCGTATGCGCCTGCAATTTCTCAAACAGATCCCGGAAAATCGCATCCCGATCGACGCTCGAGGCGACGCGCATGAGGTGGCGACTGTTATCAAAACTCCACGTCGCGGCTTCCGTCAAGATAGGACTGTGGACAATTTCCGTCGGCACCCACGCCGGGTTGATGAGGTATGCCGTTGCGGATATATCCCAAATCACCTTTGACCAAGCGAAGTGGTTACTGGAATAGTCTTTAAAGATTTCTACGAGGTAGTCTCCGACCTTGCCTCTCCCCTGCACATAGCGTTCCATCTCTGCGACTGTCGTGTGTAGATGTGAGACGACCCCCCGCGCAGGTAGCCAAACGAATGGCACGCCACAGTCCAAAACCACTTGCGCGCTACGCAGGTCCTGGATCAGGTTAAACTCTCGGGTGTGGGGCCAATACAACGGATTCCCTCCAAGCCAGATGACGACGATACGTTCGATAATTTCAGGCTCCATGAGGATAGCAGAGGCCACGTTCGTTATTGCCCCGACAGCCACGACGTAAAGTGGATCTTCGGGCGTTGCTGCCATCGCACGTTCAATCATATCGGTCGCGGCATCGCTCGGCACGGGTGTCTCGGTATCGGGGAGAAACGCGTGGGCACCGCGATAGGCGAAATCGTCGGCGGGGACATTGAGAAAGTCCAAGAGTCTCAGGATTTCAGTGTAGCTTTTTTCCATGCCGTCTTCGGGGCTGCTGGAGCGATTGTTGTGGAAAGGGACGGCATATATTGCCTCAACATTGAGGTGTTCTGGTGAGAGGAGTGCGTGGACGACTGCGAACTGGTCGTCAATTTCGTTATAGGTGTCAGTGTCAAGGACCATGCGCACCTTACCCGTCGGCGGTTGGAGCATGTCAAGGCGTTTCGACTCTGACAGTGTTGGAAAGTTCATAAACGGTTTTTTACCTTGTGTCATGAGGAATTTTCTTTAGTATATCACGTTTGGGAAAAGATAGGGTTTATTTTTCTGCTATTTCATTAACGTAGATTGCTATGAACGGGAGGGGACATGGATGGCGTTTTGTAGAAGTTTTACAGTGAAAACATTACTTGGGATTTTTATGCTAACACTCTTGTTATCAGGTTGTGGTGCCAGTCAAAACACAACCTCGCTTGATACCCAGGATTCCAAAGAACCTTTTGTCCTCGTCAATCCACTCAAGGATGATCCGGAAAATCCGAGTCCGCACAATCCTCTTATCAAGAAATTTGGGGATATTCCGCAAGTTCGTACGTATATGCGGTTACACCAAAAAATATTAAGCGGCACTCCACTTACGCGTGATGAGGCGATAGATTTCTTTAGCGCAGAGTTCCACTTATATCAGTCTCCATCCACTGCGGAAGCACTCAAACGCCAAAAAGAAAGCAAAAAAAGAGATAAGAAGTTGGGATTATCCTCTGATCTACCTGTATTCAGATACACCGGAAAAAAAATAATAGATTTCAGTCGTGTTGACGATGGCGGCAGTATTCGCGTAACGATAATCGATCCAGATGGCACCAAGACGATAATCGATCCGAATCTGAATGACGGCGAACCCCTGCTAATTCCCCCCGTTGACGCAGACGCAAGTTATGATGATCGACCCAGATGGTACCAAAACGATTGGCATCAAGACGATAATCGATCCGAACCTGAATGACGGCGAACCCCTGCTAATTCCCTCTATTAGGATACGTTTCGGAGATTTACGATAAGAAACCCAGTGCGAGGCTCCACCGTGATGTTGTCCTGCTGAGCGATTTCATCCAAAGAGAGCCCTCATTCTCTCGGATCTGGTTCGACCCAGAAACTCCCTTGAAGGGAATCGCTTAGATTTCGGGATCAATCGGATACGGATAGGATCGCCTGATTTGAGGCTGCCTGATTGAGTTGCCGCAGTTGCTTCTCAACAAATTCTTTGAGTCTATTACTATTGCCAGGACGTTTTGCTAATTCTAATGCTCTCTGGAAATCTGATCTTGCTTCATTGATCTTGTCTAAGTGAGCTTTCAGTACACCCCTATAAGCATAAGCCTCTGCATAATCGGGTTTTATGCGAATTGCTTCTGCATAATCGGCAAGGGCTTCATTATATTGACCCAGTTCACTCCGTAAAATACCAAGAATATTATATACTTCGACAAAATCCTGGTTTAACTCAATTGCCTTATCGTAGTCAGACACCGCAGCCTCATATTTATCGAGAGCGGTCTTCGCGAAAGCTCTATGGCAGTAAGCCTCAAAAGAATTAAGTCCTAATTCAATTGCTTTATCAAAGTCAGCGATCGCTGACTTATGTCGGTCGAGTCTGGAATACACTATACCTCGGTTGTGATAGGCATTAGCGAAATTATAATTCAATTCTATTACTTGGTTAAAGTCGGTCATCGCCCCCGCATATTGTCTAAGATCATACCGTACAATCCCTCGATTATAAAAGGCTTCCCAAGAATCAGGCTTCAACGTGATTGTCATGTCATAAGCAGAGAGAGCTTTTTCCAATCGGTTTCCATGCTGGAAGAGATAACCAATCGAGAAGAAGGCATGTGCGGCGAGGACATTTTCACTTTGTTTGGGTATATTTGAAATGGACTTTCTGCCTTTGCTTGCTGCTTCTATAAGGACTGCTTCTGCCAACTCTGGAAACAGTTCGGTCAGTTCTGGAACATACGCATCCTCATAGTTGTCAATCAGTTGGCAGATAAATTCCATTAAGGGGCGTAAAGGATGAGTATCACTTTCACCTACTGCATCGACCAATTCTATAAGCAATGTATGCGCCCATTCATAATCGTTTTCAATCAATTCGGGGACTCTGTGATCCTCGCCACGATCCATAAACTCAATCAGTTTATCTAACACCCCCAGCAGCCAATGATAATCACTTTCCGAGTCAGAGGAAAGTAGTGTAGGTTGTGGGGTTCGCGTCTGCAAGCGTTTAGCGTTGTCCGTCAATTGAGATACACTTAGGATTTCCAAAGATGTAGGCGGTAACGCCACGTGGGGCAAAGTTTGCATTTCTGTCAACATGGTTTACTCCTGCCATCTCCCTTTATCGTACTCTGCATGGGTTAGAATTTTATTAATCGTAACTCTCCGATCCTCTGGGTTATATTGTATAGAGGCAATCAGACGAAAATTGTTACCACCTATATTGAAGACTGTCCATATTTTATCTTGCGGATTGAATCTATTCCTCCGTACTTTTACCTGATCTGTATATGGGAAAATCCTACGTAAATCAACGAATGAATTAAAAGTTTCCTGACGCATCAGGTTATACCAGCGGTTGAGCGCGGATCTGGCATTCGGATGTCTTTGTGCAAATTCGATTATTACATTTCGTCCAGTAATATTCATTAGGTATTTTCAGAAGGAGGCATTTCTTTAATCATCACGCCGAGGTTTTTTGTTACGCCGCTTTGAGGTTGCCTGATTGACTGTGGATTCCTTACTACTCTTCAAGACAGTTTCCTTCTCCACCATATCAGGTTGTCGTAACCTTTCCTCAATAACAGCTTTGAGATCAGAACTTCCCTGCTGTTCTGCTAACTCCAAAGCAGTCTGGAAATCTAATCTCGCCTCATCAATCTCCTTCAAGCTAACCTTTACTGTTCCTCGATTGACATAAGCTTCAATATAATCAGGCTTTATGTGAATCGCCTTGGTGTAGTCAGCAATAGCATCTTCAAATTCTTCGCATACGAATTTATCAATCGCTCGATTGTAGTAAGCGGTTGCATAATCAGGCTTTACCTGAATCGCCTTGGTGTAATCAGCAATAGCAGACTCGTGCTGACCGAGTTCGGCTTGTAAAATACCCCTATTGTTGTAGGCATCGGTGTAATCAGGTTTCAGACGAATCGCCTCCGTATAATCAGCCAGAGCCTCATCGTGTTGACCCAGTTTGACTTGTGAAAGACCTCGAACATTATAGACCTCAACAAAATTAGGACTTAACTTAATCGCCTTATTGCAGTCAGAGATAGCCAAGTCACATTGGCCAAGTAAGTTTCTCCCAAAAGCCCGATAGTAATAAATATTAGCAGAGTTAAATCCCAATTCAATTGCTTCATTAAAATCAGCGACAGCAGACTCGTAGTTGCCGAGGAGGTGCTTTACATATCCTCTGTTGTAGTAAGTTTCAGCATCATCAGGATTTAATTCAATTGCTTTATTAAAATCAACAATGGCAGACTCGTAGTTGCCGAGGAAACTCTTTGTAGCCCCTTTGTTGTTATAAGCTACAGGATGATTGGGGGCTAGCTCAATTGCTTTGTCAAAATCAGCAATGGCAGACTCGTGATTGCCAAGCCGATCCTTCGCAAGTCCTCTATTATTGAGAGCAGCAATATTATTTCGCTTCAATTCCAAAGATTTGTCAAAATCAACAATCGCAGATTCATGTTGATTAAGAAAACCCTTTGCACATGCCCTATTATAGTAGACCTCAGCCATTTTTGGATCCAACCCAATCACTTTATCAAAATCAGCAATGGCAGACTTATATTGGCCCAAATTAACCTTCGCAGTTCCCCGATTGAAATGTAATTTAACGGAGTTAGGTTTTAACTTGATCCCCTTATTAAAGTCAGCGATTGCCTCTTTGAATCTTCCAGATTTCAATTTGGCCGTACCCAGATTGTAGTAGATATTAGCAAAATTAGGATTTAATTCTACTACCTTATCAAAGTCAGCAATTGACTTATCAAATTTATCGAGTTTTCCGTTCGCAATACCCCGATTATAGTAAGCATCAGCAAAATTGGGATTTGATTCTATCACCTTACTGAAGTCAGTTATCGCTTTCTCATATTGGCCGAGATTATTCCTTGCAATACCCCGATTATAGAAGGCTTCCCAGAAATCAGGTTTCAACGCACTTGCCTTTTCATAAGCGGCGAGGGCTTTTTCCATCCAACTGCCTTCCCCAAGGAGGTAACCAATTGAAAAAAAAGCTTGCGCAGCGAGTTCGTTGTCGCTCAGTTTAGGCGAGTTTGCAGCGAGCTGCTTGTTTTCGCTTGCCACTTCTATCGGTCCTTCCTCTGCCAACTCTGGAAACAATTCTGTCAGTTTCGGAACGTAGGTATCTTCATAGTTGTCAATAAGCCGGATAATAAATTCCATTAGCGGTGCTAAGGGATGACTTTCATTTTCACCTATCGAATAGATTAACTTTTCTAGTATCCCATCCAACCACTGATACTCATCTTTCGTTAATTTGATGACACCGTAATGTCCGTGCTTTTGTCCAAAATCGATTAATCCGTCTAACACCTCTGTTAACCATTGGTAGGCACTCTCAGGATAGTTCGCCCTCTCAACAGTGGACGATATTTGAATCTGCACCCGAATTTGTATCGGTTCAGAACTCTCAGATAATTGAGAGGAGTTCAGTGTTAAATCGGGGACAGCAGCATCCCAATCCAAAGTTCCTGCTGGTATTGCTGATACATCAAACTCAGGTTGTGTTCGCATCAACATAATTTAGCCCTTTTATCTCCGTTTGCTATACTCTGCATGCGTTTCTACCTTTAGGATAATGACACGCTGCACTTTATATCGCACGAATGCAGTAAGACGCGCCTTGTTCCCGCCAATGTTAAAGACTATCGATGTTATTTCTTCACCCGGCTGTCCGAAATCTTCTGCTGGAACTTTCACCGGAGAAGCGCGCGGAAACATTGCACGCAAATCTTCAAGAGATTTAAAACTTCCTTGCTCTATTAGGTTATACCACCGATTAAGTGAGGATCTGGTATTTGGGTGTCTCTGGGCAAATTCGTTCAGTTTTTCTTCGCCTGTAATATGCATTTGTAGACAAGATCCGCCTTTTAGTCAGTCACGTCAAGTTATCTGCCCAACTATTATAACCTAAGTTGCCACTTATTTATACACATAGCACTCCGCTGGAGTGCCGGGGATTAAATACACCATTTTCTATAGACATATCACCCCGCTGGGGTGAAGAACGCGTTGAAAAGGATTCTGCAAACACATAGCATTCGTTAGTAGCAAGTTGGGTTATTATACCACACAAGAACCGAGTTGTCAAAAAACAACTGTAGCAAAAACGCACATCCTATGCCTCACCGTCAATATCTAACTCCGACAACCGCTCAACAATCTCCACCGTCTCCACACTTACGCCGATGACCTTCCGAATGAGATCTACGATATACTCTTCATCATCTGCACGATTTGGATCGTTCTCAATACCGCTCCGTCTATCCGTTTTTATACGATACTGATCGACAACCCACTCCAATGCTGAGCGGTTCCCTAACCGATACTGAAACGCTTCCGTCGGAACCCCACTCAATGTCAGAAAATCATTGTATTTTATCTGTGTTTTGTCTTTGGAGAACCGCATCTGCTCCACACGCCACTCCAATGCCATGCCTTCAGTTTCAATCAGATCGAGTTGATATTTCGGTTGATCTTCATAGTGGACATGAATATCTGCTAATCGTCTTCCTGCTTCGACAAATTCCCAGAACGCAGTTACAAACGGGATATGCGGCAAATCTCGCTTGAGGTTCGCCTGATACTGCTCGCGATATGTAGGATGGTGCAGGAGCGCGTAGATATAGTGGAAAATGTCCCATTTGGTGATTTTCTCATCTCTATAATGTTTCCGGAACTGCGTCAATGCCCACTCTGTGATATTCTCTCGCCGGTTTGTGCCACCTTCGTCGTAGATATAGAAGGGAAAGCACTGTCCAGGCGAGCCAAAACCGCCTGTCACAATATGTCCAGGAATAAGATTGCTCATAAGACAGGTGAACGGTTTTTCTGGGGTCATATTTACACAGATTACGCGATTTTCTTTCTCTGTATCAGGGGTCGGAAAGATACGCGGAAAGACAAAGACTCGTTGATTCAACATTCTATCAAAGAATAGATTCGTCTTCGTAAATGGTCTATAGAGATGCCGTCTGATTTTTGACAGGGTAAACTCAGCGGTATGTCCGCCCTTTAGTTGTGATTTTAAGCCTGAACTCCAACTAATCTGCTTGTTATCATAACTCACAAAATCGTCCACATCTTCATCTGGATTCCCTCTCCGTTCCCAGTTGAACACTTGCGAATTGTAAAACTTGATTGTCCGCTGTATATTCTCGGCAAGAGTATCTTGATTGAAGTTAATGACCCATGCATCCCGATTCGTCTGAACCCCACTGCTAAATTGGTGGAAGATCACACCTGAAACCTCACCCTTCTCTGCTTTTGCTGCCTTACTTCCGATTGGCATAAAGGTTTCAAAATCCTCACGCAGTCCCTCGGTGAGCCATGTATGTCGTGCATCGGGTTGAATCGTTTGCCAATTAACACTGCCGACGTGTTCACATGTGTCCAGAAATTCAAACGTTGTTTCTTTGTTCATCTCAGCGGTCTCGCCGTTGTAAAAAATACGGACAGGTCCTTTACCGTCTTGATGCTTTTTCACAAACAGGTTGATGCTCACCCCCACCTGAATGTCAAAGACATTGGAATCGCCTGCGTGACCTTTACGGACATTGCCCCCCAAATCCAAGAGATAGATCGCATCACACGCCTCAGCGAGGTGTTTCCGCATCCCGTCGAATGCCTGACCGGTGATAAAGTTATGGTTCGTTACAAATGCGACAATCCCCTCCCCTTCAATCCGATCCAATGCCCAGAAAATCGCTTTGACGTAGGGATCGTAGAGTGAAGTTTTGTTCGTCGCATTGGAGGCTTGAGCATACGTCTCCTGAATCTGTTTATCCAACACAGGATATTTCCGATTCCGATTGGCATCGTTTTCATCCATCTGCCGCGCATTGTAGGGTGGATTTCCGATCACGACAAACATCTCGGTTTGCTTCTGTTTTTCGACCCGACGGGTGTTCTCTGGTGCGAACATGGATAACTGGCGTTCCGTTGTCAAATCAAAGGTGTCCACAAGACAGAGGTTATCAAAAGGCTGATACTGTTTTGTGGCAACGTAGAACTCATGCTCAATGTTCATACTCGCAATGTAATACGGCATCAGCAAGACTTCATTGCAGTGGAGTTCATCGCTATATTTCGCTTTGAGTGCGGTTTTGTTGATTTCTTGTATGAGCCGCACGACGAAGTTGCCAGTGCCGACGAATGGGTCGATGAGGTGAACCCCTGTATCCGAAAGTGAACGTCCAAACTCGGTTTCAAGGAGATGTGAAACGCTTTTTACCATGAAATTGACAATCGGCTGCGGTGTATAGACGATGCCGTGTGTATCCGCAACCTTGACAGAGAAGCCTTGAAAAAATTGTTCGTACACGGTATTGAGAAAGTGTTGTTTCTGAGAGAAGTCAATAAAGGTTGCAGCGGCGTGTTGAATTGCACTATAGAAGGGAGACAGTTCTCGGAGGAATTCGGAGCGGTTATAGGCGCGCTCTGTAAGCGTGTCAATCACATTTTCAATTTCGCGTGCGATGATATTTCGGCGTGTAAAATCGCGATTGTCAAAGACAGTGGAGAAGATTTCTTCCGTCAAGAGGTGTTGGATGAGCATCTCCTCTACAGCCGCTTTCGCGAGGTTGGGGTTAATCGCCTCCTGACAGTGGCGGTGGAAATCGGCGAACGCCTCCCGAAACCGCGTATTGGTGTCTTCCTCTTTTCGGATCAACGCAGCTGCGCGTTTCCCGAGTGCTGGCACTTTGTCTTTGAATTCAACAACGGCGCGTTCCCAGTTAGCAACATCCGCTTGCTGGTAACTGAAGAAGGTGTGAAGAGCTTGGATAAATGATTCTGGGTCGGCGATGTCTACATCCATGACCTCTTGTCCATCTTGATAGAGGACGGCGCGTTCTTGGGTCGTAAAGAGAATGTTATCTTGTGGATAGTCTACATCGAATTTCTCTCTAATCACTGTAGGGAAGGGGTCGTGGAGGTCTTTCGCTTCCCAGTAGCCGCGTGGCAAGCCGAAGTCGTTATCGGTGAGCATCCCATCGACGTAAATCGTCCTGTTTTGCGGCGTTCGGAGCGATTTCTCGCAGATAAGCGTTAGATTATTTTGTCGGGCATAGTGTTGGAGGAGCGTTGCAAAGGCGAGTCGGATTTCGGTTTCATTCGTCGCGCCGAGACTTTCGTATTGTTTGAGTTCGGCGTAAAAGGCTTTTATCGGTTTGTGCGTCGGCTTGATGTCTCGCATCCTCGTGTTGTCTCCCTAATTCATCAATTTATGTGAAGTATATTACACACAAACCTACAGTAGACTGCAAGCGAAAATAGACATATAATCATTTGACAGAAAATCGTTTTTAGCGTATAATAATTTATGGTAAACTTTAGAATTAATTAGGCATTCAAAACCGGTGCGGTTAGATGAAGATTAATTTATTAATTCGGTAATTTCCTAACGAATCCGGTGCGGTTGGGAAACCGCACCTACCGGGCCTGGGTAAACGTCTTTTTATTTTTCAGGTCTACCATAGAAATAGGACTTACGCAATTTTGATCATAGCACGCGCCGTTAGAGGGAGAACTTTAAAAAAACATAGACGTTCTCGTAGCACAGGAGCCCAACGGTTTCCTATGCTACAAAAGAGGAGATGCGTAAGTCCTAAAGAATGTCAAGTACCCAAGTCTAAAGACTTGGGCTTGCGAAAGAGCGTTTAGCTCCAGCAAGCCAGTTGCAACAACTGATTTCTCGTTTCACAGAGGATGGTATCCCATACCTCTCCACGAAGGGCGCAAGCCGCCCTGTGTAGTATATTCAATGCCGCGTTGTGGTCGCGGTCGAGTTTCAAGCCACAAGATTTACAATGGAACACACGTTCAGACAACTTCAGTTTGATAGGCGATTTTTGGCAACATTCCGAACACGTTTGACTTGTGTGGTGGGGTGGCACTTGATGGAAATATTTACCATCTCGTTTTGCCACCCAGTCGCACCACTTAAAGAACATGCCCCAGGACGCGTCAGCAATAGACTTGGCGAGATGTCGGTTCTTTACCATATTGCGAGGTTTGAGTTTTTCGGCAACAACCGCATCAAAGTCTTTGTGGTGAAAAAGTTTGTAGACGGCCTTGGCGATAAAGTCAAGACGTTGACACGCTACAATATCGTATTGCTTTGCCAGAGCGTCTTTTGCCTTATACCAGCGTTTACTCCGGTATTGCTTACGCGAAAGGTCGCGATGCAAGCGTATCAACTTCTGTTCGCAAGTCCGATAAAAGCGAGGGTTCTCCTCTTTTTCACCGTCAGAAGTCGTCAGAAAGTCGTGTGTGCCAACGTCTACACCACACGCAGATTTGGGAACACAAGGGACCGTATCAGGCACTTCGCAAACGATAAAGACATACCAGCCGCGCGCCGTCTTTTTCAACGTGACCTCTTTCGGGTCTCCGATGAGCGGACGGTGCTGGCGGATCTTCACTTCACCGAGTTTCGGCACTTTCAAACGGTTATACCGAGTGCCGGTTTCACGGATAGGGTTCTGACGAACACGTTCACCTGTCTTGCGTTTATATTTTCGCAGTTCCCACGTCAACGAACGGACAGAACGCTTGAATTTAGGGTATCCCTTTTTCTTTGCTCCCTCTTTGCACCGGCGTTGAAAATGTTCGTATGCAGCGGTGACGCGCTTGATCGTGGAAACTTGCATATCCTGGGGATGTTCGGAATAGTGGGAAGTGGTCGCGCGGAGGGCCTTCAGATGGTTGATCTGGTCATACATCGACACAGACTTACTGCCATAGTCCCACATCTGATGCCGCATCTGGAGCATATAGTTCTGCAACTGTTTCTGGTGGCGCGTCTCCGCAAAGAGCCACTGCTCCTCTGTTTTCGTAGGGTTTGCACGATATTTAAAGGTGTGTTTCATGATTTATCAAGTATCAAGTCTTTAACCCCTGATAAGTGGGTGGGACCGACACGTAGCCTTGCAGCTACGCTTATCATGTCGGTCCAACTTGATACATCTATTAAACCATAATTTGTTGAGGATGTCAAGTGTTTTTTCAAAAAAACGCTGTGGCCTCCTATACGAGGGAAACCTATTTTCCTCTCCCGAATGAATTTGGGGGTTTCCAATCCGTAAAATCTGATGAAAACCTGTTTGCTGCTACCGGCTTACAATGAATCTAAGACCATTGGACGGATAATTCAGGAATCCTCTGTGTTCATCAGTGAGATTGTTGTCATTGATGACGGCTCATCAGATGAAACAGCAGAGATCGCAGCTGCATGCGGGGCAGTCTGTTTGACAAACCCTACGAACCGTGGGAAAGGGAACGCCTTACGAAAGGGGTTCGCCTATGCCCTCGAACACGGATACGAGTCAGTTTTCACGATGGATAGCGATGGGCAACATCAGCCTGCGGATATACCCCGTTTCTTGGAACACTTTGACGATACGGGTCCGGATATACTCATAGGGGCAAGAGAAACCAAGGATTTTCGGACATCCATGCCGCTTCACAGACGGATGAATAACTGCTTCATTTCTTATGTCGGTTCAAAGTTGTGTGGGCAACGGGTGCCAGATTTTCAATCGGGATATCGGTTGATTCGTGCTGAAGTCCTGCGACAGGTTCACTTGGAGACGGAGCGTTATGAAATGGAGTCGGAACTCCTGATAAAAGCCGGACGACTCGGGTTCCGAATCGAAAGTTTACCGATCCAGACCCGTTACGGCGACGAGGTCAGCCATATCAAACCGCTTCGAGAGATATGGCTTTTTACGAGATTGTTGCTGCGGAGTTTATGACGCGTCGGTGGGGGGTTATGTGCCATCGGTTTTCGGTTACAAGTGGGTCTTGATGAACCACAGGGTCATTCAGTTTTAAGAAATTATCGGATTTCGCGCCTTTTTGGAGCGATCCGGAGCGGTTACAAACCGCTCCTACCGGCCCCTGGGACGCGAAATGTCCCAAAAAACGGAAAACTATGGTAGATTTTAGAATTACTTATACATGTGAATAATATCCTCAATGGACTTTTCTGGGTGATATTCACGCTTTCGTTTAATATTGGCGAAATCATGTTCAACCGGATTATAATCAGGTGAATAAGGGGGTAAA
>JAJEIP010000041.1 GCA_022827885.1 Candidatus Poribacteria bacterium
ATCAGCGGGGTAGGTAGATATAAACCCTCTATATCACACAAGAAATAGTCGGTAATCCCTAAGTCCGCGTAAGTCTGCATCTTCTCCCCTAAATCCTTTTGGTAAGTGCTTTCACTCGCCAGCTCCATCACGAAATCAGGAGGCTTTCCCTCCTGCCAGACGAGATACGTCCGACGCGCCTTCTGACCTATCCCGAAAGAGACCAGCACATCCGGAGCTACGACTTTCCGCGGATCCCCCTGCACATAATACATCAACAGATCCCCAGAGACATAAACCTCTGGGAGTTCCTTAAAAAACGCTTCGAGCACCCGGAGGATCCGCATCAGAACGCGTCTATGATCATCACTCGCTGCCATGGGTTGACCATCCGTGTCTGGATAAAGACTTCTTTCTTGGGTCAGGGCATAACCGAGGTGCCCACCCTTTTCGGACATCGCCATGCCTGTTCTCCTTGTTGAATACCTGGTTGGGTATAAGTGTTCTGCTCTTTTCTTCTACAACTGTAACCTTTCGCTTGATACGGACATTCAGTTCTCCATTTTCCACTACGAAGTGCTCGTGCTACGAAAAGCAGAGCAGCGCGGATCACAGAAGTTAGTCTTTATAGGCGTTTCTTATCGCAGTTCCTGCGACTATGCCGAGTCCCGTGAGGAATATGACCAGCATGGAAATTGCAAACCATTCCATTATAAGTCCTCCAATTTGTTAATCTTACGATAGGCAACCTTGTTAACCCAAATAATTGTCAATGTAACCAAGAATGCTGCAATTACGCCAATTGTAAGGAGAAGTGGACTGGCTTTCCCATAATTCTGAACTCCCCATGCGACAAGAGAAAGGTCCGCTGCAAGCAAAATGGCGAAAACTACCTTTAACCAGCCAATTTCTTCCTTAACCTTATCAATATATGCCATAAGTTAACACCTCCATATAGTATACCTTCAAATGCAGGCTTAGTTCAAGAAGAAATCATAATCAAAAAACAGTAAATTCCCTTTGATATTCGCTGCAATCGCGTTTGAGGCATGTCAAATCCCTGCTTATCCCAGTAATCCCAAAATCCTGAAAATTTTGATTCAGACAATTTACCGATAAAACGAATAAACAGACACACCCCAGATCAGCCGAATCAGGACCCACATGCCGCCGACAATAAATTGACCGAGGATGAGTCCCAAAAACAGCGGTAATACGCGGTGATAGAGCCGAATCCCACCGAACCGTAAGATGAGGTTTTTGATGCCCCAACTAATCAGCACGGAGAACCAAAGCCAACCGAAGGTCCACATGCTACTCGCCACGGCATAACCGGTAGGATGAAACGGGAACATCGGAAAACGGGTACGCATCCACCACAGCAACCCCGTAAATAGAAAACCGACACCCATGAACGTCACCGCAGGGATGTCCGTTTCTGTCGGATAGTAGAGCCACGAGCGGAGCATATTGTAACCCCCGCTTCCCAATCCAGGGTTCGCACCTATCTTGTAGGACACGACCAAGTATGCCCAAAACGAAGCGAGAATCCCGAAAAAGACGCCGCACATCAGGGACACGACCATCCGTCCGGCACGCATATTCGCCACTTCCACGAGTTTAAAACCTTCCAACGTGTGAGGCATCGGATGGGCGCGGTACCCGCGATTAAACGCAAAATAGAGCGACATCATCGTTAAACTCGGGGGCGGAATCATGCGCGAACCGAGTGAATCTATGATAAATTGTCGGGGGTTAGCGACGAACATCTCATGGGTCGGCGGTCCAACCTCGGCACGGACGCGTGTGATCCCCAACGCAAGCAGATAATAAATGGCGAAATACAACGCTATCATCCAGATCGCCATCCCGCCACGGTGTGAAAAGATGAAGAGAAAGAGAACCCCGCCGATCAACCCTGCCAGGGGCCAGCGATAGTCCGTTGCATCTTGCATCTCCGGTGGAAGATTTGTATCTTTTTTTCCGATAAGGTTTCTGAATATGGCATAGAAGTGTTTGCGTCCACCATAGAGTCCAAAGCAGGCGATAGCCAGATACGCACCTACCCCTTGGGGGCCATCATAGGGAAATCCGGGCAAAACTTGAAGTCCCATCGCCCGCCCCAAGATGCGTTCACCTTTCCAAAACAGGTAGAAAAACCAGAGCGAAAACGACATCTCCAACGGCATTAAAAAAGCAAGGCCTACACCGAATGAGAGAATATAAACAGGAGTCCAGCCCATTGCGTCCCACGGTTTCTCGGTGAAATAGATGCCGAGGTCTGCTTTACGAACCGGTATCTCTGGAAATGTTGGAAAGAACGCATGGATACCGTTAATCAGGTCGATACCCCCCGCAATCGCGAACCCTGCCCACAACATTCTGTTTTTAAAGAGTCTGCCATCTGAGTAGGTCATCTCTATCGGTAGGCGGACAATTGGATAACTGAGCCGCTCTCGTTCAATCCACTGTTTCCGGAGGAGCAGATCGATACAAATCATCACCCAAATCAGGACAGACAAAAAAATAGTCCACCATAAAATCGGTTCCCACCATGCTGACAGATATCTTTGTGTATAAAAGGTTGTATCGCCATCGTAGAAATCTTGCAAGACGGACAACTCGCTGAGGGTCATCCAATTCGGTAGATGCCGCCAGAAGAGTTGTTGCCATTCATTTTCGGGAGTCGCAAACCAAAAACCGTTCGGAATCACAGGCACGACCGTCTGCATCATATCGTGTCCCGCAATCGCTGATGAGATAGAGAGGATGACGTAGATAGTGAGCAGCTCTCCCTGTCGGAGCGCGAAACGGGGCAATAGCAATTTGAGTAAGAAATTGAGGCACGTCACCACCACCAATGTGACCACCACGTTGTAAATTAGCGACATCGTTGTGGGTAAGGTGCTCCAGTAACGGAGATGGTTCGCCATGATAAAATAGGTGTTGGGCGGTATGAGGACAATGCCGATTAAGATCGCGCGGAAGGTTACACCCGGGTGTGCAGGTTGCGGTGTCTCTTGGTGGGTTAAGGAATGTTTTGATGTATTTGTCATGCTTTCAATCATATATATATATTTTCAGAAACGCATCTGTCTCAGCAGAATAGGGAATAGCAACACGGATAGCACACAAAACAATCCGATGTTCCACATCCACAAGTGCGTTGGATCCGCGTCGAGAATTGATAACATTGCATACAGCGGACTCATCACCGCAAACAACGGAATTGCGTTGAAGGGCGCGACTGGAACCAGTGGAAGGAAAGTCGTGAGCAGAATCACGCCGTAACTTACGTGCTTTGCCCGGATGGAGGAATTCCATAACGCAAAGCTCACGCCGATAAGCGCAAAAAAAATACAACTTACCAATAAGACTGCCCCACATCTCACCAATTGCGCCGCCGTCAAACCGCCTATGTAGGTTGAGAGTGCCAACAATGGAACGGTTAGCCACATACTCCATAACGTCCACACGACAATTGCGCTGAGTTTACCTGCAAGGATTTTCCAATTCGTCAATGGCGTTAGCGCCAGAAATGCGCCGTTCTGCTCATATTCCGGCAGGCGTGCTGGATAAGACATGCGCGTCCCTTCCATACACCACGCCTCAACCGCATGCCGTGGTACCCAAAATTGCACAATCAAAAGAGCGATGATAAAAAGTGTATATGTCTGTTTTCCGACATCAATCGGTTTTCCTGTGCGACTGTCGGCATAGAATTCAACCGTTGCCACGAACAAAAGCAGCGCAAGGACACATATCATCAGAAACTGGATGCGCCGATATTTGGTAGAATTACAATAGCAATGGAGTTCTTTGAGAATGACAGCTAACATAATATCTTCTGAAAATGCCCAAGGTTTTCGTTGACACGTTTCCATATAACTGCTATCTTCATTGCAAACGAAATGCCGACAACCGATGGCTGATAGCCAATAGAAGGAGGCTTCCATGTCTAAACTCAATATCGCTTTAATTGGTGCAGGCAGGCGAGGCAGTGCTGCGCATCTACCTGTTATTTCGAAACTCAAACATATTTACAATCTCGTTGCAATTTGCGATATAGACGAGGAAGTGGCAACGCACTACGCCAAGCAATATGGCGCGACCCCGTATACCAATGTCCGAGATCTCGTTGCCCATGAACAACTGGATGTCGTTGATATTACTGCCCCGGCTCCCGCACATCACGCGATTGCATGTTTTATGGCGGATGCCGGCGTTCACATCCTTTGTGAAACACCTATTACCCTTACACTCCCCACAGCAGACCTGATGATTGAACGTGCCAAAGCGAATGATGTCAAACTTGAGATCGCTGAAAACTATTACCGTGTACCACGTGAGCGGTTTTTATCAAAGGCGATTGAAGCAGACGTTATCGGCGAAGTCGCTCGAATCTACCGAATTTTCCATGAAGGGGGTCATCATGGGATGAGCATGCTCCGCCTCCGTGCTGGGGCTCCTCCAAAATCTATGCTCGGTATCACACAAACAAGTCCTGTAATTCCGATTATCGACCGAATGAAGCGGCAGCATACGAGCGAAAACTGGAGTCTCGGCTTCATTGAATTCGACAACAACGCGACTGCCCTCATGGTATATTCCAACGTTATCCACGCCCGATCCTTGGGACGCGGACAAACCGGTATTTCGCAGATTGATGGTAGCAAAGGTGCCATCGTCGGTGAGGATATCTACGTAACACCCGTAGAGGATCTACAATCTGGCGCGCAAGGTATCGCTTACCGTCCCGAGCGAACTACAATTGACGTGGATGGTGTCGAAGTCATTGAGAAGATCGAGTTGCGATTGCCTGAACAAACCGTGACATGGGAAAACCCACTCAAGGACTATGCTATTTCCGAGAGAGAAATGGCAGTCGCAGATGAACTCCTCAGCATCGCCACGGCTGTGCTTAACGATACGGAACCTGAATACGGTGCAGCACTCGCGCGCCAGGACCAAGAGATGAACATCGCCATGAACGAATCCGGGAATCGTAGCAGAGAAGCCATTACCTTCCCATTGACCGACCTAACAGCAACAGAGCGCGACGCCCATGAAAGGTATCAGCAGCAACACGGACATCCGATTGAAGACGTTGAAGCCGGAATAGATACGTTTTTCCCGCGCAGCTAACATCATAGCACATTACGCGAGTGACTTCAAACGTTTTCGCTGAACATCGGATCTCCGCCCGATAAGCGAGATTTCCTAATCTCGCCACCACACTCCAAACCCGGTAGGTGCGGTTTCCCAATCGCCTACTACATCCCAAACCCGGTAGGTGCGGTTTCCAACCGCCTACTATGTCCCGAACCCGGTAGGTGCGGTTTCCAACCGCACCGGATATTGCACATCCTCCTTCACTGGCGAGTTTCCCCAACCTCACCTTCTTTTTTCACTTCTTGTCGCCTCTGTCCACTTTCTTGATATTTAACTTGAAACTTTCCTAACTTAATGCTATACTTGTTTTAAGGTTTTACCGCTGACAAATCAGGAATAAACCATGAAAGACAAATTTTCCGATAACACCTTGAATAGAGATAGTTTGCCTGAACGCAACCAAGAACCCACAGATCGCCTTTTGATTCGGATGGACCTGAAAAAGAATAAACAAACTTATCCAGATAAAACGGAAGGAATTGCCCATGCCCACACTTGAATTCAAAGGAAAACAACACATCTACGCCCACCATCTCACCGTCCCTTACCGACCCCTGGAACCCGACGAAACCCGCTCCTGCAACCCGACCGACACAGACGACAACCTTATCATCCACGGTGACAATCTACATGCCTCAAAGCCTTGCTCCCGCGCTACGCCAACCGTATCAAGTGCATCTACATCGATCCACCCTACAACACTGGCAACGAAGGCTGGGTCTACAACGACAACGTAAACAGTCCAGTGATGCAGCAATGGCTCATCGAGAACGCCCCTGTTGATAACGAAGACTTGGAACGACATGATAAATGGCTCTGTATGATGTGGCCGAGATTGCACCTGCTCAAAGAACTGCTTTCAGATGATGGTGTAATCTTTATCTCTATTGATGATAATGAACAACATCACCTTCGGATGTTAACAGATGAGATTTTTAGTACTGATAATTTCATAACGCAGTTTGTATGGAATAAGAAAAATGTTGTTCAAAACGATGCAAAATTCGCATCAGTCAATCACGAATACGTCATTTGTTACCGCAAGAGTGATGCGTTTCAAAAGTTTAATCTGCTTCCGAGAAGCGAGAAAGCAAATCAGCGATACAAGAACCCTGACAACGATCCTCGTGGTCCTTGGCAGAGCGTAGCACTCCAAGCAAAAAGCGGCACACAGGAAAATGTATATACTGTGACATTTCCTAATGGTGTGGCTTGGACACCTCCGAGCGGGACATTTCCTAAATTTCCAAAAGACAGTCTTTTATCACTTTACAGAGAAGGATATTTATATTTCGGAAAGAAGGGCAAAAACGTTCCGCGTCTTAAAAAATATCTTTCTGATGTTATGCAGGGTATGGTGTCGAACTCTATCTTAACAACGGATGAGGTTGGATCCACACAGACAGCTACCGAGACAGTAAAAAGCATCATGGGAGGGAACATTTTCAACTCCCCGAAAGCCGTTGGACTTATTCAACATCTCCTGTTAATCACTACGGGTTCCGACGACATCATCCTCGATTCTTTTGCCGGCAGCGGCACCACTGCCCACGCTGTTCTTGACCTTAACAAAGAGGATGGCGGGAATCGAAAGTTTATTCTCATTGAGTGCGAAGACTACGCCGACACCATCACCGCTGAGCGCGTTCGTCGTGTCATCAACGGTGTTCCCAATGCACGTGACGATGCACTACGAGAAGGTTTAGGAGGTTCCTTTACCTACTGCACCTTAGGCAAACCCATTGAGGTAGAGACCATGCTCACCGGAGAAGCATTGCCCTCGTATGCAGCACTTGCCGCCAATTTGTTGTATACCACAGCTGGTGTTTCCGCCGGGGCAGACGCATTGGAAATGCAAAGTGATGACGGACTTTTCCACAGCGACGATGAAAATGACTACTACCTGCTCTACAAACCCGATCTTGAATGGTTACGCAGTGATGCTTCTATCCTCAACTTAGAGCGAGCGGAACGTATTCGCGATACCAGTCGCGATACCGGTAGAAAAGCGATCGTCTATGCCGCTGGCAATTATATCGGTCAGCGTGAACTTACACAGATGGGTGTTATATTCTGCCAACTCCCTGATGCCCTGCACGAAAGGTGAAAAATCTTTGTATCGGGCATTACATTTTTTCCGTTGACACCCAAGCCTAAATATGCTTTACTATCTCAAAAAGGAGATATCATAATGAAAACCATTCTTGTCCTCTTGATACTTTTCTCTGCAGTCGCAATGCCGGCACTTGCAGAGTTAACCGAGGCAGACCTCAATAAGATCCGCTTGATTGTCAAAGAGGAAATTAAAACAGAGCTGGCACCGATAAAGTCGGATATTGGCACGCTAAAGGAGAATGTCGCACGGTTAGATGGACGTATGACCGGCGTTGAAAAACAGGTCTCACATGCCACAAATGTAACATATGGGCTAATTGCGCTTATTGTCGTCGCTATAGGCATTCCCGCTTGGCGTGGAAAAAGAGATCGCGACCAGGAGCGAAAAATCGAAGAACTCAGGCAGGAAATCGAAATACTCAAACAACAGAAGATTGTCAGTCCGTGACCAACACAGGTTGCGTGAGTCATGGAATTGTTAAAAACTGAAAGAGGCTTGCTTGGCAAACGCCGAGGAATTGATCTGCCAAAAATAATACAATGCTGGAATTAAAAGAATATCAACGCGGAGCCCTTGATGCTTTAACTCGCTGGTTAGAAACACTTGAAGAGACACAGCGTGAGTTAGAAACGATGATCGAAATGTTTAGACAGGCACCGACCGACATTCCGATCCCTGATGAGCTGCGCAATTATCCCAAGTCTGCATGGCAAAGATTAAGAGAAAACGGCGGTGTTGCAGCAACCGCAGGCGAACACGTTGATCGCACAGACGATGCAAACCGCTCCATTCCACATATCTGTTTCAAAGTGCCAACAGGTGGTGGTAAAACCCTACTCGCTGCTGCCGCATTGGAACGTCTCCCGTGGCAGCGAGGTCTGGTCCTGTGGGTTGTCCCAAGCAAGGCGATCTATGATCAAACCAAAGCCGCTTTATGGGACAAACAACACCCCTACCGTAAGATGTTGAATCGGGCAAGTGCAGGTCGCGTCAAGATGCTGGAAAAGGAGGATACCTTCAACAGAGACGATACCGCCAACTACCTCTGCGTCATGCTACTCATGCTACCAGCAACCAACCGACAAAGAGGCAGGGAGTTTCTCCGTATGTTCCGAGACTCCGGACGCTACCCCAGTTTTTACCCCGACAGCGATGATATCTTCGGTAATGCCCGTCTGCTAAATGAATATCCCGATCTGGAGTGCCACCCGGAAGGCGGACTCGTCAAACAGAGTCTATTTAATGTATTCAAAATGCTACGTCCCGTCGTCATTCTGGACGAGGCACATAAGGCATACGGCGCGCGAAATCGACAAACAAACGAAGAATTCGCCAAATCCATCAACCGCCTTGATCCACGGATGGTGATTGAACTCTCTGCCACACCCAACCGCGGTATCAGCAATCTGCTTGTCGATATTGAGGGACCCGACCTGAAAAGAGAGGAAATGATTAAGCTGCCGGTGCAGGTGACATCGTTTCCGAATGCCGAGTGGCAGCTAACCCTCAGTCAAGCCGCTGACGAACTGGAACGCCTTGACGCTGAGGCGCAATCGTATGAGAGCAGCGCAGGCCGGTATATCCGTCCCATCGCTGTTGTGCGTGTTGAGCGAACTGGGAGAGACCAGCGAGATGGAGAACGCATCCACGCTGAAGATGTCCGGGAGTATCTCACACAGAACTTGCGCGTGCCTTCGGAGGCGGTTCGCGTTAAATCCGCTGAAAACGATGAACTCGGACGAGAAAATCTACTCTCGGAATTTTCGCAGGTGCGCTGGATAATCACGAAATCCGCCCTGATGGAAGGGTGGGATTGCCCATTCGCGTATCTCTTGGTAATGCTGGACAATACCCAAGCACAACGGGCAATTACGCAGCTCGTCGGACGAGTGATACGGCAACCGCACGCACAACTTACCGGTAGAGAGGCACTGGATCAGTGTTACGTCTACTGCAATAACGTCGATGTCGGCACCGTCGTCACACAGGTGAAGAACGGCTTGGAATCGGAGGGATTGACTGGCTTGGGTGATGAAGTGATGGGCGCGTCAGATTCACGACAAGAGAGCACACCGCAAGAGGTCCAACAGCAGACAGTCCAACGTCGGAACCCATTCCAAAATTCGGAGATTTACCTGCCCGTCGTCCGCCATAGAGATGGCGATAGATGGATTCAACTCAATTACCAAGCACATATCCTACCGCATATAGACTGGCAAGCAATCGAACCTCCTGATCCGCGGTCATCTGCCCCGCAGCGTGTCCAACGGCAATCCGCAACAGTTGATGTGGGTGAGGTCGCTCCTGTTTTCCGTCCCGAGCAAGAACCCTATATTGACAGAACCGTTAGCCTCTCCGATTTCGCTCGCCATCTGTCCGACCTTATGCCCAATCTCTGGCAAGCGGCTCGCATCGCACAGCAGCTGCACGAACGCCTTAGCGCAGAAGGGAGCTCCGAAGCAGACATCTATGATCGGCGTTCTTATCTCGCGCATATCCTGCGGGAACATGTAAAGAGTGAAGTCGAGAAGCAGGCGGAGCAAATCTTCCGTAGGAAACTGGATCAGGATGAAATCCGCTTTGACTTGGAGACACGAGCACCGAACTATCGGATGGTGGATAGTTACAACATACAGGTTCGCGAGGATAGACCTCTCTTAAGAAGAGATTATGAGCCCCTGCAGTTAAGCCTCTTTGAGCCAGTTTTTGAGCAGCAATTCGATAGCGAATTGGAAAAGAAATTCGCGTATTACCTTGATGAGGAAAGAGCACTGCAGTGGTGGCATCGGGTCGCGGCGCGTCAACGCGGTGAGTATTACTTGCAAGGTTGGAAGCGTGGACGTATTTATCCTGACTTCGTCGCCATGACAAATGAAGTCGCGGGGACAACGCGCGTCTTGATTTTCGACACAAAGGGTGAGCATCTTGAAGGCAACCTTGACACCGAGTACAAACGAAAAGTGTTGGAGACCCTTGAAGGCGCCTTCAACACCGCCGGTAGAATGGTCGTCTACGACAGTCCCAGACGGCAAGGCATCTTCCAATTGGTGTTCAGCGAACAGGAATTTCTGGAAATATCCGCTCGGTTGAATGCTGAGTGATAGTCTGACAAGAGTAAGACTTACGCAAAATGTTACACTTTCCGCCAAATTATTTTTTTTACAAAAAAAATAATTGGAACATAAACGTCTATGAACCCTTACTACCACTGAGTTTGTCGCTGATAGCCTCTGTACACAAAAAGTTACAGGAACGTAACTTTTTTGAGGAGAATGTTAATAACAATTGGGTTAAAAATTATTTTCTAATTCGTTAAAAATAGAACATCTTGCCTGAAAGCGTCTCATCGTGTTCCGGTTTCTGACAAAGTCACAAACCACATTGGCTTCCTGGGAAATCTGAAATGCCCTCCTTTTTTCAGAGTGGCGTTCTGATCAGAAATGCCTAAAAAGCACACCCTACCTTGATTCTGACGGTTTTTTCCCAAGACATTTTGCTGATTTTACGCTGCATACTCTGAAACTTCCACGTTTTCTCATATTCCGGCAAGTTACTTCCCCAATACATCGTATCTAAAAAATAATTGAGAATAGATTGATTTTATGTTAAACTATAAAAAATTATCAGCAAACTACCACATTTCATTGGAGGAGGAATGAAAATATGGGTGGAATCGGCGGAATGGAGATCTTTATAATCCTTGTGGTCGCACTCGTCATTTTTGGACCGAAAAAGCTGCCCGAAATGGGGCGTTCCCTCGGCAAAGCGATCCGAGAATTTAAAAGTGCGGGTAGTGATCTTCAAGATGAACTGACAAAAGCAGCAAATGAAATTGATAAAGAACCGGATCCGAACATTAAACCTCCGAAACCTTCTTGATGACTCGGACTGTGAGCGACAGGCACTATGGAATCTACGGAAGTTAACGAAGTTGCAATGACTTTCTGGGAACACCTGGAGGAACTCCGGCGTCGCATTATTATTTCTGCTATCGCAATCGCCGTTTTTACGGTCTTAAGTTTGTCCTTCAGCAAGCCCATCGAAAAGGTCATTAAGTTTCCATTGGGAACTTCGATGAACACGCTCATCGCGAATGCTATTGAAGCCGTAGGAGGGACTGAAGGCTCAATACTCGGATTTTTCGCACTCGCTTTGCGATCCGGAACTTCCAGTGTCGACGCAATACTGATGAAGGTGGGGCCCTTAGAAGGTATCATGGCATACCTGAAATTAGGGATAACCACCGGCATTTTGCTGGCACTACCGATAATCATTTATCATATCTGGGCGTTCGTTTTTCCGGCACTCAATCGCGAGGAGCGGCAATTCGCAGTGCCCCTGTTTTTGATTATCGTCATATTTTTTATCTTCGGTGCGGCTTTCGCCTACTTTATTGTCACACCAGTCGTCCTGCAATTCTCCGCGCAGCTGCTGCCCGAGTTACCCAACATGTGGGACCTGGAAAAATATATCAACTTTGTAACTCGCTTAATCTTAGGATTTGGTATCGCTTTTGAGTTGCCGATAGTTATGGCGTTTCTGTCCCGTATCGGCATCATTGACGCACAGGGCTTCCGTGAGAAGCAAAGTTACGCGTTATTGGGTATCTGTGTCATGTCGGCTCTCTTGACACCTGCCGACCCGGGTTCAATGTTATTGATGGCAATACCACTCTTTGTTTTGTATCAACTCGGTATTTTCTTCGCATACCTTGTCGAAAAGGAGGTAGAAGTATAATGGCTAACGAGCCTTTACAGCAACAACTCGCTTTGTTATACCAATTACAGGAGCGCGACCAAGAACTGTTATCAATCCAGCGGAAACTTCAAGAGATCCCACGTAGTATTAAACAGTTAGCGTCGGACGTTATAGAGTCTGAAGAAGAGATGGCGGCGAAATCGGCAGAACTCGCAGAGACAGAGAAAGAACAACGCTCCAAAAACGCTGAAATTGAAATGAACGCTGTCCAACGCGAGAAATATCGAGATGAACAACGCATTGTTAAGACAAACGAGGCTTATGATGCGCTTGAGCGACAAATTGAATATCTTGATAAGGAGGACGGAGAGGCAGAGGATACGATCTTAGTTCTTATGGAGAAAAGCGATCAACTCAAAGAAGAATTGGCACAAGTGGAAGTTGAAGTAAACCGCGAAAGGCAGAAAACCGCTACGAAAACCGCACAACTCCAACAAGAACTCCAGGATTTGGAGATAGAGCGGGATGAAAAGTTGGAACGGCGGAAGGCGTTTCTTCCTAAAATTGAAAAAGGACTCAGAGACGAATATCTCCGCTGGATGAAAGCCCAATTTGCAAACCGGGCGGGCGCAGCACGAGCGAAAACCGGTTTTGTCGCACTCAGCAAAAACGGTATCTGTAACAGTTGCCGTATCGCTATTCAACCGCAGACCCTCAAGGAGGCGCAAAAGTATCAAAAACAAGTCTATTGTTCAAGTTGTAAAAGGCTACTTTACGTCGAGCCTGCTACACCCGATGTGCCGTTTCCATAGAAAGGAGATACCCACAACCGATGCCCTTTTTCGTTATTGATGAGCAACCCGAAAAGCAGGTCTTTGATGGCGCAAGTCTTCGGACACTTCACGGTGAAAAAATAATGATGTCTTTCGTCAATCTGCAACCCCATAGTATTGTCGCAGAGCACAGTCATCCACATGAACAGATGGGGATGGTCCTCGAGGGAACATTTGAACTGTCCATTGATGGAGATTCTCGGATACTCAAAAAAGGAGACGCTTACCTTATCCCTTCCAATGTGAAGCACAGTGCTAAGGCGTTTGAAGAGCCTGCTGTCGCTCTTGACATCTTTAGTCCACCCCGAGAAGATTACAAGTCATGAAAACGTATCGCGCGATTCAAGAACTTCAAACAACCGGCAGTGTCACTGCTGGCATTAGTCTGCGCACTGGCGGCATTAGCAACACACCTTACGCCTCCTTGAATCTTGCTGAACATGTCGGCGACGATCCGAGGGCAGTCGCAACCAACAGAAAAATCCTTTTTCAGCAAACGGGTTTAAAGAATTGGCAGTATTGTCGTCAAGTTCATGGGAACTGTGTGGT
>JAJEIP010000094.1 GCA_022827885.1 Candidatus Poribacteria bacterium
ACCGCAATCGCAGAACAGGAAGATTACTGCTTCGGCGAAACCGACGACCTCCGATTTTATCTCATCTATGAACCGACACTACAATTTTTGGAGAGCAATAGATCTGCGTTAGATGGAGAACGTGCCGATCAGATCGCCAAAGCCTGCAAAGAGACCGGCAAAAAAGCTTACGTCTACGCACCTCAAAAATTCATCAGTCAGAAAGAGTTGACAGACATGGGCATCACTTTCTGCCAACTCCCCTACAACATCCATCGCATTGCAGATGCGTAGTGGGCGATTTGCATTGTTCATGTTTGCTATGAAAACGAGTATGAGACTGCTGCAATCTCAATGAAAATGAAGGAGAGAGTATGGAAGAAAAAGATTCCCAAAAAGTGTTTATTGTCCACGGGCATGATGAGACAGCAAAACTCGCTGTCGCAAGATTTGTAGAAAGGCTTGATTTAGATGCAATCATACTTGACGAGCAACCCAGCGAAAGTTTGACGATCATAGAGAAGTTTGAAAGATACGCTGGGAGTGCAGACTTTGCAATTGTTCTGATAACGCCCGACGATGTCGGTGCTTCGATTGAAAAGAAAAACGATCTCAAACTCAGGGCCCGGCAGAACGTCATCTTTGAACTCGGCTATTTTTTTCATGCGTTAGGACGTAAAGGCGTTTGCGCCCTCTACAAAGAAGGCGTTGAGCTCCCTTCCGATGTTTACGGCGTTGTTTATGTACTCATGGATGAATTTGACGCGTGGCAATTGACATTGGCGAGAGAAATGAGACAGGTGGGACTGTCTTTCGACGCAAACAAACTTTTATAGAACATGGAATGTAAAACTCTTGGCAGGATTCTTGTAAGATTGTCCTTCCAAAATTGGGTTTGACGCTACCAACGGATTAATGTTACAATCAACATGGGATTCTCATCTTATACGAGCGGAGATTTCCCCGCGCTGTATCAGCATAAGAATGGAGGAAAAGTCATGAATACAAAAAATCGGCGGAACGTTTTTATCTCCTATGGACATGACGAGGAAGCCATAGCAACAGTTGCTAAGTTCGTGCAGAACTTAGGCTTAAAAGTAACTGTTCTTGACGAACAGCCTAAGAAGGGACAAACAATCATTGATAAGTTTGAAGAACATGCGGATGAAGCGGATTTCGCAATCGTCCTATTGACTCCCGACGATGTTGGTTCCTCAAAAGCGACAGGAAAACGCAAACCGAGAGCCCGCCAGGACATTATCTTTGAACTCGGTTATCTCCGCGGTGGGTTAGGCGGTGAACGTGTGTGTGCTTTGTATAAAGAAGGCGTTGAATTACCATCAAGTATTCGTGATGTGGCCTATGTGCCCATGGATAGTGCCAATGATTGGAAACTGAGACTCCGTCAGGGTATGCGGAAAGCAGGATTGCTTGTTGATATGAACTGGGACAGTTGAAGAAATAGACCCATGGTGAAATAGAGGAGGAACTATGGAAGAAAAAACGCTGCCAAAGTTACTTGAAAGTAAAGAAGAAGCAAATAGAAAAATACAAGAGCGAATTAATAAGGGGCAACAGCTTTGCGAGCGGCACATAGATTCAGAAACTGAATTGGACAAAGTTAAAGCCGAGTTTAAAAAATGGTCGAACTACAATGAAACGCTTCTGCGCACACTTTTTGATAATTCTTCAATAGCAAAGAAGTATGTGGTATCTTCTCGTCGGCACGCATTCCTCACAGGTCAGTCTTTGAGTGCTAAAATTGAGGAATACCGAGGAGATGTATCCAAGGCGGTTAATCACCTAGAGGGGATTTGTGAACAACTGAGATTATATGTCGAATTATCAGACACTCACTCGTCCAATTTCGGCAACGAAGTGTTCATCGTACACGGACGGGACGACGGGACTAAAGAGACTGTCGCAAGGTTTGTAGAGAGACTAAGTTTAAAAGCAACTATCCTTCACGAGCAACCCAGTGCGGGGCAAACGATCATTGAGAAACTTGAAAAATACGCTGATAAGGCAGGCTTTGCAATTGTCTTACTTACCCCTGACGATATTGGCTCTCTAAAAGATGAAATTGCGGACGAAAACAAACCCAGAGCACGCCAGAACGTTGTGTTTGAACTCGGTTATTTCATGGGAAAACTGGGACGTGAACGAGTATGCCCGCTCTTCAAAGGAGAAATAGAGAAACCTTCTAATATTGACGGCGTGGTCTATGTACCTATGGATGGAGAAGACTGGAGGTTAAAACTAGGTCAAGAAATGAAAAACGCAGGTTTTCCTGTTGATATGAATAAGATTTTTTAAGGAAATATTCCTTCTTTATTTCAACTTGCGGTTCTTTTATTAGCCCACTTGATATTTCCGAAGTTTAATGCTACACTTACCTTAACTTTACTAATTTTGGGCCTAAATTGGCATTGGCACTTCAACCTTTGTCATACGGTCAGCACACCAGCGGTTCGTAGTAGCGCAATTTATTGCGCATTGATACAGGCGATAAATCGCCTCACTACGAACTTTAACCTTGCCAATCCCATCCCTTTCCATAATCCCTCACCGGATATGTTCGCCAGAGATCCCGCAGCCATTCAATCCCAAAATATTTTTCATAAACTTCATGCGGCAATTACAGGATGATTAATTTTTCGTGAGGCGAATTGGAGACAAGCAACAATGTCTTCGTATTCCAGTAATGGCATTTCGTCAAGGATTTCTTGAAAAGAGAGCCCAGCAGCCAGCAAATCTAAGACATCCGTTACCCGAATCCGCATCCCTCGAATGCAGGGACGTCCACCGCATTGTTCTGGATTAAAAGTTATTCTGTCCATGCCCTGTCCCTCCTTTTTGTGTTAATCATAACACATCTGTCAAGAGAATTTCAACCAAATTTAACCTCTCACTAAGGCTATTGATTTTTCCTTTTTTACGCGTTTTTGATACCCTCCGGTAGGGTTTTTGCTTGAGGTATTGCTTGGGTATTTCTGCGTATTTCTTCACGGTTTCCCAACCGAACCGGTGCGAAATGTCCAATTAATTCTAAATTTTACTATGAAACGAAATAGCCTTGGAAATTAGGTTGGACATCATTGTGGATTAATGCTATGATGTGAATTTCTACGTCATAATAATGCATAATACGAATATTTTTGGCGTGTTATGCTGTTTTTCTGTTCATATGGATAGTTTTTTGAGGACTCCTTATGCCCACGCTCGATTTCAAAGGTAAACAGTTCATTTACGGACACCACCTTACCGTCCCTGTCCGGACTTTAGAAATAAACGCGGCCAAATCCCTGACTGACGATAACGATCCATCGCTAAATGATAACCTTATTATCCACAGTGACAACCTAAATGCTCTGAAAGCACTTCTCCCAAAATACGCTGGCAAAATCAAGTGTATCTACATCGATCCGCCCTACAACACCGGCAACGAAGGTTGGGGCTATAACGACAACGTCAACAGTCCCTTAATGCAAGCGTGGTTGAAGAGACACAGCCCGATTGATAACGAAGACTTGGAGCGTCATGATAAATGGTTGTGTATGATGTGGCCCCGACTCCACTTATTACATGAACTGCTCGCTGATGATGGTGTTATTTTTATCTCAATTGATGATAATGAACAACATCGCTTACGGATGCTGATGGATGAGATCTTTGGAGAGGAAAACTTTGTTGCATCAATTACGTGGCAAAAAAGAGGGGGTCCCCCGAATGATAAAATCATAGGTTCTGTGCATGAGTTAATTGTGATTTATGGATCAGAATCAAACCTGAATCTGCGTCCAAGAAATGATGCGGAAAAAAGTTTCTCGAATCCAGATAACGATCCCAACGGTCCTTGGAGACTCCAGCAAATTCACGGTAATACGAGGGGTGGTCGATGGGTAGATTCATTGTACTACCCTATAGTGAACCCCCTGACTGGTGAAGAACATTTTCCGCCGACGAATCGGAATTGGGTTCATAGTCATGAACGGATCACTGAGATGATAGCATCAGGGGAGATTATTTTTGGTAGAGATGGGCAGTCTACACCTCAACGAAAGCGATACTTACGTGACGTAAGATCGGGATTGACATGGCCGACAATTTGGAAAACTGATAAACACAGCAATTTTCCTACAAACCGAGATGGGTCAACTGCCTTAACACAAGTATTCGGTGCTCCATCAGAATTTGATACTCCCAAACCTGTAGGTTTAATAGACCGAATTTTGCGTATTGCTACCGGTCCCAATGATATTGTCCTTGACTCCTTTGCAGGCAGCGGCACCACCGCCCATGCTGTCCTCTCTCTTAACAAAGAGGATGGTGGCAACCGAAAGTTTATCCTCGTTGAATGTGAAGACTACGCCGATACCATCACCGCTGAACGCGTCCGACGCGTCATCAACGGCGTTGAAAATGCCAAAGATGAAACCCTTCGAAACGGACTCGGCGGTTCCTTCACCTACTGCACCCTCGGCGAACCGATTGACGAAGAAG
>JAJEIP010000028.1 GCA_022827885.1 Candidatus Poribacteria bacterium
CAAGCCACCTATTGATAAACATAGCACTCCGCTGGAGTGCAAGAGGTTGAACACACGATTTTCTATAGACATACCACCCCTCTGGGGTGAAGAAAGGTACTGAAAAGGTCTCTTCAAACATCCAAAACCCGTTAGTAGCAACTTGGGTAATTATAGTAAAGTCCATAATTACGTGAACACTTCTATTGTCGCGTAGATTGTGAGTCTGCGTGCGAAAGAGGCACAAACTAACAGTTTATGCTACAGAAGTCAATTTATTTTTCCACTTTACTATAAAAGAAATCTATGATATAATTCCAAGATAGTTTATTCTTCGTCAAGATTGAAGGAATTCAAGGATGCACAACCAAACTGTTAAATCGATGACGGGTCGTGAACGGGTGCTCGCCGCGCTTAACAACGAACCGACCGACCGAACCCCTATTTGCAATCCGACCTCCGTCGCTACGGTTGAACTGATGGATCTCGTTGATGCCCCCTTTCCACAAGCAAATCGAGAACCGGAACTCATGGCGCGGCTCGCTGCTACGGGATACACCGAACTCGGGTTCGATACCATCATGCCGGTTTTCACGATCATCCAAGAATCCAGTGCACTCGGTTGCAAAATTCAGTGGGAACAGAAGGATAACTGGCCCACCGTTAGAATGCGAGAACCGATCTGGGAAGATGTCGATGATATCGTTGTCCCGGACGACTTTTTGACACACCCAGACACCCAGTGCGTCTTGGAAGCGATCAAAATCCTGAAGAAAGAATACGGCGATGACATCGCTGTCATCGGGAAAACGATGGGTCCCTGGTCGCTGGGTTACCACTGCTTCGGGGTTGAACCTTTCCTGTTGCTCTCGCTTGACGATCCGGGTAAAACGAAACTCGCCCTCGATCGGATGAAGGAAGCAACTGTGCAATTCGGTGTCGCACAAATCGAGGCGGGTGCCGATGCCCTTACGCTCCCCGACCACGCCACAGGCGATCTCGTGAGTGGTGAATACTACCAACGCTACCTTCGGGACCTCCACATCGAATTCGTCGAACGGATCCCTATTCCTTTAATCCTGCACATTTGTGGTCGCACGGTTGACAGAATGGAATACATCGCACAGACCGGTATGTCCGCCTTCCACTACGACTCCAAAAACGAACCGCAGGAATCCATGGACATCGTGAAAGAACGCATCGCGCTCGTCGGGAACATTAACAACCCTGAAACGCTGTTTTCCAAAGAACCGGAAGACGTTAAAGCGGAAGTCGTGAAAAACCTTGAGGCAGGCGTGCCACTCATCGGGCCGGAGTGTGCGATCCCCCTTCAGACAACCATCGAAAACCTCCAAGCGATTCCCGAAGCCGTCCAAGAATGGCACCACGCACAAATATAAATCACCTACGGAAACAATAGATGAAAAAAATTACGGTTTTACTGCTAACGACCTTTTTAATCCTGACCAACTTTTTAACGATAGGTTATACACAAGAAACCGATCTTGAACACCTACAGGCATCCGATGTCAATGTCGATGGCGTGGTAAACATCCTTGATTTGACATTGGTCGCTACAAACTTTGGCACGACACTCGCCGCAGATCAGCCCCTTAACATAGATATCAACGGGGATGGCATCGTCAACATCCTCGATTTGACGCTCGTCGCGCGCCATTTGGGTAGCAGGTCGGGTATCCCGTTTGAAGTCACGGATGCGACGTTTGATAACATCGTCTTAGGTTCCGAACTGCCGATTGTGGTCGAATTTAAAGACGATACCTGACCCTTCTGTATATGGATGCGACCGGTGGTCGCAGAAGTGGCATTGGAATATCGAGATGTCTTCAGTTTCGTCAAGTTGGATGTAAGGACGCAACGCGAGAAAACGATTGAATATCGCATCCGGGCAACGCCCACCTATATCGTATTCAGAGACGGAGAGATTGTCCAAGGCTTCGCTGGCGCAATGCCTAAGGCTGAATTGGTGCAACGCCTCCTTGGCATCTTAGAGATTGAAGAAACGGAGGAGAAAAAATGAAAAAAATAACCTTTTTATTTTTAACGACCTGTTTGATGCTCACGCATTTAACCGTAGGCTATACACAAGAGGCAGATCTCGAAACGTTAAGAGCGTCCGATGTTAACGCCGATGGCGTGATAAACATCCTCGATCTGACGCTCGTCGCCACAAACTTCGGTGCGACACCCGCCGCAGACCAGGCACTTAACATAGATGTCAACGGAGACGGCACCGTTAATATCCTCGATTTGATACTCATTGCGGGGCACATAGGCAAAACTGTCCGTCCACCTGTAGCTTTCGTGAGTGCGAACCCAGCAGTCGGATCGCAGCTAACTGTGAGCGATACTATCTCTCTCACCTTTGACAATCCACCAGAGGATGTTACTGTCAGCACGGGTGATGCGACTATCACTAACAATACTGTGGAAATTACAGGTCCCTTCGATCCAGGTGTACTCGCACTGACAATCACTTGGGCAGATGGCACACAAACGCTCGATTATACCATCAGACCTCCCGCAGCGTTCGTGAGCGCAAACCCAGCGGCACAATCGCAAATTGATACGGATGACACGATCACCCTCACCTTTGACAACCCACCAGAAGACGTTAAAGTTAGCACGGGTGATGCGACTATCACCAACAAAACTGTAGCAATTACAGGTCCCTTTGATCCAGGTGTGCTCGCACTGACAATCACTTGGGTAGATGGCACACAAACGCTCAACTATACCATCAGACCTCCTGCAGCGTTTGTGAGCGCAGACCCAGCGGCACAATCGCAAATTGATGTCGACGATACCATCACCCTCACCTTTGACAACCCACCAGAGGATGTTACTGTCAGCACGGGTGATGCGACCATCACCAACAAAACCGTGGAAATCACGGGTCCTTTCGCCCCCGGGGCACTTGCCTTGACGGTTACATGGGCGGATGGAACGCAGACACTGGATTATACCATCAGACCTCCTGCCGCGTTTGTGAGCGCAAACCCAGCAGTCCGATCCCAAATTGATACGGACGATACCATTACCTTGACCTTTGACAATCCACCGGAGGACGTTACAGTAAGCACAGGAACAGCTCGCATCATTGGCAAACGGGTGCGAATCACAGGCACTTTCGATCCAGGCGCACTCGCGCTGACAATCACTTGGGCAGATGGCACCCAAACGCTCAATTATACCGTTCGCGCTCCCGATACCGAAGCCCCCAAGATTATTAGTGGAAGCGTCAATAACGGTGATAAGGACGTTGACCCCGAAGCACTGCAGCTCGGTGGCCCCATCGAAATTGAATTCAGCGAAGCGGTAACGGGCAACATCGCGCTGCAAACCGTCGCAGGTGCTGATGTCGGATGGCGCGGCAAGGTTGCAGGCAAGAAAGGGACACTCGAATTCCTCAGAGGTAAAGAACTCGGCAACGAGATAACGTATGTTATTACGGGGAAAGTCAGCGATGCTGCTGGCAATTCAACCAACATCAACATTCGGTTTACCACTTCTCCTAAGACCTCCGGCATCCCATTTCCAGTCATAGATGCGACGTTTAACTCCCTCGTGCTGAACTCAGAAATACCTGTGGTAGTTGAGTTTGTAAAGGACGGCTGACCGTTCTGTAAACAGATGGCGCCAGTTGTCGCCGAAATTGCGAAAGATAACCGCAACACGTTTGCCGTCGCGAAAATGAATGTAGCGCAGAGTCGACAAACCGTCGGAAAATATCAGGTTAGAACACATCCTACTTATATTGTGTTCCAAGATGGACAGAATGTTGGACGCGCCGGCGGAGTGATATCGAAAGCCAAGCTGCTTCAGACGATTCTGAGTGCGGTAAATAATTAGTGGTGCATAAATAGGGCCGGTAGGGTTGGGTCTCCCAACCCGTCGGATGAACGGATAGGACATCCTTCATAGGGCGGATCTCTGTATCCGCCCATTTTTATTTTCTACTACAGGCTACTCCGATGATAGAACCACCACTCCAACACGAGCAGCAGAAATGCTGAAAGCGCGAACCACCGCCATATCTCCTGCGCCATCGGTTGCAATCCACCTTCTATCTCCATTGAAGGGTCTACAACTACAGGTGTTGGAGAATGGGATAGTGCAGATTCTGTAGCGTTCAGCAAATTGACTGTGAACCGCTCAAGCAACCTATCGTCCGTAAAAAGGGTGTAGACCCCGATCTGATCTGTCTCGGTGTATATCGGACGCTCCACGTCAACCGTGGTTCCATCGGGTTTCTGCACATGCAGCGTGCGTCCCTCACGTGTCAATGCAACGCGCACCTCTTCACCCGTTCGGAAGGCGTGTCGGGTTCCACTTTCCTGAGATCGGACTGGCTGCAGCGGCGCCGTTCCCGCTTCAAACCACGCCAAACACTGGTAGATAAATTGCGGGACTTCCGGAATCGTCAGCGCAAAATTAGAGATTTCTGGGTTAAACGCATCAAACTCGAAAACCAGCAGTCGAGCGTCCTGCCTGCTACCGATCCATATTAATACCCCTTTCTCCGTCTCAACAAGCGAATGCCCCCAGAGTGGTAACTCCCGATGCGTAGACTCGCTCACCCGTATCCCTTGCAGCGACACATTCTCCATGAGCGGGTGATTCCCATCCTCTGTGATAACACGCACAGAGGTTCTCTCGGTTTCGACACCTAGCGCGTCCTTTCGAATGAAGGGCAGGTTGTCACCCGGTGCGACGAAGACCAAAGCCGTTCCAGGGGGAACTTCAGCGAAATCTTCAAAAGCCTCGCGTCCGGCGAGCGTGCTACCATCGAAAATTGCGACATCCGCATCACCTATGCCGTGATAGTCCGCCGGATCCACCAAACGCAGTTGCACGTGATCGCCGTATGATTCCAAAAGTTCGGGTAGCAACGATTTTCGATTGTCACTGACAAGCAAAATTCGCAGTGAGGGAACAGGCGATAAAAGTGCCCATGCACTGTTATCCAACGGAAAATGGTCATCCACCTCAAGGTGTGCACTGAGAATCTTCCCCGCTAAACCGCTCGGATCCCCTGAAAACAGCACGGATTTGGTCCCACCCGCCGGAACAGACACCGTTCTGTCATCAAGCGGAACAGTTTCCACCGCCAATTGGACATCGAATTCTCTGGAACTATCGGTAAAATTCTGAATGCCGATGAGGACTTCGTAACGATCGGTTAACATCTCAACGCTGAATCTGACAATACCGATATTCTCTGCATTTCCACCCACCCCAATTTCCTGCACCGGCAGCCGGACATCGGGTAGATTTTCAAACGTTCCACTGATAAAGACAATTTTATCTTGTTGGGAATCCGCATAGCGTGTTGCGGCATCGAACACGGGACGGAGATTACGCGGGGCATGCGTCTGAGCGATGTCCGCTATGGCTTGATGGAGTTTCGAGGTATCCGTCGTAAAAGTCTGTTGGATGTAGGTTTCAGGGGCATTCGTCACCATGAGCATCATCCCCCCACTCGTGGTAATCTCTTTAATATACTGCTGTGCTGCCCGTTTTGCGAGTGTGAGACGGGTTTCTCCCATCTCTATGGAGGACATACGCGCGGTGTTATCAACAATGAGGATTGCTTTGCCGGGCATGAATCCGGGTCTACGGAGTGCCGGACGCGCGACACTACATATCAGGAGCAACAAAAACAGCACCTGTAGGAGTGGGAGCAGTAGGTTACGGAGGCGTTGGAAAGGGATATTCGCTCTCCGGTCTTCGTCGGTGGAGAGCCAAAACATAATGCTGGGAACGAGGCGGGGGTGGCGGCGTAATTTCAGGAAGTGAAGTGCCACCACGACTGGAATAATACCAAGTAGATAAAACGCGGCAGGGTTCAGGAATTGCATGCCTCTAATTTTCCTTGCGGTTCGATGAGGTAGCTCGTGCTAAAGCGTGCCTCGACGTATATCCGTCCCGGCGCGTTGCTTGGGACTACAATACTGCAAAGAACATTAAGAATCTTCTTTCTCCTTGAGGCTCTCCAGGACCTCATCAGCCTCCAGCCTGCCAGTCTCGCCATAGTCTTGGAGGCGTTCACATTCCGCTCGGACTTTATCGTGTTCGTCAAGTTCTAAATAGAGTTTCGCTAAATTCGTGTGCATTTCCCGAAACACCCCGGGCCAATTCCGTTCGCCTTCTTTGTCCACGATACGAGTTGCATTTGTAATAGCGGTATTGACAACCTCGTCTAATTCAGCTTTTTCCTCAGTTGAGATCTGAAAATCCGCCTCTTTGCGTTTTTCGTTATAGGCTTGTAGGTCACTGAGTGCCTTATCGCATTGGTTATATGTTTTTTCGATACTCAACGCCCCTTCAAACATTTTTGATAAGAATCCTAATTTCATAACGTCTCCGGATTGGTGTAGGGCAGAGGTGAAAGTGCCGCCTCGCCCTACAAATTATGTTAGATTTAGAAACCCGTTTTCAAGTCTCCCCACGTCACCGCCAACTTGTCTCGGGCTTCAACGGCAAGCACGCCTGGCACACTCAGGTCCATGGATTCTTGAACCTCGTCTTCCGTCAACGCCTTTGCGTAGATGACGACTTCATCGATAATCGCGTCCTCGACTTTATGGAGGTTCGGATTCTCGCCTGCCCCGATATAAATCGCTGCCTCTTTGAACTTGGGCCACTTGAAATTCTCCGGTTGCTCACCGATAAATTCACCGTTGACATAGATTTTGCCATCTTTCCCATCGGCAACCAAAACGTAGTGGTACCACTCTTTCAATTCAAATGTGAAGTTCGCGAGACTTTTGTCGGCGTGATGTCCAGCATCCCAAAACGGGTTGAAAGCGGGGTTCACCATCGTCCGAAACTCGCAACACCCACCCGCGGCGGCTTCAATCGAGATGATCCCATCATACGAGGCGTGTTGGTTCAGGTAAAACCACGCTTCCATAGTGATCTCTGTCTTCTCCCCGATCGGAACGATAAAGTCGTTCTGTTCCATTATAACGACACCGCCGTTGAGATGGATGGCTTTCTTGAATGCCCCATCAACGAGCGCACCCTTTCCAGCCAATTCAGCATCATTTCCGTTACCAGAATCATCGGTAACTTTGTTACCACTCATTTTGTCAAAAGAGTAATAGACGAGGATGTCCTCTTCCTCGATAGCATAAGAGAGACTCACCGCAAATACACAGATCGCCGTAAGCCCCAACAGGAATAGATTTCCACGCATTCTTGTACCTCCATCAGCATTTTAACAAGAATTTTAACACAAATACCGAACAGCGTCAACGCATTATACCACACTCTTTGAATTATAGCAATTGCCCGAAAAATTTCGGACTTGAAAGCCAACGTTTTATGTGCTACAATACCGCTATGACATTTCTTGAAGCGATACTCCTCGGGATTTTACAGGGTTTAACAGAATTCCTACCGGTCAGTAGTTCGGGACACCTCGTCTTGGCACAGCAATTCCTCGGACTCAAGGAACCCCTCGTCTTTTTTGATGTGATGCTTCACGTCGGAACCTTAGCCGCCGTGCTCGTCGCATATCGTGAGGTAATCGGCAGATTACTGATAGGTGGATTTACGACGGTCGGGGATACCCAATTTTGGCGGAAACCCAGCGCAACGCTCAATACATCGGCGGAACTCAAGTTCATCTGGCTGATACTCATCGGCTCCATCCCGACCGGCATTATCGCAGTGGTGTTCAAGACGCAATTAGAGTCTTTTTTCGATGAAGTCCGCATTGTGAGCGTTATGCTAATCCTCACGGGCATCATTCTTCAACTCCCGCGACTCCGCAGAGAGAAACCGGATAGTCGCGATACTGCCACTACGGCATTGAAAACGTGGCACGCGCCGCTCATCGGCATCGCACAAGGATGCGCAATTACACCCGGCATCTCCCGTTCCGGCACGACCATCTCGTTGGCACTCTTTCTGGGCATTCCCGCCAAAACCGCCGCCGAATACTCGTTCCTACTCTCAATTCCTGCGATCCTCGGTGCGGTCGCCCTCAAAATCCGAGACCTCGGAGACACCACAATCCCGCTTCACATCGTGGGAACTGGGATGCTTGCATCGTTTATCGTCGGCTATATCGCGCTGCGGTTCCTATTGGTTCTGCTAAACCGCGGGCGATTCTCCATCTTTTCCTATTACTGCGTCGCCTTAGGGCTGACCTCACTCTTCATCGCCTTAATCCAGTAAGTCGCAACACATCCGAGCACTTTTTTGTTGTAGTGTCGCATCTCTGGCACCATCCCGATACGCTTTAAGATGTCACAGATTTTCTTATCGTTCTGAAGTGTATTCCGAATCCACTTCTTCCCGGTGCATCTATAAATCAGACTCGCGAGATACATCTGCAACGGCTTCAATTTGAAGCGTTTGAGATACCGAAGTGGAAACCCCAAGCCGTGCCCAGAGATGGCGAGCGTGCCTCCGGGTTTCAAGATCCGCGCCAGTTCCGTTAAGGCGGTTGTGTCATCAGGGACATGCGGCATAACGAGAAAACAGGTAACGAGATCAAAAGAGGCGTCTGCGAAGGGTAGGATCGGAAGCGAGGCACGTAGCAGAGCAGGCTGGGCAGAAGACGGCTCTATTAACTTCCCGATTTGAGAACGTCCAGCCGTCAGAAAAATCGCATCCACATCAACACCCACAAGGAGTTCTGGTGTATCGGTAGAGAGGGCAACCAGAAGATTCCCCGGTCCACACCCGACATCCAATACCCTTTTGCCGGTAGCATCGATGTTCAACGTATCGAGTTGATTTCGCGTTGTGCCGCGCGCTAACTCGCGGTAAGCGTTCTGGATGTAGGCACGGTGCCAGTCTGTCACGCGATTTCTCCCCATACCAAAGAATTCACCCATCTGCTGAGCCGTTACTGATAACTTTTACATAAACTTCTTCCAATTTTTGAATAGACACCGCACTGTCAAACGTCTCCTGAATCGTCGCGCGGGCATTCCTACCCAACTCGCTCGCAAGATCAGGCTCCGACAGCACCCGATGCAGTGCTGCCGCCAACGCCGCTGGATCCTGGGGCGGCACCTGAAGTCCATTTTTTCCATCTTCTATCAGATCCACGACTCCCCCCACTTTCGAGGCAATGCACGGCATCCCGATCCCCATCGCTTCAATCAATGCGTTGGGTGAGCTTTCGTGCAACGAGGGAAGCACAAAAACATCTGCCGTCAGAAGCACAGAAAAAACGTCTTCACAGAAACCCGGAAACGTCACCCATTCCGAGAGTCCGTGTGCTGCCGTGTGTGATCGGAGTTCTGTTTCCAGTTCACCCTCACCGAGAAACGTGCATCGCCATGCGACATCTTCTCGGTCCAACAGATTTAGCGCCTCAATCAGATACCGATGCCCCTTTTCAGACGCGAACCGTCCGACGCTTACGATTAATTTCTCTTCGGAGCGACACGTGCGTGGCGGTGACCACGTCTCGGTGGGCAATTCCAATAGATTGGGGATGCTGAATATATTTTTCTCTGGATACCGCTGATGGAGATGCCGTTGGATCTGTGCCGAGTTCGTCAGCAGGACAGTGGCGGCATTGTAGATGAGTTTTTCTGTAAGCCAAAGCCGAAACTTCCCGTATCTCGCGTGGTAGTCGCCGCGTTGTGAAGCGATGAAGGGGATCCGTCGCCACAGTCCGCATTTACGGGAGAGTCCACAGAGGAAATTGGAATACCATAACCAGCTATGCACGATGTCGGGTTTGACGGCGTTGACGATCCCACCGAGTGCAAACGCTTTTTCGAGCAACCGCATGCGTCTATCTTTACCGGCGAGTGTTGCGATCTCGCGCACACAGGGCAGCGCTGCGAGTTCTCTGAGGCGTTCGCCTTCGGTACGGCTCAACACAACGGACGCTTCATACTGCTCCGGTGGTAACCGATCCAACGTTTTGAGGAGTTGCGATTCGGCACCATCCTTTGTCATGGAATCAATAACATAGAGAATTTTAATTATACCTTGCGGGTCGGTGAGGCGGTTCGGGACATGAACCTGACTTCACGTAGATCCGCCCTCCGCTACGCTTACGGGCTACTGGTATGGAATCAATGACATAGAGAATTTTAATTATACCTTGCGGGTCGGTGAGGCGATTCGAGACATGAACCTGACTTCACGTAGATCTGAAAAAAATACCCAAGCAAAAACCCCTCCGCTACGCTTACGGGCTGACGAAAACCTCTTAACTGAAAACTGATAACCATTCCATCACCAATACGTGTAGAGCAGGACTTCCCCGACGATCAGTTGCAGAACGAGGAGACCGGCGACCCAATAGAGATCTGACATCGGGCGCGCAGTGAGGTGTTTCGCGACCGGAATCACGAAAAACGGTACCATGAAAATCCATATCCGCTCGACCTCCATCGTAAATAGCGTCGAGAATGTGAAGTAGAGAAGCGTGATGAGGAAACCGATGACGAACGTGTCCAACGCTTCATCATGGCGGAATATCCAAGGGACACGCGTTCCATCGCTCCCCTGTTCAGACGCGTGCGCATTTTGCCGCCACTCCTTTATCACCACAATGACCTGCCGTAGCCACACGAGCGTTATCGGTAACCCCACGCCGATGAGGAACGCAAACAGGTTCGCGAAACTCAGGTGGAAATAACGCCCAACGCTCTCATATCCCGTCCCCATGCCCAACTCATCTTTCTTGATAGCCGCCCAGAGTGCTTCGATCGGACGGAATCCGGTCAGGACGAAAAGCAAGAGATAAAATCCGATGAATCCGGAAGCCGCGGACAGTAAGACCTTCAGATACTGTCTGAATCGCTTCCGCTCCAGTAAAGCGACAACACACAAGAATACACCCACAACGACCGTTGAATACGTCATGAACATTCCAAGCGCAAGCGAAATCCCGGTTAATAAGCTATAAGGACGGGGTTCATGCCACTTCTGATCCAATAGGGTTTCTTGATGTCGCGCTTTATAAAACAGGTAAACGCTCAGGATCGGAAAAACACTGAAGGGACCGTCCATTGACGTGCCTGTGAACATCACAAAGTTGGGAGTGACAAGAAAAAGGAGCAGGGCGTACCGACCCACCTTTTCGCCGTAAAGATGTTCGCCGAGGCGATAAATCGGAATGACTGCGATTGCTGTGAAGAGAATCGAGATCAATGATGCCGATATGAGATTGTAACCCAAGATTTTACTAAAAAACCATAAAAAAAACACACCCCCTGGCGGGTGGGTGCGTGTATGTCCTGAGAGTGTATTAAACAATTCCGGTTTGCTATAATCCCGTAGAAACCTGCGGAGTCCGAGTTCGTCAATACGTGGCACATCGCCATAATACTCCAACGACGTCCGCGTGTAGGGTTCTAAAAGCGTTAAAACCCGTTCCGTCTCACCCGCCCGTTCCAACTCTCGGTAGCCATCAATTTGGGCAACGCTGATATGAATCGCAACGAAGCAGACACCCGCAACGATTAATAAACGACGACTGTCGGCGCCTGAAAGCAGGTATCTCTGACAAAGATACAAAAAACCGATACACACCGCCAGGGCAGGCACTATCCACCAACTCAGGTCGAAACTCGGTTCCGCATAAAGCGGCAAAATGTGGGTTTCAAACCGCACCGCACCCAGATTGATAGACATTTCGCGCATGCTGTAATACAGGAATAGGTGGTAAACGACGAAAAATAGCGCGAGTACCCCAATCTGGACAGGAATTTTTTTAATTATTAAGTTTTTTCGCATCGTAATGACCCGTGATTTATGTGATTGGTCCATAATCATAGCCAATCAGATAATCATAATTCAGAGGATTCCCCTCCCACCTCTAACTGTTGTGCGGCTTCTAACAACGCATTCGCCAAGAATTCCGGGTTGACTTCGTCTTTCCCTCGGAAGGTGCGGACCCGTTCACCGCGAACCTTCAGAACCGCAAGTTCCTTGCCGCCCAAGTGGATACCGACCTCAGCGTTGCGCGTCTCACCGGGTCCGTTGACTTCACACCCCATCACAGCGACGGGAATTTTGATGCCGTGTTTCTCTAAAAGTTCCTCAGCGACAGCGACAATATTCTCATAGTCCGCCGCAGGATCGCCACGCCCACAGAACGGGCAGGAAACAACGTCTAACATATCTTCCGCCATACCCAATGCCCGAAGGAGTTCTTTAGCCGTCAACACCTCCTCAACCGGATCACCGGTAATCGAGATACGGATGGTGTCCCCAATTCCTTCCAATAACAACGTGCCGATGCCGAGTGTCGATTTAACATGCGAACGTCGAGGTGTTCCGGCTTCCGTTACACCGAGATGTAGCGGATACGGGACTTTCGCCGCAAACTGGCGGTTCGCTTCTATCATCCGAAGTGGATCGCTCGACTTCACGGAGATAGCGATGTCCTTGAAATCGTGTTCCTCACAAATCTTGACGTGCCGCATCGCACTCTCTACCAACGCCTCTGCCGTTGGGGAGGGATACTTCTCTAAGAGATCCCGTTCAAGCGACCCCTCGTTGACCCCGATACGGATCGGGATATTCGCCGCTTTCGCCGCAGACAACACCTCAGCAATCCGTTGCTCATTACCGATGTTCCCGGGATTGATGCGCACCTTCGCCACGCCAGCGTCTACGGCAGCGAGTGCGTATCGGTAGTTGAAATGGATATCCGAGACGATCGGGACTGAGGCACGCTTCACAAGGGCACCGAGTGCCTTGGCGTCCGGCTCTTCCGGGACAGCAACGCGGACGATCTGCGCACCCGCCTCCGCACACCGTTCCACCTGTGCTAACGTGGCATCGACATCGCGCGTCAAGGTCGTCGTCATCGTCTGGATGGAGACAGGACTGTCACCCCCAATCGGGACGTTCCCCACCATAATTTTCCGCGTAGGACGCTTGTTATTGATTTGTATTAGTTCTTTCATATTTTTTAATGGCTGACAACTCCTAACGCCTTGATGAATTTTTCGTTTTCCTGCTGTGTGCCGATCGTTACGCGCACCGCATTCGGGTAGCCGTAGCCCCCAATCGGACGCACGATGACCCCTTCCTTCAGAAGTGCGTCGGCGACATCAGCCCCCGATTGTTCGAGGTGCAACATGATGAAATTCCCCTCGCTTTCGACATAACGGAGTCCCATGTCGTCAAACGCCTCGTAGAGGAAGGCTTTACCGATAGCGTTCTGTTCTCGGCTTTTTGTAACGTGGGCGGTATCCTTGAGTGCCGCTCGCGCCGCCGCCTGTCCGACCAAACTGCAATTGAAGGGTTGGCGCACCCGATTCAACGTTTCAATCAACGGAGGGGGCGCGATACCGTATCCGATGCGGAGCCCAGCGAGCCCATAAATTTTAGAAAACGTTCGGGTGATGATGACATTTCGTCCCGCCAGCACATACGGGAGCGTCTGTGGGTAGTCTGAACGGTCAACATACTCATAATAGGCTTCGTCAAAAACGACCAGCACATCGTCCGGCACCTGTTCCATAAACGCCGCTGTCTCCTCCGCTGTGACCATCGTGCCGGTCGGGTTGTTCGGATTCGCGACGAAAATGACCTTCGTCTTCTCGGTAATCGCTGCTGCCATGGCGGACAAATCGTGTGTATGCGCCACCATCGGCACGACAACCGCTGTCGCACTGCATAACTTCGTCACAAGACTATAGACGACGAATGCCCCGGCTGCATAGATGACCTCATCCCCCGGTGCGAGGTATGCCTCAGCGACGAATTGGAGCACATCGTTCGATCCGTTCCCTAAAATCAGATGTTCAGCAGAAATGCCGAGATATTCCGCGAGATCCGCTTTCAGGTAATAGGCGTTCCCGTCAGGGTAGAGGTGCACCTGTGTCGCGCTCTCCGAGATCGCCTGCATCGCCAACGGCGAGGGACCGAACGGATTTTCGTTGGATGCCAGTTTGATAATATCGGTCGTAATGCCGAGTTCGCGCCGGACCTCTTCAATCGGCTTACCGCCCTGATAGGGCTGAATCGTGTCAATGCTGGGTTTCGGTTTTAGCATAGCGTTTCGCTTCTCAATTCCCTTATCTCTATGAGTGGAGGCGCGTCCACCGAACGCGTCCGAATACAAATCTATTATACCACACCACCGTCTTTTTTCAAACAGTTTTTTATCAGTTCCGCAGCGTCATTTATGGTAGGTTTTAGAATTACTTGGACATTCAGAACCGGTGCGGTTAGAAACCGCACCTACCGGATTGGGGTAGAATGTCTGTTTATTTTTCAGGTTTACCATAGTTAATTGACTTGCACACACAGACCTGATATAATGCTTTACACCTAAAACAACAGGAGAGAAACATGAGGCGATTTGGAACGCAAGGACCCGTCAATTCCACAGATAATTACGTCGTCGCGCGACGTGAGGAACTTTCCGATTTCATCGCTCGCGTTAAGCAGGGACGATACATCGTCCTGTTCGCACCACGCCAGACGGGTAAAACCACGTTCTTCCAAGATGCTCTCAAGGCACTTGCCGCCGAAGGAACAGACTACTTTCCAATACAACTCAACTTCGAGGAATACGAAGACATAACACCCGTCGATTTTTATCATTCACTGTGCAAAGAAATCGGCAAAGAGATTCGGAAGGTCTTTCGAGAACGCGATGAGCAGCTTTCCCAAGAACTGGACACCTTTCTGACGAATGCCCAGATGACCAACCACATTTCGATGCGTGAATTTTTTGAGGAGTTCACCACCTTCGCGGAAAACCAACGGGTCGTTTTTATCGTCGACGAATTCGACGGAATTCCACAGGGAGCTATCAACGGATTCCTTCGTTCGCTCCGCCGGATATATCTCACCGGACGCGAAGTCCGCTCTCCGTATAGTGTCGGTATTGTCGGGGTTAAAAACATCACACAACTCAACTACGATCGATCCATCTCGCCGTTCAACATACAGGACGAGTTCACACTCCCAAACTTCACTTTAGAACAGGTCGGTGAACTTCTCGCGCAGTACACCGACGAGGTCGGACAACAATTCGCACCCAAAGTCGTTGAAACGATCCATACACAGACAGCAGGGCAACCGTTCCTCGTCAACAGATGTGCGCAAATCCTCACCGAGGAACTCAGCATCCCCAAAAGCCAAACAATTGAGATATTCCACTTTTCACAAGCGCACGCACGACTCATTGAGGAAAGAAACACTAACATTGAACATCTCATTACAAATGTCCGCAGAGACCCACGCTTTGAAAGAATGCTCATGCGCATTGCTTTCTACGGAAGCAGCTATAACTTTACCCTCCACAATGAAATCATCAGCGAACTCGCTACTTATGGTATCCTCACAAAGGGACAAGATGGAATGTGTCAGATTCTCAATCCTATCTATCTCCACTGTATTATCCAAGCACTTAAACCCCTCATAAATGGACTTGAGGACGAATATCTCCCTGAAGACGGTCCAATCGACTTTTCAGAATATATCTCGCCGACTGGGCATCTTCAAATGCAGAGACTCATCGAAAATTTTAGGGACTTCATCGCACGCGCGGGATTCAGAATACTTCAAGTCCCGGATACCCCCCAAGAATTCGTAGGGCAATACCTTCTCTTCGCCTATCTCGACGAGTTTGTGAAAATCGTTGGTGCCGCCATGTATCTGGAAGTCCCAACCGGCAGAGGCAGAACCGATCTCATCATTTCACATAACAGACAGACTTACATCGTCGAAACGAAGGTATGGCGCGGCGAACGAAGTTATCAGGCGGGTAAACAGCAACTCGCAACATACCTCACATCGGAAGGCGCGAGTGAAGGTTACTATGTCGTGTTTGATTACCGTGAAAATTCGGAACCTCGCGCCGAAACGGATACAGTTGCGAGTCGGACGATCCACAGTTACGTTATTCCGGTCCTTCAAGCTCTGCCATCACAACCGCAAGAATCGGGGTTACAAACCCCTCCCACAACAGTGATTTCTGACAAGTGAATACCTTTGACTGACAACGATAACCCTTGACAAAAAAGCGGATTTCGTTAAAATAGGGAAAATTGTTATTTTACTTCACCATTTGCGCATGCACAGCATACGAAAGGAAAACTCATGGCACAAACACCTCCAGAATCCGCAGTCATCCTCTTTGACGGCACAGACCTCAGTAATTGGACAAGCTTAGACGGCGGCGACCCCAGTTGGCAGGTCGAAGGCGACGCAATGCTCGTTGTCCCACGCACCGGCGATGTCATCAGCAAGGAAACCTTCACGGATCACTTCGTTCACGTCGAATTTAGATGTCCCGATATGCCGGAAGCGACCGGACAGGCAAAAGGCAACAGTGGGGTCTTCCTCCAAGGGAGATACGAAGTCCAAGTCTTGGATTCCTACGGCATTGACGTCCCTGGCATGGGTGATTGCGGGGCAATTTACAACCAGTTCGCACCGCTTGTTAACGCTTGCAAACCGCCGCTTGAGTGGCAAACCTACGATATTATCTTCCGAGCCCCTCGCTTCGACGATGGCGGCGCAATGACTGAAGGTCCACGCATAACCGTCATTCAGAACGGCTTGGTGATTATCAACAACGCCCAACTCGCTGGCGCGACTGTCGGAAGTATCGATTCAGAAGCCGCCACACCCGGTCCACTCAAACTGCAGGACCACGGCAACGATGTTCGGTACCGGAACATTTGGGCAGTCCCGCTCCCGCTTGAGGGTTCGGACAAATATTAAGAGGAATTTTATGGTAACCAATCAAGATCTTCCCACAATTCCGAGGCGACGTCTCGGAAGAACGGAACTCAGCATCCCCGTTATTCCGTTCGGCACGCAGGGATTTGGAAACAACTTCGGTTTCGTCTCAGATGAAGAGGCTGTGGCTCTCGTTAAACACTCCGTATCCATCGGTGTGAACCACTTCGACTGTGCACGCTGTTATGGGGATTCAATGCGGAAACTCGGTCTGGCGTTGAAGGAGATCCCGCGTGAGGATGTCATCATCACCGGGAGGCTGTGTTGCCATTCCGCCGCGGATTGGGGTGGCTACGGAGACGGGCGACCCAATTATTCCGCTGAACGCGCAATCGCTGACCTCGAAGACCAACTCGAACTCCTCGGCACAGACTACTTCGACGGTATGCTGATCCACGACCCCGGCGAGATCGATCCCACGCTGGAAAAGGGCGGCACGCTTGACGGTTTGCTCCAATGTAAGGCGCGTGGACTCGTCCGCCACCTCGGGTATGGGATGCGTCCGCACGATTTCCATCTCAAGGCGATGGCGACCGGTGATATCGACCTCATCCTCTGCTTCAACGACTATAATCTCGTCCGGCAGAACGCCGCTGACGACATCCTCCCTTACGCCGCTGAACACGACATCGGGGTCATGAACGGCTGGTCGATCCTACGCGGTATCCTCACAGGTGTCGATCTTGACGCTGAGATTGCAAGGGGACGTTGGAAAAAAGAAGGTGATGTTGCAGCAGCATACCCGATTTGGGAATGGTGTGTTGAAGAAGGCGTCAATTTGCTTCAACTTGCCCTCCAGTTCTGTCTGAAAGAGGAGCGGATCCAGGGCAACAACATTGGGAGCCTCAACGTTGAGCAGCTGGAAGCGAACGTCAGAGCCGCCAGCACCCCCTTATCCGATGATGTCTGGGAGAAATACGAGGCACGTTTCGGATCAAACAATTAGAAGCAATTTTTAATCAAAAACGGTAGGTGCGGTTTTTAACCGCACCGGACCGGAGCCTCGTAGGTTGGGTTGAACGGGAATGCCAAAAAACCACGGATTTACACAAGAAGCACTTTTCTCCTACGACGTGTCTTTCAGAGAAACGGAGTGAAACCCAACATTTTCCCGGAAAGGTCTCGGTATCTATCAGTATGAAGTTGGGTTTCACTCTGTCTTTGGGGTCCACATGGGGGTCTGAGATGTGGCGTGTATTTGGAATGTAGATATTGGATTTCTCAGTAGCGTTCAACCCAACCTACAGCAGTAAATTAATGGCTTGCCAATTTGCTGACTACCAACCACTATTCCTCAATTAATTTTTCCAAAAACTTATGCGTCACACGCGGGAGCGGGTAATCTTTTAGTGCCGCAATCTCGACCCACTTCGCATCCCGTGGACCCTTCAGAACCACCTCACCGGCTTGATACTCACACCGAAATACATCCACAACGACCTTGAAATGCGTATAGGCATGCCTGACCTGCGTGAGATACCGCACGTTGGTGACAGAGAGGTTAACGACCTCAGCGATGTGTCGGACGCACGCCGTCTCGGCGGTCTCATCCTCAACGAGTTGTCCACCCGGAAACTCCCAGAGTCCACCGAGCAAACCGTCCAGTTGTCGCTGTGTGAGTAGAACCTTGTTGTCTCTATAGATAACCCCGACAGCGAGATGGTGTTCCGGGATGGGTTTCGTCTCGCGCCGATACGGAAACTCGTCCTGTTGCGCCGTCTGGAACGCCTCACAAAACGAATTCACAGGACAGACGAGGCAGGTCGGGGATTGCGGACGACACACAGTCGCGCCTAACTCCATCATCGCCTGATTGAAAAACCCCGGCGCATTCGGCTCCAACAGTTCATCGGCGTGCTGTTGAAACACCTTCGCTGACTTTGCGTCATTAATCGGTGCTTCCATCAGAAACAGGCGCGCCAACACGCGTTTGATGTTTCCGTCCACCGCGGCATACGGGGCATTGAACGCGATACTCTGCACCGCCGCTGCACTATAGTCCCCCACACCGGGTAACTTCCGAAAACTCGCATAATCCACGGGTATCTTCCCGTCCAGTTCATTCACGACGACCTGCGCGGCTTTGTGGAGGTTCCGCGCTCTCGCATAATATCCTAAGCCTTCCCACACCTTTAGGACATCCTGTAGGGGGGCGACTGCCAAGTGCTGCACATCTGGGAACCGTGCGATGAACCGCTCATAGTATGCCACGACCTTCTTGACCTGCGTCTGCTGGAGCATCACCTCAGAGACCCAAATCCGGTAGGGGTCATCCGTGTGTCGCCACGGCATATCGCGTTGATACGCTTTGAACCACGCCAACAAGGCGTCCCGAAAATCTTGAGAGTGTTTGTGTAAAGGTTTCATGTGCATATTCGTCTGAATCGCGGATTACGCGGATTTTACAGATTTCGCGGATTGAGGGTATCTTCCTCAGATCCTCTTTTTGATAACTAATAACTGACAACTATATTAACCTAAGTCACCTATTTGTGCCCATGGCACTCCGCTGGAGTGCAAGAAGTTGTGATCCCCGGTTTCTATAGACATATCACCCCGCTGGGGTGAGGAAATGCCTAAGTCTCTCGTTGAAATGTTCAGAATTTGTTAGTAGGAACTTGGGTTATATTACATATCCATCGCAATCCGAAAACCAACGCTGTGAAGTCCTCGGATCGGCTCATAGGCTGCACGGTTTGCACAGCGTGCAGCGAACTCTCCGCGGGCAATCCACGCGCCCCCGCGAATCACCTTCCGCCGTCCTTCACTCGCGCCCAACGGATTCTCCGCTGGTGAGTACTTATACGTCTCCATGTGGAACCAATCGAAACACCAGTCATAGGCGTTGCCCGCCATATCATAGCACCCGTAAGGACTCACACCCGATGGATAACTCCCAACCGGCATCAGTCGCTTATTCCCCGATTCCGATGTATTCGCTCGACTCGCATCCCACATATCCCCCCACGGATACTCCCGAGCATTCGTGCCACGCGCCGCCTTCTCCCATTCCGCCTCGGACGGCAAGCGATATTCCACACCTTCACGTTCACTCAGCCACGCCAAAAAACCTGTCACATCGTGCCAACTCACCCCGACGACAGGGAAATCGGGGGCATTGAGATGTGTATCGTTATGGAACAGGGGTTGCGGGTATCCTGTCTCCTCAACGAACCGTGCGTATTGCGCATTCGTGACTTGATATGTCCCGATGGCGTAGGCATCGAGCAGGACATTCCGTTGGGGTTCCTCTGGATCCGTCTTCCGCCATTCCGTCGGAATCGTTCCCATCGTGAACGCACCGGCAGGGATATGGATTAAAGAGTAATTGAGTGTTTCGATGTGCATGATTTAAAAGAGCGCACCTTACCATTCTTGGGGTGTATATGTTGCCTTTAGGTTTGCGGCACCTGCGAGTTTTACTTCGAGCGTTTTGAGGGAGAAAAATAATTTCATCAATTGCTGTTCTTCCTTCATCCGGACGTTATACCATTTGAGGAGCGACTGATCTGTGACGTGGAGTCTTTGAAAAGCGTCGTCCCGTTCCAGTGGCATGCTGGCATCTGTGTGTTCTGTCTGGTAGCGGCTATGGAGTTGGTGGAGGTGGTCTATGCGGGTATCAATCTTTTCTAACCGTTCTGTCTGTGCCTCAATGCGTTTGAGGAGTATATCTTTCAACCGGCTGTCTATCCGAGCATACGTATTTCCGAGTGTCTCACGGACGTGTTCTTGGTGTAGATCGTAAAGGGTCTTATACCTGGTCTGTGCAAAGATGGCACTGGTGGGGTCACAGGTTCGCAGTCGGTCTGATAAGCGTTTGCGAAAATGAGGTTCCCTATCGGCTTGCTTTTGGCGTTCTGGAAAAGTCTCTATGAAGCAGGTAACCACATCGCCGCGGGCGAAACCTCTGGCAAACATACTGATGGCAAACTCGATCTCGTCGGGTGAGAAATGGATGGGTGGCAAGGCTGCGATTTCTCGGATTTCTTCAAGGTCTGCATCGTCATAAACGATGGGCTTCTCTTCAACGCCGCGTGGCAAATCTGGTAACTGAGGTTTTTTGTTTTGGTGCTCTGTGTTCATAGTTTTCCTTTCTTGCGAAATGCTGCGAAATGCTGCGAATTATAGCGAAATGCTGCGAATTATAGTGTCTTCTCGGTTTTTGTCGGCTCCCTTTAGCAATTCGGATTTGCGTTGGGGGTTTCACAATGGCTGTTTACTTGATAAATTATAATACCTGATAGTGTAGGAAAAATCAAGTATTTTCTGACGGGTGTAGCATTTCAACGCCATTATTTATCATTATGTTATTATTAATTAAACATAATAATCTTTTTTGAACGCTTATTGTGAAATTTTTATATCTCTGTAGTCTCTGATAGCCAACCGAAAACCTTCAACCTTATTACATGGCTTCCCCAATGCGGGGTCATTCAATTGTTAAATTGTCTGAATCGCGGATTATACGGATTCTGCGGATTACGCGGATTTTTAAATCTTTGCTCTCCAGAACCCTTATGAAATTTGGGGAATTTCATGGAGAATTGAATAGCTCTGCGTCTCTTGTCTATACGTTGACATTTTTTCACATATAGTATATAATAAAATGAATCTATTCATACAGATTCTGATACATTTGGTGTTAGGTTAATCTTAATGGAATTTGAGTGGGACACAAATAAAGCCACAGCAAATTTGTCAAAACATAGCGTATCATTTGATGAAGCAAAAACTGTTTTCCAAGATCCCTTCTATATTGTTTTTGACGATCCGGACCATTCCTTTGCGGAAGATCGGTGTGTTGCTATAGGACAGTCGACACAGAATCGTTTATTATTTATATCGTATACTGAGCGAGAAGATACGGTTCGCCTAATTAGCGCGAGAAAAGCCACTCCCAATGAGAGAGAACTATATGCAGAAGGATAAAACAATCACACAAGATGAACTTCGTCCAGAGTATGATTTGAGAAAGTTGCGAGTGCGGAAATTTGGTCCTGCGCGTAAGCAGTTCGGTAACTTTATCAAGTTAGAACCTGATGTCGCTGCGGTATTCCCTGACGATGTTACTGTTAACGAGGCACTGCGATGTCTGATTCAAGAAGCCAAAGAAAACAGAGATACGCATTCTCGCCGTTTACCAATGCAGATTTTAGACCCAGCGTCTAAGAAGTTTGATAATTCTATTGTCAAGTTAGAACCTGATGTCGCCGAGGCATTTCCAGACGCTGTGTCTGTGAACAAGGCACTGCGATGTCTGATCCAAGAACACAAAGATAACGGCACATCCCCCCTCACATAGATGACGGCACTTAACATTCGGCATGAAATAACCATGCCATTGTTCCAACCAAATAACCATGCCATTGTTCCAATTGAAACGGACGAGAGGATGCTTCAACAACGAGAGAAAACCTTTTCCGTCTTGGATAGAATATGGGAAAAAGTGCCAGCGGTCAGTGAAAAAGCAGCACAAGCAAATATTGGGCAGGCAATTGCCGAGGGACGAGCGGAGATAGCCCTTAATGGGTTAAATTAGGTTTCACGTTTCATCTCCATTATCTTCTCTCTCCTCACTATCGGCTTTTTCGATAATCTTTAAGACTCCTATAAATGCCCAGAAACAAGCAATCGGTATAGTGATGATTTGTCGGATTATGTGCCACAATGCCCACATCTCGTTACCTGATATGATTGACCACGCGTCTAAGCAAAATATCATAATCCATAACCAAATTCCAACGGTAGTGCCAACAATTCGCTCTATCTTGTCTATCTTATATCTTATCCCTTTAGTTTTGTAAGTCTTTCTTTCCGCCGGGTTTTTTCGAGACTCATTTATGCAGAGACTTATCGTTATATGCAACACTGACATATTTAAAACGTTATAAATTTTGATGATCCAACGCCCTCGTATGCTTACATCATCCGTAGGAATAGTAGTTATCAAAATCATAACCAGAACGAACAACACAATGAAGATAAAAAAACATCCGTAACAAGTAATATTATCGACTTCCAAATCCACTTTTCTTGTTTTTCCTTTTATCGAAATGGCAACCTTTCCAAACTACTGGAGGAATTAATAATGAATGAGCGAGAAAGAAAATTAACTGGTTTCATACAGAGAAACGCTCTCTTAATATTCGGCGAGGAGTTAAAGTGGTATACCTTACCTAATCTCAACGCTGATTTATTAGGAAGGGATAAGAACGGACATCCTGTTATTGCAGAAGTAAAATGCTGGGATGATAAATACCCAACCAACCGTGATAAGCAAGAGTATCAAAGCATTGGGCAGATCCTTCATTATGCTAATATTTTTCAAAAACAGCATGCGGATGCAGAAAACATACGCTTGTTTATTATTGCGGACTTGCCATCTCCAAAAGTAGAAGATTGCTGTGAATACTTACGTCTATATGGGTTTAATATCCAACATTTATCTACGTTAGAAGCACGTGAAACAGTGTTGCAATCTCGGATAGATGCGTTGCAGAAAAAAACGCAATTCTCATAATATCTCCTTCAAAGTTCAAAGGTGTAGGGAGGTACCCACCTTTAAACCTTGACAATGTGATTCGCCTTGTGTTTTAATAGCAGAATCCTATAGAAAAGAGCGTTTGCTATGAATGAAAATTTGGATTTCTCCGAGAAGCAGAAAGAGTTTTTAAGGGGTTTGCTCTCAGAAACTTTTTTACCACTTGAAAGAAAGGTGAAAACCAGAAAAAGCAACTTGGTTTTCTCAAAGGGGTGTTTCCAGTACCCCTTTTTAACTACCTATATTATAGCATATTTACGTAATAAAAAACAAGCGAAAAGCCAATAAAATCAAGGGTTCATGGCACTTTTTCAAGACCTTTTCTGCATCCCAAAACTACTTATTGCGAAAAAAAATAAGATATGACTCATTTTCACGGTGGGAAAACCGGACGGCATACCGCGTATTAGGCTCTTTAGAAAACGTATCTAAATCTGTCTGGAGTTCCTCAAGGTTCGCCGCGATTCCGTTATCGGTAATAAGAAGGAGTGCCATATAAATGAGTGCGGGATATAAAGAAATCTTCGGGGTTGATGTACTCCGAAGCGTTTGAAAAGCCTGAAAAGTGAGTTTGTCAAGCAGATTTTTTCTCTCTAATTTCTGTATCTCTGTCCATTGTCGGTCAACTGTGTCCGTAAGAACCCGTCCAGCAATGCCAAAGAATTGATCCCGCAACCACGCGGGACTTGCGTGAAAAGCCGACCTTCCTTGAATTTTCGGAAGAGACTGAGAAAACTGGATCCCCTTTTCTGTTAATTCAGAATGTCTCTTTCCACTATTCTCAACTGAGACTAAACCGAGGTCAGCCAACCAATGAATTCGTGGCGGCACGATATTTTCCATAGAACGTCCTGTCCCTTCTCCCCAATGTGCCACGCGGTTTCGAACTGCCAAGATTTCTGGGGCTACGTGCTTTTCCGCTGTCAGCATACGGGCTTTTAATTGCTGAAGATAAAACGCTGGGAAAGCATTTTGCAAATTGGAAAGAGATTGAGAACCCCCTTCAACCAACATCCGAATAATTGTGAGAAGTCTATCACTGTCTTTCACCAAAAGCCAATACAGATACGCACATCGTTCAGCATAGATCATTTCAAATGGGTTCTGGTGGGATGCGTGGTGGAGAAAGGGCAGCAATGTTTTCCCAAACCGAGTCACACGGCACGCGCCAACGATCCGTCCTACAAGTCCCAACGAAACAGCGAAATTAGTGTACTGTTTTGGGGCAGCTTGCCCGTGTGTTGCTTTAATAAATCCCTGCTGATTCGCGTAACCCATCAAATCTTGCTCATGATCAAGGCTCCATTTTTCAAGTCGAGTATAGAGCACAGATTCACTTAGCGTTTTATGCTCAAGCAATTGTAGAATCGCGGAAACATAACCGAGGCGGCGAACAAGTGTGTTAATATTTGTGATCCCAATTTCATATTTAGGCATCTGGTAACCTGCATGGCGAGGGCAAGGCTATGAAACTTAAAGCGAAAAAAAGCGTATAACCCATCATCTGAGGGTTTTATCCAATTGGTATTATAGAAGTGTGGGGAACCCTTTTAACCACGGGCTGCTGCAACCCATAATAAAAGCATACCAAATTTTCCAAAAAATGTCAAAAAAACATCCTTAATTTTGACAATCGGCGTTGATTTTTTTAGGCATATAAGGTATAATAGATTATATGGAAAATCTCTTAATTTCTGAAGACACAAATTCATTACCCCCGAAGAATCTCTCTTTCTCAGGACACCAGACGTTCCCGTTTCGGTATACGTGGCTGAAAAAGGGGGTCGATGCGGTGATGGACAATCAACATATTTTTACTGATGAAGACGCACCTGTTACTTTAGGTGTTGGTAAAAACATGGTAAGTTCCATCCGTCATTGGTGTATAACAGCTGGCCTAATCAGAAAAAACAAAAATACTTCCAATCACCGTAGTGAGTTTGCAGTTACTGATGAGGGTCAGATCATTTTTGCTGCTGATACCGGAAAAGATCAATATCTGGAAAATCCTGCTACTTTATGGTGGCTCCATTGGCGTATCGCAACGAATATGGAAAGTGCAGCTACGTGGTCTTGGGCCTTTAATTTCCTCAATTACCCAGAGTTTACAAGAGATTCTTTAAGTAATGACCTTATAGATTGGATAAAGCAGCAAGAAAACATAAGAAAGCAACCTTCTGAAAATACGATCAAACAAGACATCAGCTGTTTTATCCGAACATACTGCCTTTCACAATCTCCACAGATTACAATTATCGAAGATACGTTTGATTGCCCCTTGGTTGAATTAGACTTAATTCGCGAAGTACAAGTCAAACAAGGCGAAAATAGGTATCAATTCAATTTGGACCCAAAACCATCTTTAACAGATTCAATGTTTGCTCTAGCTATAACTGAATTCTGGAATAATTATTATCCAAACGCGAACACACTTTCTTTTTCAAAAATCATGTATTCCAAATTAAGTCCTGGTCAAGTTTTCAAACTTGATGAGAATGCCCTGGTAATGTACCTCGAAAAGCTTGAAGCAGTAACTGATGGCACTATGACTTATGATGATACTGCAGGATTAAAGCAGATTTCCCGATACGAAAAACACGAAAAATTGGATAGGCTAGAACTTTTAAAGGGAGTTTATGAAAAAAGTACTATCTGACATATTTCACGTTAAAGGACGTTTCCGACGGTCAGTTCACTTAGAGCGGGACTTCTATACCGATGAAAATCTTTTGGAAGGGTACGTTGTAACAGTAACAGCACTTGAAATGTTAGAACGCATCGTTTCGGCTTTAGAAAACGGTGAGTCGTCGAAAGCATGGTCTCTGACCGGACCCTACGGATCTGGGAAATCAGCTTTTGCACTCTTTACTGCAAATCTGCTCGGAAGCTCCGCCTCGCCGATAACCCAACAAGCATTAAAACTACTTGAACAACGAAATACTGCCTTACATAAACGATTGACTGACCTAAAAGTTAACGAACAAGTTTCTTCTTTTGAGTTCTGTCCTATCCTTATTTCTGGAGAACGCTCCCCAATCTCAATTGCTCTTTTACGTGGCTTGCAACAAGGGCTTATATCTTTCAATGGAAGATCACAAACGAAATCCCCACTTCCGACAATTCAAAACAAGTTGAAAGCAGCAGAAGCAGGAATCCTCCCCAATCCCTCTGAAATTATAAAACTCTTTAAATCAGCAATGCACCAAATTGAGGACCATGGAGGCGCCGGACTATTGCTTGTGATTGATGAGTTCGGGAAGTTTCTTGAATATGCTTCTCAACACCCGGCACAAGGCGATATACATGTTTTACAAGAACTTGCAGAATTTGCTGACAGAAGTGGAAAGACACCGTTATTTTTATTAACTATCCTTCATCAAGCGTTTGAAATGTACGGACAACGGACAGCCAAATTACAACGTGAGGAATGGGAAAAGATCCAAGGACGATTTGAAGATGTTCCCTTTACTGAACCTACCGAGCATTTACTCCGCTTGGTCGGCACAGCACTTAAGAAGTCTTCAGAAATTGTCTGCAAAGACAACTTTAACACTGTAACTGAATTAGGGATTAAACTTCATCAACTTGACAATAGCGAATTTATTCAACTCTTGGAAAGTTGTCTTCCGCTCCATCCCACAGTAGCACTCCTCATCGGTCCCCTTTCTCGACGATTTTCACAGAACGAACGTTCTCTGTTCGCTTTTCTCAATTCAAGTGAACCGTACGGTTTACAAGACTTCCTTTCAAACCAACATTATGAAGATGGTCAACTACCGATGTATAGACTTGCAGACCTTTACGATTACTTTCACATCACGCAAGGTAATAAACTCTATACCTCTGGTGAGGGCAAGAAATGGGCGGAAATTGAATCCGCCATTAATCGGTTGCCAGATCCTTCTGAAATAACGGTTAAACTGATTAAGACCATTGGGCTACTCGGTATTGCCGGAGAGGCAATAAACAGTTTGAAAGCTTCAAAAAAATTGCTTTATTATGCTCTTGATAATAATTCAAAAACTTTCACAAAAGACTTTGACGCTGCAATCACCAAGCTAAAAAAACTTTCGATTATTATCTACCGGCGCTACAAC
>JAJEIP010000125.1 GCA_022827885.1 Candidatus Poribacteria bacterium
AGGATGCACATAGATAGCGACCCAGACGGGTTTATAGATAGAGATAGGGTTGTGTAGTTCCATCTCTAACTTGACTTCATAGAGGAGTGCGCGCCGGTTGCGTCCCGCAAACCCGTCGGATCTGATCCATCCGACAGGACATTCCTGTATAATCCGCCGCTGTCGTTGTGTCGCAGAGGCGGATATAATCACGAAGGACTGAGTGCCGTCAGCATTCTGATTCATCGCTCGAATCCTGAACTGCGTCGGTGGCAGGTCTCCGAAGCCGTCGCCTGTAATGGTAATGGAGGTGTTGGTGCTATTTGTAGATGTCCAAGTCTGTCCTGCATTGGTGCTATACTCATAGGCGATTGTCTGTGCGTTGAGTGCAGTCGGGATATCCCAGCTGAGGGTTACGGTTCGTCTGTTCACGCGTTGGACGGTCAGCGTCTCGGTTGTCCCTGCGTTGATGTCGACAGGTGGTGGTGGCGGTGGTGGCGGAGTTTGTGGTGGAGCGTTGGGTGTTACCGGGTCTGACGGATCTGAAGCTAATCCATTTTCAGTAATGTCATCAACACCATCATTCCAAAAACGGACTACTCTGACTTTGAAAGTATATGATTGTCCATTTGTCAGCCCAGTTACAGTATAGCTTGTGTCGGTGCCACCTGTAGATGTCCAAGTAGTGCCGTCGTCTGTTGTATACTCATAGCGAGTTACCTCATCAGCACCAGAAGGGGGGTTTAAAGATGGTTTTGTCCAACTTAGCTGAACTTCACCATTACCGGCTGTTGCTGTAAGTGCTGTAGGGGCTGGTATCTTAGGGGTTACGAACACCGCGTCAGTTGCTGTTCCCTTTGTACTACCGTTGACTGCTCTAATCTGAAACTCGGCCAAGAGCCCGTTTATCAATCCAGTAGTATGCGTATATGTTGTGTTTGTGCCATTATTTGTTGACGTCCAACCAGCTGATCCGACCTTGTATTCGTAACCAGTAACAGTTCCAGACGGCGCGTCCCAACTTAAAATAACTTGGTTATCTCCAGCCGTGGCTGTAAAATTTGTTGGGGCTGATGGTGCTTGAGCGATTCCTTCAGTTGCGAACAGGCTTGTGATAGCAAGTAAAGCACCAAAAAAGATCGCCCGAGACGAAACACGCTGTGCCAGACAAAGACTGCGCGGGCACGAAGCATCCAGCACAGCCATAACTGCGGATACTGTATTATGAAGGACATGGGTTAATGTGCTTAATTTATATGAAGTGGGGGGGCTGACCGCTTGCTAATAGGCTTTCGGGACGGGGCAACGGCACAACGCGCAGCCATGTTTTCGAAGATACCCAATCCTGTCGCGAGCAAAGAAATCGCTTTTCGGATGGTGACAGTGATATGTTTGCTGAGCATGATCTTCTCCTTTGTGTCGTTTTGCGTCAGGGATGTTTATCAATGAAAGTCACCTTGACAACACTCTGATACCGATGCCGGATGGTGATTTCAAATGCGCGTGATTTTTCATCACTTTCGCTGCAACGCAACCGATGTGTCTCTAACACCCTCACGGGTAAAAGTATACCTGAGATGAGATGTTCAGAAACGTCATATTATCACAGAAGTTAACAATATATGCGATATATACTATCACACATCTGTGTTTTAATCAAGTTAAAAGTTGCGATAAAGTCAATAATTATAAGGTTTTATGCGTAAGTTATGTTAGGATATATTATTTTTGTTAAAATAACACTATAATAATATCTTTAACTAACTTTATGCGATTCGCGCGACTTTTCCCAAGACCTCTCCGATACATATTTCACATCAACCCTGAATGGGTGCTGCCTTTTTTTCTTAGCAACTGGAGAAGCTCCTACAAAAACCAAAGTGTCAAAATCGACATTCGATCCTCACCCGATAGGTGCGGTTTCCCATTCCCATTCCTCAAAACCGAATATCCTCTTGAAATGGTTTCCGCTTGCAGATTTCGTCAGAGTTCGCTATAGTAGTCCTTAGAAACCAAGAACAGTGTGTAGACTATGGAATCAATAAATCCGACCCTCACAGCAATAGACGGAATCACGGTAGGGCATGCCACCAATTTAACCGCTCGAACAGGGTGCACGGTTGTCCTCTGTCCAGCAGGAGCAACTGCCGGCGTTGATGTACGTGGTGCGGCACCCGGCACGCGGGAGACGGAAGCACTCCGACCGGGACGTTTGGTCCAAAAAGCACACGCGGTCTTGCTAACAGGGGGAAGTGCCTTCGGCTTGGATGCTGCGAGTGGTGTCGTCCAATATCTTGAGGAAAAAGATGTCGGTTTTCCGGCAGGTTCTGTTCGGGTGCCGATCGTTCCCGCGGCTGTTATCTTTGATCTGGGGGTTGGCGAGGCGAACGTCCGTCCTGATAGAGAGACGGGGTATCAGGCGTGCCTGAACGCTACCGATGCCCCTGTTGAAATGGGGACTATCGGAGCAGGTACAGGTGCGACTGTCGGTAAAGCCCCCGGCGTTACGTCTTCTCCAGGGGGTGTCGGTTCGGCGTGTATGCGTCTCGACTCCGGCTTGATCGTTGCGGCAATTGTGGTTGTAAATGCGCTTGGGAACGTTGTGCATCCGAGGACAGGTGAGATTCTCGCGGGTGGAAAAGAGAACAACGATTTCGTAGACATCACGGAACGACTTTTGGACGCAGATTTGGTTCACGGAACCAACACGACGATCGGAGTTGTGGCTACAAATGCGGCACTTGCTCCCGCAGAGGTTCACCGGGTCGCAGAGATGGCGCACGATGGGATGGCACGTTCCATTCGTCCGGCGCATACGATGTTCGATGGAGATACGCTTTTTGCGCTTGCCACAGGTTTGCACACTGGAAGTGGTGTAAATACTGTCGGTATTCTCGCGGCGGAAGTTGTTGCTGAAGCAATTGTTAACGCCGTGACCACTTGAATACAATGGTGAAAAATAATTCAGGGTAGTTCATAAATAATTACAACTGCAACAATAGTCCCTAATACCTCAGTTTATAGGGCGTCTTGGGATAAAACCTCTTTTGTAGCACAATCTGTTAGATTGTGTCTTTGCCGGATGTGATGTGTTAGATTGTACCTATCAGTCTGCAAACTAACAGTTTGCGGTACAGAGATGCATGAATAATGAACCACCCTCAAATAATTAAAAAATCGGTTGCCCTTGCATTGCGTCTGGGATGTCGATATCAAACTCGTTGAGAACCGTTGGAGCAATGTCGTATAAACTCTTGGAGGAGACAGCCCCCTGTGCTTGTTCTCCATTTTTTATAATGAACATGCCCATCTCGGCATGGTTGCAATCGTCAGGACCCGTGTCGTTCTCGTAGGTATAGATACTGTTGTATCCCACACTGCCGACCGAACGCCAGAAAAGATTGCCGAAGTAGACGATGAGATCCGGCGCGATGTTTCGGCAGTCTCGGTAAACCTCTTCAGGTTTAAAAACGCGTGTGTCAATGTTATGCCCTTTCTCATCTACAATTGCTTCGAGGTGCGTCTTCAATTCATCACGGACGTTTTCATAGTCTCCCGCACTAACAGTTCCGTGCGGTTCCCTGCCTTCAACGTTTATGAAAATCCGCCCGTAATACCCACCTTCACCCCACACCTTTGTTTTTTCCCAATCCACTAAATCCGCTGTCCATCGCGTAATTCCCCGCGGTTCGGTTTTAAGTGTCAAATAACCGTTCTTTTGGAGCCATTCATTGATGCAGATACCCCCGTCCATCCGTTTAGCACCGTGATCAGAGACAATCATGACCGTGGTATCTTCGTCTACGCACGCTAACGTCTCTCCGAGTTCGGCATCGAGGGCGCGATAATAGTTCCGCATCGTCTCCGAGAAAGGCGAGTCCGGTTCATACTTCGGATGCGTTTTATCCCAAAACCGCCAGAAAGCGTGATGGAGTCGATCCGACCCCATTTCAACCATTGTAAAGAGGTCCCAGTCCTTTGTGTCAAGCAGATAGCGTGCGAGTTTGAAACGTTCGGCGGTCATTTTGAGGAGTTGTTGCTCCAGTTCGGCGCGCCGGTCGGTCCGAAAATTCGGTATATCGATCATGTAATCGCTTGCGACTTGTGTGATTTCTCGCGACAGTCGCCGGGGGAAGGTCCATTGCGAGTTGAGATGGGGGGTGAGGAAGCTTGTGACCATCCAGCCCGGAAAGGGTTTCGCCGGATAGGTGAGTGGCACTCCCAAAACGACCGATTTCTTTCCTGCTTGCCCTAAGAGATCCCAGAGCGTTGGCACTTTAATGGCGTGTGCGTTGGCGATGGTCATTGCATCGTAAGAATAGTCCTTACGGTTGCGGAAGCCGTAGATGCCGAGTTCCCCCGGATCCCGGCTGGTCATCATGCACATCCACGCTGGCACGGTGATCGGTGGAATCGTACTTTCTAATTCGCCATAGATGCCTTCTTCCATCAGACGACGTGTATGGGGCATGTCGTCTTTGAACGCCTCAAAGACGAGTTCAGGTGCAGCACAATCCCAACCGATAATAA
>JAJEIP010000143.1 GCA_022827885.1 Candidatus Poribacteria bacterium
AGCTTATTTGTTGTTGATGACTTACCGGCTAACAGTGTTTTGAGTTTCAATAATTCCGCTTTAGGAATTTTGAGGATGTCAACGCCATCTCCGGTGTCAAGTTTCAACGTTCTACGCACCACTATGGCTAAGCTGCGATCAGAAAACTCCGCAACAGGGGACGTATTTTGACCATAACCCACCCCTTGCCAACCAAACATCAATAAAATAACAGCGAAAATTGAGACCATTGTATTTCGATTTGCAATTAGCGTTTTCATCATAAACTCCTTTTTGTTAACTATTCGATTTTAAGTTCTTGGAAGGATAAAAGACCGCATTTCTAATCAAGAGCGGTTCATAAACTCTATATTTTCACATACGTTAAGAGTCTATATTACCAAAGATTTCATTTTTCCTCAAATTTTAAATCGGTATAAAGTCAACCCTTATCAAGATTTATACTTAGTTATATTGAGACTCTATTTTTCCAATTAAAAATAACAAAATAATAATGACTTGATCAATCCGTGCTATAAAAATAAAGTCTATATCCAACTATAGATTATTAGATCTTTGCGGGCAGGAAAAAATTTTGATTAGAAAAGCAAATTTTGGATGGTGGATAACGGGCGGATAGTGGGTCCGCCCTACAGATCACGAAAGGATATTGTGGGATTGTTTTTACAAAAAAGGGGAGACCCTATTACAGTGGCAACGAAATCGGTGCGCCGATTTGGGAGGAACGATACGTCGCCTCTGCTAACTCAATGCCGTCTCTGCCAATGCGTCCGTGGGTCGTCGGTTCGGCTTCACCCGCAATGCACTGGAGCCAGTGGTCGATGCTCGTTCCTTTTGCGGCGACACCCCAATATCGTTGCTGACGGCGTTCCGCTGGCATGTTGCGATAGGTATCATCATCCGGCACAGGTGCAGTGAATTCTTCCGCCTCCACCATGTCATGCGTTTTCCAACGGAGTCCATTCTGAATCAACGTCGCAGAACCTTTGCTTGTGACCAGACCGTTCCCGCTGTTCCTGATTTCAGCCGCCCAACTCTTCATCATCATACCGACCCCGCCGTTTTTGAAATGCACGGTCAACACGGCATTGTTCTCCACGGCTTGTTCGGCAGGTGGGTAGGTCCCACCGAGCGGGACATGACTCGTGAACCCGTAGACAGTGGAGGCGGGACCGTATAACCACAGCCAGATATCGAGTTCGTGAATCGCTTGCTCCACCAACATACCCCCCGACTCTGCTTTCACAAAAAGCCAAGGATGTCGTTCCGGTGAAAACCAACCGACCTGATTGGAATATGCCATCTGCAGGGTCCCGAGTGTGCCATCATCCAATAACGATTTCAGTTTCATGTATCCCGGATTGAACCGCATCATATAGGCGACCATCAGGAGCACACCGGCATTTTCAGCGGCGGCGATCATCGCTTCACCCTCCGCGACGTTACAACACATCGGTTTCTCCATCAAGATGTGTTTACCTGCAGCGGCGGCAGCACGGGTGATTTCGAGGTGCGGACGCGGATGGGCACACACATCGACGGCGTCTATATCCTGTCTCTCGAGGAGTTCTCGGTAGTCTGTGTAGGCATCTGCGCCAAACAGGGCAGCTTGCTCGTTTGCGGATGCTTCGTTGATGTCTGCGATTGCGACGATGTCTGCGCGTCGCGTCGGTTCTTGGTAATAGGGCGAGTGGAGGTTTCGGAAGATACCCCCACATCCGATAATGCCAACTTTAATTCTGTCCATCTATTTTCTCCTTAAAGAATTACAAAAACCGAGTTCGTAGTAGGGCGATTCATCGCCCGTTCCAAAGTGCATTTTAACCATCAACTCGTACCTTTGAATATTGTATCGGAGGCGAGTTGATGGTTAACCGCAAGTCCACACGCGACTTGCGCCATTTCACTACTACAAACGGGATGGTTTACAATAACCTAAGTTGCCACCTATTGATAGACATAGCACTCCGGAATCAACGGTATGAATGCCCTATGGCATTCCCCGGGAGTGCGGTGGTTAAATATGCCATTTTCTATAGACATATCACCCCGGAATCAACGGTATGAATGCCGTATGGCATTCCCCGGGGGTGAAGAATGTGCTGAAAAGGGTTCTTCAAACACATAGAATGCGTTAGTAGCAACTTGGGTTACAATAATGGCTTTTGGTTGCGGTACACGGCGTGTATCTACTACTTTTTATTTTTCAGGATCGGAGGAGACGTCTCGTCCGTTAAGAGCGCGAGTGCCTCGGCGATAATCGCGTGTTGCAATTCCGGGTTGTTCGGTTCACCGAGCGGATGTCCAAAACCATACGGAACAAGCAAGGCGCGCGGTGGTTTTACCCTCCTCGTTATATCCTCAATAAGCGTAATTGAAACCGTGGAAATACCCACCTCTTCAACGGCACGTTGTATCAATCCGACGGATTGATTGCACATCGGTCAGACAGGGGTTAAGAACACAACGTCCACTCTATCGGTTTTAAGTTTCTGTGCGACCTCAGGTGCGGTTTGCGTAATAAGGGTGTGCGGTTTCGTAATGGATCCCATAAAACTGAAATGCCGGCGGTTCAGAGATCCTATTTTGCCTTCAGTCTCTAATTCTCTGAACCTATCGAGCGGAAACGCAAGGTTCGGATCTGTTTCGAGACCTCGTTCATCGTAAGCCGCACTTTTATGTCCGTTTATGAGTGCTTGTGTCTGAATGGAATTTGGAATCACACGGTAGGAACAATCTCCGTTCCCAAAGGTTTTTTGCCCTTCAAGCAAAAAACCGGCAGTTGTAATGAGAGCGATTCTGCATTCATTCAATGGCACGCGGAGCGGTGTGTGCGGTGATGCCTTATAACGCCGACCCCGGTAAAGCTTCATAAAGAATCGAGAGAGTGGATCCAGTTTACGGAATGGTGCCATTATGAACCTCGTCTTAGCCGTTTGCAAAAATAAGCCGTTTCCTGTTCTGGCACGGGAGTTGGACGGTCTGTCCAGTAATACTGCTCTCAATGGTAGCGAAGCCGATTTCATTGACAGCGGTGTAATCATCACGGGCGCAATCGGGTAGCGGTCCACCGTCTAAGTAATCGGTAATCTGTTTATATGCGATATTGAACGGACCGGCGTTTTCAGGGAGATCGAGGGTGGCGTTATCAACTAACTTTCCCTCTTTATGCACAGTCGTGCTGCTATAAAATCCTGCCTGAACGCTGCCTTTGCTGCCGAGGACATCCACGGAGAACCCGCCACGTGTTCCATGGTTGCCGACATGGAAACCGACAACACCGCTCTCAAATTGGAGAGTCGATCCGACAATCGCGGGTTCAGGTTCGTAAGGCTCCGGGACCTCCCCACCGCCATGAACGAATCCAGTCACCGCAACCGGATCATAGCCCGCGAACTGGCAAATCATATCGGTCGTGTGGATAGCGAAGGAGAGCACACCGCCGCCACAATACCCGATGACGGTTTCCACCTCACCGATGAGTCCATCCTTGATAAGGGATTGGAGGCGAATTAGATGTGGTGCCCAGTGGCGTGTGTAGTCAACAACAATCGGAATGCCTTTCGCGTCAGCACCCGCGGTCATCGTATCCACCTCTTCGAGGGAACATCCAGCGGGTTTTTCGAGGAAGATGGCTTTGATGTCCGCTTTCAAGACGTTTTGCATGACCTTGAAGTGATGCGGTCCGCGGACACAGACAGCAACGAGGTCTAAATCTTCACTCTCAAGCATCTGCGTATCCGTTTCGTAGTAGTTGATGGAATTGGCTGGGAAAGCGGGTCCCCACACCTGTTGAAACTCCGTTTGGCGTTCCTGGGACATGTCTGCGACTGCGACCAACTCGGTTGTTTCACAGAAACGGATGCCGCCTGTGTGGCAATAGGGGTAAGGGTCATCTGGCGTTGAATAACGGGAGGCGATATTGCCCAATCCGATGATACCGACACGATACATTGCGATTGCTCCTTTTTCGAGGGTTGCCTTAGAGGATAGCACAAATACGGGAAATTGGCAAGTGAATCGGCATTCCATCCGACACTGCGATAAAGCAACACCCATTCGGCGTTGAAGTGAAATATGTATCGGATCGGTCTTGGGAAAAGTCGCATAAATCGCAGAAAGTTAGATAAGCATGTTATTATAGTGTTATTTTTTAAATAAAAAATATCCTAATATAACTTACGGATAAACCTTTATAATTATTGACTTTATCCCAACTTTTAACTTGATTAAAACGCAGATGTGTGATAGTATATATTGCATATATTGTTAACTTATGTGAAAAGATGACGTTTCTTAATATCTTAGAGTCGGTATGCTTTTATCCGTGAGGGTGTTAGAGACGCATCGGTTGCGTTGACATGGCGCAAAACGACACAAAGGAGAAGATCATGCTCAGCAAGCGTATTACTGTCAACACCCGAAAAGCGATTTCTTTCCTCGCGACAGGATTCGGTATCTCCCAAAACATGGCTGCGCGTTGTGCCGTTGCCCCGTCCGGAAAGCCTATTAGCAAGCGGTCAGCCCCCCCCCACTGCATATAAAGTAAGCACATTAACCAATGTCCTTCATAATACAGTATCCGCAGTTATGGCTGTGCTGGATGCTTCGCGCCCGCCAGGCCTTCGTTTTGCCCGGCGTGTCTCATCGCGGGTGATCTTTGTGGGTGTCTTACTTATTCTCGCAGGCCTGTTTGCGACTGACGGGATTGCCCAAACTAAACCAGGAACACCAACAAATCTTACAGCCACACCTGGAGATAGAAAAGTTATTTTAAGTTGGGACGCGCCGTCTGGAACTGTTACTGATTACGAATACAAGCACGGAATCGGCACTTGGCAGTCAATAGGTAGCACAAACACAACCTATACTATAAATGGAGCGATTAATGGGAGTATAGTCGGTTGTGACCTTAGGGCAGTCAATGGTGCCACAAAAGGTGATACAGCACATTTTCCATCAGTAACCCCTAACATACCAGCCCCTACAGCACTTACAGCAACAGCCGGTGATGGTGAAGTTACGCTACGTTGGACAAAACCATCTGATTTAAACCCCCGTCCTGGTGCTCCTGATTTAAGTCGCTATGAGTACACAACAGACGACGGTTCTACTTGGACAACTACAGGTGGCACCGGCACAAGCTATACTGTAACTGGACTGACAAATGGACAAGAATATACTTTCAAAGTCAGAGCCGTGCGTGTTTCTACTCTGGATAATATAACAACAACTGACAATGGATTAGCTTCAGATCCAGGAGTATCAGCAACACCTATGCTATCTCCCCCAGCTGCGCCTACAGGATTTAGCGCGACCCCCGGTGATGGTAAAGTTACGCTACGTTGGACAGCGCCATCGGGTCCTATTACCGGTTATCAATATAGTCAAAACGGTGGCGGTTGGACATCTACAGGTTGGACACCCGCAACTGGCACCAGCACAATCCGGACTGTAATAGGACTGACAAATGGAACCACATATACATTCAAGGTCAGAGCCGTGAATAGTGGTGGAAATGGAGCGGAATCAGGGCAAGCATCAGCAACACCCGATGCTTCAGCACCCCCGCCGCCACCACCCCCGCCACCTGTAATCCCACCTGGCGACATCAACGCAGGGACAACCGAGACGCTGACCGTCCGACGCGTGAACAGTCGAACCGTAACCCTCAGCTGGGATATCCCGACTGCACTCAACGCACAGACAATCGCCTATGAGTATAGCACCAATGCAGGACAGACTTGGACATCTACAAATAGCAGGAACACCTCCATTACCCTTACAGGCGACGGCTTCGGAGACCTGCCACCGACGCAGTTCAGGATTCGAGCGATGAATCAGAATGCTGACGGCACTCAGTCCTTCGTGATTATATCCGCCTCTGCGACACAACGACAGCGACGGATTATCCAGGAATGTCCTGTGGGATGGATCAGATCCGACGGGTTTGCGGGACGCAATCGGCGCGCACTCCTCTATGAAGTCAAGTTAGAGATGGAACTACACAACCCTATCTCCATCTATAAACCCGTCTGGGTCGCTATCTATGTGCATCCTGACGAAGGACTTGAGCATTTGGAGGGTTGGAAACTCCAGGTCGCTCTCCCGTATAATCGGCATAGCGAGTATCTCTTGACAGCCGAGAACTCCGTTGTTGTGGATGCTGGGTTTGTGGAAGGGGGTTTTGCGTTCATAGAAAGTCCACAGGAGACCCCTTTCCCGATGACAGGGATGGGGTTTCCGGGGTCTCCTGCCCCCGGGTTTGATTATCGTTTGTATGATGAGACGGGTCGTCGTGTGGACTTTGGTATCTCGTGCTATAAGCGATTTGATGTGTTTCAGGTGCTGAAAGATACGGAGGATCCGCGAGTTTTACGGAAGGTGTTGCTTGAGAGTTTCGACTGGGATTCGCACTATCTTAGGAGTGAGTGGACGGTTGTGACGCCTGCGCCTGCTGCGCCTTCGCAGATAAAAGGGAATATGGTTGGCACGTGGGCGGACCTGAAGAAACAGTAGGCAGAGATACGCGAAAGATACGGGTTGAGGCGTGATGGTCAGTCGGTTTTCTACCGAAGACTATCACGCCTCTTTTTTATTTCCGAACCTTGAAAAAAAGTAGGTGCAATTCGACAACGTATCAGGTATAATTAACGCGAGGTGTCAGTTATTTATGGTAAACTTTAGAATTATAGTAAAGTCCATAATTACGTGAACACTTCTATTGTCGCATAGACTGTGAGTCTGCGTGCGAAAGATGCACAAACTAACAGTTTGTGCTACAGAAGTCAACTTATTTTTCGACTTTACTATAATTGAACACTATAGATCAGAAACAACCCCCCTAAGAATCAGAATCAGAATCAACGGTATGAAGTCCGTATGGACTTCCCCGGGTATGAAGTCCGTATGGACTTCCCCGGGTATGAAGCCCGTGTGGGCTTCCCCGCCCCTTATCAGGGGGGAAGAGTGTCTGTTTATTTTTCAGTCTACCCTATAGACATAGCACCCCGCTGGGGTTCGGAGAACGATTATATCTCATGCGACTGTTAGTCTTCATCAATCTTACCCTTTTTCTCACCAGCTCCTTTGTGTTCGCGGATCCGTGGTTGTGCGGGACACCGCTGCTGCATCAGGCGCACCTCCATCAACACCCGCCTGAAGAAATTCCGGCTGCGCCTGCAGCACCCGTTCAAATCGGACATGTAGAGCGATTCTTTATTCATATTCCTGAGACAGAGGTAGTCGCCACCTGTATTGCCAAAAGTGAACATCTCTATGTCTATGTTGACAATTCGGTGCGCGATCTGTTTACGGATGCCGAAGCTGCTGCCGTCGCAAGAGAATTTGATAACCGCATCTACCCGAATGTTCGTAAGTGGATGGGAACGGAATGGAAACCCGGACTCGACAGAGACAATCGTATCACCTTGCTGATGCACGATGTCGGTATGAACGAATCTGGAAAGGACTACGGTGGCTACTTCGCACCCACCGATCAGTTGCCGACAGTGCCAAATAGCAACCGCCGTGAAATGCTCTATATGGACGTTTTTCAGTTCAGAGAACGGGATCGACACACTTTTTATAGCAGTCTTGCACACGAATTCGCGCATCTCATCAATTGGTTCCAGAACGGCGGGACGACTGACCAACGGTGGTTAGAGGAAGGCACTGCAAGCTTTGTCGAATGGGCAGTTTACGGCACTGTGCATAACATCTTTGTCGATGGTTATTTGGCAAACCCCAGTGTTTCGCTCGCCTATACAAACACAGCGGATGTGTATTACGGTGGCGCCTTTATGCTCATGCTTTACCTCTATGAACAGTATGGAGGTCCGGACCTCATCCGCCGTATTATAGAGACGGACGCGCTCGGTGAACAGGCGATTGACGCTGCCCTCGAAGGCGGCGGAAGAAGGGATAGATTCCCTGAAGTCTTCCTGAAATGGGGGCTTGCGAATTGGGTGAATACACAGGCGCAAAACAAACAACTCGGTTACGCTGCCCTACGGAATCGAAAGGTGAGTGCTGTAGTACCGCGCGTTCGCAGTTACCCGAACGCGGCGAACAATATCCCCATCGACCAATGGGGGACCCACTATATTGTCTTCGAGAATCTCCCCGAAACCTTGGATCTATCGGTGATCGGCGGTGGCTCAGGGAATCTTTACGCGACGACGCTTTATCTGCCATCCAACGGACGACCGGTGGTTACACCCCTCCCATTTGACACGAAAAACAGAGGGCATCTTCGCAGAGAGAGGCTCCTACGCGACGATGAAATTGTGGTAGTGGTAACGGCAGATGTTCCACAGACATTTCGCTATATCGCCGCGGATATGCCCGCCGCCAACAACGTTGGCGCAGTAGATATTCCGCGTCAGCGTGTGTCGGACACTATGCCTGACGTTGTCACGCACGCCCTTGGAAACCTCACCCAACGGAGTGTTTCGTTAGCGGAACTTACACCGGCGACACACCTCGAACCGAGGACGCAAATCCATCTTGCCAGTGATTATACCGACGTTGCAATCGGGGGTCCGAATGCCGCACATCTCTACGCAGCGAGTGATTGGGGACTTGAAATCTTCACGTTGATCGCACCGACACACCCCGCCCGAATTGGTGAGATTGCTACGCCGGGCAGGGCGCAATCCGTCACCGTCGCGGGAGACACGGCTTATGTCGCTGACGGTGATGCGGGTGTACAGGTCATTGATATCGCAGTCCCGAGCAAACCGAGTCTGGTAAAGACGCTCGGCGGGTTCACGAGTGTAAACAGAGTCCGAGTCGCTGATGACAAACTATACGTACTCGATCGTGAGCGCGGAATGCTTGTTTTCAACTTACGCGATATCCACAATATGCAAATACCGCGTCCCCGACGTTTCTTTCGCACAGCAGGCACACCGATCAATGTTGCCATCCATAACGACACTGTCTATTTCAGCGATGACAGACACGGACTTCTTATTCTCGATCCAAACCCATTCGGTGATTTTGTTGTGCGCAGCGTTGTGCCAATTCTATCCACTGCCCATCAGATCCAAGAAACAAGAGGGACGACCCACGCCTATGTCGCCTCAGGCAACCTCATCTTAGTGGACGTTACCGATGACGAAAACCCCGAAATAGATTTCCGCCTTAATACGCCAGGACTTGCAACAGGCATTCAATTCCAGGACAATACCGTCTATCTCACAGACAGGCAAACAGGACTTCATGTTATTAATGTGCGGAATCCACAACAGCCACGGCGTATCGCCACACACCCTACATCTGGCAATGCGACCGATATCGTCCTCAAAGATACACTCGCTTATGTCGCCGACGGAAAGGGTGGCATCCAAACAATAGACATCAGCGAATCAGCGTCGCCGAAATGGTTACACCAATATGCCGCTGGCGGCACAACTTATGGACTTGACGTTGTTGAAACAGACGCAGGAGAACGAGTTGTCTACGTGGCGAACGGTGTTGGAGGATTGAAAACCCTCGAATTTACGACACCTTATCAGGGCACTGTAACAAAAAGACTTCCGTTACCCACGCATACCATTACCGCTAAAAACCGGTTTGGGGCTGCCGACTGCACCAAAATTCGTGTCCAAAACGGTCACGGATATGTTGCCACTGAGACTGGCATGTCCGTTGTCAATCTCGCCACAGATACGATTGTAGCGCATATCCCGACACCTTCGCCCGTTTCGGACATCGCGTTGCACGAAGGCTATGCTTATCTCTGTGCAGGCTCCCTCATTGTTGTTGATAGCCGGGTCCCGCAGCAAAGTAGAATTGTATCCAGGCGCGATATGCGGGGAAGTGCTTATCGTGTTGTCATCGATGCCACCCACCCCACACACGCATACCTCGCTGCGCTTGAAGGCGGGCTGCACGTTTTCGACATTACAGGACCGGCAGTTCCGCGTTTGGTTGGCAGCTACGCTACACAAGGCAATGCCACAGGTGTTGCGATCGCGGATGAACGGGCTTACCTATTGGACAGCGGCATCGGGGTCGTAGTGCTTGATGTGTCTGAACCGAACACCCCGAAGTTGCAAGACGCATACGAGAACGATGCGCTCCCAATTGATGCGACGGTCAGTGGTAACACTCTCTATCTACTCAATAGTAATAGCGTTCAGGTGATTGACACACGTAGATTGACAGTCACTTCAAGTTTTCGTGAACTCAGATTCCCGTTTGAATTGAAGTTGGTAGGGAATACCCTTTATGTCGCGGATCTGTATGAACTCCGTATTTTTCGTGTGAACATAGAAGGAAACCGCTCGCTTGCTGTGGACGAACCTACGCACTCTGACTGGACGCCGCATGCCGTTAATTCTGCGTTCGTCAACCGTTTAAGTCAAAACTTTCCCAACCCATTTAACCCGGAGACATGGATCCCGTATCAACTCGCCTCAGATACAAACGTGTCCCTTCATATCTACGATGCTCAAGGGAAGCGTATTTATTTTAAAGCACTTGGCTACCGCAAGGCGGGTTCACACACCGTTCATTGGGACGGTCGGAACACTTCCGGTGAATCCGTCGCGAGCGGGGTATACTTTTACGCAATTCAAACTGGAACCTTCCAAGCGACTCGGAAAATGCTGATCAAGAGATGAATTCTCTATACTGACTTTAGGCACTTATTGGCGTATAGAAAGTCCTCATCATCTTTTGACACACTTCTCAAATAGCAAAGAAAAAATTTTGTAACGTCAACGGAGAAAAAACGTTAAATTGTTTAATCCGATACTATACTTTTAGACTCATGTTCGGTCGTATTCCATTTCGGTTTTACCACACTATTATGAGAGACTTGCGAGGAGAAATATAACATGTCCAGGAACAGCGTAACAGGTCGTTTCCGAGATATTGAGATAGCATTTAGCACTGAAGGCACTCGGACCTATATGAGTGTTCGGAATCTGATTAGCGATGAAAGACAAGTGCGTGTGATGTATCAGAAATTAGCCATGAGTGGACTTGCTAATTGGAGACAGTTTCAGTTAGCCAATTCGCCTGTCCTGCTGTGTCTCCCAACGGAGGTACTCGAAGCATATCGCCTCACCTTTTTTGTTGACAATACGGAGCCTATTTCTGCTCGTATTGAAAAAATATTGGCGGAATTGGATCAACTCAGAATTAAATTCCCAGTAGAGGAGTTAGCAGAGGACCCCGTGCCTGTGATTAATTTATCCTCCGTAAGCGACCATAGTAACATAGACACACACGCGAATCCGGAATTTGAGCCTGCAACAGCACCCCCTGCTGAAAAAGTAGTTGTTCCTCGTTCGCCTAACCCCGTAGAAGAAACTGTGATCCCGAACGATCCCGAAGTGGATACTGTAGAGCCGAAACAGCTGATCCTCGCCGAAAACGAACCGGAACCGATAAAAGAGGTCTCGCCTGTACGTATCGTTCCTAAATCACAGGCATTCGCTATAGACAATAACTTTGAGTTCAAGATCACAATCCCATCTCTGCCAACAAGTGCGCGTGTAAAGCAACGGCAATCGGAGGCGATAACAACATCTGCTAATGGTAGCAGCGCAGCTTTGAAACAGAAAAAGGGAATTTTCGGGCAGTTTGCTGAAGCCCTCGGATTTCCCGTTGAAGGCAGACGCGGCAAGGCTTACTATCAGAAAAGAGGCGAAGCCATTCAAGACGATTTTCAGGATAAACTCTCTAAATTAGAGAAGGATTACAATGAAGGCTACGGACTGAATCTCATGGATTGGGACCCAGAAACGCTCTGTGAAGAGGAAACCGCAATGTTGCTGCTTAACCTCATGGTGAACGAGGTAACCGCATGGCAGAAAGAGGCAGAACGTAGCACCCCTGATCCCAAACAACTTTTTGAAACCCTCACTGATGTCGGGCGGCAACTCAAACAGACGCTCAAGCAGACGCGTGGTACTTCCACCCCGTCTCCTACATTGTTCCCTGATCTGCTCGCTGAAAACGCGAGCGATTTGGAGAAAATTCAGAGCGAATGTGATGCCTATCTCCAACGCTTTACGAAGAAGTTAACCGAACAGGAAAGGAAACACGCTTCAAAGATTGAGGTGATCGTTTTCAAGAAGTTCCTCATCGAGTTCGTCCGCGATTTTCTTTTTGTTGAGATCGCCAAAAACGCGCGCGGGAACGCCTTACCCAAGCGTCTGACCTGGTTCTTAGACCTCGTTGATTCCGAGGTCATCCCAATTGAAATCGGGAAAACGAAGGTATCCTCCAACCACCACAGGGTAAAAGGTGCCTGCAGCAGTGAATTTGTGTCTGGCACCATCGTTGAGGTCGTCACGCCAGGCTTGCAGTCCAAGGATGGAAAACGGGTCAGTCAAATGGCTGTCGTTATTGAAGCGGAGTAGATTGATGAAAATTGGTGAGGACTTAATTCAGAAAGTGTCGCAGATTCCGCAAGTGGACCTCGGTCACTTTCCAACACCGCTTGAGGAATGCCCACGACTCTCTGAAGCGCTCGGCGGTCCACGTATCTTCATTAAACGCGAAGACTGTTCAGGCTTGGCATTCGGTGGAAACAAGGTCAGGCAACTTACCTTCACACTTGGGGATGCCGTTGCGCAAGGTGCGGATACGATTGTTCACGGCGCGGCATCGCAATCCAATCACTGTAGACAAGCCGCTGCTGCTTGTGGCAAACTTGGACTCAACTGCTACTTGCGTCTCGCCCGGGACCACAAGAGTATCGTTCAAGGCAATCTGTTGTTAGATAATTTAGCTGGTGCCGAAGTTGAGGTTGTGGATGTCCCCTTCGGACCTGAATTAGATGTCGTAAAATACGAACTGGCGGCAGACCTCAAGAAACAAGGGCTGAAGCCTTATGTCGTCGCATCGCCGCGCTCCACTGCGCTCGCCGCTGTCGCTTTCACATGGTGCATTGCCGAAATCGCTCAACAACAAGAGCAGTTAGGTATTGATGCCGATTGGATTTATACGGCTTCCGTAGGCGGTACACAGGCAGGCCTGGTCCTCGGCACTAAAACGCTTGGGTTGAAAATGAAGCCATTCGGTATTGCTCCCATTGTTTGGGAAAATAAACTTGAACGGCTCAGTAGTGCGGCAAACAGTGCTGCCGACCTGTTAGGCGTGGACACCCACGTTACTGAATCAGATATTCAAAATACAGATGACTATATTGGAGAGGCTTACGGCTATCTCACGCGGGAAGGTATTGATGCCCTCAAATTGGTCGCGAAAACCGAAGGTATCTTCCTCGATCCCGTCTATACCGCCAAAGCAATGGCGTGCCTTATCGACCACATCCAACGGGGTAAACTCGGCCGCGACGACACCGTTATCTTCTTGCACACCGGCGGCACCCCGGCACTCTTCGCATACCACGAGGAATTAGTCGCCGATCCATAGTTTGAATCTCTTAATCATAACCTCGACCTTGTTAGTGTTGCGGTGCTGCTGATCTATGTCCAGCGGTACCTAAACACATCCCGCCTCTGTTTACCCTTCCTCCGTTATTTGATAATGAAACTCGAACGCCATCTTTTAAAAAAGAATCCCAAAACATGCCCTATATACACTGTTCCCACGATAATCACTATCAACCCGATGAAAGCCTAAAGCATCTGTTTGAAGAACTCATCGTAAAACCCTTTGAACACGATCTGCCGGCACTCTCGGAAGACATTAAAAATAACAGAATATACTACTGGGAAGATATAGCGCGTATCCTGAGTCAAGGACAGAGCGATTTTGATGAAACATTTTATGATAAACCTTCCAATGAATATTATTTTCCAAAAGACAAGGTATCCATCTATTGTGTCCATCACATGCCGAGGCATCTCTTCGGCTCCTATCACATCTTTACGAATTGCCTCACACCGATAAGCGAAACGGATAAAGTTGTGTTCATCGACTTCGGTTGTGGTCCACTCACTTCAGGTATTGCTTTTCGAGCGTTTGCCGAACAGTGCGACATCACTTATATAGGAATTGATAGTTCGCAAACGATGCTGAATAAAGCAGAGGCAATCAACACATACGGTCCCAACACGTATAGAGCGCCTTTCTTCGACAAAATTGCGTTAATTCGCGACTCCGATTCTTTGCTTCGATTACTGGACAGATATATCAAAGAGGGTGATAGGACACAGATTATATTTAATTTCTGTTACTTTTTCTCCAGTCCGACATTAGACATTGATGCGTTATCCGATGTACTCATCCAGATAATGACGGCATACACTCAGCATAAACTGTGCTTCATATACCAAAATCCCGATCATCGATCGTTGTCCGGTGCCCGTCGTTTGAGACTGTATGGCAAGTGGGAAACACTTAAAACGAATCTTTCAGCGTTTAGAAGTCAAGACATCCAATCAGATGTTGAAACGTTCTCTTATCGTAGACTGATAAACGGTTTACTGCACGATAGTGCCAAAGTCTACTATGAGATACTTCGATGGAAATAAAAAAGGCGCGGTCTGTCGACCGCGCCTCATAAAACCGAACGAACGTTTTTAGAACCGTTCCGCTTTAATCTCGCCCCACTGCGTCGCCAATTTCTCTCTGGGATCAACAGGGAAGGGTGTATCGCGATTTAGATCGTCTTCGGGTTCACCTTCAAAGTAGCGGAAGTTATCAATCCAGAAATCGACATCCGATTGGGCGATCGATAACCCCACCCACATATCTTTTTCAACATCAGCAGTCGAATTGAAGGTAATATGGTATTCCTCCCATTCCTTTCCTAATAGATTGATAGCGCCGCCCTGGTAGAAAGTCCACGGATCGTGTTGCATCTGGACGCTAAGTTGCACCTCACGCGGTTTCTCGGCGCGCGCCCAAAAAATCACGGTGTACGTCTCGCCAGATTTCATTGAGGCATCCGTTTGCCGAACCTTCGCATGCCATGCAGTCCCCGTTGCTTTATGTCCGATAACTTTGAGCGATTGCTTTCCGTGTTGCGGGTTCTTCTTATCGATTTCCATCGTATAGAGTCCACCACGTCCACAACACGCGCCGTCCTCTAAACCCCATGCGGCTAAGTCCTCTTCAAAACTGTGGTTTTCGAGGAGGAGTTCTCCTTCCTTCCACTTTCCCCATTCCACTGGAGTTCCTGCAAAAGTAGTCAGCCCGATGAGGAGCGTGAGCAGGAACACGCTTATCGTAATAGTCTTCGTCACCTTAACCTTCTCCTTTGTGTGCTAAAGCACATTAACAAAATCAGTCTTCGCTTCGCATCAACGATTCCACCTCGGATAGTACCTGTGTCACGGCGGTTTGATCAACCGTTTCAGCAACACTGGCGTAACCTGCTGTGTGAATCATTTCCACAAGATTTTGTCCCAACTGTTCAATCGTCCATGCGATTGAATCCGGCACACTCGCTTTATCGAGGTGTCGCTGATCGTTTTTCCCAGAAGGGTCGTAATGATAGTGCGGATCCTTGCGAAAACAGTCAAAGCGGAGGAGTTGCACATTTTCATCGTCGACCGCGCCGTAAACACGGACAGAGGGCCCCCCATCTGATCCGAAATTGCGGTTGTCGACGTGAAGTTCAACACCACCGACATGGAATACTTTTTCACTCATCACTGTTTCCTCCAACGTTGAAAAATATAGGGATATTATACCGCACAGCGATAAAGGTGTCAAGATAAAACGTCTACTCGGCAGGGTCATTCAGTTCTCGGTTTCTGAGTGCCTTATCGAGAGTAGATGCGCGACTTTTGGCATAAATCGGGGTTACAAACCCCTCCCACAAGAGAGATTTGTGACAATTGAATGCCTCTGTCTACTCGGATGTGGGATTTAATGCCCGCCATTTGACTGAAAAATATTTTTTATAGTTTTTACTATAAAAAAACTTGCAAACAAAAAAGAGATGTGATATACTATTATAAATTTGAACGCGCCTGTCAAAATCAATATGAAACAACAGATGCTCGACCGTTTTGGACGGATCCATACAAATCTCAGGATCTCGGTTACAGATGTATGTAACTTCCGTTGCATCTACTGTATGCCGGAAGACATGACCTTCATGCCAGACGCGGCATTGATGACGTTCGACGAGATTCTGCACCTCGCTGACATTTTCGTCGCGTTGGGTGTTAACAAGATTCGTATTACCGGTGGTGAGCCGCTTGTCCGCCCCGAAGTGCCTACACTCATAAGGCGGTTGATGCAAGTGGAGGGGCTCAAAGACATCAGCTTGACAACAAACGGCATCGGTCTCATCAACCAAGCACAAGCCCTTTACGATGCGGGGCTCCGCCGCATCAATGTCAGTCTGGATACGCTCAATGAAGAGAAGTTCGAGCAGATGACGCGTCGGAAGGTGCTCTCACGCGTGCTTCAGGGGCTTAAAACAGCACACGACTGTGGTTTCAACCCGATTAAGGTCAACGCTGTCGCCATGCGTGGTTTTACCGATGATGAGATTGTCGATTTAGCCACTTTCGCACGGCAAAACGACTATCAACTCCGATTTATCGAATTTATGCCGCTCGATGCCGATGATGTCTGGGGACGGAACATGTACATCCCCGGAAAAGAGATTATCGAAAAAATTAACGCCGTCTATCCGCTTAAATCCGTAGCGTTAAACGGTGAGTCAAAGAGTGATACTGCCCAACGGTATCGGTTCTCGGATAACGGAAACGAGGTAGGGGTGATACCCTCCGTGAGCGAACCGTTTTGTGAAAACTGTAACCGAGTGCGCCTCACTGCTGACGGCAAGTTCAGGACGTGTCTCTTCTCATTAACAGAAACAGATCTGTTGACACCGCTACGCGAAGGTGCATCAGATGCGGTGATTACGGCGTTAATTCTCGACGCAGTTGCACAAAAAGAGGCAGGGCATAAGATTAACGCAGCAGACTTCATCAAACCGGAAAGAAATATGTCGAGAATCGGTGGTTAGCATATCTTCTATCATAATAGATATCGGTATAAAAAAACAAGGTTCGGTCTTAATATAAACAGACTCAAAAATGGTTCAATTGCAACCATATTTACCAATTTACAGGAGTACAAATCAACGCATGAACAATGAGTTGGTTATCAAAGACTTACA
>JAJEIP010000106.1 GCA_022827885.1 Candidatus Poribacteria bacterium
TCTGCCAATGGAGGGCGGCAGGAGCATCCGTTTCTGCTGTTCCGTCAACCCTTCATATTTGCTGATGTCGTAATAATTGCCCGACCAAGCGGAGTGTCCGGGACTGTATTTGTAGAGCAATGAACGGCGTTGATGTTTTGCGGTCCACGGCATTGTTCCGTGAACGAGTGCTTCCGTGAAGAATAGCACATCCCCGGCTTCCAGAGCGGGTTGGACGACGTAAGACGTTGGACGTTCAAATCGCCGCACGTCTGATGGGATTTCCCGCAAGAAGTTGCTCTTATGGCTGCCGGGAATACAGGCGAACCCACCTGCCCCTTCTGATGCGTCTGCTAAATTGTAGGTCATGACGCATAACCCGTTCCGCATGATACCGTCGCGGTATTTGTACCAGTGATCACCTTCGGGACCGCCGGGTCTACCGCCATCTTCACCCCCGTGCAATCCGCCGCGTCCTTGCCCTTCCTCCAGGAAGATAGCGTAATCGTGATCGAGTCGGACATGTGGACCCAGTAGTTCAACGAGATACGGCAGGATTTTCGGGTGATCGATGAGTCTCCTGAACGGTGCACCCCAGAAGCTTGGGGGTCCTTGTAAGTCGCCTTTGTCGATAATGGCGTTCATCTCAGCAACTTCATCGTCGGTCAGGATGTTCTTTATGACGAGGTAGCCTTCAAGGTCTACCCGAAATTTTTCTTCACCTGTCATTTGTAGAAACTCCTTAGTCAGTTGTCCGTTTGTAGGTTGGGTTTCACTACGTTCAACCCAACTGCTTCGTTCCTATGTTGTGTATCGGCAGCAACTGAGGACCATTTCTCGGTGCGGTTAGAAACCGCACCTACCAATTGAAGAACAGAATTTTCAATCCGGATCAACAACGCGGGGCCGTCTGCCAATGGAGGGTGGCAACAACATCCGTTTCTGTTGTTCCGTCAACCCTTCGTATTTGCTGATGTCGTAATAGTGTTCCGACCAAGCCGAGTGTCCGGGACTATATTTATAGAGCAGAGAACGGCGTTCGTGTTCCGCTGTCCACGGCATCGTCCCGTGGATGAGTGCCTCAGTGAAAAATAGCACGTCCCCGGCTGCAAGCGGGGGTTGGACGACATAGTGCGCGGGACGCTCGAAACGGCGCACGTCTGTTGGAAGGTCGGTCGGGAAGTTACACTTATGGCTCGCTGGGATACAGGCGAATCCGCCCGCGCCCGCTGGTGCGTCCGCAAGGTTGTATGTCATCACGGATAATCCGTTGCGTATGTGTCCATCTCGGTATTTATACCAATGGTCGCCGACGCTTCCACCGGCGCGCCCACCGTCCTCCCCGCCGTGTAATCCGCCACGTCCTTGTCCTTTCTCCATGAAGAGGGCGTAATCGTGATCGAGTCGGACATGTGGCCCCAGCATTTCGATGAGATACGGCAGGATTTTCGGGTGATCGATGAGCCGCCTGAACGGTTCACCCCAGAGACTCGGCGGCCCTTGGCGGTCGCCTTTGTCGATAATAGCGTTCATCTCAGCGACCTCATCGTCGGTGAGGACGTTCTTTATGACGAGGTAGCCCTCGAGATCCACTGCAAATTTTTCTTCGCCAGTCATGTATAGCAACTCCTTCGTCAGGTCGGTGTGTAGGTTGGATTGTATGGATTAGCGATTAGCGAGTTGGGCACGGAGCCGTGCTAACTCGACTTCTGCTGCCCGTCGACGTTCCTGTTCTTCTCTTGCACGTCTCTCTGCGGCTTGCCGTTGTTCTTCTGCGGCTTGTCGTTGCTCCTCTGCGATTTGTCGTTGCTCCTCTGCGGCTTGTCGTTGCTCCTCTGCTTCTTCTTTCAATGCCTGATCTTCCCGAGAAGTCGTTATTGGGGTCCCATCCGGTAGGTATGGACGTAAAAGCCTAACTTCAGTAACCGTGTCCTCTTTCCAACGAAAATGGAGATTCAACGTCTCGCTGAACAAACCGCCTTCTGCATCAGGCGCGATCTCAATGATGTCCCCCGAAGGACCTCGCCGCCATCCACGAAATTCCGCAGTTCTCTCCATATCGGGTTGATGTATAAAGTATTCCTGAACACCTATATCCACCAAATATAACGGGACTTTTTCATCACGGTCCTGATGGGCGGTGGAATCCGAAAGAAACTCAAAAACCACGGATGGGGCAGCACCCTCTGACCACGTATAGAAACTCCGCCGCTGCGGAAATTTACTGGCTCCCAAGACAATGTAAATATCAGGGGCAACCACTTTCCTCCGATCGCCTTCTCGGTAGTAGATGAAAGTGTCGATCCCGACGAAGATATGTTCATTGATTTCAAAATACCGAAAAAATTGGTCGGCAAGGGTAACAATCTGTTCAGCATGAAATCCGGTCGCTGCCATAGGTTCATCGTCCTCGTAGGGATAGCCTTCAATATAGGGAGTCGGTTTTCCGGTCGCTTTTGGGAAGACAGGCATATATTTTCTTTGTTTGATTTCAAAATCGCTTAGGGTATTCACTGTTTTTCTCCTTAAGCATCAAGAATAGGAATAGTGTATGCCTTTACATGTGAATCACGGGTGACAAGTGTCATCAATCTTTTTCCGCGCGGAAGGCTGCCATAAACGAGTCAGGAAGTTCATCGAAATCAGGTGCTATCTTGACTTTACCTTTCCACTGGCCGCCTTGGCGTGGTTTCTTAGGGTTTTCTGACTTTAAGGATACCAGTTTAGCAACCGGTTCGCCGTTATGCTCGAAAATAATTTCTTCTCCTGCGACGGCACGCTCAACTAACTGCGCCAAGTGGTTTTCTTCGGGCTGATGTATATTAACATGCATGCTATCGTTCCTATAACTGCGCGTTGCTTTGAATCTCTGCATCGCTGGACTGATTTTGAGGACGTTTACTTCATTAATGATATTACGAAAATGGGTGAGCCTCTCTTAATCGTATCTGTTACGCAACGTATTGTGATTGGAGTATACAGCAGATGATTGAGAAAGTCAAGAAAAAATAGACCTTATTCGGAATCAGGATTAGAGATACTTTTTGGGTATGGTTGTCAGTTTTTGGAGTTTGGTGTTTGGCGAAGATGTATCGGGGATGTGCGAGATTTCTGAATCAAGCTTCATGTATATATTTTTAAGGGAAAGACAACAACTTGCCAAACGATTAAGGCAAGGAGGAATAGGGTACAAAAAGGTTCGTGGAATTAAAAATGAAGGAAGTGCGTGGATAGGGGAAACCGATGCCCTTGCCAGATTTAGTTGGGATGTTTACCAAGATAAACCGTATACTCAAAACCTATATTCTGGCATGCAACAACGTAGATTTCTTATTCAGCTGTGAGGAAAAAAACGCAATGAGTAGATGCGGACGTAGTAAGATTGGTTTTTACAGTAAATAGTATAGCATATTGCTGGAGTATTAACAAAAAAAACCGCGACAACTGGTGAGGCTATCGCGGTTTCTTGTTGCTATTAAGGTATGAATCTCTAATAAAATCGACTTCCAAAATGTTCCGCAAACCACTTCAGAATAGATGTTATATTCGCAAAAAAGTAAGTAGCGAGAGCAGTAAGGATAGCTACAAACCAGGTGGGGTATTTTTCCACAAACTTTGCAGCTTTAGAAAGTTTATCAAAAAAATTCCGACAGAATTCCTTTACCTTTGACTTTCGTTTGTCTTTCCGCTGATTTTTATGAAAAAGCACCATTTTGTCAGTCATTTCCTTTGAGATCGGTGTTTCCTCAACAAAATCGTCTATAGTGGCCCCATTGAATAAGGAAACTTTAAAAGACCATGGGTTAAGGAACCATTTGTGCCTATCGAACATTGATTCTACGGTGCTTGGTTTCTTACAGTTTCCATTGGGGTCTACAGCATAGCCTCTGAAGACGCATAATTGTCCTTTATGTATATCATGGTAAGAGCGATAATGTGCTTGTAGTTTCTCATATTTTCTGGCATGCTCTACGATATATTCTTTATCAGTCTGAACCCAAACGTATCCCGATTCGGCTTTCTCCGGTGTAAGATTTATGAGTTGTCGTTCAGACCTATAATAGCATTGTTCTTCTGTGTTATAGTAAATGCTCCAACTCTCTCCTTTAGGATGCTCTGCTTGCGGTGGTAATAGCGAATAGGTCTCCCAATAGTCTTTATGAATATTATCGTCGGATTCTATGTGAATTTCCTCAACGAAGGGGCTTGTCACTGAAATAACTATTCCATTTCCATGCGGATTATGACTAAATTTTCCTTCCATTTCTTCCCCATAGTCCCTCATATTTTTATAAACATTTTCCATAGTTTCCTCCTTTGAGTCTTGAGAGCAGATATTCTTGCCCACGGTGGCCTTTAATTCTGTTGCAGTTACCACAGAGCAGTTGAAGATTCTCAATATGATCGGCCCTTCCAACATTTTCTGCAATCATGTGGTCAACTTCTAAATTTCGCATTTCAAAATGCACCTCACATCCATTACAATATCCCTCTTGTTCCCCATATAACTGTGTTTTGTTTTCAGGTGCGTTGTATCTGAGAATATTGCCTAAATCCGTGCGTTTCGGAATATCTGTGCATGCAATAATTTCCTGAAACAGTCCCTGATCTGCCTTAATGCGTTCAACAACCAATTTAGCAGCTTTCTCTGATAATGCAGCACGGACGGTGCCTTCGTTTTCCGCACCGAGTTGCGCGTATTTTTTCAGTTCCGCGTAATAGGTTTTGGTAGGTTTATGCATAGGCTTGATGTTCAGGTCGGATATCTATGTTCTCCGTGTGTTGTTGGCATCAGAGCGATATCCCATTATACACGGAGTCATGCGAAATTGCGAGGGGAATTTTGCTGTTGGCTGAAGCAGGATTTATGGGATTAAATACACTTTTTTGGGTGTTGATGCTTTCGGAAGTTATTCTTCCAGCAATTGCATGATTTCATCAAAACCGAAGTTCAGAATGAATTCTGCGTAATAACTGTCGAACAGATCTTTAAGGTAAGTACCTAATTCAACGTCAAAATCGGTGTTGTTATAGAAGCTGGTATTGTCTTCTTCTCGCACTACTTGATACTTACGAGCCTTTGTAATTGAATATAGAAACAGGACATGAGAATACACAGAGGCTATATATCTCCGATCAGCTATATCTAACTGTTCCTGGCTTGGATTTCTCGTTTTCGCTTTAAAATTCTTCAAAACAGTACTATCCATATTAATATAAACGTGTTCTAACTTCTCACCATTCACCATAGGATACATCACGGTAGCGAAGTCTATTTCCTGCCCTGTGTCGTTTCCAAACTTCTCCCAAGTTATACCGTTTTCGTTTCTTTTTTCTTGGTAAACGAATGTAATATTGGGCAATCCTAAGGTCGGAATTTCCTGTTTTTTAGGTTTCGGTGAGGGCTGCGGACGGGCTTTAGGTTCACTTATTTTTACCAAGAATGTTTCGTCAAAAAAGTTTCCACTGGGATCACTAAGGCTGACATTAATTCTGGCTTCATCTCCAACATGTACTTCTTTTTTCGGATTAAGGTGAATCTTAATCGTTCCGTTTTGTGGACTACTTTTTCCTGCATTAAATACATGTTCAATTCGCTCAACTTTTCCTAGCGCGCCTCCCCCTTCTGTTTCATTTGTTTTATAATCAAGGAGAGCAATTTTCAATTCTCCTGGTTCTTCAATACGATCAAAATAGTTGTTTTCAACATCTGTGTCAAAGAGGATTGTTTTTTCACCACCAATCGGGATTGCCACTACCCCATTTCCCATTTTTCCCTGTGCACGTCGTTTGAAAAATGCTGGAAATCGTTGTGGATTAAAAGGATTCTGTTCCTTCTCCTTTTGTTTTTTCTTAGTTGAGTTGTTAGCGTTCCCTTTTTGATTACCTTTGGGTGATAAATCTAAATTTAAAGTTTGCTCCAATAACTTTAATAACTCTTCATTTCGCGAGAAATTCTGTGCAAAAGATTTGAGGAGATCTTTCGCATCTTCACTTTCTACTGCTATTGAGTCTTTCCTTCGTTTCTGAATTTCTGTTAAACGCCCATCTTTTGCCCCAAGTTTTCCTGCCAAAAATTTCCGCAAAATACGTGTTTCCTCTCCACTTTTCAACCTGTCCCGAGAGGCCATGAATAACTCTTTACGGAAATCGTAGTTCATATCTGTGCAATCAACATGAATAAGGAGGTGTTCCTTGAGTAGATTCAATTTTAGAGAGCGAGTTATGAATTCCGATGTATAGTGCCCATGGACCTGTCCGTTGACTGAAAATAGGACAGACATATTGTTTTTGAAAAACTCTCTCCGAATTGTTTCTTTAGTTTCTTTGACGGATCTGTCATCAATTTTCGTTCTAAAGACATAACATGTCACTTTCATTTTACCAAAAAGCGCGTCGTCGAATTCTTCAGAAAAAGACTCTTCAACGTATTTGTTATCTTCCTGCTCTAATCTGCGTTTTAGTCCGTATAGACCCCTTCGTAAAGAACTCTTGGGATAACGTTCCTCTTTTTCAATTGTATACACGGGCAAGACAGGTTCAAACAGATATTCGTTAATACTCTGATTCAAATCCCTTGAAATATCTGAGATTCCGGCAGGGAGATCGTAGGAGTAGAGTTTGATAATTGTTCCAGTCGTAAAAGGCCTATTATACAAACCTAAATTCTGCCTATCTGTTTGAAAGGCAGGGATTTTTCCATCAATCTTCAGGTATTCGTACCATGTATTTTTTTTCGTGCTTTCTTCTGCTTCGCTCAGTGGATGTTCTCTAATCAGTGTGAAACCAAATTCGCCTATGTTATTGTAACGCTTTGAGCCGATTAACTGGTATCGCTTTTTACCACAGAACACAATGGCACCGCTTCCACCCATATTGTATTTGCCTTGGACAAAGTGGATTTCGTTCTTGTTCCCGCGCAGCAACGAAAGAAAAGTATTCTCAAATTCTTCTGGATGTTGTCCTTCACCATCGTCGTAGATGATTAAAGAAGTCTTGCCCCGCGGTCCATCGGCGAGAATTTGAATGCTCTCGGCTTGCTGATTTCGGAGTCCTGACAGATCCCAATCTCTATGGTTTGGAAAGAAATTCGTTCTGGCTTCATCCATGGATTGGGGAGCTTGATTGGATTTGGGATTAATGCCTGCCTGCAAGCATTTCTTCGTCAAAACAGCGTCAATTGAGTTTGTTATTTTCTCGATCAGTGCTGCAATCGGGGTAGATTGTTGGTTTTCGATGACAGCGAAGTAGTTTTCGTCTTCACCAAGAGGATACCAATTTTCAGATTTGAAAATATCAGGGTAGGCGTTGACGATTTTATCAACATCGTTCTCAGTTTGGGAAAAATATAGTTTGTCGAAAAGTTGTCTCATGTTTGGTTGCGAATTCATAAGTTATCTCTCCGACAATAGACAAATCTTTGCTGATTTACGAGGAACCATGTAGACTATTTGTATCTTCCATCTCATAATTTTCCTCGCCATCTTTAATTTTCAAGGCAGACTGTGGGGTTCTTCCTCTTGTTTGGCTGAGATCCAATTTTATTTCTTCTTCGGAAATATCAAGCGAACTTTCAAAGGCATCTACAATTTCCCTGAAAGACATGAGATCAAGGTGATCCTGACTATTTATATCTTCATCTTCATCCTCATCCTCATTAGCACTTCGTAGTTCCCTTTCTTTTCTATCATATAGGGTCTTATACAATTCTGCTCTCCATCCTGCTTTTGCAGGATTAATAATGGCACACTCCTTACCGCTTTTAACACTCAAAAGTTCAAGGATAAGATAACGAAAGAAAACCCAATCGGATGGTGTCAATCCCCCTCTGGGTTTGTAAATACATCTCAAACTCTTTGGATTTGAATAATCGAATAGTACATCCCTAACTCCCTTGCTTTTCCCAAATTTTCTATTGACACGTTGGATCCATCTATCCACAAACTGCAAAAATTCGCTCGGATCTTCAATACTGATTCTATCTTTTAGACAAGCGAATGTCATAAATAATCCGTTCTGGAAGGCATTAGAACGAAAACACTCAAATAGACGTTTTACCATGCTGATTTCCTCAGGGTCTGGCTCTCTAGTAAGTTTCAGGTATAGTTTAGCACGATATTTTTCAAAGTCTTCCTCGATACTTCGGAGTGACTTCCATGCTTTTTCTGCATCTGACTCTTTACCATCTTGTCTAAGTTCTTTGTCACGTTGTTGTTGCTGATTTAGTGTGTGTCGGAGTCCTTGACCTTGAACCAAGGCAGTATGAGCAATTTGGTTTACTCCGGTATAAGGGGCATGATTTTTGAGAATCGTATCAACAGCCTCAATGTGTATTGAGAAAGGGTAGAGTTTGTTGAGCGAATTCACAATTACTTGACCCCACGTTTCCTCAAAACACTGCCGGAGTTTTTCCTCAGCACTCCGCGGGTAAGCGTTCTGTTTGATATTTGTTATTTTAATATCAAGTTGCTCTTTGTCGTTTTCTGTTAAGACATTTTCCAACTCTAATTCCCGTTGAAGGCGTTGATTATTCTGAGGTTTTCCACTGCTGGGTGGGGCCATCGGATTTCGTACGCTTCTATCGCTCGTTAGTAGCACGGAGCGAACGGTACTAAATAGCGTGTACACATCTGTAAGTGCAAAAGGACGGAAGATTGGTACTCGGTTGTGAGGGTTGTCGTACTCAGTGTGATATAGGCGGAGCGTTCCAGTTTTGGTGTTCTTCTTGACCATGTTGAATAAATGGCGGGTGAAGCATGCGACGAGGTCTGTGTCATCTAAAAGGATTTGCCGAGCTTCGGACGGATGACGGGCATTTCGGTTGACATCAAGGAAAAATTTCCGGCAAGCTTTGGTCAAATTGCTCATTGTCGTTGTAGAAGATCCTTGAGTCAGCTCGGGGAAGTAAGCGATGCAAACTGGAAGATGGATATGACGCAGTTCGGATATGTCTAAATTTACTTCTTTGTAGAAGTGTTTAAACTCATTCCCGCTCCATTTGTTTGAGGCACTACGATAGGCTGCCAACATTGCCATCGCGCGATGTTGACCATCTACGATAGCAAGTTTCGCTTGTGTTGGATGAATACATATATCTACTGGCGACTGTGCCAATTGCCCATCTTTTCCTTTTTCCCGCTTTACTGAAAAAACATTGCCGTAGTTGAAGACTCGTAGCAGAATATCACCATCATTTTCCGAATCTTGTTTACATTGCGGGTAAAGTTCTTCCATGTTTGCACCACTCATAGGAACTATAACTGCTACTATAGGTGGAAAAAACCGAGGATCAGAAGACGTTTGACCGAGTAAATAGGGCACCATTTCCTCTGAAACCCGAAAATCGTCAAGGTCGCGTTGGAGTAGATGATCAAAATCAAGATCTTCTAAATGGAAAACTTCCCGCACTGGGACAAGGAGGTCCAAGAGTTGACCATTGGCAGTATTGCCACCGTCAAGAGACGCGTATGTAAGAACGTACTCAACTGTCAAATCGGCATGCGGTACCTTGAAGGTTCCCAAAACCCCCTGTACATTGATGGTCGCTGGTGTACCGAAGCTAGATCTTCTATGCACAGTTATTTCCTTCCTAAAATTGGGTAAAATATCCTGTTTAATAGCGTTTCAGCAGCCTCAATTGCTTCACGAATTCTCCTTCCTGAGAGATGAGGATGAGACACATAAACAACGCTAACAATGAGATGATTAGGGTCTATCTTTCTGTCTATAATCCGCTGTGCAAAATTTTTATCGTTTTCTAAGGATTCTTCACCGTCAATGTGAGGTGATTGGATTATGTTTTCCTGATGTGTTTGAATAAGTTGGGCATGTCCTTGTAATCGAGTTTGAAGGTTTTTTGACACACCAATGTACAAGGGACCAGTAAGCAGCGGTACAGTCAATTCCAATATCTCACTCAGCATTTCCCTTTCCTCATGACGGTTGATAACTTCTTGAAATTGATTGGAAAATTGGTTCTTCTCATGCCCGTACCAAATATGTCTCAAGTCGCCTTCTATATTCAGACTAAGAGGACCTTGGAGTTGCATAGACAGAGTTGGATAGCAAAGTTGTTCAGTAATTCTTTTAAGTGCTTTTGAGAAATTCTCAGGGGACTTTATATTGCTTTTGCCTGGTTTAATCCTAAGATACCAAGCATAAAGACCTGGATTAGGATCTGCGTCAGGAATTTCTTCAAAGGCAAGTAATTGCCCAAAAGTGTTAAGGTTCATGAATCACCATATTGATATTTAAAAACTGATATTATTTATGACAAATCAAACAAGGCTCCTCGTCATCCTCATCATCGTGAACATCGGTTAGAATTTCTATCAAACGACGGTTCGGTTTTTCCTCTTTTTTAGATGCCTTTGCTTGTTCGGTGTTTGCCTTGATTTGCGCTATCCGTTCTGGATCGGACAATTCCTCTAAACTTTCACCCTGACTCCACGTGAAGTGCTCACCAGTTTCCGGATTGATCTTTTCATATCCTTTGGCGAGTTCAAAATAGTCAGGATGTTGCTCTAAGAGTCCTACCCATTCGGATTTGCGTTGGAAGAAGCAAAAATAGCATCCGGAACGCGTCCGCCATTTATAATAATCGGGCAAACCGGGTCCCTTATCCTCAAGGAGCCGGTAGACATCCTCTTTGGTTTTGCCATCCTCTTTGAATGGGTATTTTGGGATTATGTTTCGGAGGGAGGTCGTTTTCAGTGGTTTGTAGCCGACGCGATTTTCGTCAGCCCGGATAGCGATATAGTGGTACGCTTTATCTTTGCCGACGTATTTCTCAAAAGGTCGTATTTTGAGCTGAATGGTACACCAACGGACCTGAGACGATGGTAGCAAACCTCCTTGTAGTGTTAGCCAGTGATCGAAATCGCGTTCGACGTTGAGGCGAACAATCCGCTTGCCGAGAAATGCTTCCAACCGGTCCAAATATTCATAGGTTTCTGGTAGTTCTTTGCCGGTATCGGTGAAAAAGTATTCCATTTCTGGCACTTTATCTCGCATGTAAACAGCGAGTGCAGCACTGTCTTTTCCACCGGAGAGACCGAGGAGATGTCGGACTTTTTGTTCCATGTTTTCCCTCTCTATTCGTCAAGTTGTTGTATCCATTTTTGTGAAATTCGCGCCAAAATTGCGATGCGAAGTTCTGGATTGTTGTCTACGTCGAATTGTTTGAAAATATTCCTGATTTCACGTTCCATTTCCGAGGTCTGTTCATCAGCGGTCGATGTCAAGGTGACAACTCGCTGCTGTTCAGTTCGATTTGGTGTGGTGATGCCTATCCGAATTCGCTCGCCTGCTGATGATTGGCGGTGTTCCCGTTTTTCATAGGACACCGCTTCAAAATGACAGAACTTCCGTACGAGTTGAGAAAGATTGATCTCAAATTGCCCTTTATCTGCGTCTATCCATGATGCTGGCGGTTTGTTTACTACAAAAGCTGCAATTGCTTCAAGCCACTTTTTGAAATCAAGTCCGCTGTCGCAAATCCGTATTAAAAATCCTGTGAGTTGTGTATCACTTGTAACTTCCTCTAACGGTTTAGCTCTATTCATTAATTCTCTACGGAGTTCTTCTTCTCTACAAAGTTCTTTGCCTTTGTATTCTACAGAAAAATTAGATGCTAGCTGTTGTGCAATAAAATTTCGCAGGGAGGGATAAACCCATTTTAGTTCATCTAATGCGTTTTGAAATGCTTTGAAGAATTGGTTGGTCTTTGGATGAGTATCCATTTCTGTCCTGAAAGGGGTATACCCCATGACTTCAGGTAAATCATGAAAGAGCAGTGTATCAGGTTCGCGCGCGTTTAAAACGACTTCCCGCAGGTTTTTTGCATTTTCGCTCAAATTTTGAGTCATCAAAGTGTACTTGGGAAGTCTAGCAACAAAGAGCATAAGCGGCGTAGTTACTGATAACAAACTTGGTGTATCTGTATCTAATTGGTTAAGAGTATCTAAGTATTGTGCTAAAATATCTGTCCGATGGCCTGTCATCCGAAACCGTTTCAATTCAAATTTCTCGGGAGCTTTAAGCAATCGTTCAAAGACTGGCATTGACAGATCCGCGACAAAGGAACCGTCTTCATAGAGGGCAACTTCCGTTTTGTAACAGAGCATCGCAGCACATAATAGAATTGGTAGTGGTCCCCTTCGAATTCCATAAGGTGGATCCATCAGGCATTTATAGAGTTCTTCAATAGGTTGTCGTTTATTTTCGCATTTGGTAAGAAAATCCTCAATTTCCCTCCATGTATACTTCATTCTGTTCTTATCGCCTTTTTGGTTGGGTGGATGGAACCCCCATCTCCGATATTTGCTTCGATGTATTCCTGAATTCAACAAGAGGGAACGGTAGATGCTCATTTCAGGTGGATAACCGGTGATGCCAAGATCTTCTTGGTCACCATTTTCAAGCATCGCCTGAATTAATTCCCGCCTTGCTGCTGTTATTGTGCCAGAGATTTTCCGGCGATTGATGAGTTCGTTCCGAAGAATTGGTGTTTTGTTGTAAACTTTGTCGCAAATTTGTGACAAATATGCGTTTCTGGCACTATAGGTTGAAATAATTTTAGTTTTCTCTTGTCCTTTGTGATACCAGCGGCAAGTATTTTCGTCGGCTTCGTCGAAAATTGCTTTTAATTGTCTTGAAACATCTGCTTCTGCTTCTATAAGTCGTGCTGAGAGTTCACGGCTTGCGACATTATTCCTTTGTAATTCGGGTGTATTTTGTTGAATCCATCGTAATTTTGCGACCTCAAAAGCTGCCTCTTGCAGAGAACCAATAGAGTTAGGAATTGCAATCAAGACTTCTTTTTCGTTTATCTGTTTTGCTTTTTTGCGTAGCTGTTCTGCTTCATATTCACTTGCGGGCAATGCGTAAAGTAGAAGTCCATCTGGTTTGTCGGGTGGTTTTATCAAATTCACATCAAAATTCTCAAGATTGGTGTAACGAACAGTAAAGTACCGTAAAGTACCTTTATCAAATAGATGTCGCCGGGCAACCAAGGGACGTGTTGGCATGTAGTGCGATAGATTTGTAGCGAGTGCTATCGTCGTGTTAACATGTGTTTCAGCTTCACGGAGTTTGGTTTCAAGGTCAATGTCGCTACCCTCCCATATTGAAAAAG
>JAJEIP010000002.1 GCA_022827885.1 Candidatus Poribacteria bacterium
TGCCGTCTCCTACGCAAAACTTGCAGGCCAGTAGCTCCAACGGCTAGAGCGTCGGTCTCCAAAACCGAATGTTGGGGGTTCGAATCCCTCCTGGCCTGCCTTTAATACTCTTATGATAGCTCGTTTGAAAAATTACGTTCAAGGCATTAATCAAGAATGGCAGAGAGTGTCTAAACCGGATGCCAAAGAAGTCCAAGGCAGCACTATTACTGTTATCATCGCTTCCGCCGTGTTAGGGCTTTTCATTGGGTTAGTCGATGGCAACTCCGCTTTTCCAAAATGGAACAACCCCTTGGGTTGGCTCTTTCTCGCAGCGCTTCCAATCGTTGTTTTCTTTATAATGCGGAGTTGGGAGAATCAACCACAAAGTAGTAGAGAAACTGAATCTGCGGGTAGCAACGGGAATCGGAAAGTGATAGCGGCAACAATAGCCTGTATCCCTTTAATTGCTGTACTTGTCAGCCAATATCTCCTGAATAATTCCCTTGAAGGTTTCGGGATGGCTTTCCTCAGAACTCTCTTTATTCGTTAATCATAATGTGAATACACTGGTGAAGCGGAATATGGATGGATACTGGTACGTCGTTCAAATATACACTGGACATGAGAAAAAGGTTAAACTTAACCTTGACAACATGATCGCCAGGGAAGAGTTACAGGACGAGATACTTCAAGTTAATGTTCCAGAGACTGAGGTTGTAGAGGTTAAAGACAGTCAACGTAAAATTAGCCTCCGACCTTCTTATCCGGGGTACGTTCTTGTCAATACCACACATGAACTCGGTCCACATGTCGATAATCCGATTGGGCAAAGGAGTTGGACTCTCATACAAGAGACACCGGGAGTCATGAACTTTTTAGGCCCCACCTCACATCCATCGCCTCTCAGTCCTGATGACGTCGAAGCAATGCTCCAGATGTCAACCGAGGAAGAGGAAGTCCCACCAGTACCCGCAATGGAATATGAAGTCGGCGATAAGGTCAGGGTGATAAACGGTCCGTTTAGTGGATTCTCTGGGGACATCGAAGAAATTAATATGGAACACCAACGATTACGCCTCAGCATTTCACTTTTCGGTCGCTCTACCTCCGTTGATTTAGGCTTACTCGAAGTAGAAGAATTAAACTAAATGTAAATGGCACTTTTTAAGTGGAGAACCGTGATTGTGAGTTCACGCCATTTTACTGACTGTAAAACGCAATTTGGAACGCTCACAACCCAAAATAGGGAAAAACAATGGGAAAGAAAATAGCAGGCGAAGTTAAACTCCAGTTAGTCTCCGGACAGGCGACACCACAACCCCCCGTTGGGCCCAGCCTTGCACCTTACATGATTAATCTACAGGAGTTTATCAAATCGTTTAACGCACAGACGCAGCATCAAACCGGAATGGTGGTGACGACCGTCATCACCTGTTATAGCGATAGATCGTTTAGTTTCGCCGTAAAATCACCACCTGCCGCAGTCTTACTCAAATCCGCAGCAAAGATTGCCAAAGGTTCTGGTGAACCCAATCGAAACAAGGTTGCTGCCGTTACGATGGAGCAAATTCGAGAAATCGCACAGACAAAATTACCTGACTTAAATACGACAGACTTAGATGCAGCAGTGCGAATGGTGGAAGGAACCGCTCGTAGCATGGGGCTGACGATTAATTAGCACGGCTTATCCATCTGACGAAATACGGTATTGTGGAGATACGGATAAGTTCACTTTGAAACAGGGCTATAGAGATATGCCCTATGGAGAACAACATGGCGAAAAAAGGGAAGCGATACCGCGGCATCAACGAACACGTAGACAGACTGCAACTTTACACGATAGACGAGGCTGTCTCGCTGGTCAAAAAAACAGGCAGCGCAAAGTTTGATGAAACCGTGGATTTGGCATCGCGTCTGGGCATAGATGCCCGACAGGCAGACCAGAATATCCGAGGCACTGTCGCACTGCCACACGGAACAGGAAAATCTGTGCGTGTTGTCGTCTTTGCCCAAGGCGACCCGGCACGACAAGCTGAAGAAGCTGGTGCAGATTTCGTTGGAACTGACGATCTCGTCGATAAAATTGTTGACGGATGGCTTGATTTTGACGCAACAATTGCTACACCGGACTTAATGCGGAGTATCATGCCTAAACTCGGGCGAATCCTCGGACCGCGCGGCTTAATGCCTAACGCCAAAGCTGGCACTGTCACAATGGATGTCGCCGAAACCATCCAAGATATTAAAGCAGGACAAATCGAATACCGGGTGGAACGCTCTTCCGGTATTGTTCATGTCCCAATCGGCAAGGTCTCATTTGAGGAAGAAAGTATTAAACAGAACCTCAACGCAGTGATGAGTGCACTCGTTGCCGCTCGTCCATCAGCGGTGAAAGGTAGATACATTCGGAGTGTTGCTATATCAGCAACAATGGGAGCTGCTATCCGGATAGATCCGCAGCAATTCGCATAATCCGCACGGGATACGATATGGAATAGTCCTACAGCTGAATAAAGTCGTAGAACGTAGGTGCCGTCGGCTTAATTGCCTACTGAGGCTTGAATGGAATACAATGAATGATGTGTGACCAAAGCGTCCGTGAAATCGCGTCGTTCCGTGTTCGCTCCTCTTTGGATATAAGCCTCCAGGCATCTGGAGGCTTTTTGCATGCAATCGTATACCGGATTGACAGGTTTATAGGGAAACCAAGGTATTGCACTCTGGTTACTATACAACCGATATAGAAAGGAACTGAAACATGCCGAATCAGGCAAATGTTCAGCAAACAGAACAAATTCGTGAGATTTTTGACAATGCCGATGTTGTGCTGCTAACGGACTTTCAGGGGCTGACTGTCGCAGAAATTAACGAACTGCGAAACCAACTCCGAGCCGCCGACATCCGCTATAAGGTCTGTAAGAATACATTGATAAACGTTGTCGCTCAAGAAAGAGGGATTGATGGCTTAGCACCTTATCTCAAAGGAAATACAGCCCTCGCTACCGGTACAGATCCGGCGACCTCTTCAAAAATCTTGCTTGAATTTGGCGAGGAACACGAAAATCTTAAGATTAAAGGGGGCATTCTCGGGACACGAATCATTGATGCCGCAGGCGTTGAAGCCCTGAAAGATATGCCATCACGAGATGTCCTGATTGCCCGCACCGTCGGGGTTGTCGGCGCACCCCTCACCGGACTCGTCAATACCTTAAGTCAGGGTTCACCTGTTACAGGAATGGTGAACGTACTCAGTGGAACAATACGTCAGGTAGCCTCCGTACTCACACAGGTTGCCGACCAAAAGAAAGAGGCGGAAGACGCCTAACCCATAGCACTTCCAGTGCTTATATCAAATATTGAAGGGAATCAAGCTCCCAAAACTTGATTGGAAAATCTCTAATTAAGTTAATTTGATACTATCTATAGAAAGGATAAAACCATGGCCGCAGATTTGGAAAAAATGATTGACGAAATTAGCAATATGACCGTTCTGGAACTTTCTGAACTCGTCAAAGCTTTAGAGGATAAATTCGGAGTCAGCGCATCAGCCGCGCCGGCAATTGCTATGCCCGGAATGATGCCAGCTGCTGCAGAGGCAGCAGAAGAAGAGGTAGAAGCAGAGAAGACAGAATTCGACGTTCAACTCAAAGACTTCGGTTCCAAGAAGATTCCAGTTATCAAAGAGGTTCGCGCGATTACTGGGCTCGGGTTGAAGGAAGCAAAAGAGAAAGTCGAATCCGCACCGGTCGTCATTCAAGAAGGCATTGCCAAAGAGGAAGCCGAGAAAACCAAAGAACAACTTGAAGCTCTCGGTGCCGAAGTCGAAATTATATAGACGGAAGCATCCCTCTTACATCACAGACAGCGCGTTTAAATCGCGCACGACAAGTAAACCCATTATGGTTCTTGAACGTAGCGATGCCCAATTCATCGCTTTTCGGCGAGCTATAATGGGTTTCCGTTTTTTGACGAAACTTAATAATTTGATCAGGGGACTTCCAAACGTGCTATGAATAGCACTGCTACAAGCGGTTCCGTTCGTAGTCAGGCGATTCATCGCCCGTCAATTACCCAATTTATTTCTTTATCTTCATTAGGAATAGGTCCTTCATCGGATGTTTAGTATCCTTGATGTTTTCTATCTTGTTTTCAGCCAACTCGCAGTTGGTGGGTTTGTGCTCCTCCTCTTAGTCCCGAAAGGATTAGTGGGTGCGAACTTCTATCGTTTGATGGGCAGCATCTATCTACTCGTGAGTGGCTTATCACGATGCGCAAATCTTGCGCTCCAGCAGCAGCCTGTCACCTTCCTCAACTTCTTTGGATCTTGGCAGAATCCCGAGTCTATTTCTGTTATCTGCTTCGTTCTCGTTGTCTTCGTCTATACACTGAGTTGGTGGTTCAAAACACCACTCCTTACACGGTTCCTTTTCTTGAGTGGACTTATTTCTGGCGTGGTGTGGCTGATTTTGAGTACCCAGCGGTATCTTCAAATCTTACAACTTCCGGGCGAAATGTTCCTATTATCGCTTCAATTCTTGACGGCTGCCGCGTTACTCGGCGCAGTCCACAGTGGGATGTGGTTTGGGCATTGGTACCTCGTGGTGCCTGATTTGCCCGTGGTTTATTTGAAACGGTTTAATACTGTCCTGCTCTGCACACTTTCCGGTGTGGCACTGCTGCTCTGCCTGAACCTCTTTTTCAGACAGCAATCCACAGACACCGTATCTTTTAACCTCTTTTATCAAATCATCTTCAGCATGCGGGTGCTCATAGGGATCGGTGGGACGTTGTTCCTCTACTTCATTACATGGGACTGCTTGCGTCCGAAATCTGTTGCCCGTGATGTGCTTGGTGCGACACGCGCTGCGACCGGTTTCCTCTTTATTGCCATCATCACAGTGCTTCTCGGTGAGTTCTGCAGTCGGCTGCTACTTCTGGAAATGCGATTTATCTTTTGAACTCTCAAACCCCTAAAAGTCTAAACCCACTTCGTTCCGTCACAAGGAAAAATTAAAAATTGTAATTTAAATTTCGGATATGCTAAAATTACTGTATTCACTAAAACTTAAGGAGAAGGATAATGCAATCCCAAATTTTCTATGAACCCGAATCAATGAGCCTCGAAGATCGGCCCGTGCCAGCAGCCGGGGACAATGACCTACTCGTCCAGGTCCGTTCAGTAGGTATCTGTGGTTCAGACGTAGCATATTATTTCGGCAATAGTTCGCTTGAAACCGACGACGGGAAAGGACCACTTATCCTTGGACACGAATTTACCGGTGAAGTCGTCGAAGTTGGCAGCGAAGCGGGAAAAACAGGTGGATTCAAAGTAGGAGATCGAGTTGTCGTCAATCCTGTTCAATCTAATCCGGATTCCTTCTGGAGTCAGAAAGGATTGTCCAACTTGTGTCCCGAAAAACGCGTCTTAGGTGTAGGTGTTGATGGTGGCTTCGCGGAATACGCAGTCTCAGATTATCGTTGGACAGTCAAGCTACCCGACAACGTGACCTATGACCAAGGTGCTCTCACAGAGCCACTCGCATGTGGACTCTATGCAGTCAACAATCTCAATGCCGAAGAAGGTCAAACCGCCGTCGTCTTCGGACCCGGTCCTATCGGTTTGATGATGGTGCAAGTCCTAAAGAGCCGCGGCTTGAAGAATGTCCTCCTTGTCGGAACCCGTGATTATCGCTTGGATTGCGGTAAGGCACTCGGGGCTGACGTAGTCGTCAACGTTAGTGATACCAACTCCCCACACTATGTGGAAGACTTAGGGGCTATGATTCAGGAACTTAACGATGGCGAATTGGCAGATCGGGCAATTACAGCGACCAGTTCACTTGACGCGATCCATACCGCCTTAGAAGTTACAGGTAGACACGCAACTGTCGTTATCTTCGGACTTCCTGGCGATACAGATGTGATGCAGGTTCCCATCCTTGATACGATTCTTATGGACAAGACCATCAGATTCTCTTGGTTGGCGCCTGATACGTGGGAAGAAGCAGTGCAACTCATTTCGAGTGGCGATGTCAATATGGACCAAATCATCAGCCACGAATTCCCGCTTGAATCACTTGTTGAAGGGATAACAAAGGTACGCAATCGTGAAGACGGTTGTACGAAGGGCTTGATAAAAGTTTCTGATTAACCTGTAAAGAATATGGGCATCCCATTTTTCATCCTTTTTATCCTTTCAATCGCTTTCTTATCTCTTGGAATAACTGGGTGGGGTGGCTTCGTTTCGGTGGAATGGCCTCAGCAGGACGCAACCGACGCAAAGACCGACACTGGAGCTGTCACCCCTTACCTCAGTTTAAAACCAAACTATTGGGCAATCGCACAGTGTTTCATAGGATTTCTGCTGTTTTTAGTGAGCCTCTATTTTATGGGCTTTTTTCTCTATCTTGAAGAACGAGAAAGCGGCAGGATCATGAAAAACGTAAAAAGTTTTGCCAAACTCAGGCAGTTTCTTGAGCGACACCAGAAGGGGGACCTTTCACAATGAATTCTCTCGTAAGATGCCTTGTTGATAAATCCAAGGGGTGCCGGATGCTCGTAGGATTCGCGGTCGCATGCCTCACCCTATATTGTGCTACGACAAGCAACGCCAAAATTGATCCAAAGACGGTTGTGGGAATCTGGCTCTTCGATGAAGGGAGTGGAAAGATTGCCGAAGATTTGTCTGGGAACGACAACGATGGCGAACTCAAAGAAGGCACGAAATGGGAAGACGGACAGTTCGGAAAAGCCGTCGTCTTCGATGGAAAGGATGATTACGTTGAAATCGCTCCATCACTTCTGTTCAATCCGGAGGTATTCACAGTCACCTTCTGGATGTATCCGACGGCTGTTGGCGGCAACAATCCAGGGGGTAAGGGGTCAGCTACGCTCATCATTGCAAACGGTAATCCGGGAGACGGTGGGGGCGCGAATTGGTGGTTTGAATACTGGAACGGTGGTAACTTTGAATTCAAAAGCTGTCAAGCCGGGTGTGCTGCAGCGAACACACCGGTGAATACGCCGAACGAATGGTATTTTGTTGCTGGTATCTACAACGGCACTGAATACGAACTCTATATTGATGGCGCATTTAAGGCAAAGGGACCCAATAAGGTCGGTGAGCCTGAAAAAGGTTTACTCATCGGGAGTGGACTCTGCCCAGCGGGTCACGGATGTGACGGCGGATATTTCAAAGGCATCATCGACGATGTAGCGATGTTCAGCGATGCCTTGAGTGAGGCGGATATCAAAACACTCATGGAAGAAGGGGTCGGCAAAGTTCTTGGTGTCGCTCCGGTGGAGCCTACAGATAAATTGGCGACAATGTGGGGCGATCTAAAAACGCGCTAAAGAGGTAATTCCAATCCGTATGAAACGACAATTAAAAAACGATTTACTTCTTCGCGCATCGAGATGTCTGCCGGTGGAACGGGTCCCAGTGTGGATGATGCGGCAAGCAGGCAGATCAGATCCCATTTACCGGCAGATTCGACGTGAGCTTAATCTCCCATTGGAACGCCTCTTTCGGACCTGTCCTGCACCGATGTCCCAAACGGAGGTCGAATCAGCAGTCAAAATATCGCTGCTGCCCAAACGTATCGGTGTTGATGCTATTATTGTCTACAAAGACATTCTTACCCCCCTTGCCCCCATGGGCGCGCATTTCCGATTCGATCCAGGTCCCATTTTAAACCCACCGATCCGGACACAAGCACAAATAGACACACTTCGACCCGTTGATGAACCTCCTACACAATTGGCGTTCACAGGAAAAGTCATTCGCAAACTACGCGAAACCCTGAACGAGGAACTGCCCCTTATCGGTTTCGCTGGCGCACCTTTGACGCTTGCTTTTTTCCTCATCGCAGGGGAAAGTCCGATCAAACGAGGTTCAGGAGTATCTGAAAAAGCAGCACCGGTTTTCCAAATGATGGAGGAAGCACCTGACCTCTTGCATCGGCTGCTGAACAAGTTGACCGATATGACTATTAACTACTTGAACTACCAAATCAGCGAGGGGGTTCAAATTGTGCAACTTTTCGAGTCCATCGCCGATGTTTTACCGCGGCAGATATATGAAGAGTTCGCTTTTCCCTATCATCAGCGAATTTTCGCCGAGCTCAATCCAGAAGCCCCGGGAATCCTGTTCGCAAAAGAGTGTAGTTATATAGATTTAATGCATCAGAGTGGGGCAAGTGTTCTAAGCGTTGGAAAATGTGTAGACCTTAGCAAAGCCAAAGCAAACACAAACGGTGCCGTCGCCTTTCAGGGAAACGTCGATAACGACATTCTTCGCGATGGGACACCTGCCGACATCACGGAAGCCGTTGAGACCTGTCTACGACAGGGCGGAAAAACTGGACATATTTTGAACCTGAGTCACGGTCTACACAGAGATACGCCATTTGAAAATGTTAAGCACTTCGTACACATCGCAAAAACACTTTAGGAAAATTGATGAGAAACATCCTTGAAAATCCCTTTGCCCCACGACAATACGGGCAGCTCGTTGAAGTGACAGAGCGAGTATATCTCTTTCGTAATATTGTCAATTCTTCTATTATCATTGGAGATAAAGGAGTGGCGGTAATTGATACACAAGTCAACCAAATGATGGCACGACGGTTGCGTGATGCAATCCGCACCATTACAGATAAACCGATACTGTATGCAATTAACACACATTACCACTGGGATCATACCAATGGAAACACTGTTTTCCATGAAGCTGGAGCGACAGTTGTCGCTCGCGAGATGACCAAAGATTTCATGGTGAATAGATCCCCGCGGCAGGAGGCATTTCTGCGTTCCCGCGGCTTCACACTCGGCGATCCGCCTTTTCTACCACAACAGACCTTCACACAGGAAACCGAACTCGATTTGGGGAATCAACCGCTACACCTCGTTTACTTGGGAAAGGCAGAAACGGACGACGCCACTGCTGTCAGGGTTCCAGCGGAAGATTGTATCGTCTCTGGCGATACCGTTATGACAGGGAGTTTCCCCATCTTTGGACAGCCCGTTATGAATGAAGGACTCATGGCGAACCACGATTGGATCAATACAATTACGGAACTCCGCGGATACGGACCTAAATCTGTCCTACCGGGACACGGCCCCTTAGCGCGGGACACCGAAATCGACCGCTTACTTGAGATTGAATCCTATTTCCTAACAGAAGTCCGAAAGCGTGTTGAACAGGGCATGTCCTTGAATACACTGCTCGCTGAAATGGAGACCAACTTACCCGACTGGATTCGCGCGATTGCTGAAGTATGGGGAACACCGCGTTATGCAATTTTGAGGGTATATCGCGGGTTAATCGACGATCCAGAACCGGGGTGGCAACATCTGAAACCTTCGGCTATTCCGGCGGCGGATACCGAAAAACTTCACCAAAAAACACACGCACTTGAAGACTTTCAGGCTTACCGAGAAACCGCCGAAGAGGTCGCGGAAGGGAATGACTTTGGTTTAGCAATTGCTATTTTAAAAACCGCAACCCAACAATATCCGAATCTACCCGACGCTTGGACGGAATACGCAAATTTGCTCACACAAGCATCGCGCACTGTCCCAAGTGTCCTTGAAAAGGGAGATTTTTTCGCTGAAGCTAAAAAAGCACTCAATATTGCACTTGAATTGGACCCTGATCACGCGCCAGCACATCTTTTGCGTGGGTACAACCACATCCTTTCTGCCTATCGCAACGGCGACGAAACAAAGACAGGCCTGGAGTCCATCTATAAATCGCTCGTCATTGGGATTCAGGGGACACAACTCGCGCAAGCATACTTCTGCATTGGACTCGCACATCGGACCAATGGAGACGAGGCACTCGCACGTGAAGCTTTCGCGAAGGCGATCGCCGCTGACGCAAGGTATATGCCAGCACAATTAGCGAATATGGCATAGGAGAAAATAAAAATGAAATACGATAGCGTCTTACTCGTTGCATTCGGTGGCCCCACACCGGGTTGCTGTCAAAAATACAATACCGAGGTATGTCCCGGCGAAGCCTACTGTTTTGTCGAAGGGATTACTGGAGCCGCTGAATCTCAAAAGGAACGTGTAAAAGACATCTCAGCCCACTACGTAAAATTGGGCGGATTTTCGCCATTCAACGAGTTGACTTTCAAACAAGCCGACGCACTACAAACCGCACTGCAAGCCCGTGATCTATCATTGCCTGTTTATGCTGGATTCAGACATTGGAATCCATATCTAAAAGAGGTCATCGCGGAAATGGCACAAAAAGGACACCGCAAAATACTCGGAATTATCATGGCACCTCACCAATCTGCAGTCAGTTGGGAATGGTACCAACAAACCGTAAAAAAAGGAATCGATGCAGTGGAGGGTGAGAAACCGACTGTTGATTATCTCGACCCCTGGTACACACACAAGGGCTACATTGGTGCCATTGCTGAAATCATTGAAACGGTATGTGGCGACAAGTTGCCACACGCTGAACTTGTTTTCACGGCGCACGCCATCCCCCAGGCAGCGGCGAATACTTCACCCTATACGCAACAATTTGAAAAAACGGGCGAGGCAGTCGCTGAACAAATTGGAAAAACCCGGTTCGGTTTAGCATACCAGAGCGAGGTGGAAAATAGCCCTATTCCGTGGACACAGCCCGATATCAACGATTGGCTTAAAGCCCGGAAGGAAGAGGGCGTTGATACCGTCGTCGCTTCGCCAATCGGTTTCCTCTGCGACCATGTTGAGGTGCTCTATGATTTGGACATAGAGGCGACAGAAACCGCGGAAGCGTGTGGCATTGATTTCATTCGGGCAGGCACGGTCGGGGACCATCCCAAGTTTATCGGGATGTTGGCGGACTTTGTCTGTGAAAGGGCCACGTAAGAAAAATAAGGACTTACGCACTTTGCTGGATGAAACCTTATGTCGGAAAACTCGGGTAGAAAACATGCCATTGTTATCGGAGGCGGTATCACAGGTTTAGCCGCCTGCTACCGTTTGCAGCACGAGGCTGCTGCACGCGATATTCCGCTCGACGTTACACTCCTTGAAGCGAGTGGACGTGTCGGTGGAGTCATTGAAACTGAACATCGCGATGGATTTCTTATGGAACACGGGCCCGATGCTTTTATTTCTACCAAACCCGCGGCAAAGGCATTATGCGAAGAACTTGGTATTGCGGATCAATTCATTGGGACCAACCCAAAAGTCCGTCGGAGTTTTATAATCCGGAACGGGACATTGCATCCTGTCCCTGAAGGTTTTTACATGATGGCTCCAGGATCGTTCATGCCGTTTTTAAAAACGCCTCTCTTCAGTTGGCGAGGCAAATTGCGGATGGCACTGGACCTCGTTATTCCCCGAAGAGGACGGGACACAGACGAAGCAGTCGCACACTTCGTCAGGCGTCGCCTCGGCACTGAAGCGTTCACACGGATGGCGCAACCTATGATAGGCGGTATTTATACCTCAGATGCCGAAAATTTAAGCCTAAAGGCAACGTTCCCAAGATTCTTGGAAATGGAAAAGGCGCACGGCAGCATTATCAAGGCGCTCCGCGCCCAGAAAAAACAAGCATCCGAAACCAGTCGAGATACAAGTGGACCTCGCTACAGCCTTTTTCTTTCGTTCAAGTCTGGAATGCAGACACTGACCGATACACTTACCCAAGCGGTATCCAACAGTATCAGATTAAATGCGAAAGTGAAACGTATTCAACAAGCGAGCGATGGGAACAGGTGGCATGTTTCGCTTGCTAACGGAGAAATGCTAAACACCGAGCTTCTCTGCCTGGCACTTCCAGTACCACATACGGCGGCACTCATCGGCGATCTATCAAGTCCACTTACCTCAAAACTCAACGCAATCCCCTACGCCTCTTCGGCAACAGTCAATTTAGCATTCCGTCGTGAGGATATCACACACCCATTGGATGGCATGGGATTTGTTGTGCCTGCTACGGAAAATCTATCTCTCATCGGATGTTCTTTCAGTAGTGTTAAATTTGAAAACCGCGCACCAACCGATCATGTCCTGCTGCGCGCCTTCGTTGGTGAACCGACCTCCAAGAAAACTGAGACTGAACTCATCGAATTGTGTCAGACAGATTTAACACCACTTCTCGGACTCAAAAACGCCCCGCGGTTTGCTGTTGTTAGTAAGCATTTACAAGCAATGGCACAGTATCAGGTCGGGCATCAAGAGGTTATCAGTCGTATAGAGCAGTTCACGAGCGCACTGCCGGGATTAGCACTCGCAGGAAATGGTTACCATGGGGTCGGTATCCCAGACTGTATTCAGAGTGGAGAGGCAGCAGCACTTTCCCTCTTAGATACCTTATTGGATCGTCCGCTTTGAACTTAAAAGTAGGTTCGTAGTAGTGCGATTCATCGCACGTCTTTCAGTTAAGAATGTGCGATGAATTTGAGAGTAGGTTCGTAGTAGTGCGATTCATCGCACGTCGGTTGACCGATTTTACTTTTTTCTCTGCATTAGGAGGCTAAATGAATTTCGCCATAACGAGCCGAGGGATAATCAGAGTCGGTTTTGGGGTGTTCGGAGGCTTGTTGGTGACATTGATTGCTATCCTCGGCCCGCGTGCTGAGGAAGCTACGAACCGCGTGAAAGAAGCCTATCAGGGATTTCAGGACGGAAAGTGTAAAAGTTGTCATCCGGCAATCTGGCGGGAATGGGAAAATTCGATGCACGCCAAGGCATGGGTTGACGAAATCTATCAGGAAATCGCAAATCAAATTGAGGATAGGGAAACGAAATGTGACGGGTGCCATGCCCCCCAACCGATTCTCATCACAGGCATTGGGGAAATGCCAAAACTGAGAAATGGACAACGGGAAGCCGGCGTTTCATGCCTCGTTTGTCATCTTGATGCTGAAGGCGCGATGCACGGACCACAAGCAAGCGCAGAGACTTACTTCCACGCGAATGTAACCAACCCCATCTATACCTCACCAACAACGCTCTGCAGTACCTGCCATGGTCAGTTGACCGTTCCTGAGCACGACCAGGTTTCCAGTTTTCTCAATTCCAAATTCGCCGAGGGGAATAAGAGTTGTGCGACATGCCACATGCCAGTTGTCAAACGACTCCAAAGCACAGCCAGTTATGAAAGCATCAAAGGCAGAAAGCATACTTGGCGCGGCAGTCGGAGTGTCGGACAACTCAGACGCGCTGCAATGCTTCGACTTGAAATCACACCTGAAAAAGCGAGTGTAAAACTACAAAGCAAAACCGGGCACATCTTGCCAGGTGGCACATTGCGGACGATCATTCTTGAAGTGAAACTTCTCTCTCCGGAAGGCATTGAACGACAAACAGAGCAAATCTCAATTTCGGATAAAGCGCAAAACCGTCTTCTCCCAAGTGAGGAGAGGACTTACATTTTCGACACTTTACCCAGTGCGACTGGCGACACAATCACAGTCCGATTGATGTACCAATTGACCCCGAAAACACCTAAATCTGAGTGGGTAGTGATGGCGGAAAAAAATCACGTCGTCCCTTGAGATGCTAATCGTTCGTATTTGGTAACGAATCAAAACCCAGTAACCGCTTTAAAGTCGGCGTAGCACGTGATATAACGTCATCCGATACCAATTCAAGGTGTGCTTGCTGCGGTTTCAGAATAGAACGACAAAAAAAACCGAGTAACCCAACACGCGATTCATTCGTTCTATTTTCTGATGACCCATGCCATATTGCACCGTTGACGATCAAGACGGAGCCGCGCGGTCCACAAATCTGCAGCGCATCGTCGTATGCCACACCAGGTTCAGGTAACGCTTCAAGTCGTCGGTGACTCCCCGGCACGCAACGGGTTGCCCCATTTTCAAGCGTCCAGTCATCTAAGAACCACACACTATTGGCAACCATAGGAAAGTTTGGACGGGGGGTAGGGAGTCCGGATAGCGGATAATCGATATGGAGACCTGCATCAGGTGCACTCGGATAAAGCACATTGACTGTAAAGGAACTCAGTGTGCAATCAGCACCGAGTAAATACTCCATCGCCGCGAGCATCTTTGGGTGTTGAATAGCCTCTTCAAATATTTCGCCTTTGTCAACGAGATTCCAGACCCGTTGTGCACTGTCATTCGCAAGATATGAATGACCCTTACCGGCTTTTTGCTCTGCTACAGCCAGCGATAAAGCATGTTCCCGAAGTTCTGTTGTTGTATCTGGAGGTATAAGACTTTTCAATAGCAGAAAACCGTATTGGTCCAATTGGTTCTTTTCAGATTCAGTCAAGATAGCCATTTTTTTTCTCCG
>JAJEIP010000073.1 GCA_022827885.1 Candidatus Poribacteria bacterium
ATCGGGATGATGGCTTGCAACATTGCGGCGCGTTTACGATCTGTTCGATTCACTCCAGCGCGATGCCAGACTCTTGAATCGTAGAGAATATAACTTCCACCCGGTGCCTCAACAACATCTGCATCGGGTCCATTGTAAGGCAACCCATGGGCTGCGCGATAGCCCGGTTGTCTATAGATGTGTCCCGGTCCCCACTCGTCTGGCGGGCCTTCACCGAGTATGTGTGATCCGAGTTTGAAACAGGTTGCGCCATTCTCCTTTCGGAATTCGGAGACGCAGAGATTGCGCTGAACACCCATAACCAATTCAAGGAAATTGTGGAGAGGTATCTCTGGACCGGTGCCTCTCGTGGCAAAAATACCCCAATGATACGGGAAATCGGAATGCCAACCTTGGACATCCCGTTCGCCGTCGTCGGGTGCAAGGATCGCGAGACCGGGCGGGTGCCCCAGTCGAATTTCACTCGTTCGCATGTATTGGCGCATCACCCACAAGGACACCGGCTCTGTCGCGGCTTGTGCTACGGCAATACCTTTAACCAACGCGCCTGTGCTTCGATCGTATGTTTCATGATCCCACCGACCCGTGCAACTAATCCACTCCAATTCCTCAACAACATCGGATGCTATAATGGATGGGAGGCATACCCAACCGTTCTCTTGAAGTGTTTTTAGGTACTCCGATGGCAGATGTGCAGGTCCATGTCCAGGAGAAAAGACCGCCTCCTCATCAACCGCTACAGCGCCGTTCCTGGCAAGCTGGGCACCCTTGTAATGAAGATGACAGCCATTCCCGGACTTCACAGATTCCGCCTTAAGTTTGAGATCGGTGACCACATGACGATACGCCGCACCCTCATCCATCGATTCCCATATCGCTTTATCGTCTACATACTCAAAAACTGCGAGTCCGTCGTCAGACACGCCGAGAAATCCACCGTTCGGGGCGCGTAACAACGTCCAATGCGCTGATGGGCGTTCCACACGAACGACGCGTTCCTGAAAAAGTTCATTCTCGTATGCCATAAATCTTCACTCCTTATCTGTTTCCGTATCGGACAAATTCATCTCAACGCGCTTACGCCCTACCACGCATACGCCTCTGGTGCCTCGCCACCGGGACCCACCCAAATCTCATCGAGTTTCGCGAGGACTTCAGCGTCCAGTTTCAGTTCCAAGACGGATAAGTTCTCCTCAAGTTGTTCGATCGTCCGCGGTCCGATAATCGGTGCTGTGATGTCTGAATTGCTGAGCACCCATGCCAAGGCGACGTTAGCAGGAGGCTCTCCTATCGAGGCGCAAAGTGCTTCATACGCTTCAAACTGTGATCGATGCGTCGCAATCGTTTCTCTGTGCGATTCCCTGCCCCGTCGACCGGTGGTCGGGTTATCCAGCACACCGCAGAGCAGTCCACCGCCCATCGGGCTATACGGAATCACCGCCAAGCCGAGTTCGCGGCAACACGGTAAGACTTCAAGTTCGATTTTCCGGCTGCGGAGGTTATACACACTCTGTTCTGAGACGAGTCCGAGAAAATTGCGTTGCTTCGCCATACCTTGGGCATGTGCAATGTGCCACGCCGCAAAGTTGCTACTCCCGACGTATGAAATTTTGCCTTCACGGACCAATTGCTCCATCCCCTGCCAAATCTCATCCCACGGTGTACGGCGATCAATATGGTGCATCTGATAAAGGTCAATGTGATCGGTTTGCAGACGACGAAGACTGTCTTCGCACGCCCGACGGATATGGTAAGCAGATAGACGACCGTCGTTAGGTCCTTCACCCGTTGAACCGTACAATTTGGTCGCCAGAACAATCTGATCACGCCGACTTTTATCCTCAGCCAACCAGTTTCCAACAATCGTCTCCGTCAAACCTTCATTATAGATATTAGCGGTATCGAAAAAGTTAATTCCGGCTTGCAGTGCCCGACTCAGGACTGGCAACGAATCTTCTGCGGATGTATGTCTCCCAAAATTGACGGTGCCCAGACAAAGACGACTCACTTGTAATCCAGTCCGACCGAGATAGGTATATTCCATAGCGATTGCTCCTGTATGAATGTTGGTACTCTTGAATCTGGCAGCTCAAAAATGTCTGTCAACCATTTTATCAAATCTCTGTTTTTTGATTAACAAAAATCTTGCCACGCCGATAAAGGTATGCTATATTTGTCTCAGAATTTACGAGGTTTCAAGCGCAAGGGAGGCAATCCATGCGAATCGCAGTCGGTTGTATCGGACACGAAACCAACACATTCTCACCCGTCCTGACAACCATTGATAACTTCAAAAAAGGGAGTTACCATCGCGGTGACGAAATCATCAGCGCGTTCCGCGGCACCCGAACCATTACGGGTGGTTTTCTTGATGTCGCGGAGCAACTCAATTTACAACCCGTCCCGCTTCTGTGGGCGTTCGCGACCCCCTCGGGCATGGTAGAGCACGCCGCGTATCAGACGCTGAAAACGGAGTTCCTGACACTTCTACAGAACGCTGGAGAACTTGACGGCGTGCTCCTTGACCTACATGGTGCGATGGTAACAGAGGAACTTGAAGATGCCGAAGGGGACCTAATTCAGGCAGTCCGTGAAACGGTAGGTGAAACATGGATCGTCACAACGCTCGACCTACACGCCAATATCACCGAGAAAATGGCGCATTACACCGACGTTATCATTGGGTTCGATACCTATCCGCACATAGATTGCTACGAACGTGGGTTTGAAGCCGGACAGCTCCTTTTCGGTATGAACCGAGGTAACGTTCAACCGACGATGGCATACCGCCAACTTCCCTTACTGACCGCACCCCCTGCACAGTGCACAATGAAATCCCCAATGACAGAAGTCATCAACGCACTGCATGCCCTTGAAACCGAGCGGGGTGTTGTGACGGCAACCCTTTCCATGGGTTTCCCATTTGCGGATATAACGGATGCTGGCGTTTCAGTTCTCGTTACGACCAACGGGGACATGGCACTCGCGGAGACACACGCTGACCGGTTCGCAGCACATATCTGGGACATGCGCGAGCGGTTCACTTTCAACCTACACAGCGTGGAAGCCGCAATTGAAATTGCGAACCAAACAGACGGCACCCCGATTGTTCTCGCCGACGGCGCGGATAATCCTGGGGGTGGCGGTCCCTGTGACGGCACAACGATTCTACGAAAGTTTATAGAAGCAGACGTGCAAGACGCGGTGATTGCGGTGATTGCGGATCCCGAATCGGTTAACCAAGCGGTAGCGGCAGGTGTCGGAAATCGCGTTCAGTTGAACGTCGGTGGTAAAACGGACACACAACACGGCGCACCCATCGCCTTAACAGGGTCAGTCAAAGCGCTCTCTGACGGCAGATTCATTCTTAAAGGTCCAATGGGGCGCGGCACCGCTGGAAACATGGGCAGAACCGCCGTTGTCCAAATCGGCGGGATTGAGATTATCCTCACAGAAAGACGGATCCAACCTTACGATGCGCAGGTTCTTCGGAGTGTTGGAATTGAACCGAAGGCGCGTAAACTCATTGCCCTCAAATCCGCTGTTCATTTCCGTGCAGATTACACACCCATCGCACATCAAATTTTGGATGTGGATACCCCCGGCGTTCATAGCCCGAACCTTTTCAGTTATGACTATCAGCAATTGAGGCGACCCATCTACCCACTCGATCCGTCCGTTACCTATGATAAAACCGACACAACCTAAAAGAGGAGTCTGTAGGGGTAGATCTCGTGACTACTCTGCTTTTACCGACAATGGCAAACCGAGTATCCATTCAAATGAAAAAAATATGATAGAAAAGCGTATCACTGGAAACTACGAAATGAATCTACAGTTGACTGGAGAACCAACCCTTGACCCCGTCAAAGTCTTCTTCTCTGGAGATACAACGTTAAGTAAAAGAGGGTACCTTGCTATCTCCGCAGACGGATTCAAGGTGGTCCGCGAAATCAACACCGACACGCGAATCTGGAAAACTTATGATAACATCGGAAAACCCCCATGGAAGGTCAGGATTCTGAAGAAAGGCAATTTTTTCAGATTCTGGATCAATGACACAACCGGTTGGATCCGCGGTCCGTTGGGGGAATGGGAAGACATTTACGAACCGACCAACAACTGTCTTGGCGTTGAAATGCCATCAGGCATCCAACTCCAATCCTGCACCGTGACAACCCTCCCATGGCTCCAAGGGATTACCAAACCTGTCATATCCCGTGGTCGCAAAGGTTCTTTCTATGAGAAACAGATCATACCGGGTGCGATTATAGAATATGATGGCTTGTATTACATGTACGTCATGGCAGGAATGGCAGGCGACGAGGAGGGATCTTCAAGACGGACGATCGGTGTCGTTGTGAGCCCAGACTTAAAGCAGTGGGAGGGGCATGTTGAACCTCTGATCTCCTATCTCGATACACCGTATGATAATCTTTATGTTAGCGGTGCTGTCGTTACCGATGACGGACGTGTTGCAATCATGTTCTCTGCCCAGAAATTTCCAGAGTGGCAAGGATTCATGTTAGCCATGGCGGATCATCCGATGGGTCCATTCACTCAGTATGCGAATAACCCGGTTTACAAACATCCGACGCATGCGCACGAGTTCGATCTCATTCGTGCTGAAGGACTACCGCATCGCTATCTCCTTTTCTACGCGGGATTTACGCCGGAGCCTCAACACGGACCCGCAGGAGATCGAGGGTATCTCTTATACAGCGACGATCTGGTGAACTGGCACCCCGATAAACGAAATCCGGTCTTCAGTCCCGAAACGCTGGACAACTGGGACGCGATCCACGTCCGACCGAGATCTCTGAATCGGATTGCGGATATGTGGTATCTGTGGTATGAAGGATGTAATACATGGAAACCGGAGG
>JAJEIP010000040.1 GCA_022827885.1 Candidatus Poribacteria bacterium
TTGCGCCACCGGACTCTGGACTGTATCAAGATGGAAGGGAATCGCTGCGGTTCGCATGTGGGTTACCTGACGTTCATTGCTGGGACGCGTGATTTTTCATCACTTTCGTTTCAATGCAATCGATGCGTCTCTAACACCCTCGCGGGTAAAAGCATACCGGCTCTGAGATGTTGAGAAACATCGCCTTTTCACAGTAGTTAATATTAATAATATCACACATTTCAGTTTTAATCAAGTTAAAAGTTGCGATAAAGTCAATCATTATAAGGTTTTCTGCGTAAGTTATATTAGGAGCTATTATTTCTGTTAAAATAACACTATAATAATAACTTTAAATAACTTTCTGCGATTTACGCGACTTTTCCCATATCATAACGCAAGTTGATAGTTTGTAGCATAATCCGTTAGGTTGTACCTCTGCGTTCCCCCGCAAGCAAGAGAAGGAGGACGCACGCTAACGGTTTCCTACGCTACAAAAATGTCCATTTATTTTTCCGATCCATCATAAAATATTTATACATCCGTTCAAAGAATTCTTGTTGACCGCTAAACGCAATTTGTGCTATACTTGTAGCAATATCCACAACACTGAGAATTAGACATGGCAACAGTCCGACTCGAAAACATTACAAAACGGTTTGGCGATCTCATCGCACTCGACGACATCAACTTGGATATCCGGGACGAGGAATTCTTTGTGCTCCTCGGTCAAACAGGTGCCGGCAAAACGACCACGCTTCGGTGCATCGCCGGCTTGGACACACCCGAAGAAGGCACGATCTATCTCGACGACGTGAGTGTCAACGAGAAAACCCCCGCGGAACGCGATGTCGCCTTCGTCTTCCAATCGCATATCCTCTATCCACACCTCAGCGTTTACGAGAATATGGCGTTCCCCCTGCATCCGAGAAAACTCTCCGAAGAAGAGATTGACCGGCGCGTCAGAGATATTGCCCAGATGCTGCATATCGAACATCTGCTCCTGCGAACACCCAACCAATTGAGCGGCGGTGAAACGCAACGCGTTGGACTCGGACGCGCAATGGTGCGGCGTCCCCAAGTTTTTCTCATGGACGAACCGATCTCCAATCTCGATGCGAAACTCCGGACTGAGATGCGCGCAGAAATCCGCTGGCGGCAACGTGAACTCGGCACAACCACCTTCTACGTGACACATGACCAGATTGAAGCGATGTCAATGGCAGACAGGATCGCCGTCCTCGAAGCCGGCAGAATCCAGCAATTGGGAACACCGGCTGACATCTATAATCATCCCACGAATCTCTTTGTCGCCGGTTTCATTGGGAATCCGAGCATGAATTGCATCCCGTGCGACATCTCCAACACGAATGGCGAACTCCTTATGACGTTAGCGAGCCATCTCGCCGGAGGTCGTTCAGTCGCAATTCAGGACCCCAAAATCGCTAAAGTTGTAAACGACAACGCGCCAGACCGAGACCTTATCTTCGGCACGCATGCTGAAGATGTTATTGTGAGTCATCAGCCAATCACCAATGCGTTTCAGGCGGAAGTCTATAGCAGTGAACCCCTCGGTGCAGAAACAATCGTCGAATTGACGCTCGGCACCGATACATCCGGTGCACACACGATTCTTAAAGCCTCCACAGCACCGAACTTTGAAGCGGAAATTGGACAGCACCTCTACGTCGCGTTTGTTCCAGACCGGATGCACTTTTTCGATAAAAATAGTGGTGATGCACTTTTTAAAAAATGAATTGGCGACTTAAACTCTTTAATCTTATCCCAAATTTTCTCAAACGTGTCGGCTGCCAACTCTTACGCCGATTCGGATACGACCCCGATGCGTGGTTAGAAAATTTCCTCAGAGAACACAAAGGAGACGCATAAGTGAAAGGCGGAGATATAATCATTGAATGTTTGAAAGCACAAGGCGTTTCGGCGGTTTTCGGGATGCCCGGCACCCAAAACATCCAAATCTACGATGCCCTGCTGCGACGCGGCGAAGGCACGATCGACCACTACCTCGTCCGACATGAATATGCGGCGACACAGATGGCAGACGGTTTTGCGCGCGCAACAGGTGAACCCGGGGTCGCTATCACCGTGCCCGGACCGGGTGCCAGTAACGCATCAACGGGGATTTTAGAGGCGTTCACGGATTGCGCCCCTGTCCTGCTGATTACGGGACAGAGCGATTCCAGTCTCTACAGTAAACATCCGAGCAAAATGTTCCACGGCTTGGATCAGATGCGGTTTTTCGAGTCGATTACCAAATACTGCGCGATCGCACACACCGTCGCTGAGATCCCTGTCGTCATTGAAAACGCCTTTAAAGCGATGCGCACTGGAAGACCGGGACCCACCATGCTGGAATTCCCGATGGATGTCGTCACCGGAGACGGCGATGTCCGGATCCCACCGCGGGTCGAACGCCCTGAATTATCCCCTCCCGACGATGCATCCCTGAGCACCGCAGTCGAAACAATCCGCAACGCCAAGATGCCCCTGATTTTCGCCGGTTCCGCTGTCTTTCATTCAAATGCCCGAAACGAATTGCGTCTCCTCGCTGAAAAACTGAATGCCCCGGTCATTGTTACCCGTAATGCAAAAGGCGTTTTGTCAGAGGACCATCCGTTGGCACTCCAGATTTGCTACGGTTACCTCGGACGCGAGGCACTCCAACGGACGGATTGTTTAATTGGGATCGGACCGCGCTTTACCTCTATTGATACCCGAAATTGGAGTCTGGAACTCCCGCAACCCTTCATCCAGATAGACGAAGACGCAGACGAAATCGGGCTTGAATACCCGTGTGATATAGGTGTGGTGGGTGATCTGAAACTGACGTTGCAGGCACTCATCGAGGACGTTGCCCCGGGTGAAAATCGGTGGGATGAAACACTGGCACAACTCCGAAAGGCATTCGATGCCCAACCGCCGTTGCCTGTCATTCATGAGCTACAGGACGTGCTACCCCGAGATACCATCTATGCCATTGATGTCCATGCGCTCGGTTACGCCTCTTTCGGTGAATTTCCGATCTACGATCCGCGGACGTTCCTCTATCCGAATATCGGTGTCGCATTGGGACATGCGTATCCTGCCGCGATCGGCGCGAAGGTCGCCTATCCCGATCGACCTGTCATCTGTTTCAGTGGGGACGGCGGGTTCCTGATGGGAGCCGTGGAAATGGCGACCGCTATGAAATACGGCATCAATGTCGTTGCAATTGTGGTGAACGACGGGGCATTGTCGGCGATTAAGGGGTCTCAACAGAAAGGGTGTGAAGGACGCACAATCGACACGGATCTGCTCAATCCGAATTTCGTCGAATTCGCAAAGTCTTTCGGTGCGTATGCCGAGCGGGTCGAGAATTTGGGAGACTTCAAGGACACTTTACGGGAGGCCCTCGCTGCCGAAAAACCCGCACTCATTGAAGTGATGCTACAGGACCGGCAGGACGACATCGTCAACGTCATTGGATGGCTGATGTCCGAACCGCTCCGAAAAACACCGTTTTAATACTCACCGCGGGCGTTCCAACCGGGGTACTGTTCTTCTAATGCCTCAAGCGTCTGTGGCGTATAGTATGGATGTCCAGCAGGTGGGAACCGAAAAACCTCGCGCTCTGCGGCTGTCAGCGTGCCGATGAATTTCGAGAATGTCGGATTTCGACCTTTGTCTGTATAGTGCCGGAAGCCTTCCCAATAGTGGTCTGCCCGTCCTAAGCCGAATCCCCATGTGAAGCGTTGTCCATCTTCCCGCAGATAATCGCTTGCTGAGTGCAGCGTATAGTTGTTGAAGATACAGACAGTTCCGCCCTTACAAACAAGGGGTTCATATTTAGAGGTATCCCGTCCGTGTTCCTTCGCGAGGAGTCTCAGCGGTGCTTGGTCTGCGTCAACATCCTCAAGGTGTACCCAAAAACCGATTTGCCCGAATTCACGAGCACTCTCGGACTGTGGTAGCAGTGAGTTGTTGCCGTTATCAATGTGCAAATTGCTCGGATCGCTATCGACACCGGGTCCCTTAAATCCAGGGTAGCGTGCAATCATACAGCCAGCCCGGTAGTGGATATCCTCCGTTTTCAGAAATTTACGTGCGAATTCCCAGGCATCGTGGTCCACAATCGCACGTAATAAAGCCATTTCAGCGGGCGGGAATTCGGTCAAAGTCGCTCTACCGGGGGGCGGGTCATCCTTAACTTCTTCCCATGTCGGGAGTACACGGCGTTGGGCAGCCTGCATCTCCGCAAGTTGTTCACCTGAATAGTAGTCGGGTACAATTAAGTAGCCTTTCGCTAAGAGTTCATCAAGCTGAGCATCGGTAAATTTCTTAGGCATCTTGACCTCCACTGGAAAGATAAGGCGAGTTTGGACAGGAACAGGTTAAAAATTTTTGCTGACGGACCTTGACAACCAAAATGAGTGGCGAAGCCCGTCAGCAAAATTTAGAGCTCCCCCAGACGGACTCGAACCGCCGACACGATGGTTAACAGCCATCTGCTCTACCAACTGAGCTATGGGGGATTGTTAATGTAATTATACACCATTTCACCCGCAATTGCAAATTAAATTCAAAATTTTTACAGAGTTTCCCGAAAAAAGTGTTTTTGCGACAAATGAAACAGACCGATGTTAATTATACACCCGCTTACCCGCGATCGCAAATTAAACCTTACGCTTGTATTTAGCACCCACAGGTAATTTCCGTTCCTGAAACCCCTTGTTCGCCTTCCGTTTCATAGCCATCACGTTTCCACCAATCCAAACCCCCCATCAATTCCTTAACCTGAAACCCCAATGTCGCCATATTCAGCGCACCTTTGGTGGAGGCATTGCAACCGATACCATCACAATAGGTGACATACACTTTAGATGTATCGAGTTCACGTGTCGTCGCCTCAGACATGGTGCGATGTGGGATATTTATTGATGTCGGAATGTGTTCTTGGGCATACGCCTCCGGAGAACGCGCGTCTATCACAACGATGGGTTCACCATTATTGAGTGCCTCAAAGAGATCCCAAGAATCCGTTTCGTAATTCAATTTCGCTTGATAAAATTCAATGTGATTCATAACTTTCCTTTACTAAAGACGACTTTATTTTTTTTAGACTTACACAGTAAATCCATCAGTCCGCCTGATAAGGGGGATTTAGGGGGTTACATGCTAATTTTGGGTAAATTCTGTTTTAAGTATGCCGCTTCCTTATTAATCTCCGCAAATCCAACCGTCCTTGCAAAAAACCCCAGAGGATGCCGACTGCAAACCATACCCAGAAACCTTTGAATCCAATTTGCCAAGCAAAACCGTAAACCTCGCCTGCCCTACCACCGTAGCGTCCTTCTCGGGGAGGACCAGAGTCATAGAAGTAATCAAATAGGTCGCGAGGGATCCTGACATCCATAATGATATGAAAAAGATATGCTACAACGAAAGACCATCCATAACCTACAACGTACCCCAGCAGAACTCTCAGCAACAGAATTCCTATAAACCGGAGGCAGGCTTTGAGCTTCTGGATGAACATAGTTGCTACCTCCTGGGGAATTCAAAAGAATCATGTCTGGCATTAGGTATAGATTTTAATTTCTTCAGGATTCACTGCAACGATACGGGAAATGCGTTCGAGTTCGTCTTTAGACAGCACTTGCACAATGTCTTCCCAGACCCGGTCTTCCCGTTCTGAGCGTTTGTATTCATAGATGTCAAATTTACGGCTGATGACAAGAATACGGATATGTTCATCCCCATCGTTGAAGACATCAATGAAATAGTCGGGTTCGGGGAAAGAGCCTGCTCTGAGCGTGTCGTAAATTTTTTGCTTTAGCGTTTCACATGCCATGATACAAATCCTTGGCTACCAAATCTGAACATCTTCGGGGGTCGTTCCAATCAATAGGGAGACGTGTCCCCATTCTTCATCTGAAAGATGCTTCAAAAGTTCGTCCCAGATGATGTCACCCCTATCTATCATCGAATGCCCGTTAAATTTTCGACTGACGACAACAACATGGATGAAATCTCCAGCCCCATCAGACACATCAACGAAATCCTTTGTATCGCTGAAATAGCCGGTCTTGAGTAAAGCATGAATTTTTTGCTTTAACGTTTCACATGCCACACTTCTACCTCAATTATTGCAAAATGACTTCTTCAGGAGGAACACCGATAGAAAGGAAGACGTGTCCCCATTCCTCTTGGGAGAGGCGCTTTGTCAACTCGTTCCAGATGATATCGACCCTGTCTCCCATAGTGTGCCCATTGAATTTTCGGCTAACGATGACAATGTGAACATGATCCGCAGAACCGTCGGAAACATCAACAAAATCTTTGTCATCTCTGAAGTATCCGCCTCTAAGCGTATCATGAATTTTCTGCTTTAATATTTCGCATGCCATTCTGTAAATTTTCCATTAGAGGTTATTGTTTACCCACTGCATGAAACTTTCAATAGAAGTCATAAACTCAGTTGCCTCTCTACGATGAGTTGACTTGGATGTATAACGCCAGTACTGCAGCAAGCTCGCTGACCCCATTGTGCAAATTACGATTCATACAGTTAAGTTAATATGCTCCGAATTCTGTAATAGATTTATATATTTCTATGAAAATATATCACATATTCCCTACAGCGTCAATTACGAATCAGATCTAAGTTACTCCACAGAAAACACCTCAACATCACCTGCGTCAATCCATCTCGCAACCACACTTTTGCCCGGAATCACGACATCTTTGTATGCAAATGGCTCCGTCCCGAAGTTCGCGAGCAGTTCAACAGTATCACCAAACTCGGTGCGTTGGACCTGACGGTTATCGCGCAACCACTCAAAATCCGTCATCGCCTGTCCACCGATGTGTCGATGCAACGGTGAAAAGAACGCATAGTGCCGCTGTATCCACGCTTCATGCTTTGAAAACTCCGCCATATTCAGGTGATATAACGGTGGAACGTTGTAGAGCAACTCTAAGAGTGCCAACGTCTCGATTGCATTCTCGAATTTAAGGCTTCCAGAAAGCCAATGGTTCGTCGTGACCACCGAATCGTGAAACACAATCTGATAGAGTGGGAGTCGGAAACGTGGGTCGTAATAGTGATACAAATAGTTCGGTTTCAGAGGCCCCTGTTTTATGTGAATCGCTGGACCTTCGGGGGGCCAGTAGCCACCAATGTAGTAAGGCGAGGTTTTTTCCTTCATATCTGGATCACCCCACCCGATGACGGGGACCGTCATCCCGTGTGCGAAGTGGAGTGTTGCCGCAGAATACGCAGCACCGCCTTCCGAACCGACAACCATATTATACGTGTCCCGAATCCACGCGATACGGGCAAGTCGTGCGTTCATATCATCCAACTGCGTCGCGGGATGGGATGGCGAATAATCGTCAAAGAGTTCACCGTAAGCGTCACAGTCGATGAACCACGTATTGAAGTCCGTTGGCATCTGTGCGACGATGCCATTGACGCGATCTTCGACATAAGGTTGTGCCACGAGCGGACTTAAATGATACCCCTTCTTTTTAAACCCCCGATTTTTCGTCCCATCTGCGTTGACAATCGCACCGGTCTCATAAAGCGACAGGTCAAACTGTGCCGTTTCCCATGTATCCTTTTCGTTAGGATGATGGATGCTATGATAAGAATCGTAGGGTCCAATCAGATAACCGAGTTCTTTCGCCTTCGCGACGGCAGTCGGATGCCGAAATCCGTCCTGCCATGAATCCACACCGAGCCAGAGTCTGTCCAATCCACTCTCAGCAAACCGCTCCAGGAGTTTCACAGACAGACCGTCGCCCCAGAGGTAGACGTGCGCAGCACCGCGCAATTTTTCCGCCGCTGGAACCTTTTCGATCTTTTCAGCAAACGAAACGAATTCCCCCTTCTCAATCAACCACTGCCGATACTGCTTCGCCGGCTCGATCGGTGAGGCTGCCCCCAGTGAAAGACGCACTCCATACCTTTTCCGTTCCCAATTCGGCGTGAAGGCATGCGATACTCGCATACCTAAATCAGAGGTTTCCGTCTCACGGAATAGAATTTGATTGTTGAAGGGATTTGTCAGAATATAGGTAAGTGTTCTCTCACCGAGATCCAAACCCCAAAACGGCATAGAGAGACCTGCTGTTGTGTTTATCGGTCCCCGATCGCACAAAAAATCACGCCATGTGAGGTCATCTGTCGGGACGTAACTCCCCTCAAAAAAGGGAAAAATATAGCCCTGGATGGATTCGGTATTTTCAATAACGGGCCACGTGAAATTTTGCGTGTCGTTTGCGGGGTCGTCTTGAATGAATTCAATCGTTAGCGAATCCTTGAGCGAAGCAACGTGAACGGTAAGGGCACGTTCCGGCAGTCTCCAACGGATACCCTCGCCTTCATGAGAAAAATCCGTCACGGGACCCAATCCTATCTGACCCGATGAAACCCGAACTGTTATGTCCGTCCCCGCAGGATAGACATTCACGGCAAGCGACTGCGGAAAGATTTCAACGTCCCAAACGGTGTTGCTGAAACGAACGCTTTCAAGTGTGTCACTCATACCGATAGATGTCAGCAGAAACATCCCTATAGATAACGAGATCCGAAATAGCATCCTACACAACGGTATCTATCCTTGTTCAAATTAGCTTGACAATTCTTCCCACAACGCCCGATAAAAATTCATCACGCGGATGGGATCGGAACTCCCCGCAATCTCCGCCAAAGTGTAACCGGAATATCCAGATTCTTTCAGCAATGTAAAGAGTTCCCGCCACGGATACTCACGCCGGTGGAGTTCCGTGATATGCACCAAGCCGATTCTGCCTCTCGCATAGTTGAAGTTATTCAGTATAGAGCCGTCTTCCACCTCTCCGAAATTAGAATTCCAGCAGACGTAGACGTTCTCGTGGTCAGCGACATCAATAATCGTGCGGATATGCGGAAGTTCAGAGGTGCCACCCCCGTGGACTTCTAACCGAATCTCAACACCGAGATTCGCCGCAAATTCGCCACACTCGCGCAATGCCAACCCGATCTGTTCCAACGTCTTTTCGACGGGAACTTCGTTCGGAAGTCCATTCGGACGCACCTTTACGCCGGGCGCTCCGACATCCGCTGCGAGTTGAGAATACGCCTTCGTTCCTGCTATATTCCGGCGAACTATTGCTTGGTCGGTGGCATGATAGTCATACGCCGATCCCAAACCGGCAATCTCGATTGGAGAGTCTGCGAACTGTTGTTTTACTGCCGCCCGTTCACTTGCAGAGAGGTCGATCTCAACGCCGTGGGCATGCGTTGTCCGCAATTCCACGCCTGAGAACCCCGTTTCTACGCAGTTTTCGATGATTGTTGGAACATCCCAATCTTTTGCCATATTATATGTAACTAAACCAAGTTTCATAAAATCTCCTTATTCAAAAAGTTGTGCCACTCGGCACGAAAAGCCTTCGACAACATCTTCACCGTCAAGTGTATCTTCGCGCGTAAGTAGCTTGATGTCTGTTTCCGAACGATAGACGGTTACCGTTTTTGATCCGGGTTCAATCACCCAGACGATCTGTGTGCCTGCCTTGATATAGGCGAATGCTTTTTCAATGACACGCCGAAAAGCATCCGATGGGGACACGACTTCAATCGCAAGATCTGGCGGCACTGGGAATGCCTTGCTCAGGTCCTCAGGCAAGTGTGCTGTTGAAAGGAAAGCGATATCTGGTTTCAGAACACGCTCACCGACCTGGAAACCGGTGTCCGGAGTGACCACCTCGCCGAGTTGATTCTCGCGCACGTACAAACCCAAGTGTAGAAAAACCCGCGCGCTGACAATTCCGTGTTCCGCAGAGGCAGCTGGCATCGGTATCAATTCTCCTTTTACATATTCATATCCCTCTAAATCACTTTCAAGAAATTCCTCAAGCGTCATCTTGCCGTGTTCAGGCAGGGGCATTTCTTGTTTGAATTCGCGGGTGTTTTGTGGATCCATCTCCTGTTCCTCCCTCATTAATTGACCCTGTCTTAGGTGTATCTATTCAAAAAGTTCTGCGACGTGACACGAAAACCCTTCAACAACATCCTCACCCGTAAGTGTATCTTCGCGCGTAAGCACTTTGATATCTGTTTTGGAGCGGTACACGGTTATCGTCTTTCCCACAGGTTCAACAATCCAGACGAGTCGCGTGCCAGCGTTGAGATAGGCAAACGCCTTTTCGACAACACGATACTGAATATCTGTCGGTGAGACAACTTCAACCGCCAGATCCGGTGGGATCGAAAATACTTTACGCCTGTTGTCAGGCAATCTTGCCAATGAAACAAACGCAATATCTGGCATCAATACCCGTTCACCGACCCGAAAGCCAGTGTCCGATGTATAAACACGACCAAGTTGATTCTCACGGACATGTGAATATAGATACCATTGGACATTGGAACTAATCTCACCGTGTTCACCTGATGTTGGGGGCATCGGTATAAGTACTCCTTTTACGTATTCGTATCTCTCTAAATCGCTCTCAAGAAAATCTTCCAACGTCATATCGGTTTCTAACGGCGTGAGGGATATTGCCGCTTGTTCATAACCGTTTTTCGGGATGTCCATCAGAATGCCTCCTGTTTAGGTGTCTGCTGTTTTCAATTGTATTATACCGAATTTTTTGCTACAATGTTCCTTAAATTAATAACTATTGGAGAATACTACTATGGCTTATGCACTTGAAGATGAATTCGGTGACATCATCGGGAAAGCCCGACGCGGGCAAGACTTGTCTCACAGCCAAATCGCTACTGCGGCAGGTATCACAGAGACAGAACTTTCTCGTATGGAACAGTATACCTTAAAACCGACAGAAACGCAAGTCCTTCGGCTCGCCGAAGTCCTAAATTTAGATGGCACCAAGCTACTTGATATTGCGACAGAAGCGTGGGCACCCGAACCCTCGCAACAGATAAGCAATTCACCCCTTGAGGTTATCACAATCAGCGCGCCGGTCGGCGGTTGGCCCGTCAATGCGTATCTCCTGATCTGCCAGGCGACCCATGCCGCGGCGATTGTCGACACCGCTGCACATCCTGATCTTATCTTGGAACAGTTAGAGGCTCGCCCTGTGAAGCCTACAGCGATTCTTTTGACACACGCCCACAGCGACCATACCGATGGGTTACCAAAGATCCAAACCGCGACTGGATGTGAAACTTACATCCATACCAACGAACCGAAACCGCGGAGCGAAACGAGATTACGCGAGGTCGCACACGGAGATACGCTCACCGTCGGTGAACTCACGGTAACCGTCGTCAATACACCCGGACATACTCCCGGCGGATGTAGTTTCATCGCAGAGAACGTAGCGTTCGTTGGCGATGCCATTTTCGCTGGCTCAGTCGGGGGTCCTAACATCTCCCTTCAGGATGAAATCGACAGCGTTCGAGACAATCTGTTGTCCCTTCCAGACGGGGTTAGGCTCTTTCCGGGACACGGTCCCTCCACCACCGTCGGTGAAGAAAAAGCACACAACCCATTTTTCTAATTTTTTAACTATTGAATATGAGCTGCTGCGGACGTTGTCCTTGCAGGTACTGAATCGTTAAGAAACCATTGATAATCCAAAGAGGATTTCTTAACGATTTTAGATCGCCGTTGACAACGGAAATCCTCGCTCAGACAGAATCGTTAAAAAATACGGAAGGTTTTAACCTTGTTCTCGTATCTCCTTCAACGCTTTCTTTCGATCGGCTTATCCCTTTTGGCGGTATCGCTCCTCGTGTTCCTGATGGTGCATCTCATACCCGGCGATGCCGCCGTCGCTATTCTCGGGGAACGCGCAACTGAAAAGGCACTCACTGAACTCCGAGCAGAGATGGGACTCGATAAGCCTTTGTATCACCAATACGCAAAATTCTTGTGGGATGTCGTACACCTCGACTTCGGACGCTCTTTTAAAACAAAGCAACCCGTCATTGAAGAAATCAAACGCTATTTCCCAGCAACCGCTGAACTGACCCTCGCAGCAATGGCATTTTCGATCCTGTTCGGTATTGCGGCGGGTATCATCGCCGCGGTCTCTCGCGGAACATTTTTGGACTATTTCTCCATGTCAATCTCCCTCGCGGGGATCTCTATGCCGATCTTCTGGTTGGGATTGATGCTCATCCTGCTTTTCTCATATTTCCTGCCGATACTGCCGAGCACAGGCCGACTGGATGTTGTATTGGATTTAGATGTCCAATCGCGCACAGGTTTTTATCTCATTGACACCCTACTTACGGGGAACTTCACCGCCTTTCGGAACGCCGTCGCGCACCTGATCCTCCCCGCGATAACATTAGGCACGATTCCGTTAGCAATTATCGCACGCATGACCCGATCCAGCCTCCTTGAAGTGCTAAACCAGCCTTACATTACAACTGCTTATGCGAAAGGCTTGCCGCGGTGGAAGGTTATTCGTAAACATGCAATGAAAAACAGTATGGTGCCCGTTTTGACAATTATTGGCTTGGAATTCGGCTATCTGTTAGGCGGCGCGATCTTAACCGAGCACATCTTCTCCTGGCCCGGACTCGGTTCATGGCTACGTGCCGCTGTTGAGGCGCGGGACGTTCGTGCGGTGCAAGGGGGTGTGCTTTTCGTCGCATCCCTCTTTATGCTCGTTAATCTTATCGTGGATATGCTGTATGCCTACGTTGACCCACGCATTCGAGTCGGGAACGAAGCCACATGAACAACGCAACACCCCTCACCAGTCAACAATACGTCCTTCGGAAACTCTTAAGACACCGTTCTGCCACCATTGGGGCATCTATTATACTGTTCTTCGTTATCGTCGCTATCTTCGCACCGTTAATCGCAACGCACGATCCGAGGCATGCCAACATCGTTGAACGTCTCAAAGGCTGGTCGGATACACACTACCTCGGCACGGATGGCGTTGGGCGTGACATCTTCAGCAGGATTGTTTACGGAACGCGTATATCTCTGAAGGTCGGACTCATCGCGATGTCATTTTCCATAGGATTTGGAACTTTTTTCGGGGCAATCGCGGGATATTACGGTGGAAAACTCGACAATCTAATTATGCGTGTGATGGATATGATGCTTGCGATGCCGAGTATCCTTTTGGCGATGGTCATTGTCACCATTTTGGGACAGAGTCTTACGAATGCGATTATCGCGGTTTCTATTGTCTATATCCCGCAATACGCCCGCATTTTGCGGGCCGCTGTCCTGAAGGTCCGCGAGTTAGATTATGTCGTGGCTGCGAGGGGCATCGGCGCGAGTAATGGTCGTATCCTCCTCACAACTGTTCTCCCGAACTGTATCGCGCCGTTGATCGTCCAAGCGACTTTAGGCATCGGTGCTGCGATTTTAGATGCCGCAGGACTGAGTTTCCTCGGGCTGGGTGCTGAGATTGGCGAACCGGAATGGGGCGCGATGCTCAATGAAAACCGCAAGTTTATCCGACGCGTCCCTTTGGCTGTTACGGCGCCAGGCATCGCTATTTTCCTGATTGTCTTGGGTTTCAATTTGCTCGGGGACGCGCTCCGAGATGCCCTTGACCCGCAAATAGATTGAAATTAAAAGATGTTGGGATGAGCAGACAAACAACAGTGGTAAACCAGAAAAATAAACAGACATTTACCCAGGCGCGGTAGGTGCGGTTTCTAACCGCACCGGTTCTGAATGTCTAATTAATTCTAAGTTTTACCAAAAATGTAAAATTTTTTGACACACCCTCCTTTTTGTAGTATAATTCAATGCAAATTTAACCCAGCGAGGTTTAGTCTTTTATGGAGTCTGCTTTAAAAGGTTTATTTTTGAAAATGAGTCTCAATATCACGAAATTGGGATCACTATGGAATACCCACCGATTCCGTTCCCTATTCAGCTCGGGAATCCTACACATCGCGTCTTATACGTTCCTGCCCCTTATAAGTGTCTTACTTTACTTCTCTGCCAGCACCGCTGAAGCCGCAACACGCGAGTATTGGGTCGCCGCTGAAAAAGTCGAATGGAACTATGCCCCCAGTGGGCAGAATCTCATCAGACCGGCTATGGGGTTAGATGTTTGGGGGAAAGCCCTCGTATACGAAAAATACCGCTACATCCAATACACCGATGATACCTACACAACACAGACTGAACAACCTTTGTGGATGGGTATCCTTGGGCCGCAACTGCATGCTGTTGAAGGGGATAGCGTTCGCGTGCATTTTCTCAATCGCGCCGATAAACCGCTCAGCATCCACGTGCACGGATTACAATACGACGAGGCGAACGAAGGGGCAGATATGAAAGGGTCGGGGGCCGCTGTCCCACCAGGCGGAAAGTTCACTTATCACTGGGAAGCGGATAGTGATGCCGCTCCCGGGCCGAACGATCCTTCGTCTATCGTTTGGCTTTACCATTCCCATGTCGATGCGGTTACCGAAGTCTACGACGGTTTGATTGGAACCATCGTCGTTACGAAAAAAGGGATGGAACGCTCGGAGAACGATCCGCGTCCCAAAGATATCGACAAAGCGTTTACGACGCTGTTTCTGATCTTCAATGAAAATGACCGCACTATCGTCAAAAGTGGACAAAGTGTGAAATATGATTCTCCCGAGGAAGCCGAAGAGGGGAATCTCAAACATGCCATTAACGGTTATATCTTCGGCAATTTACACGGATTGGAAGTTGAACAGCACGATAAGGTGCGTTGGTATCTTATTGGGTTAGGTACTGAAGTGGATATGCACACCGCGCACTGGCACGGTCAGACGGTGCTAAACGCTGGAAAACGCACGGACGTGGTAGATCTACTCCCCGGCTCTATGGTTACGGTAGATATGACAGCGAAAACGCCCGGCAATTGGCTCTATCATTGCCATGTCGCTGATCACATTACGGCGGGGATGAACACACGTTGGCGGGTGGTGCCAAAACCTCAAGGAAATACGCATTAAGCGGCTATTTAAAAACTTTGAACCTTTCGCAATTAAATCTGACTAAATTTATATCAGATTTGATGCGGATGAAAGTCTATTAATTGTATAAGGAGACATTATGTTTAACAACCGATCCAGTTTATTCAGTGCCTGTTCACTTGTTTTGCTCTTATTCACCCTCATCGGAAAGGTTCACGCTGAAACGTTGACGATCTATTCCGGACGCAGTAAGAGCCTCGTTGAACCGATTATCAAGCAATTTGAAGAGAAGAGTGGTATCCAAGTGGAAGTGAGTTACGGGGGGACCACACAACTCGCCGCTGCACTTCTCACAGAAGGCGACAAAAGTCCCGCTGCCCTCTTTTGGGCACAGGACGCAGGTGCCCTTGGTGCCGTTAGCAAAAAAGAGATGTTTGAAAAATTGCCCGAATCCATCCTTACACAAGTACCTTCAGGCTTCCGTGATGCCGAAGGGTTCTGGGTGGCAACAAGCGGTAGAGCGCGTGTACTCGCCTATTCTCCAGAACGCGTTAAGATGGAAGAACTTCCCGAAAGTATCTTCGATTTAACACAACCGATGTGGAAAGATAGAATCGGTTGGGCACCAACAAATGCGTCTTTTCAGGCGTTTGTCACTTCCCTGCGTGTGCAGATAGGTGAAGAAAAAACAGCGGAATGGCTCAAAGGCATGAAAGCAAATGGCGTAAAAAAATATGCGAAGAACACACCCATCATAGAGGCACTCGCTGCTGGAGAAATCGATGTCGGCTTGCCGAATCACTACTACCTCCTTCGCTTCAAAAGCAAAGACGCCGGTTTTCCTGTAGAACAAACCTTCTTTAAGTCGAATGACCCAGGCAACCTTGTCAATATTGCCGGTATCGGATTACTGAAAAGCAGCAAAAACAGAGAGGCCGCACTGAAATTTGTGGAATTTCTGCTCTCTTCTAAAGCACAGCAGTACTTCACCAGCGATGTTTTTGAATATCCCGCCATTGAGGGTGTAACGCCGCACGCAAGTCTACTGCCCCTTTCTGAACTCCTGCAATTGGCACCGACCTTCAATCTCAATGATATGGACGATCTCGACGGCACGGTTAAACTGTTGAGAGACGTTGAGATTCTATAGACACAACAATCCATTCGGCAGTTGAGGTAACTGGAATTGAATGTCAAAGCCAAAAACAGTAAACGTAAACCCTTATCTCCTCATACCGGCAGTTGTCGTGGGTGCCGGTGGGTTGATCCCATTGGTTTACCTGCTTGTCAAAGCGTTTTCTGCGGAAGGCACTGCGCTTGTGCAGATTGTCTTCCGCTGGCGAAACGCGAGGCTTTTCTTTAACACACTCCTGCTGACAGTCGGTGTTCTCGCATTAGATGTGCTTTTGGCGACCCCCGCCGCATGGTTAACAACCAGAGTGAATTTAAAGGGGAAACGTTTCTTTACGGTGCTGTGCGCTTTACCGCTCGCGATTCCAGGCTATGTGATGGCTTATGCGCTGCTGGCACTCGGCGGGAACACGGGTATCGTCGCCCAATTTTTCGGCAAAAGCATCCCGCGTCTCGGCGGTTACTGGGGGGCCCTCCTCGCACTCAGCGCGTACACGAGTCCCTATCTCTTTTTGAATCTGCGTACCGCCCTGTTAGGGCTTGACCCAAGCCTTGAGGAATCCGCTCGGAGTCTCGGCTACCGATATCGCGAAACTTTTTTTCATATTATCCTTCCGCAGTTACGGCCCGCCCTTTATGCCAGCGGTTTACTCATTAGCCTACATGTCCTCGGGGACTTCGGGGTCGTGTCATTGATGCGTTATGAGACCTTCAGTTATGCACTTTACATAGAGTATACGCTCTCTTTTGAGCACATCTATGCAGCCTGGCTTGCGCTCATGCTCCTTGTATTTACGGGAGGTTTGCTCTATCTTGAGGCGAAGTTGCTAAATCGGGTGGTTCTCCATCGAGCAGGGAGTGGAGTTTCACGGCAACTCCCAAAGATCCCGCTCGGCAGGTGGCGAGTCTCCGCTTATCTGTATCTCGGTATGCTTTCATTCGCGACTGTAGGTGTCCCCGCGGGTGCCGTCTTCCTCTGGATGTTGAGAGGGTTCGATCCTACTGTGCTGGAAGGGCTTGCGAACGGACTCATCGGTTCATTGTCGATCGCGATACCTGCAGGAATTCTGTGCGCGTTTCTATCTGTTCCATTCGCCTATGTCAGTGTTCGACATCCATCGCGTCTGTCAAACATGTTAGGACGTGTCGCCTATATCGTTTACGCCATACCGCCACTCGCCTTTGCGTTGTCCCTCATCTTTTTCGTCTTAAACACGATGACCTTTATCTATAAAACGTTACCTGTATTAATCTACGCCTGTACCCTACATTTCCTCGCGGAAGCCATCGGACCGGTGCGGAGTTCGCTCTACCAAGCATCACCCAATTTAGAAGAAGCCGCTCGCTCGCTTGGCTATTCACGGATACAAGCGTTTTTCAAGGCACTTCTCCCAATTCTCATGCGTGGTATGCTAACTGCCACGGCACTCGTTTTTCTGGCGACAATGAAAGAATTACCGCTTACCTTTCTTTTATCACCCGCTGGATATGAAACACTCGCGCTCAACGTTTGGAGTTACACATCAGAGGCGATGTTCGCCGAAGCCGCGCCTTACGCGCTTGCAATTCTCGCCCTTTCAGGAATATTCGTTGGTGTCCTGATTCGTCATGAAGGACACGCACGAGAATAGGCACAAACATTACGAAAACAATAGGAGAAACAAGTTATGACACACCTCAAAAACCGAATCTGTAGCATTTTCGCATTTGCCTTACTTCCGTTTGTGATGTTCGGTTGCCTTTCGTTGGCAGCACAGAACACAGTGCGTGTTGATGACGGGATGACGGAGACCTTTGAAATGTCCGAGAGCGGCACAGGCGCAATTCAGAAGTGGATACTGCCCGAAAGACGGTCTATCAGTCGCATCAAGATTCACTTTGATCCGATTGACCCCCTGAAGAATGTGACTGTCTACGCTCGGATGGGTGAAGACAATTGGCGAGTCGTCAAGGCAATCAAAACCCCGATCCGGACATCACCCTATATCATTCGGGCACCGCTTTCCACCGATGCTATCCGCATCGTGTTATCATCATCAATAGGGATGGTTGATCGGATAGTCCTTTACGGTGCAGAATCAAGAACATCAACCGAATAGGACAGGCGTATTTAGTTCAAGGATAAAAGGGACAAAAAGTCCCCCTGATAAGGGGCGGGGAATGCCATACGGACTTCATACCCGGGGAAGCCCATACGGGCTTCATACCGTTGATTCTGATTCTTTAGGGGGTTTCTTCATAGGCGGTGTCCAAAAATTTCCTAACGTCCAAATGGATAGAACCCCAGGAAATTGCTTTAATTTACTGTTTGATGTAATTTTTCAACATTTGCTCCACATATCTGTCTAATTATGGTAGACTATCAGGACTTACGCAATTTTGGGTGTAGCACGTTCTCTTAGATAGCAATCCTCTAAAAAGCGCTGTTAACTTTCTGGAAACCCCAACGAACGGTTTATGCTACAAACGACCATCATGCGTAAGTCCCAACTATAATACAACTTTCTAATTGGCAAACCGGAAGGCATATATTGTTTGATTTTTTAACGCTCCCACCACTTGTAAACCTCGGTGCTGATGCCCTCAGAGTCTTACTCTCATTCGCGCTCGGCGTTTTTATTGTTAACATCTATTTCTGGACCCATGCCAAGGTCCCACAAAAATCGTTTACCGATACACTCATCATCCTATGTATGTTGATTTCTGTGGTGATGGTGGTTATCGGGGATAGCATCGCACGGGCGTTTAGCCTTGTCGGTGCCTTATCTATCATTCGGTTCCGGACCGCTATCCAAGATCCACGCGACATCGGTTTCGTTTTTTACGCCTTAGCTGTCGGGATGGCGGTCGGTGCTGGAAACCCATCTGTCGCGATTCTGGCGACCTTCCTTATCGGTATCATTATCCTCTGTATGTACCATTGGCACCAACACTTTGGAAACGATAACGAGTTCGGTCTCGAATTCTGTCTGCCACTAAATCAGGATCCCGAAACCATCTATCGTCCGATTTTCGATAAGCATCTGATTTATGAACGGCTACTCGAACAACGCGTAAAAAAAACACAACTGATTGAATTGACATTTCGGGTGAAATTGGCGAATCCGCAGGAATGGCTCACTTTCTTTAACGAACTCTCACGGATTGAAAACGTCACAGACGTAAAAATGGATAAAGAGTGAACAGAGCAAGCAGGGAATCCCGAACTTTTCTATCTTGTCCAAGTCTAAAACCAAAAAGGAGAATATCATGAAACACCTTAAATCAATAACACTCATTGCGATAATAATTATGGGGTGGGCAATACACACGAATGCTCAAGACAATCAGGATACCCCAAAACTCTCAGACGACCAGAAGCGGTTTGACCTCAATGGAGATGGTGAACTGAGCAATGAAGAGGGTGATCTCATGCTGCGGGTTACCAGCATCGAAGCCCTTACAGGTAATACACTCACACCAGCAGAGATTAAGCGGATGCAGGATGACCAAGGTCCTGACATGGGCTTCGGAGGACCCCCCGGTGGGATGCCCGGTTTTGGATTTGGAGGCGGACGGGGCGGACGTCGCGGACCGCAACCCCCTGAAAAACTGCGAGATCAATTCGACGAAGATAAGAACGGGAAACTCACAGGCACCGAGCGGCAAGCCGCACTGGACGCGCGCGATGGTGGAACTGTGTCTCTCATGAGTGAAGAAAGTTTGCAGGCAGGTGTTCAGAACGATGTGCAGGCAAGCCTGACGACTGTGCCAGAAGGTTCACCTTCACTCTATGACGCACAAACACTCCGCACCCTTTATCTGCGATTCCATCATGAAGATTGGTACGAACAGATGTCCTCGTTTTATCGCACGGATATTGAAGTGCCAGCAGAACTGATCGTTGATGGAAAGGTTTACCCGGAAGTCGGGGTCCATTTTCGCGGGACTTCCTCATACTTTACGGTCCAATCGGAGAAAAAATCTTTCAACATCGCTGTTGACTATGGCGAAGATGGACAACGCCTCTATGGCTACAAAACGCTCAATCTACTCAACGGACACGTCGATGCCTCTTTTCTGCGTGAAATCCTCTACAATCAAATCTCTCGTGACTATATCCCCGCGATGAAAACGAACCTCGTAAAATTGGTTATCAACGGTGAAAATTGGGGCGTCTATATCAATCTCCAACAATACAATAAGGATTTTCTTGCCGAATGGTTCGACACAAAAGGGGGGATCCGCTGGAAGATAGGACCCGGTAGAGGCGGCGCTCTGACTTATGCCGGAGACGATCCAGCATCCTACCAAGAAACGTATCAACTCAAAACCAGCAGGGCCGAAAATCCATGGGAAGGTCTTATTGCGCTCACTAAAATGCTTGACGATTCTACATCTGACGCGGAACTTGCGGAGAAGCTCCCAGCCGTCCTTAACATCGACCAGGTCCTGTGGCAACTCGCCGTTTCAAACGTCTTCATGGATGACGATGGCTACATCCACAAAGGCGGTGATTATACCCTTTATCAGGATGTTAACGGTAGATTCCACCTCGTACCGCACGATAACAATGAAAGTCTACGGTTCGGTCGATCAGGCCGAGGCGGTCCTGGGGGTGGGAGACCCGGAGGCTGGTCATGGGGAGACTTAGAAAATGGAATGGTATCTCCCGTCGCGCATGAAGACAATGCTGGACGTCCGCTGATTAAGCGGCTGCTCTCGAATCCGCAGTGGCGTGCCCGGTATCTCGCACACGTCCGAACCGTTAGGGACGAATGGCTCGATTGGGAAGTGTTTGAACCGATTATAGAGGAATATCAAGCACTCATTGATACAGAGGTGCAGAAAGACGATAAGAAACTGTATGGATATGAGGAATTTGCAACCGGTGTTCCTGCGGACCTCGAGCAGTTTGTGAACCAACGCCGTGAGCATCTGATGAATCATCCTGAACTCAGCCAGCCGGTCCCGGAGATTGTTTCGGTTGAGATCGGATCTGGCACGCCTCCCATAGCGAATCAACCTGTCTCAGTTAAGGCGATACTTGACAAATCAATTGCCATTGATTCGGTTTTGTTGTATTATAGTACTGATCGGTATGTCGTTTTCAATCAGGTGGCAATGACAAAAGAAGGGGATAGTTATGTCGGACACATTCCCGGTTTCTCCGCAGATACCACAGTTTACTATTACGTAGAGGCGAACGCCGTCAAAACACACGGGACAACTGCCTTTTCACCCGCGCGAGCTGAACAAGGCGCGGCACACTATCGAATCGGTGTCCCCGTTGCAAAAGAAACTCCAATCGTCATTAACGAGCTCATGGCAGCCAACACCAAAACGCTTGCCGATCCGCAAGGGCAATACGAAGACTGGCTTGAGCTGCACAACCTCACGAGTGACGTAGTGAACCTCTCGGGGATGTATCTCACAGATAAGATAGACAATCTTAAAAAATGGGCATTTCCTGAGAATACGACGATTCCAGCCCGGGGCTATCTCCTTGTGTGGTTGGATGAAGACGGTAAAGCCGATGTGGGTTTGCACGCCAACTTCAAGTTGTCCCGTAACGGTGAGACCGTAATGCTCGTTGATACCGATACGCGTGACAATCAAGTCCTTGATACAGTAACGTTTGATAAACAGGAGAAGGATGTTGCCCTCGGCAGATGGCCGAATGGTAGTGGCGCACTCAAACAGGTCCAAACCACACCGGGTAAAGAAAACATGGTTAAATAAAGTAAAACGAACTTTTTGTTTTGTTAGATGTCTAATGAAACAAGAAAGCCTTTTATTTCGTTTCTATTCAAAATTTTGCTTGGTTTCAGCGAAATCTGAGATCTGAAAATCAGCACTCTTGAAGTATTGAATAGAGGCGTGTTCTTTATCCCGGCAGTTTGGAGAAGAAGTATGTCCGTTGCAACCCTTACAGCTACTATGGAAACCTATTCGGAGATAAGCAAGACAGAAGAATTGGATCTCGCACAGGAACGTGAGATTGTTTTGCGCTGTCAAAAAGGTGATGCCGATGCAATGGGAACCCTTGTGATTCAATACCAACACTGGGTTTACAATATCGCTTACGGTATCCTCGGGCATCACCAGGACGCTGAAGATGTCGCGCAAGATGCTTTCCTCTCCGCATGGGAAAATATCGGGAAGTTCCAATTCCGCTCCCGATTTTCCACATGGCTCTACCGTATTGTAAAAAATAAGTGTCTCAACCACATCGATCAGTACCAACGCCGAAAAACCGATCCAACGGAGATTGATGATTCACAGCCGTGGGTCCCTCTGGATACGGTGACACCTGAAGAGGAAACACTACGCACTGAAGAGAAGGAAATCGTTCACGCAGCTCTCGCAAAGCTCAAAACCAGTCATAGAGAGATTTTGGTGTTAAGAGAACTGCGTGATCTACCTTATGAGGAAATATCTGAAATTCTGGAATGCACACTGGGACGCGTTAAATCCCGATTACATGAAGCCCGAAAAGCACTAAAAAAAGAATTGGAGCGAGTCGAGTGGTAATACCTTTACCATGATCCTCGATTGGAGATATGAAGCATCAAAAAATCCAAGAGGAATTATCCGCCTACTTAGATAACGAATTAAGCCCGAGCCGGCATAAGCAAATTGAAGCACATCTACATTCCTGCGTCGAGTGTTCCGATATACTGGCAGCGTTTGAAGAGAACCGTCAGAGGGTCGTAAACATCGCGCGTCCAGTGCCATCAACGCTCAAGGACGGAGTGATGGCGAAAATACATACGCAGTTTCAAGATGAACTATCCGCTTATTTAGACGGCGAATTGGCGTATGACATGCGCGATCGGATGGAAGCGCACCTCCATTCCTGCAGCGAGTGTTCCGATATGTTGACAGTGTTCCGTCAAAATCGCGAACGCCTCAAAATGATTGAGCAACCTGCTCCGTTGTCCATTGAAAGCGCAGTAATGGCGAAAATACGCCAACAGACAGCACAAAGACGCAAAGAGGAATCTACCCACACCGGATGGATACCTGATATAAGACGATGGATACCCGACCTTGGACGCTGGTTTTTCCGTCCTGTTACCGCAGGGGCAACCGCTATTCTGACACTCGTCCTGATTTTGGGTGCCCTCTACTTTTACGTGCCGACTGGATCGCAATACGAGGAGACACTTGATTTCTACTTCGGGCTTCACACCGAACAATTAGTAGATAACACTTATGATTCAAATGTCGGTAACTCTTTTAGCACAATATCTCCGGAAGACGCTTTACCCACAGAAACGACCGATGACGCTGAACTGTTCCTCAACCTCTATCTGGAAGATGTAGGGAATTAAATGACGCAATAGGAACCAAATAGGTGAATTTATGCGAATCTATACATATTTTATCCTTCGCAAGGGCTTGAAACCTATATACTCTCTTTTTTGTATTCCAGTTTTAGCGTTTTTGCTCTGGTCACCTCAACCCCTTTCGGCTGATACCGAGACGCTTGAACGCATTGCAGCAGCCGAGCGTGAAGTCAACTCCGTAGGGATTCGTCTAAAGACGTTCATTTCGTCAAGAGGTACCCGCACGTTTGAAGAACTCGTTATCCATAAATCCCCTGATATTTTCTATGGGAAGAAACTGTCTGTGGTAGGTGAACGCAAATCGTTCGAAGATTCGCGCGGCGACGAACGTCGAAACGAAAGCCACAGGGACAACCAGAGAAGTGACCGGGACGAGAATCGCAGAAGTGGTCGAGATAGGGAGCGCGAAGATCATAGATGGCATCAGGTGAGAAGTCTATTTTCCGAAAAAGATGTTGAACTAATTGCCCAAAACTACGACTTGGAAAAATCTGCCGCTACGGAAGATATAGCGAATTATGAAACCGACCTCCTAACGATTACTCCCAAATTCGCTGGCAGACCGACACAGCGGATTTTCTTTGCCCGTGAAAATGGGGCTATCTTGCGGTTAGAGACACTCGATGCCGAAGGGGTTCTTCGAGCAATGTTCGTCTATACCCGAATTAGTTTCGATCCTGAAGTCGTGAAACGGAAATGGGAAGCCTTTCAAAAAGAGATAAAACTCGAACCGCAACGCAGTTATTCAATCTCGCTTGCAGACGGAGAAAAGATACTTAAAACAAAACCCATCCAGCCTGAATATCTGCCACCGGGATTCCAGCTGCAGGATATTCATGGTGTAAAAGATAAAAAGAGTACCATTCATCTGATCTACACAGATGGTTTGTTGGGTTTCTCCATATTTGAGACAACGGACAAACGCGCCCGTCGTGGCAGTGACAGACGCAGAGGGGCAGATGTAATGGAACTTGAGGGCACGCGTGTTCATAAATACCAACGCGGACCGACGTATGCCTTCAGTTGGTCCAGTTCGGATATTCACTTCTTCCTGTTCGGCGCTATGCCTGCCGCTGAACTGCAGAAGGTGGTAGAATCCATTATTCACACATCCAAGGAAAAATAAGGAATCAGTTATGCAGATATACCCCGCTTTCATGTTAGTCCTCTTTTTTGCCGGTTTGTTGTTCATCGGAAACACAAATGCTGACAGTATAAAAACGCAACTCGAAGCATCTCCACGACACGGCGAATGGGTGAAAGTAACGACCTCCGATGAACGTGTCGTCAACACATTTGTTGTGTATCCAGAAGTGAAGGAACCCGCGACGGCTATCATTGTCATCCACGAGATTTTTGGGCTCACCGATTGGATCCGGCTCGTGGCAGACAGGCTCGCCGCTGATGGATTCGTGGCAATTTGCCCCGACCTGCTTTCCGGCATGGGACCTGACGGTGGTGGCACGGAGAGTTTTGCCTCCGGGGACGATGTCCGACGGACTATCCGTGAACTTTCATCTGTCCAAGTCACATCCGATCTGGATGCCATCCAGAAATATGCCCGAGACCTTCCCTCAACCAACGAGAAAGTTGCGGTCTCCGGATTCTGCTGGGGCGGCGGACAAACGTTCAGCTACGCCGTCCATTCCGACACAATCGCCGCTGGTTTCGTATTCTACGGTCGCGCCGCACCAGTAGAGGATGTCCCCAAAATATCGGCACCTGTGTATGGCTTCTACGGCGAAAGCGACAACCGTATCAATGCCACGATTGATGCCACCAAAGCCGCCGCGGATGCCGCAAACGTCACCTACGACCCCGTCATCTATGAAGGTGTCGGCCACGCCTTCCTGAGGCGCGGTATGGCAGCGGATGCCAACGACGCACAGAAAGCCGCCACCAAAGCCGCATGGGAACGGTGGGTATCCCTCCTCCGAGGACTCTAACTGTGTGATACGAAAAACCGTTGCGAAATCTTTTTGGATTTGATAGAATTTACCTATGCAAGACGAACAAATGCGACCCGTCTTCTGGGTTGGGGACTCCAAGAAGCGGCTCTTAGAATTTTCCACGGATGTTCGGAGAAAAATTGGCTATGCACTGGAAGAGGCGCAGAGTGGGAAAACTCCTGACAAAACTAAACCTTTGCGGGGATTTTCGGGCGTGTATGAAATTGTGCGAGATTATGCTCGTGATACCTATCGGGCGGTTTATGTGGCGAACCTGGGAGATTTGATTTATGTCCTCCACTGTTTCCAGAAGAAATCGAAGCGAGGAATAAAGACTCCAAAAAAGGAAATTGATTTAATCCGTAGACGCTTAAACATAGCAAAAGAGCACGCCCGAACGGAGAGATAAAATGACTGAAGAAAAAATTGAAATTGAAAAAGGTAGCGGCAATATATTTAAAGATTTGGAGGTTCCCGACCCAGAGGAATACCTTGCGAAAACTCGCCTTGCCTTAATAATCAATAGCATTATAACCGAAAGTGGACTTACGCGGCGTAAAGCAGCCAAAATGCTGGAGCTCAACACGTCCCAATTCTCTGCACTCTCAGAGGGACTTCTTGATGACTTTTCTATTGAATCCCTATTTTTACTCATCAGGAAGTTAGATTGTAAGGTCGAAATTGTTGTTAGTGGAAAGCCCGCACACAACCCCGCCGCAGAAATTAGCATTTCAATGCCTTTCTGAGATTTCTTTGAAAATGGTACCAACCTTCGCATAAAAGGGATCCCGCATGCCAAATCGACTGAAAAATAAAATCGCCGTTATCACAGGGGCAGCGCGAGGCATTGGCGCGAAAAGTGCAGAACTTTTTGCAGGTGAAGGCGCCGCCGTGGCTATCTGGGACGTGAACACAGAACGCGGCGAAGCAACCGCGCAGCAGATCCGATCCTCCGGTGGAAATGCCCTGTTCTGTGAGTGCGATGTAACCGACGCGGCACAGATTGAGAGTGCCGTTGCTCACGTCACATCTGAACTCGGCACCCCTAATGTGCTATTCAATAACGCCGGTATTGCTGTTGTGGGTGAATTAGAAGATATCTCCGAAGTAGAGTGGGATCATCAATACGCCGTCAATGTGAAGAGCATCTATCTGGTCTCTCGGGCGATAATCCCGTTGATGCGCGAAGTCGGGGGCGGTTCGATCATCAACATGGCGAGTGAATCCGCCTATGTCGGGTTCCCGATGCACCCCGCCTATACCTCCTCCAAAGCCGCTGTCGTGCATCTCACACGAAGCATGGCGGTCCGATATGCCGAAGACAACATCCGAGTCAACAGTCTCTGTCCCGGCACAATTAACACCGAACTCTACCAAGAATTTTTATCGCAGCAGCCAGACCCAGAGGCGATAAACAGAGAAATTAAAGAGATGCACCCGTTGGGCATCGGTGAACCCGAAGATATCGCTTGGGCGGCGGTCTATTTAGCCTCCGACGAATCCAGATACATGACGGGTGCCCCGATGCTCGTTGAGGGCGGAATTCTATCGCTCTAAACAGTATCCGACACGCCTATCGTTTCTCCAGAAAACCCCTCCTTATACTTTCCTTTCAGGCACACCAAAGGCGATAGATTGAATCTATCGCCTTTATTCATTTTCCCAATCTTTTGCAAAATTGTGCAACCATTTCGTCCTTAATTCGCGTCATTATATATCATAAAGGGGTCTACTGATGTTCGCAACTAACAGGAATACACCGTCGCGGTGATTGCACAAATCCGTGCATGTGCCGCTGTTGTTTGCCCTATTTGGTGCAGCATTCTCCAAATATTTCCTCTAAAGCTCGCATTTAGACCATTGCTAAGACGATGTTTTCGGAGT
>JAJEIP010000007.1 GCA_022827885.1 Candidatus Poribacteria bacterium
TGATACCTTCAGCATCATCAACAGCAAAACCGAGATGGTTCACATAGGTCCCCTCACGGTCACCTGTGAAGGGGTGTTTGCGATCTGACAATGCAATGTAAAAATCGTCAGTCCCGAGGTGACACCATTTCGTTCCGTTGGCATTATCACCACCACCTCTGACTCGAAATTCTGGGAAGGCAGTCGTTAGAAAATGGATCGCTTTTTCAAGGTCATTCACGCTCATGTTGGCATGTTCAAGATAACGGCTCATTTTTAGATCCTCCTGAAATTTAGGGTTATAGTAAAGCCTCAAAATATATTGACATTTGTCGCACAAACTGCCAGTTTGTGTAGGTAGGGTTGGGACGCAAACTAACAGTTTGCTCTACAAATACGGAACTCACGTTCATAGGTTTGCAAGTTTCGTGCCAAATCCTCAGGTTCCTATACAATTGAGATAGTTCAAGGTTTTATGGATGAAAATGAAATTTCAGGTTTTTCGGATATGTTTCACATCTGAAACAAAACTTGAATTCAGTGCTTTGAAGTTTTAGAAACAGGACTCACGCGAAATTGCGCTGAAACGCCTATCTTCGGACAGCACAAAGGGTTACTATCACGAGCCCGGTGCGGTTAGAAACCGCACCTACCAGTGGCGTGCGTAAGTGTTAAAAAACAGAGGTTATTTCATAAATGAAACAATTTTCATTTATGAAACAAAATTCTTGACATCCACTTCACCGTGTGCTACTCTGTAACCTATAGGTAACTCTGTTCACGCGTGGGGGAAAACGATGAAGTGGATTAACATTGCTAAAACATCTGAAATTGAACCGGGACAGAATATCGTCATCGAATTGGACGCTGAAGACATTGCAATCTTCAATACAGGGACAGAATTTTATGCGATCAATAACACCTGTCCACATCAGGGGGGACCGCTGAACGCAGGAACACTGGCGGGTGAAGTCGTTACCTGCCCGTGGCACGGTTGGCAATACAATCTGAAAAGTGGATGTCCTATTACCACGCCGAACCTCCGAACCTATCCGCTCCGGATTCATGGGGACACACTTCAGGTTGCAATCACCCCTGAAGCAGGCGCAAACAACAGTCTCGAAGATACTGTTTTTAAGGAAGCAATTGAAACCGATCAGGTCTATGAAATCCTTGAGCAGATTCAGCTTGGAAAGACACTCGATGAAGTCTTTGAGAATATCTATACTGGACTTCAGAACATCGTGCCGCATAATCGGTTAGGTATCGCACTTATTGACGAATCCTCCGGCAATTTAGTGCAGTGCAAAACGAAATCCAACAGAAAAATTCTGCTGGACAACGGGTTTTCAGCAAAAATTAAGGGATCAAGCCTTGCGCCTATCCTCAATTCAGGTGAAGCGCGGATTATTGACGATTTTAAGGAAATTCTCGCAAAAAGACCGACAAATTGGACCCGGTTAATGGTCGAAGAGGGGATGCGCTCCAATCTGACCCTTCCGCTCAAAGTGCAGGGTAAGCCCATTGGGGTCGTCTTTTTCACCAGTGAAAAACCCCGATCATTTTCCGAGGTGCATATCAGGAGATTAAAGCCGATTGCTGGACAACTCTCAATTCTGATTGAAAAAGGGGATTGGACAGACAAACTCGCCGAAAACAACAAACGATACCGCACACTTTTTGAGATGTCGAACGACGCAATCTTCATTTGTCCATCCCTGACAGAAGCGTTTGTTACCGTAAACGAAAATTTCTGTGCATGGCTGGGTTACACACACCAAGAACTCGTCAATCTGTCACTGCGTGACCTAATGCCTCCCGCTGAATTTCAAAGAGCCAGCGAAACGCTCAAAGACCTCGACCCACAGAATCCTATTACTTTCCAAACGGAACTGTCGCGTAAAAACAGAAACCGTTTACCCTTAGAAATCCGTGCCATCCGAATTGCGCATGGCGAGAGAGAATTCATCCAAGGGTTTGCCCGTGATCTCTCGGAGGTCAAAGCACTCAGTGCCCAATTGAAGGAGCACCATTCGTTTGGGAATCTCATCGGAAAAAACCGGAAAATGCAGGAGATTTTCGAGTTAATTCGACTCGTCGCTCCCATGAAAACCACCGTCCTGATTCAAGGCGAGAGCGGGACCGGCAAAGAACCGATTGCTCATGCAATCCACGACAATAGCGAGAGGGCAAAAAAACCCTTCATTCGCGTCAATTGCGCTGGCTTGGTTGATAATTTGTTAGAGAGTGAACTCTTTGGACATGTCAAAGGTGCGTTTACCGATGCTATCGCAACGCGGGAAGGACGATTCGCGGCTGCGGATGGGGGCACCCTTTTTCTTGATGAAATCGGTGAGTTAAGTCTCGGAACACAAGCAAAGTTGCTCCGCGTCTTGCAAGAGGGGGAATACGAAATGGTCGGTTCAACAGAGACAAAGAAAGTAGATGTCCGCGTCATTGCAGCGACAAATCGAATCCTGAAGACAGAGATCGATGCCGGACGTTTCCGAGAGGATTTATACTACAGGCTCAACGTCGTCCCGATTACCCCGCCGCCACTCCGTGAACGACGAGATGACATTCCACTCCTTATTGAACACTTCATCGAAAAATTCAACCGACAAACACAAAAATCTATTCATCGCACCTCACCCGATGCCCTTGAAATCTTGGTGGATTATACCTACCCCGGTAATGTGCGAGAGTTAGAGAATATTATAGAGCACGCCTTCGTCAAATGTCAGGGGGGCAGCATTGAAAAGCAACATCTACCGCCCGATCTTATTTCCTCGAGAGATGATATTGTTGCGCAGGCACTCAGGGAAAGCAATCCGCTTGCTGCATTGGAACGTGAATTGGTTCAACGCGTTTTGGAGGAATCCGATGGAAAGCCACAACTCGCTGCGCAACGTTTAGGGATCAGTCGGACAACCCTGTGGCGGAAACTCAAGGCGGTATAGTTGACGTATCGGGTAATCGCTTCGTGGTGGACCTTAGCGGAAATCCCAGTGTTTGAAATCCAGTTCGGACACAATTTTTATTGACAACTGCGCTGCGGTTAACATATCATATCGGATAAGCACTGACCTGTTGTTATTGTTTGAAAGGAGTCCTGAAAATGGCGAAAGCCCTCTCACTTGTGGCATACAATGACTTGGAAAGCCGAGTTGAGGCATTGGAAAGGGACGGTTATGTCTATTTCCCCAATGTGCTTAGGACGGATGAAATCGCTGAATTGCGTGCCACTATGGATCGATTAGAGGCGATCCCAGCGTCTCACGATCGGGACGAAACGCCTCAAAACGGCGATGCATTCCTTCACAAACTCATCAGCAACTCGTTTAATCGAGACCCATTGTATCTCCAATTCCTTGACAGATCGCCCGTCTTTGAAGTTGCCGAGGCGGCGCACGGTGAGGATTTTCACTGCATCGGTATGCATTCGTGGCTGACAGGACCGGGACGTCCGGATCAAGGGTTACATACGGATTGGCTGCCGATCTCTCTACCTGCAGACATTCGTTCCGATCCACGCGTCAAAATCCCGATCTTCATCACCACCGCCCACTACTATCTCAACGATATGTATGAGGAATTGGGACCGACGAAGTTCGTTCCGGGCAGTCATTTCTCTGGATGCTCTCCAAACGCGGCAACGGCGTGGAATAATCGGGGTGAAGAGAGTATCTTGTGCAATGCGGGGGACGTGGTGCTTTTTCGCAGTGAAGTCTGGCATCGGGGTTCTGCCAATACGAGTGACGAAGTCCGTTATCTCATGCAGGTCCACTATGCGCAGCGGATGATTACGCAGAAATATCCACCCTATCTGAATAAATTTCAGTTCGATGCATCGATTCTCGCACAAGCGACTGCTCGACAGAGGCGGCTCATGGGCGATCATCGACCGAGCAATTACGATTAAATTTCAGAGGCAACAACGCTTGCTTCGCAATGAGAATGTCCATTCAGAACCATTATTTTTCACGAAAGGTGGTTCATTATCCGTTTATTATCTAACTCACGTTAGATTACAAACTTTAACAAAGGAATTAACAATGAAAACACGTTTAATGTCTATCGGTATAAAGCCTGTATTCTTTCTACTGCTCGGTATCTCTATTATATTGATGGGTTGCGAGAGAGCCCGTCAACACGTAGACGTTCTTTCAACTGCGCCCGTAGCACAAGCACACGCCATGATCGACGCATCGAGCGACAGTAGCGTAACCGGCGTAGCAGTCTTCACACAAAACGGCGATCAGATCGCGCTCACGATTGAAATTCAGGGGGCATCCCCCGGTCTTCACGCCGTTCATATCCACGCAAATGGGGATTGCAGTGCGCCCGACGGTACATCCGCTGGCGGTCACTGGAATCCGACGGGTGTTGCGCACGGAAAATGGGGAGAAGGTGAGTTTCATCTCGGAGACATCGGCAATATCAACGTCGGAGAAGATGGCACAGGCAGTATTACATTGACGACGGATCTCTGGGAGATCGGCACGGGTTCCGACGTAGATGTTGTCGGCAAAGGTATCATTGTCCATGCGGGCGCGGACGATTTCGTCTCACAACCTTCGGGTGCTGCAGGGGCGCGTATCGGGTGCGGTGTCATTGTATTAGCGGAATAATTGTAGTAATCCTACTGTCAATTCCCCTTATTTAACCGAAATCCTCTGTCTGAAAAGGAGATATGGGCGTATGAAAGTCAAAAGAATGTTCTTTTGCACCTTAACGCTCCTAATAGCTTCGAGCGTCGGTATTCTCCCCGGCTTCGCGCAGTATGCGGCATATACCCAATTCAGTTTACCCGAGGGTGCCATGGCGCGTCTCGGTAAAGGTAGTGTAGGAGCGGTAACATATTCTCCGGACGGTTCAACGCTTGCCGTAGCAAGTAGTATCGGTATATGGCTGTATGGTACCAAAACATTCCAAGAACTTGCCCTGCTCACAGGGCAGCGGGGTTGGTTCTCAAGTATAGCGTTTAATCCAGATGGTTCAACGCTTGCTACTGGAGGCGGGGATCTGGATCGGACGGTTCGTTTGTGGGATATTTCGACAGGTTCGATCAAAGCAACACTCACCGGAGGGCATTGGGGTGGGATCTATCGTATATTGTTCAGTTCGGACGGTGCAACGCTTGCCAGTAGTGGGGGTAAGAGTATAGACGATAGGGACGGAACAGCGTGTTTGTGGGACGTTTCAACGGGCACCCTCAAATTCACACTCACCGGACATACGTACGATGTCGACATAGCGTTCAGTCCAGACGGTTCAATGCTTGCCAGTGGGGATGGATATAGGGACGGAACGGTTCGTTTGTGGGACGTTTCAACGGGCACCCTTAAAGCGAAACTCACTGGGCATACGGAATATGTTTCAAGTGTATCGTTCAGTCCGGATGGCTCTACACTTGCCAGTGGGAGCGGGGATAATACAGTTCGTTTGTGGGATGTTTCAACGGGTGTACTCAAATCCACTTTCACTGAGCATGGATTCTTGGTCGGGCGTAGGTCCCAGGTCATAAGTGTATCGTTCAGTCCAGATGGCTCTACACTTGCCGGTGGGAATTGGGACGGTAGGATTCATTTATGGGACGTTGAGACGGGTGCTGTTAAATTTACACTCACCGCGGGCAGGGCCTATAGTGTATCGTTCAGTCCAGATGGCACAATGCTTGCCAGTGGGCGTCAGGTGTGGGACGTTGCGACAGGCACTCTCAAATCCAGACTCACCGGACATACGAGCGGTGTCAATCGTATATCGTTTAGTCCAGATGGGTCTACGCTTGTCAGCGGCCATGAAGGTAATAGGGTTCGATTGTGGGATGTTGCGACAGGCACTCTCAAATCCAGACTCATCGGACATACGGGTAGTGTATCGTTCAGTCCAGATGGGTCTACGCTTGCGAGTAGATATGAGGGGAACCAGGTTCGTTTGTGGGACGTTGCGACCGGTGCTGTCAAGGTGACGCTCACTGGACATACGGACACAATCGATAGTGTATTGTTCAGTCCAGATGGGTCTACGCTTGCCAGTTGGAGTCCAGATGATAGGTTTCGTTTATGGGACGCTTCAACGGGCGTGCTCAAAGCGATACTCGACGGATATGGGGATTGGGTTGGATGGATATCGTTCAGTCCAGATGGGTCTACATTTGTCACTGTGAGTCGTAGTTGGGACGGTCCGGTGCGTTTATGGGATGTTGAGACCGGTGCGGTCAAAGCGACACTTGACGGGCATAGGGACCAAGTCATGAGTGTGTCCTTCAGTCCGGATGCGTCTATAATTGCCACTGGGAATGCTAATTCGTATGGCGGAACGGTTCATTTGTGGGACGCTTCAACGGGTGCGGTCAAATCCATACTCACCGGGCATACTGGCATAATCCGGAGTGTATTATTCAGTCCGGATGGGTCTACTCTCGTCAGTGGGAGTTCGGATAATACGATTCGTTTGTGGGATGTTGCAACAAGCACCCTCAAATCCACACTCACCGGACATACAGATGGAGTCAGGAGTATATTATTCAGTCCGGATGGGTCTACTCTCGTCAGTGGGAGTTCGGACGGAACAGTACTGTTGTGGGACATCACGCCGAAAACCCCAGAACCGTAAGCCTCACAGTGGATGTTAATGACGATAGAGAGTCACTGTCCATTACCTCGTTTGTGTGGATGCGGCATTCGGCAGGTCTGATCGTTGAGATCCCTGCCTGAACAAAAGCACTCTGTCCAACATTTTTCATTAGATACTAAGATAACTCGCTACGACCTGGACCAGATTGGAGCAACTCGCCAATTGGTTGTCAGTCGTCCGAAAGGAGTACTAAAAATGGCGAAAGCTCTCTCCCTCGTGGCACATAACGATTTAGAAAGTCAAGTGGAAGCATTGGAAAGGGATGGTTATGTCTATTTCCCCAATGTGCTTGATGCTGAGGAAGTCGCCGAATTACGAGCCATGATGGATCAGTTGGAGACGATTCCTGAGTGTTTGGATCGGCACCAAACGCCTCAAAATGGCGATGGATTCCTGAATAAAATCATCAACAACTCATTTAATCGCGACCCGTTGTATCTCCAATTCCTTGACAAATCACCGATTATTGAGGTTGCCGAGGCGACGCACGGTGAGGATTGCCACTGCATCGGCATGCAATCGTGGATAACAGGACCGGGACGGCCGGATCAGGGGTTACATACAGATTGGCTGCCGATCTCTTTACCCGCAGACGTTCGTTCCGATCCGCGCGTCAAAGTCCCAATCTTTATCACCACCGCGCATTACTATCTCAACGATATGTATGAGGAATTGGGACCGACAAAATTCGTTCCGGGCAGCCATTTCTCCGGATGTTCCCCAAACGGGGCAACAGAATGGAATAACCGCGGAGAAGAGAGTATCTTGTGCAATGCAGGGGATGTGGTGCTTTTCCGTAGTGAAGTCTGGCATCGTGGCTCTGCTAATACGAGTACCGAGACCCGTTATCTCTTGCAAGTCCACTATGCGATGCGGATGATTACGCAGAAATACCCACCCTATCTGAATAAATTTCAGTTCGATGCAGCGATTCTCGCCCAGGTGAACTCTCGACAAAGACGACTCCTCGGCGACCATCGACCGAGTAATTATGATTGATGAGAGTAGTACATAATTTGAGAGATGTCCTCATATTTGAATATTTAAAGAATAATGGGATTCTTGGGTAACTTTTTTCTCATGTTGGTTGCATTTCTAATAGCCGGGTCAGTTTTTTATTTTTCCTCTTTTTTGATTGCTGTTTTATCAGCAACCAAACATGACGGGGTTTTCAAAATATTCTGGAGATATATCAAGTGGTGGCTCGTTCTGGCGATTCTCACATCACTATTTGTTGCCGCTTTAGGTTGAAGCGATAGTTTGTTCATCTATAGTGAATTAGGTTCTGTTGACATTGAATATCAGGCGATTGTCGCAGATCGGATAAGTCCTCACAGGACTACCGAAGTTTTACCAAGACCGGATCCAGAACCAAAAGGTAAACACAACCTAATTAATAAATGTGGTACCCATCGATCCCCGCATGATGAGGCAAAAGAGATCACGATCAAGAACGTAAAATCGATGAGCTCACACGAGAAATAGAAACCCTAAAGGAGAATTATGGCAAGAGACACCGACCGCCGAATTGAAATTAATCGCAGGAATCCAGCGTTTAAAAAACGGCTTGAAGAAGCAAGAGGCATGGTCCAGCAAGGTAAAAACGGGCAGGCGGCGTACCATATTCTGGAAAACATGAATTTGGAAAAGCATGAAAACAATCCTGACCTGTTTGAGCATATCCCTGATAGGCAACTGGCAGAGATGTTAGGTATGCCTCATCCCGAAGGCAGTGGGAAGTCCATCGTCTGGAGGGAGCGCAAGCGTCTGAAAGAAGGGAGGTTTAAAACAAAGAAAAATAACCAAAGAAATTGTGTATATATCTTAACCAACCCATCTATGCAGGGTTTGATAAAGATAGGGAAGACAGAAAAAACAGTTCATGAACGGGTAGAGGAGCTTTATACAACAGGAGTTCCAACGCCATTTGAGGTTGCCTACTCGATTCCGTCTGAATACCCTGAAATTCTTGAAGATATATTACATAAACGGTTTAAACAATACCGAATCAATAAACATAGGGAATTCTTCAGGTATTCCGCGGATAAAGTCATTGAATGGCTTAAAAATAGACCGTCTTCGATTGGATTGTATGACATAGAGGCACTTTAACCAAAGATCAGGTCAGTAATAGCTACTGAAAAAATTCCCTATATCCCAACTTAACTTTGAAAAATCCTTTAATCTTCCAATCACCTAAAATGCCATGAACACACAAGTTACAAGCGATCAGATTGAATTTTATCGTAAAAATGGATTTCTGGTTATCGACGACTTTTTGACGGGTGCCGAGTTGTCAGTGTGGCGGGATGCCGTTGACGAGGCTGTCGCAGCACATGTGAGTCGTCCTGATGCTTTCCACAATCAAAAGGGAGAAGACGGTTACTACAAGAATGTGTTCATTCAATGCGTCAATTTGTGGAAGACGAGTGAGAAGATTAAAGTATTGATTCTCAACCCGGAGTTCGGTAGACTGGCGGCAAATCTCGCTGGCGCTTCGGGGGTGTGATTGTATCACCAAAAACTACGGATTGGAGGTTTCCCTCTGCTTTAGCGGGGGAGGAAAATCCGCCCTCTTAGAAAGGACCAAAACATTCATTTTCCCTTGATGTATGGTCCGAAAGTGTGGTATAATAGGTGTATCGTGTTGGCAGACAGTGTTTAGCATTACCGCTTGGTAATGGGTCTACCTCCCACTATACAGGGGACAAATACCTGATACCTGATATACCATGAAATTGACTTTCAAATATCCTGTGTATCCAACAAAGACACAGGAAACAACACTGTTTGAGTGGCTTGACCACCTGTGTGAACTTCAGAACGCTGCGCGCCATGATCGCAAGGTTGCTTGGGAGACTGAAGGCGAACGCGTTTCTTGCAACGACCAACAAAAGAAGTTGAAGGTTGCTCGTGAAAAATACGCCGACTTTCGCCAAGTGCCACAAGATATGCAAATCTGTACTTTGGAACGCACCGACAAAGCCTTTGACGGTTTTTATAGACGCTGCGAGAAAGGTGCTGCGAAAAAAGGTTATCCAAGACATCGCAAACGGATAAAGTCTGTGACGTGGAAACTTCGCAAATATACGAAAGTCGTTCGTAAAAAGACGCAAGACGCTGAACAACAAACACTCCGTGTCCGTCAAAACCCGATCCGAGCAACCGCATGGAAACACGACCGCTTGAAAGTGCCGAAACTCGGTGAAATCAAAATCTACATGCACCGCCCGCTTGAAGGTGACCCGAAAGCAGTCACGCTCGTGAAAAAAGCAAGTGGCTGGTATGCTCATATCACCTGTGAACTCCCGGATACCCCGAAAGTGGGTCCGACGGATGCGATCGCTGTTGACGTTGGCACAACGCACTATCTGACGACTTCCGAAGGCGAAAAGGAAGAGAACCCGCGTTGGTATCGCCAAGCAGAAGGACTCCTGCATAAACATAACCAGACGCTGGCCCGCCGTAAAAAAGGGAGTAAACGTTGGTATAAAGCCGTGGATGCGACTGCCCTGCACCATGAGCGAACCGCGAACAAACGCAAAGATTTCATTGGCAAACTCGTCTACAAACTTTTTCATCATTGCGAAAAGAACGTCCTTATCGCTGAAGACCTCAGCGTATCTAACATGGTTCAGAATAAGCACCTCAGCAAGAGCATTTCGGATGCGTCTTGGGGTATCTTCTTTACGTGGTGTGCGGACATAGCCGAAAGAGACGGTTTGCACTTCCACCAAGTTGACCCAAAGAACACTTCGCAAACCTGCGCTGCTTGTGGTAAGAAATCGCCAAAGAAACTCTCTTTAGCGATACGCACCTTTGATTGTAGTTTTTGTGGCATGTCGTTAGACCGAGACCACAACGCTGCGATAAACATCCTTTTGCGGGCGGCTTGCGCCCATCGTGGAGAGCGTTGGGTTGCCAACCTCGATGAAACGAGAAACAAAAACGAAGCACGAGACACGGGCTTAGAGACTCCTGAACAACTATTTTTCAGTGACCTCTTCACAAGCCCAAGTCTTTAGGCTTGGGTACATTGACATTTTTTGATTGACACCCGGAGACATATATGATTTACTAATTCTAAAAGGGACAGGACTTACGCAAAATTGACTTCCGTGCCAAAATTGACGAGATATTCCCAAAGAAAGCGTAATAAATTGCGCGACTACGAACCAAAGACCGCGCGAAAACAGGGAAACTGCGTAAGTCCTAAGGGAGTTACGTCATGAAAACCATTTTGCTTTTATTGATACTGTTCTGTGCAATCGCGATGCCGGCGATGTCTACGCTAACAGATGCTGACCTTGACAAGATTCGCTTGATTGTCAAAGAGGAAGTTAAGAAAGAGGTAATGTCTTTAAAGGCAGATATTGATACGCTAAAAACAGATGGCGCTATTCGGCAGACCGAAATTACGAACTTAAAAGAAAACGTCAATAAGGGCTTTGACAATGTTCAGAAGAATTTTGACAGACAAAATAACATCATTGCCTGCATCGGTATCCCTTTGGCACTTATCGCGATAGGGGCAACTGTATGGGGTATCTTAGCACACAGGCGAAACACAAAAGACCACGCACTCGAAAAGCAGATTGAAGTCCTTACACAAGAAATCGAGGTGCTGAAACAGCAGCAGACTGTAAACTCCTGAGGAGCACAATATGAACCACCAAGCACTCCAACTCACCGATAAAGAGATGCGGGATTTCATTATCAACGGGTACGTCAAGGTAAAGGTCGATGTGCCGTCAAGTTTTCACGAGAACATTTACCAGCAACTCGACGCCATGTTTGAAGGCACCGGCAATTTGGGCAACAATGTCCTACCCCTTATTCCTGAAATTCAAGAGGTCTTCGATCAGCCCATAGTCCATGGCGCGATGCAAAGCGTGCTCGGTGAAAATTACGCGATGCACTCGCACCGATACTGCCATTTTAACCAACAAGGGAGTGAAGGCCAGAATTTCCATAAGGATAGCTACGAAGGGGACCAGCAGATCCGTCGCCACCGATGTCGCTGGACGATGGCGTTCTACTACCCGCAGGACGTCACGGAGGATATGGGACCCACCGCAGTGCTACCGGGTTCGCAGTATTACGAGACGGGTGAGAGTGCGCATGAACAGCCTGACCTCGCACTCACTGGCGAAGCAGGCACTGTGACAATTGTCCACTACGACTTATGGCACCGCGCGATGCCGAATCGGAGTGACAAGAAGCGATATATGTTGAAGTTCCTCTTTATCCGACTCGATGAACCGCAAACCCCGATATGGCAGCATACTACAGACGACTGGCATGCCCTCGGCAACGGGGAAAAACCCGAGCATCCGGAATTATGGGAATCGCTGTGGGACTGGTATAACGGAAAACAGAACGGGACGAGCAACGGTGTCTCGCAGAATGAGGTGGATACCCTTATAGGTGCTTTGAACAGCACGCATGAGAGAGAACGACTCAACGCGACGTATCGCTTAGGGCGGGTGGGTGTGCCTGCCGTGCCTATCTTGAAGCAAGCGTTGTATAGTCGCTCTGATACGATTCGTGAATATGCAGGCTATGCTTTAAGCCTCACGGGTGCCCCCGCGGTTCCGACGCTCATTGACGCATTGCAAGCGACAGATGCTTCCGTGCGGTCAAGCGCGGCGTTTGCCTTGGCGGATATGGGAAAAGTCGCACAGGATGCACTACCCGCATTGACGCATGCCGCACAGGATGAAAGCGAATGGGTCCGACGACACGCCACGGAAGGGTTGGGACTCATCGGACAACAGGTTTCAGAAGAGATGGATGTGTCCGAGGTGGTAGAGGTATTGACGACTCGATTACAGGACAACTATCATTGGGTTCGGGATAACGCTGCCCGTTCCTTGGCGAAATTAGGCACACTCGCTGCACCCGCGATTCCCACGCTTGTCGCGCAATTGGAAGATGAGAACCGATATGTCCGTTTCCACGCGGCTTTGGCGTTGAAGGAGATTAAAACCCCCGAAGCACAGGATGCCCTCTTCAATCACCTGTTCGCTTCGCGTTGGTGTGCTCTGACAACCAACGACACCCCTTATTAGTGGAAACATGGATTTATAATAGTTGCAGAAAAAAGTGAAATATGATATACTTAAGTTTGTACTGGCAATCCAAGGGGTCGGGAGTTAACACTCCCGACCCCTTCCTTGATTATTATAGCAAAATCCCAAATTTGTTCAGGATTCATATCCAACGTTACATTTAGAAAAAGTTTCCGAGCGATTTGGACCTACATCATAAACCACATCCCCATCCGTCCCGCGAATATCCCAATGAGTGCACCAGCAAGCACATCTGTCGGATAATGAACACCAAGATACACACGTGCCAGACCAACTGTAGTCCCCCAGCAAAGCGTCGGAATTTGTAAAGTTGGGAGCGTGCTCGATAACAGCGTCATCATCACGAACGCAGAGGCGGTGTGTCCTGATGGGAAACTAAAACGATCCGGGGGACGCACCCGAAATTGAACCTCGACAATCCGCTCATAAGGTCGGTCGCGTTTCATTGCCTGTTTGAGGAAGTGATAGAGAAGTCTTTCAAGCGGGAATGCGAGTATCGCGGATAGAAGGAGTGGCTTGCTGGTCGCTGCACCTAACGTCAAGTGCACGTATAATACCAGAAATGGATATAGACACCCGTTCGCACTCCAAGAGATGACGCGAAATGAGCGATTCAGGATTCTTTTATCGCCCCACCCAAAGATACGGTTAAACAGTAACGTATCCCATCGGGTCAGACTGTTTGTAAATTCCCTAAGCATATTTTATTAAGTGAGCAGGCACGCTTACAACACACCCACTGTATCTTTTATCTCCATCTGTGTGATTTTAAATATATTTACCGATCAATCGCGCGCCTTCTCACAGCGCGTGTGGGTTTACATAATGGGCAAGGTCTCGGAGTGCAATAACCTTGTAATCGTTTTCGTAGAGATACGCCATATACGCTTCAAATTGCGCGGGTTCTGTATGGACCCATGGATGCTCAATATCCGGAACCCCATGAAACGTCAGGATCGTTATATTTCCGTCTGTTGCTTGGGTGAGTGCCCACGTGAAGTCATCAAAACTCCAATTGGGACCAGAGGCACCTGTCGTTGGAATTAAGAGGGGATGATGCAGGGTTGGATTGTAAGCAGGTCCGCGGTCGCCTTCTCCGCTATAAGGGAATTCTGGATCAACGCCACGTCGGGCAAAGTGAAAACCGTGTTCAGCGAGCACATGGACGGCTGCTTCACTGTGGCTATACCCTGGGTAACAAAACGTTGTGGGTTTCGAAATACCGTAAGCCTCACAGCGGGCGTCAATATGCACCAAATCCGCACTGAGTTCCGCAGCGGGTTGCTGTGTGGCGTTTCGGTGATGGCGCGTGTGATTCCCGATCTCGAAACCGTCGTCATGTAGACTTTTGACCTCTTCCCACGTCATATAGGCATCTTTATTCGTGAGGAAGTTGAGTCCTTCGGTGATATAGAAGGTTGCCCCGAAGCCGTATCCTTTGAGGATCGGGGCAGCGACAGTCGCCTGTGATTTGCACCCATCGTCGAAGGTTAGCACAACAAGTTTATCGGGGATTGTCTTCTGCAAAATGTTCTCATGCCTCAAATTTTGTATCCGTATAGAACATAAAAAAATTCATACTGCGCTGGACTCTTAATTATAGATGCACACTGCTATTTAAATCAAGGAAAAAATTTCGCATTCGTTGCCAATTGAAAAATGATTGACAAAAATCCATGAATGATTTAGAATGTTCATAGGAAACCAATGGGAGGTAAGAACCATGATTGACCGACGTGCATTTCTAAAATCGATGGCAAGTTTGACAACAGGCGTTCTCTTGTCATCTGCGTGTGCGGAGGGTGATGAAGCAGGTATTGTGAGGGATCGCTTAGGTACCCTCTTGCCGACACGGAAGTTTGGACGCACTGGTGAAGCTGTAACGATGCTGGGTGTAGGTGGCTGGCATATCGGAGAAATGAGCGAAGTAGAGGCTCAGAAAACGATCGAGACCTCGCTTGAAGGGGGTGTGCGCTTCTTCGATAGTGCTGAATCCTATCAAGCGGGTGGAAGCGAGCGGCGACTTGGTAAACTGCTGGTCCCAAAATACCGCGATGATGTATTTCTGATGACGAAGACAACAGCACCCAACGCCGCGAAAGCCCGGGAACACCTTGAAGGTTCATTGACACGCTTGAATACCGATCAACTTGACCTCTGGCAGATGCACTCTGTAAAAAATCCTGTAGACGTCGATGATCGGATTGATAACGGTATCCTCGACGTTATGTTGGAAGCGAAAGCGAGTGGCAAAACCCGCTATATTGGATTCACTGGACACACGAGTCCAGCGGCGCATGAACGCGTCCTCGAACGGACCGATATTTTTGACACCTGTCAATTAGCAGTGAATCTCGTCGATGTCAGTTACGAGAGTTTCATTGAGAGAGTCGTGCCGACGCTCATTGAGCGGAATATTGGCGTGATCGGAATGAAAGCGTTAGCGAACGGCGGTTTCTTTGGGGGTTCGCAGCACGGCAGACACGGTCTGAATCCGAAAGTTGTCCCAAATCGCGTCAGTGTCTCCGAAGCCGTTCGTTTCGTTTGGTCGTTGCCCATAAGTACACTCGTTACGGGTCCAGACGATGCAGAACAGATGCAAGAGAAGATTGACATTGCGAAGACCTTTACAGGCATGGAGGATGACGAACGCCAGGCGTTGATAGAAAAAGTGGAAGATATGGCAGGAACAACGGTTGAGTTTTACAAAACCTGATGTCCACCTGTGGACCTTTATTTTCTTCGCTGTCCTCGTTTCTCTATGTATTGCTGCGGCGGCAGATGTAAAATTTACGGATGTCACTGATGCCGCCGGCATTGAATTCCGACATTTCACTGGGGCAACCGGTGAACGTTATATGCCTGAGACGATGGGGGCAGGCTGCGCTTTTTTAGACTACGATGCGGATGGGTATTTGGACATTCTGCTCGCAAATGGGACGCGTTTGACACCTACAGGTCCCGTGGATACCCCGAAACTCTACCGAAACGTCGGGAACGGGCAGTTCGTTGATATTACTGAGGCAGCAGGACTCAACGTGCCGATGTATGGTATGGGCATAACCGCTGCCGATTATGATAACGATGCCGACCTCGATATCTACTTTACCAACGTCGGTAAAAACCGACTCTTTCGCAATAATGGTGACAACACTTTCACGGATGTCACCGAATTCGCCAAGGTAGGCGATACGGGTTGGTCAACAAGCGCAGCCTTCTTCGATGCCGACAAAGACGGTTGGGTGGATCTGTTTGTTTGTAACTATGTTGAATGGACCCCTGCAACCGATGTTCCGTGCGTGGTAAATCCGTCTGGCACGAAACAATACAGGACCTATTGCACGCCCACCGTCTATCCGGGTCAATCCTGTCGTTTCTATCGCAACCAAGGCAGTGGCACGTTCACCGATATGACATCAGCGGCAGGATTGTATAATCCCATAGGGAAATCACTCGGTGTAACCCTTTTGGATTACAATCATGACGGATGGATTGACCTCGCGGTGGCGAACGATACTGCACCCAATTTTTTGTATCGCAATAACGGTGACGGCACATTTACCGACGAAGCCGTGGTGATGGGAGTCGCTTTCAGTGAGACAGGGAAAGCGCGGGGCAGTATGGGGATTGACGCAGCGGATGTCTATAACACTGGCGGCACTGCAATCGTTATCGGTAATTTTAGCAACGAGAAGACGGGATTTTACTATGCAGCATCGGGCGCGGCCTACTTTACCGATAGAACGGATAGCGTCGGAATTGGGAAGCCAAGTTACCGGTCTTTGACGTTTGGGATCCTATTTTTCGATTGCGATTTGGATGGCGCACTCGACCTGTTTTGCGTTAATGGACATATTGAGCCGGAGGTGCTGCACTATCAACAGCATATCCCTTATGCCCAGCCTCCTTCACTCTTCCGAAACCGGAAAGATGGCACGTTTCGAGATATCGGCAAGGCTGCTGGGCTTGATCGTGTAGGCGTTGGGCGCGGCTGTGCTTATGGCGATTACGATAACGATGGGGATGTGGATCTCCTTGTCAGTAATAACGGGGTTACCCAAGATTACGGCACTGTATGGCTCCTGCGTAACGATAGTGAACCTTCATCCAATTATCTCCGAGTGAAGGTTATGGGAACCCGAAGTAATCGCGACGGCATCGGGACGCGTGTCCGGTTAACGCTGGGAGATAGCATCCAGCAGCAAATCGTCCGGACCGGCGGTAGTTACTGTTCCCAAAGTGAAATGACCGTGACCTTCGGATTGGAGAAAAACGAAACGGTTACGCATCTTGAAATCCGATGGCCCTCTGGTGAGATAGACCAGTACGCAGAACTTGAAGCGAATCAACTCATAGAGGTCGTCGAAAACGGATCGAAAAAATGAAACGATTGATGTACGGATGTCTCTTTCTGGCAATCTTCGGGTTAACGATCGGATGTCAAGACAACGACCAAATCTCGGCTGAAAAAAAGGCTGCATCCGCGACATCCAAAAAATCATCGGTTTCACTGTCTGCGCAGGACTACAATAACAGAGGGACGGCTTACCAACGTGCAGGGAGACTGCAAGCGGCAGCGGCGGCTTACCGCCAGGCTATTAAAATAAAACCGACGCTCATTGAGGCACACCATAACCTTGGCACGGTGTACGTAATGCAGGGGAAACTTGATGAGGCGATTGCTGCGTATCAGCGCGTTCTTCAGTTACGACCCGACCTGGCGGCGGCTTATGTTGATTTGGGCAGAGCCTATGGACTTGCAGGACGGCTGGACGAGGCGATTGCTGAGTACGAGAAAGCCCTCACGCGTGATGCTACGCTCGTCTATGCGCATTATGGGATCGGTCTCGCTTACAGATATAAAGGCATGTTCCCTGAAGCCATTTTCGCCTTTGAAAAGGCGATAACCCGGCAGCCTGACTTCGTCGAGGCACTCATGCAACTGGGTGCCGTCTATCGAGAAACAGAACAATTCAGCCGTGCAGTGGAAGCATTCACCACGGTTATCCACATCCATCCGACAAACGCTAAAGCGTATCATGAACTCGGTGTCTGCCATACAAAAGCGGACGCGTATCCAGAAGCCATTCAGGCTTTTGAAAGAGCTTTACAATTGAATCCAGATGCTGTTGAAACACAAAATCTTTTGCGGGTTGCCCAGGCGCGTGTGGCGCGTCAAAGGTAGTTCACAAACGATTTTGTAAGAGAATCTATGAATTCCAAAGGAGGAAAAAATGCGTCAAGTTATACTTTTTACGATGTTGATAGCACTGCTTGCTGTGCCAACTTTTCTTGTGAATGCCCTCGATATTGAAGATGGACTTTGGATGTATCTACCGCTGAACGAAGGTACAGGTGAAACGGTCGCCGACCATGGACCCCACGCCTTCGATACAGAACTGAGTAAGAGCGCACCAAAATCGGTCGATGCAAAACACGAAGATATCGGAAAAGCGTTGGAATTTGATGGCAAGTCAAGTTACGTTAAGATTGACATGGCAGGTCAGAACAAGGACATCGACTCACATTTTGATGATAAGCAAGGTATTACTATCTGTGCCTGGGTGAAGCCGCTAAAGGTTGGGACAGATGCCCACGGACAGACCCGTCAACCTATCGTGATGAAAGGCAACGCCAATCAGTGGGAATTCGCACTCTACATCTACGACAACTTCGGTGCGGGGATGTCTGTTTGGACATGCCCAGGTTCAGGAGTTTCGGAGCCAAGCACGGGTGGTACTGCGCCCCAAGGCAAGTGGATCCACCAATGCGGCACATTTTTGTTGAAGGAGGGTGTGCGCGTTTACGTGAATGGGGAAAAAGGTCCAGTCGCGGAAGCGGGTGATAATGGCAACGGTCCGTGTGAAGCCGGTGATCGTCCGGTATTCATTGCGCATCGTGAAGATGGGCAGTGGTTAAATGCGGTTATCGCTGAAGTCTTTATATGGGATCGCGTGATTAGCGTTGAGGAGATGAATCTTGCTATGAACACGATTGGGGGATTGGCGGTTCAACCGGGAGGTAAGCTGTCAACCACCTGGGGCAACATAAAACGTCGTTAACGGTTTTGAAAGGGGCGGTTTTCCAACCGCCCCTTCTTTTTTTTTAAGCCATTATTTCCTCGGAAGTTGGATTCGCTTTGAACCCGCCCGCCATAATGTTGTTGTAAGGTTCTTCTGGATCGCGTCCGACGGGTCGCATCTCCGGCTTGTGGTATCCGAATCGGACGGCTTTCCGCCACTGCTCTGTCCGATTGACCTCAGACCAGTGGATTAGGCAATAACTGAAGAAAATGACATCCCCAGCCTTCGCCGGAATCGGGATCGAGTCAATGAAATCTGGGTGGAATTTATCAGTCGGCAGATGCGGTGCTGTGCCTTCACCTGTGATGTGTTCCCGGGGTCCTTCCTTATGGCTGCCGGGGACAACCCGCAGGGCACCACTCTCAAAGGGTGCATCATCGAGATGGACGAGGCAATCCACGAAGTCGAGTCCATCGTGTGGATAGAACGGATAGTCTTGGTGCATCGGGAAGGGAGTTCCTTTTTCCGGCGGTTTCGCGTGTAGCACGGTATGGTGCCATTGAATGGTATCACCGATGAGGGATTGCACGGCGCCCGTCAAGCGTTCGTGGAAGATCACCCGTCCCCATGCGGAGGAGTAGAAATGGGGGTTGTGCATAAAGACGGCTTTCGTCGTCTGCTGGTCCTCGTCCTTGAGGTAGCGTGTGCGCCACGGTCCGGGCCACCCGATTGTCTCTTGTCCCCAATTGTTGATAATCCGCACCATCTCAGATGCCAATTCCTTCGTCTCGGCGGGTGCGAAGAGTTGGTCTACCTTGAGATACCCGTTCTCATGGTAAAATTCGACCTGTTCTTGCGTTAGCATTTTTAGACTCCTTATCTATCGCTCTTAGATGTTTCGCGTGCGTGTCAGAAACTGTGAGTTGCCCTCAATTTTACTCGAAAACCGCATATTTTGTCAATTTGCTTTATACTTCTGCTTGCCATGGCGGTTTCGCGGCAAAAATTGTCAACCGCAATTCCTCGTCAAACACTTCATATACAGGTGTCTTACCACTCAGTGCTTCGCTTTCGCTCAAGATGATACCGAAGAATTTGAACACCCCGTCTGCAGCGGTTCTTTTAACACCATGTTCTGGGCATCGCGCTCAAACAAACGAATACAGCTCCTGCATAATTTCAAGCATGTCCGACGCATCAGTGAAGTAACGGGTTTCCACCTGTTCTTGGAGCGTCTCCGGGATACCGTGCCTCGCCTCGGCAATAGCACCCGCAATCGCACCCAACGTATCCGCATCGCCACCCAGCGAGATCGCGTTCCGCACAGCATCCTCAAAACTGTCTGACTCCAAAGCACAGATGATTGCCTCCGGCACCGTGCGTTGACATGACTCATCAAAACCGTAATCGGGACGGATAGCGTCCACTGTCAGTGACAAGTCATAGTCATACTGAGCGGCAATCGTCTGACGGATGGATACTGGGCCTTCACCTTGAAACGCGAGCCAGATGGCGTGGGTTGTCGCCCGCGCGCCTTTTATACCTTCAGGGTGGTTGTGTGTGATCTCGGTGACGGTATCCGCAGCAGAAAGTGCAGCGTCCAGATTGTCTCGATTCAGGAAGGCTGCTGGGGACACCCGCATCGCTGCACCGTTGCCGTAACTGTGGTAGGGTTCGGGCGGGTCAGCATAGATCCAGTATCCAAAGTTGCCACCGTAGCTGCAGTCCGGATACCGGCGACACCATTTCTGCATCGTTTCCGCGGGCGGAAGACCGTGCAGCAGTATATCCGCGACCGCAACGGTGCACACGGTATCATCTGTGAAAAAACAGTCATCCGTGAGGAACGGAAATTCCTTGGTTTTAATCCGATCCCACTCGTAGATGGAACCGACAATATCGCCTATAATCGCACCAAACATGTTTTGCCTTTCAATATCGTGAAATGCCATCGCTAATCGAGATCCGACACCGGTAAAATTCAGATAAGTCTTGTTGCTGAAATTCAACAGACATCAAATTCCCGAACCCTGTGTAGGGCCTCACACGCTCAGGTGAGATAAGCGTCTAAATTTCCGATGGCAGTACATCTAAGTCTTGGTTGTTTTTTAGCATGTGTTCAGCCTGGCTGGGCACAGGGCGCGTCTCAGTTTTGAGATCAAGACATTCACCCGGAAGTGGAAGCATATCTGTGGGGACTTGATTTGCCCCAATGGATTCAATCTGGGGAGAGGTCGGAACGTCATAGGAAAACCGCATTTGCAGTAAACACCCACCTTCAGAATCCGCGAATGCGTCGTGCAGGTCGATCACACCAGATCGGATGAGGGTGAAACGTTCAGGGGAGACTCCTGCATAAAGCCAAATTTCATATTGATCGTTTCCATCTGCAGCCACAACAAAGTAAATATTTATGCAGATTTACTCTGTATGGAATTCCCCGTTCTTTCGACTCCGCCGGAGTCATGAGATGATGATACGGTGTTATAGAGTACCTGCAATTTTAAAACATTTTAGGGCACTTTGTCAAGAGCATTATCGCCGTCCAAGGATTAAAAAAGATTTGACCTTTCTCTCAAGACGTGGTATACTGAGCAGCCTGCTTTTACAAAAATGGATAAGAAAAGGAGATAAAATTGATTCTAAACACAATATTGTGTCTCTTATTATTAGGAAATCTCGTACTACTCATTCTCGTATACAAGGCTGTAAAATCGCAGCCGAAACATATAGGGCAAGATGACTTAGATACACTACAAGAGGAAGTCTCTAAGTCGGGACAGGAGATTCGATCTGAAATTAGAGCGACGCAAGATTCTACAACTAAGACGCTTGTGGTAAATATCAGTGAATTAAGCAAAACCCTAACTACCCAACTTGAAGGGGCGCGAACGGCATTTAGTGAAAGCTTTCAAGGGTTGCAACAGAGTAATGAAAATAAACTGGACCAAATACGCCAAACAGTTGATGAACAACTCCAAACAACATTGGAAAAACGACTCACAGAGTCTTTCAACATCGTCAGCGAGCGTCTTGAGGCCGTTCAACATGGACTTGGAACGATGCAAAATCTTGCTTCGGAAGTGGGTAGTCTTCAACGTGTCCTAACAAATGTCAGCACCCGCGGGGCATGGGGGGAAGTTCAACTGGGGGCGATCCTTGAACAAATCTTGACGTCAGATCAGTATAACCTGAATGTCCAACCGCATACAGGCTCTGAGAGAGTTGAGTATGCCGTTCGCCTTCCAGGCAATGATGATAATCCAAATACACATATCTGGCTGCCAATTGATTCTAAGTTTCCTACGGCTGACTATCAAAGACTCATTGAGGCTACTGAAATAGCCGATAAAGAGGGAGAAAAATCGGCAACCCAATCACTCATACGAAGGGTTCGATCTGAAGCGCGGGATATTAGCGAAAAGTATGTTTCCCCACCACAGACCACAGATTTTGCTATTATGTTTTTGCCAACAGAAGGACTCAATGCAGAAGTCCTTCGACAGCCCGGCTTGGTAGAAGACCTATTACAAACCCATCGAATTGTAGTTGCGGGACCAACGACTCTCACCGCCATTTTACTTGGACTTCGTGTAGGTTTCCGAACGTTAGCGATTCAGAAACATTCTGGTAAAATCCAGGAAATGCTCGCTGCCATCAAGACAGAATTTCGTGAGTATAGTCGTTTGTTAGGTCTCACGCAGCGGCACCTCCGAAACGCGTCCAACGCTCTTGAAAAGACAGAGGGTCGTTCACAGGCAGTCGTGGGTAAATTACAGGAAGTTGAGGAACTGCCGGTAGAGGAAGCAGCGAAAACGCTTGGACTTCCAAATACCGAATTAGGAAAGGAATTATCAGGGTGATGGAAACTGTAGTGCATACGCGTATTTAGACCACAATTTCGCAAAGTTAAGATAAGGCTTGTTGTTAAACTTGGGGTGAATCTTCTTTGTTTCACCATTGGATATGCCTTTCAAGGGAGTAATTTCTATGAAACGACAGATTAACAGGGCAGCACATACAGTACGGCAAGCCGCTAAGTCATCTGCGATAGGAAAATTTGGATCTGCTGTGCATGAAAGGATTGTGGATAGTTCGGACCAAGTAATCTCACAAGTGAGTAGGGTTAAAGAGGCATTGCCAAATCGGAATCCGAAACGGGTAGAACGAATTATCTGGACAACCGTTGTAGGAAACTTGAATGCTGCAATACCTTGTATGTTAAAAGATCTTCCACAAGTCGCCAAATCCCTTGCCGGCAGAGCGGGCGGTATAGCACCAGACCAACTATTTAACCAGATACCTCTTGGCGTGAGATTGACGGAAAAGCACATTTCAGAGTTTCTCACAAATCACGATGTGAGTCATCGTATTTCAATCAAGAATAACCCAACAAAAGCGGGCGATATTAACAACGTTATTTTCGAGGCTGCTTCGAAGAACCGCGCACGTGGATCGAAGAACATGTCTTGGAGAGAATTTCAGAGGACTCGGTTCGATAACACTGTCACGAGCATAAAGTGTGGCTTCAAAACCGCCGCAGGCAGTGCAGCCAAAGGTGCGCTCTTTGGTGCTTTATTAGAGTTGCCTATAACGACCATTGAGAACATTTTGCACGTCAAAAACAACCGAAAATCCGTTGAAAATGCCCGTATAGATGCAGCCAAAGACATTGGAATCAGTGCTGGATTCGCGGGAGCAACTGCAGCGGGTTTCACGGGATTGAGTTTACTTGGCGTGACACTCGGTCCTTTTGTTATACCGCTAACTATTGTGGGGGGTGCCGTCTACACTTGGTCAGCGACAGACAGGATTTGGAAAGCGTTAGATGATACGACGCAGAAGAAATTGATGAATTCCAATCTGGTGTTGTTTCTAACATCGGTTGCCCACCAACTTCAGACGACCCGTTTGCATCGCGATTTAGACAAGATGAAGTCCGAACAGTCTGAGACAATCGCGGATCTGATGACGGCACGCGAGCAAGAGGAAATCGCCGACATGCTCTCCGGTATCATCATGGACGGCACTTCCGCCGAATTGGCCCGCATGCGCGAAATACGTGAGAAAGCCAAAGCGCGTTCAACGGTCGCACAGGAGTTGGTTGAGACCAACTCAAAAAGCGAAGAGGAAGAATTCCTCGCTGCAGCGCGTGTCTCTGCTACCAGTGACGAATTTGATACCTTAATCTTTCGGAGCACAGCAGACTGACCCAAAGACAGAGATGGAAACTCCCAAAAAGACAACAGATTCCGATAGGAAGTGGTCTAAAAAACCGTAGGCAGTACATTTTCTCGCTTACGTTTATGATTAAATTAGGTTATCTTAACTCACTGGTTATTCGGATGCTTGGGGTAAGTCCAGAAAAGTAAAACCTAATTTTCGGGGAATGTGCGGATTATGTCCGAAGCCCCAATGCTTTGAGAACGCCATCCCATCTCTTATAATCAAAAATTTCATCCAATAGTGTTTGGAATCCTACAGGTGGCTTTTGGTTCTCCAATTGCTGTGCCACGAAACCAGCAGGCTTGCCCCCTGCACGTGTCACCATATTCGCGATACGTGGAATTTTTCCATGCTTCCATGTAAATTGTGCCTGTGGCAGTTGGTTCCGCTCTAAGAGGTATAGCGTGCCTGTAGTACATATCACTACAGACATGATTGGCATTGCGAACGAAATATTAAAGTGATTCGCCAATTCACCGTATGTTATTGTTTTGCGCTGCCGGGCTCTGTCTATGAGCATAGGAAGCATGGTTTGTGCGCGTTCTTGCGAAATCCTTGGACCGAACATTGTCCAATCGCTAGGACTGTTGAAGAATAAATTGGTTGTTTCCATTAGGATGCTCCTTGTTATTTACCTGTTAGTTTTGCCACCAACTGCGTTTCGCCTATGGACTGGCAACCTAAGAACCTCATTCTGTTTCTTTTAATGGGCGCGATTTCCCTGCAGATGTTAAGACATCTACTAACCTCTGATTGTTTGCCTAAATCGAGGCATTCGCTTTTATGAAAACTAGGTCGTAAAAGTCCGACTCGATCAGCGTGAAGGTTTTATATTCCGCACACTCTATCTGCTGTCGGGTGGCTTTGTATCCAGAGAAATGCCGACAACTGATTTGCATCCCCTAACAGTAATTCCTTCACGTGTGTCTCCGATTGAAGGCGGATCCAGATAGATAAGATCTATCGTCTCAGAATGAAGCCTTCACAGGTTATCGCCTTCAAAGATAGTTCTGTTTTCTACATTCATTGTAAACTCCGCAAGATTGTAATACTATGCTCGATTACATTTGCTTTAACAAACAAAACTACTATAAGTGAAAATGTCAGAATTGTTGGGAAAGCTAACGGAATGAGAATATGCTCGTTTTTATACCATTCCGGAGGAGAGGTTCCTTTATTTTTTGAGCGAATGTAAATATCTGGTTCTGTTTGATTGAATAACTCAACTTCAGATATTTCTTCGCTCATTTCAGCAGCTAAATTAATTGTAACCATTCTATTAGGGTGAGGAACAAAGTCTGAATCATGGGACTTCGACATATGATGAAGAATTCGTTCTGCTTTTTTAAGGTAGAAATCCCTTCTTCTTACATCGTTGTTTGATGCTATGTGGAAAATGTATTGCCACCGCCAGTAGATCACCAATACAACGGATAAACCTAACCCTCCCATTAGAATTATGTCCCAATATGCCTCAAAATTCATTGGAGAGGTCCTAGGTTTAATAACTTGGTAAAGTGCTAAAGCAAGTAGGGTGGTATACGCAATCATAATTCTGAACTCAAGTTGTCTTCTATTATGATGCCACTGCTCTGCTAAGTCAGCAATCTTTAACATACTATCAAAGTTGGTTTTGTTAGCATTCATACATTCTTACTCCAATCTACTCCCTAATAATCTGTACTTCGCTTCATAGTCATATAGGACTTCCGACACCAGCTTCCTTCCATATCATTTATCCCCAAACTATTCTTCATAAATCCGCTTGATGACCATTTGAAACAGATCGTCTTCGTCGCCATACAGTGCTCGGATTCGATTAATAACCATGTTACTCTTTGCGAGACCTGATCTCTTTGAGTGCAGTGCTCCCAATTTTTATCAGTAACAGAATTAATACGATTTGGATTGCCATACCTATGAGAGCGTGGAGAATCTGGTGAATCCAATTTACAACGCAAACGCCCCAGTATGTTTCCGAGGAAGATGCCAGAAATTCCTTATGGACTTGCATAAATGCTCCGCTTGCCAAAAAGATAATAAGACTTTCTATTCCAAACTTGGACTTTTTATTATCTTCCTTTTTACTGCCTTCCGTAATCATCCAGTACTCCTTATATACGCCTATCGCGGCGGATTACACCGACTACAAGGACCATAACGCCCCTTAGCCTCCACTAATGAGATCGGAATCTTGCTCCTGCTCAATAACCGACACCCCGCGCGATGATACTTCTTCCCAGTGCGTGTCACGTAGACTTCACCCTCCGATTCTACTGTAGTCGATTCCGCTGATTGTGAAGTAACACGCGCCTGCGGAACGCCGTATAGACCTTTCTCAGCAGTCCGCGCCCGATTCCCATAATACCGGAACAGTTTCATGTGTTTAAACGGAAACTGCGTATAGGCATACCCATACCCTTGACGCACAATCTCCAAATTCACAAAAAGTCCATCCGGAGCTCGGTAAAGATACGCCAGCAGTCTGCCATATTTGTCTGTCCTGTTTATATCAAACCGCAGATAGACAGATTCACCCAGTAGCAGATTCTTTGTAAAATTGGACGCTTCTTTGCCATACGCCTCAACAGGCTTGCTCGGATGCCCTGTCTCCGGTGCATCCACACCAATCAGACGAACATTCGTCGCTTTGCCGTTGTAGTCAATCTTGACCGTGTCGCCATCAATAACTCGCACGACCTTATAGGCAGTGTCCCCGGTAAAATCTTCAACCGGATAGGACACCGACATCGCTCGGTTGGTTTGAGCGATAGCAGTCCCGAAGCTTTCCAACTGCGGTTTATTCAAGCGAACTTCAGGAGTCGGCATCTCGGATAGCATCCCGAAAAATATAAATATGTAAGATAGCCCGATTAAACTGAATACCAAGAATGAACCTGTTGTCAAAACTTTTCTCATGCAAAAACCCTCTCCTAATCCCATGATGAAATCCAAGTCACGCAGTCAACTGCGCCCACGGATAGAGGTGCGTCCAGTCTTTGCTGAAAATGACCCGAACCGGTCGATACGCGTCCGCACACAGCCGCAAGAAAACGGCATATACCAACGCCCGATGATTCCCATCTTCAAGGTAAAACTTGATTTTCGGGGAATGTGCGGGTTTCTCATAAGGGGTCAGTGGTCGAATCAACAATTCCCCGATCAAGCGCGGATCGAACCGTGCACTGATAAGAAAACATCCCTCAAACCATGGCTCGTCCTCGGAGAGCTGCTTAAAGACTTGGATCGGACTCTCATGCGGATATACCGTCAGAATCCTGTCCACGACTTCCTTCAGCGTGCGCAACTTGCCTTTCGGCGTTAAGAGGTCTACCAACTTCTGATTGTTTGCCCAAACAGAATCATTCACTTCCATGAAAACGAGGTCGTCAAAGTCTGCCTCACGCAGCGTGAAGGTTTTGTACGCCGCACGCTCTATCTGCTGTCGGGTGGCTTCGTATTCAGAGAGTGATGCCGATAACTGATGTGCATCCGCTAACAGAAGTTCTTTCACGCTTGTCTCCGAGTGCTGTGTCCAGTGGTCTCACTTGTGATTGTACAAGGAACGGTTCTCAAAGATCAGCTTCGAGTCTCTCAATTCGCGGGCGGAATACCTCATTTAACTTTTCAAGTTTGGTAGCCAACCACTCATGTTGACGAGACCAGTCGTTCTCATCCCTTGGATCCGCCTCTTTTCTCAAGGCGACATGTTTTTCAGTCTTCCATTCTGCAAACCATTCAAGGGGTTTACCAAATTCCTCTTCAATTTCCCTCTGTTGCTCCTTCAACACATGAAAGTAAGTTCTCGCGCGCCCCGTCATGATAAACCCAACAGTGATAGCGGTAGGTCCGTACTTGGATTTAATAACCTGCCTTGTTCTCAAGAAGCACCCAATTCCTATCCTAAAATCTATAAAGTGCCGCTCTTTAGATGTTTGAGATTGGAGTTGGCTACCTCGCTGACGCAAGTAGTCACAGAATTGGGTCCAGTATCTTATATTCTGTTCTTGCCTAGACATTATGGGCTCCTTTTTCCTTTACGGAAATAGTTCTGCATATAGGGATATTCCGAGACACTCGGCAATTTGGTTAAGTTTGTTTCCTACACCATTTTCTCCTTCGTGTCTATCATCTCTTATCTCTAAAATTCCAAGATATGAGGTTGAAATACTGTAGTGCATACGCTAATTTAGACCACTTTTTCGCAAAGTTAAGATAAGGTTTGTTGCTCGAATTCCATAGGCATCAAATACCCCAACGCCGAGTGAGGGCGTTTCTGGTGATACACGTGTTCGATAAAATGTCCAATACGATTTCTCGCTTCATGGATGTTTTCATAGTCGTTGAGGTGAACTTCTTCCTCTTTGAGGGTGCGGATAAGTCTTTCAGCATAGCCGTTCTCCTAAGGACACCCCCGACGCGCCACCGAAATCTCAATCCCATGATGCCTGAGCATCGAAACATAGGCATCTGAAAGATATTCAACGCCTTGATCCGAATGGTGGATCTCCGGGACACTTTGACGTAACGCCGCCTCTAAAGGTTTCAAAGTCAGCGGTTGCGTCAAGTGGCGACTCACCTGCCACCCTTTGATCATACGCGTGAAGACATCCATGAGCAAACAAACATAGACGAAGCATCTTTTCAGGCGGACGTAGGTAATATCACCGACCCAGACCTGATCGCATCGGGAGACTTCAAGGTCTTTGAGGCGATTGACCCACGGACGCACCCTGTCAACGGAAGTCGTGGTTTGACAGACGCGTTTGACGGACACCGATAAGTTTGTTGCTTTCATCAATCGGGCAACACGTTTATACCCAACGGTGTATCCCTGACGCACCAAGAGCTGTGTAATACGCCTGTATCCGTAGGTCGGATACCGCAACGCCAACGTCTCTATTTCATTCCGCAGGACGACTTCAGACGGGTCCTGTTTGGGGTGATAGTAGAGATTGCTCCGGGTGAAACCCAACGTCTCGCAGATCTGTCGAACGGAATAATCCGTCCGGAGTGCCTCAACGATTTCTCGCTGTTGCGTCAGTTTTGGTCTAACCACGTCGCTGCTTTTTTTTGAATATCTAATGCCACCGTCAACCGCCCGACGAGCTGTTCAAGGTGGGCGATCCGCTCCGCTGCCTCGCTGGACTGCTGCTCTGTGGAGACGAACAGAGATCCTACGTTTTCAACGACTTGCTGCTTCCACTTCGAGAGTTGATCTTCACTGAGGTTGTGTCGACGACACAGTTCTGCTTGTGAACTTTCACCGCTCAGCGCCTCAAGAACAACTTGGCCTTTAAACTCAGGGGTGAAGGTTCTTCGTTTTCGTTTCGCCATTGGGGCCTCCTTTCAAGTCGTGGAGATTATACCACAATCTTGGTTTAGGGAGTGGCCCGAATTTAGGGGGGCAGTACACTCCAATCAGTTGCTGCATGCATTTTCATGATGTCCTCCATTTGTCGCATTGAAACGTCTTTAACCTGATAATAGGCATGTTGAGAACTCCTCCTTGATACTCCTTTCAACTGCCACTATCATCTCCTAATAAAACTTCGCTTTGCCGTATAAAAGACTGGCAAATGTAACCTTCCACCTCCTTCGTTAAATTTAGGCAAGAAGCAGGCTGTTTTGTCGTCCCCATCATACTACCGTTCGTCTGAAACATCGGTAAGGTTGGTAAAATCTTCAACTCCTGTCATCTTTGTCAATCGAGGTTAGAGCTTTCTACTGATTACGTTTTTCATCGTGTTCTTCCTGATTGAGAAGCAGCGTGAATAAACGCCTCAAATAATTTGTGCCCATGCCCTCGGAGTTCTGGGCGTTGTAGCATCCGTTCCGGATGGTATTGCACACCTATCGCAAATCGATGTGAAGGACTCTCTATCGCCTCAATGATACCATCTTCCGATTGGGCGGTGACGACAAATCCCGCACCAATGACTTTCAATGCTTGATGATGTGCGGAATTGACTTCGGTGATGTAACTATCTGTCAGTCCGCTGAGGCAGCTATTCGGCTGAATCTTAATAGAATGCCGGGCATCATATATACTTTCCTCATCCTTATGAAGCAAACAGTTTTTGAGTTGCGTGTGGATATCTTGGTAGAGACTTCCCCCCGTTGCAACGCTCATCACTTGAATCCCGCGACAGATTCCGAAAACAGGTATATCGGCTGCAAGTGCCTTTTGGCAGAGATCCAACTCCAACGCATCGCGCGATTGGCTAACGCCCTTAATTTTGCTAATACCGTTAACATGATACCGAGGTTCATCATAATGGCGAGGGTCAAGGTCACCACCCCCTGGCAAGAGAAGCCCGTCAATCTTTGGGATACCCTTAGGTATACGATCTGGACGTGAGACCAGCACGCGCGGTTCACCACCAAATTCGACAATGGCATCCGTATAGTCTGTGATCGCTGTTTCTGTTTTGCATGTAATTCCAATAACAGGGGACATATGTGAAAATCACCTCTTGATCCGATGTACATGTGGTACTCGCTAATTTTTGGGTTAAATGCTTATGTAAAAACCCGTCTTTGCTCAGCTTATATGTCCACTCATCCTGTCCTTCTATCTCACCAATGACACAGAATAAGTCTAACATGCGCTGGGCTATTACCTTTCAGTGGTTAAAAGAATCTAAACATCCCCGCCAAATGCCAGTTCAAATGCCTGCGCATCCTCAATAGAGAAATCGATTCTATTCTCAACCGCGGTGCAATCGATCCCTGTTTGTCTCTCAATCATCTCATACACGCGTCGCATGTTTGGATAGTCTCGCCTATCCGTCACCAAATAGAGTTCGCGCTCCGCACGCGAGAGAGCAACATACATGACGCGCGCAGCCTCATAGACACTTTCCTCTGAAACGAATGCACCATCACCAGGAGCGAAAAAACTATAACCGTCTACAATTACGACGGGTGTCTCCATGCCTTTCGCTTGATGCACCGTCATCACCTGTGCCGAAGCATCGAACAACGTCTCGTAAGTTGGAATGCTTTCATAGTGTGCTAAGACGCGTCCGAGAAAAGACACATCGGATCGGACGCTATCCGAGTGCCAATCGATGCTGGCACCTTTGAAAATACCCTCCTGACCCTCAGGCGATCTCCCTGAGTTATCGCACACCGCTTGGACCTGGGATTCCGCCGTCAGACCACAGACGTAATCTCGGAAACCGAACAACGCTTCCAGTTTCGGTTCACGGCTTAAGTCGCTAACCTGCACCAAACCCTCCAGCGTCTTCTCCCCTATCCCGGGGACATGCAGGGCAGCGGTTAAAATGTGTTCCCGTGTCGGTTCCTGCAAAAATGACATAACCTCAAGGACGCGGTCGACGATCTTCTTTCCCACGCAAAACACACGCTTTTCGCTATCCTCAGCAAACCGCACTGTCTTCACATACGGGATACCCATTGATTTTAAAGTCTGGCAATTCTCTTGAACACAGCGATTCGTATACGATAGCACTAACACGTCCGCTGGATCCGATATTGGAACTTCTGTGAGTCGGCTTTTCATCTCGACAGCGGCACCCCTGGACTTGACAGCAGTCGGAAAGACGTATCCCGTATCTTGATACCGTTCTACAACTGCACGGGACACCTCCACAATTTCGGGCGTGGACCTGTAGTTTCTATCCAATAAGACCTCATAGGGTTCTGGGAACACCTCACGAAACCTGCTGATATTCCGCGCGTCTGCGCCTCGAAATCCATAAATCGCTTGATTGTGATCGCCGACGACAAACAGGTTTTTGTGTTCCGCGACCATCCGCTGGGCAATGTCAAACTGGACAGGGTCGGTATCTTGAAACTCATCAATCAGGAGAGCGTCATACTGGTTTTGCATACGCCGAAGGGCTTCCGGAGAAGAGAGGAGAATCTGATGTGCACACAACACCTGTGCCGTGAAATCGAGAAACGCATAACGCTTCACGAGTTGGCGATACGCCTTTCTAAAAAACGTTTCCAACTGCGGATCGTTCCTTGAAAAAGCAGACACCATTTCCTGATAATCGGGATGCAATTCGTCTGCTATTTGTAACTCGTAACCAAACAGTGCTCGCACATAGTCACGAAACCGACACAATCCGTCAAAATTACCGAGCAATATCAGTTCCGGCATCCCTGCCTTGACAAAACCATGCACCGGACGCAGTCTGGGCTTAACACGCGCAAACACCTTAGCGACGCGTTGGTAACCTGCTTCGGTGAAATCCAGCTGCGGCGGCACTTTCTGCGAGAATGCGACACAGGCATATTGGAAAGCGACCCACAGTGCTACTTCCGGGGTGAGTCTCCCATCCTCCTCATACCATTCCAGATGCGGTCGTTTCGCTTTCGGTTGGAACGAATGCCAGCAGAAAGGCATTCCAACCCCTGCGGCTTTGCAGAGATCCACAAGTTGCGGATTCCGTTGGAAATGTCTGTCTATGATACTACGACATAGCGAATGAAACGTGGAGATACGCACGTCCTTCAGGCCATCGCCGTCTAACCGATCGCGCATCGTCTGCGTCCCGTTCTGTGTAAACGTCACTGCGCGTATCCGAGAGGGTGCAAGATTATGAGTATAAAATAGGTGTTGGATCCGGGCAGTTAAGACGCGCGTCTTACCGGAACCGGGTCCCGCGAGGATACTTACAGGTCCTAAGGGTGCCGTAACCGCCTTTTGTTGGGATGGATTTAGATTTTCTAAGTATTTCATTTTTAGGTTGAGATGCAAGTGCCTCCTGAATGTTAGGGGTGTGCTGATGTACCTGAGGTCTTTGATGATGCTTACCAAAACGGTGTTCTTAAAAATTAAAGCACAAATGTATCTGAGAACGCCACCGTCTTCCCTTACATGGCGTATATTTTGGTGGGTCTCTCATAATCACACGGGCGTTACTGATACTATCATTAAACGCCTTACGCATTAGGTCAGTCCGTAATCCGTTTCTGCATAGCCTCCTACCTCGCGAACAGCGATTTCTACCTGCTTGAATGCTTCAAGAACGGCTGTTCCATAAGATCCTTGCAAAAAAACCGATTGGTGTTTACGTAAAAGATCAGCCTTTGCGATACACCTCAAAGTCCTCAAGTGTTTCAATCTTTTTTCCACGTCTGGTCACGAAGTATGTAGTTGCTGAAGTTATGGAATGATCTCTTGGTAAATCAGCAGGTCTCGGCGCAACGAATCCTTCACATACCAAACACTGCCAAGCCTCCATAAGTGCAAAGAGGACATCCTCACGAACGCCGTGAGGATAATTTAGATTCGGAATATTGAGCGCATTTTGGTTAATTTCCCACGCCATCCTATTATATCCTATGATAACTTGTAGGTTTATCCTCTCCCGATTTTCTAAAGAAACCAAAAGCGGTCCCGCAAGTTCCTCTGGTTCAAGGCTTAAGAGTTGTTCAGCATCAGGGAGTATCTCAAATAGTTTAGAGAACATTGGCCTGGTATGTTTCTCCTTTTCAGGCTTGAGACTGTCGCAGATGAGGTTCTGCGGTGTTTTTTTGTAGAATGTGATGTTTGATTTCGTAAAAGGAAATCGGGTGCCTTGAGATGTTTCAGTGCATTATACAGTAAAGCATTATTCCAAGAAAATGAACTGCCATCGCTAATTGAGACCCGAAATCGGTAAAGTTCAGACACTCGTTGTCACTTAAATTCAAGCGGTGTAGATCGCTGCGGCACGCCTTAGAGACTTCAGGTGTCTGATTCGATGAACACGATAGGTAACTTTGAAGCCTTTGCCACGAGTTTTGCGATTACACAGAAGTCGGTGAATCCAGTGTATCTTTGATCTGATGTACCGGGGCAAGGGAAATCCTGCCTCGTTTTCGTGAATACACAAAAACGCCTATTTCATCCACGTTTGAAAGCGTATGTCCGATAATAATAAGAATGCATTCTGGACAGGCTGTGTTTGGGTCTTTTGCTATCGCTAACTGGTGTCCGTCATCGGTTTGACTTGGAAAGGGAGCGGCATCTGGATGGCTATGCCATTCACCGACATAATGACGTTTACCGCTGAAACTCTGTCGGAGTTTCGTAAAGAACTTTTTCAAACCGGCAACACCTCTATAAAACGAAGTCCGCGAACCTTTCGAGTCGGGACTTAAAGGGGCTAGGTCAAGAACAGAAGCCTCAAAGCCGTTATTGGAATAACATCCAACCAAGGAGGTCCCGACTTCGTTAGGCGAATGTGCCTGCGCCATTTCCACCATCTTCAGAAGGCAGGCATTTGAAAGTCGTACGGTATATTTCTGGCAGTCCGACTGCCATCTGAGTGAAGTGTTATCTGTCAATATTCTTTTCCCCATACCTTTTCAACAAGTACGCCCGGTTGGTCCCCGTTTTGTGCTATGAAGTTTTTCCTTTTGACAATCACTGCGCTTCCTGTTTCTTGTTTAGTGGCTATAGAATGACTGATAATATCTACGGCGTGTGCAGCGAGAATTTGAACATGTGCGTTGAGCGCGGGGAAGCTCGGATGCCAACAACCTGCCCCTTCTATAATTTGCTCGTCTTTTGAGGGATGATAGAAGTACACACCCGGGTCAAGCGGTGTATATTTCTGTCGAACGGCGCAATTTAGATCCTTAAATATCTCGCGGCATGACCTGGATTTACCGGACATACATAAGGTAAGCAATTCTGCGTGGAAATTGAAGAACAAGGAAATCAACCGTTTTCCATTTTCAACTGCGTATTGATTCAACCACCGAAAAGCGGTTTCACTCGTGGTACAATCGACAAATATCTCGGCATCCATAATTGCCTGATGGAGTGTCTGATCTGATCGTGAATCTAAGGGTACTCTGTCAGGATATCCCGTTATCTTTGAAAGAGGATTGGCTCGTGACAAGCGTTCGGCGAGGGCTTGCGCTTTATTCACACCGACAGAAGAACCATCAAGGGTATGGCGACAGAGATTGCCAAATTTTATCGTATCTGAATCAACAAGGCTCATTTGGTGTACCCCGCCGCGTGCAAGTAATTCTGCGATGGAACTCCCCAGTGCCCCGCAGCCGAAAACGACAATAGGTGTTGCCTGAACCTTTGATGGATACGCGCCTCTTGCATATAATCGATCTCGTGCGACGTTTTCAACGCTTCCCCATGGCAACTGTTGAGAGGGTGAAAAACATTCGCTACCTCTCAATTTCTGCCAGATTTGCTCCCGTTTATCAATTGTTGCTCTTGGGTTACGCTTTTTCGGTCGCGTCTTTACCGTATCGTAGGTCGGAAAGAGAAGAGGTTGCCAATGGAGTTCAGCAGGCGGCTGTCCGACGATTTTGGAAATTGGAAAGCCAACGAGGAGCATGCCAGTTTTACATGAGTTTTCAAGGCGCCAGGCCGATTTGAGAATGGAATAGAAATCTATACCATTCCTTGAACACAACGTATCCATCTCCTCATAGGTTTGAGGTGGGCGATGCCTTTCATAACGGATGTCGGGGACAAGAAGCCAGTTGCCCTTGATCTCGCCATCCTGTCTCAGGACGTTTGAAGTGAATTCTGATTCCCTTATCAACAAACCGTTTTTGCTAGAAAATCGGACAGCGAATATTGCCGAAATTCCGTTCCCCCAACAGCATTCAACACCACCGTCCGTGCCCAATCGAGATTCCCATTTTCCATAGGAAGTTAGCGATTCCTCAAAGATAAAAGGAACATTTGTTGGCAACGGTGTCTTGAGAAGTTTTCGGCTAAAGTCTGGCAATTCATACGGTTCGCCGGGTTGTAGAAGTCTACCGTTTGCTGCGTCCTTGAGCCATTCGAGTGTCCACTTGACGTAGCAAACAAGCCGGGATGCATCGAGAGGTGCGAGTGCTTCTTCGGGTAAGCACAATTTCCCAGATTCAGCATCTTGGTGCGGGAAAGCATTGACATTTTCGGAATAGAATTCTACGGGTTCCATCGGGAATGTTTCAGGCATCAAGACGCGTAAAGTGATGCTCCCCGGCACCTGCTCAGGATTCGGACAGGGTACCGTAGCAACACACTTAAACACCCACCCAGTTTTCCCTTCTGCTATATTCTCCTGAATCGGCAGGGTAATTTTAACGAGACGGTGTTGAAGCAAAAGGTTATAGGCTTCTATCACAATATCTGGCAATTCACACAACGGTCTATCCATATCTGATCTATCCATATCTGCGAGGTGTTAGATCACCTGTCTGTTGTCTGGGTGGCGCGACAAAGGGGCCTTTTGCCCTGTTTCCGCTATTCCGATTATCATCAGAATCATCGGAATCCGGGAACTTACTACCGAACAATTCTTGCCACTTTTCAATAGACTCTTCTTTCGTCTCAGCATCAAGAGCCTCACGTGCTATCTGAGCAGCTGCCTCAGTGTGCTCATAAAATTCTGCGAACTCGGCACCAGAAACCCTCTCTAAAACATTGTGTCCAGGTACACCGTGGTCTGGCAGGTAGGGAACGAGTTGGCATTCTGCATACGCACTATAATTCGCAACGATGTTTTCCAGCGTGAGGGTCACGCCCTCTGCGACGGACGTTATGCTATCAGGACAACAGACTCCAACGAGATGTTCGAGTGGATAACCTTTAGGTCTGTCGTCAGGATGATGGACTCTCTGCCACCATTTTGTGGCTTTGACGACATTAACATAATGCTTATTGCATCTGGCGTTCTTTCCCCATGTCCATTTGATTTGTTCTAACGGATGGGTCTGTTCCCAGGCACCAGCATCGCGATTAGGTATCCATAACGGTTCGGTTTTCCATTCCTGCTCTTGACGGATAGCTTCAAAAAAAGCGGTCTGACTGCTCCTTTCCTCCGGCGGTATCCAAGATTTCACCAAAAACCAATCGTCAATATCTTCCGGGGTTAAGAATGTTTGGACAGCTTGGCTTTTATAAACTTCTTCTGCTTCAGACGGTGCCGAGGTGATGACGAGATCGAGATTGACATACGACAGTTCAATTCCAAATGAACGTCCCTGGCGTTGATATTTGCCTTTGTAGTATTTTCTCAAAAAAGGCACAAATTTATCCATGGCTTTGTCTGGGTTTGGGTAGTCATGTCGATTTAGTCGGGTTACGGCGATGATGTCAACATCTAACTTTGCCTCACCTTTTGGACGAACAGGGGTTGCGCGTCGGTAACTTCCTTGCAGGAAAGTACTGACAAGAATCTGTTTTAAATCCTCGTAACTCTCAAGACGGTTGCGTAGCGTTTGATGCCCTGTTTTGCAATCATCTCTTTGATTCTCTGTGGGCCGGATGGCTTGGAGAAATTTTGTAAAATAGGTTGTTAATTTCATGGAATCGTCCTCCTACTTGTTAAGGTTAATAGGCAATACATAGACTCGGATAATATTTCCGTTCGCCACGCTGCCCTTCAAAATCGTATTCATAAAGCTGAATGTGTTGAGTGATATGACGCATCGTATGTCCAAGGATATAGGCTAATGCGACAGGACCTGCAAAAAAGAGGTGTACCGTCCGGCACGTCTCGGGGAGTATCTCGCGAAGCTGTTCTGCTAGCTGATATCCGAGCTGCCACGCATGGGTGCCTCCAGCTACCGCAGTGGGTCCGATACCGCCTATAGGGGCAACCCGAATCTGCGGTAATTCGTTGTATCCCTGAGTTGATAGATAGGATTGCAACTGTTTCTGGATGTGATGCGTCACGGAAATTTCCAAGATGACTTCCTCATCAATTCTTCCAAAGGTTTGGAACTCCCACAGGTCTGCGTTGGTATCGGGGGCACTCTGTTCCCAAAGCGTGTAGTGGCTCCCATTTTTTTGTGTCGGTATGGTTTGAATCCGATGTTTAGGACTCACCAGATGTCCAGCAAAGAACGCGATACTAAGATGACAATCAAAGAAGATATGGATGGGTTGCGGAACATCCATCAATTTTTCGTCCAACATGAATGCCGAAATTTCTTCAGGTATCTCCTTTTTCCAATATGCGTCTCTGATAGGAAAACGTTCATCAAACAATGGGAGTAAATCAAGACGTACGACTTGAAGATCGGTAGGGCGCCGTGCGAATTGTGCGAAGCTTTGGATGGAAATTTCGCTATGTTTTGTAGCGGGTGGAGTGATCAACTTTTCTTCGCGGATCATCTGGTCAAACCCCGCTTTGTCAAACGAATTGCGTTCCTGTGCAAAAAGTTCCCAAGCGAGGCTGTCGTAAGGAATGTGAGTTACTGTTGGGTCGATGGGTTGTAGTCCTGCTAACTTCAGGCGGGGTTCCATCTCACTTGCGAGGTCTGCAAGATTCTTTCCAAGCGTAAACCGAACCGTGTCTAAAAAAGCACGCAGCTCCTCTTGCGTTACGGCGAGATGACTTGCCAGTTTTAAGCGCACTTGCCCCACTTTGGATCTGGGGCCATTCTCATAAAAGGTTGAACGAATCGTCTCCTCATGTAAATGCTTAGAGAGTGCGTCTTGATCCGCCCAATGCCAGTTGGAGAAAATGTACAACCGGAACGCGTTGGGTGGGAGTTCTTTTGAAAGTTTCACATACGCGTCGTGCAAGCGTTTCAGCATTGAATTCTGGTTGTTGATAAACTTTGGATCTATGAGATTTTCATGGGTGAATGCGCCGTGCTGCGTCACGTGGTACTTACACTGAAACAAATCACAAACAATCTCTCGTTTCCCTGTTGTCCGATCTTTTATGGGTTCACTATAGGAGACGACGACATCATCAACAAAGGCAGCGAAATCGCTTTCCAAGGTGACAGATTTGACATAATCATTGGTTCTGAGATCAAGCAACTTCAGCCAGAAGACTCTGGCTTGGTATGCATCCCCGTTTCTTCGCGCTGCAATCGCTTTTGCCATTATGAAAGTACCCCTTGTGTTGCTTAAGATTTCATAGAATACCTTTTGTCCCATTCGTGTTGTTTATCTTGACGAACAATATTATACTCTATAGCGAACCATTTTGTCAAGAAAAAGTTTGTAATAACAAACAAATTCGTGTAAAATGGTAAGGTAATTACCAAAATCAGGAGGCATTTCACATGAAACTGGGGCAAAAAATTAGGCAACTCCGGGAAGAAAAGGGGCTTTCACTTAACGGGCTGGCTGAAGAAGCAGGTATCTCTAAAGCTTATTTATCACAGCTTGAAAACGATGTGAGTAAGCAACCTTCGGCTGAGATATTGCTCAAAATTGCTTCAGCACTTGGTATAACTATTGCAGATCTCCTTGACCAGCCTGTACGCGTTTATGCGGAGGACTTTGAAGATGAAGATATTCCGTATGTATTACGTGAATTTGTTGATAAACGAGGAGAAGCGCTTGATATTCAAAAAGAAGATGTCCGAATGCTGATGAATATTCGGTATAGAGGTAATCAACCGAAGGCTATTGAAGAATGGGAGCATATTCTGCAAACTATCCGGTATGTGATGAAGAAACGATGAAACAAAGATATCTTAAAATTGGCAACAAGTATTATTCTCATAAATCAGTTATACGGCTCATAGATCATCATTCAGGAATATCTCAAGATCCAGAGGAAATTATCCGAAGTTTAGTCCAAGATAAACTCAATATAGCGAGAGAATCCAGACATTTCCGATGGAATTGTCCACCTTTCAATCCCGAGGTTCTCGCATCTATATTGGGGATCCGGTGTGAGGAATCTGTTGAATTAACACATAGCGAGGACGCTGAACTCCATCCCACAGGAAATGGGCGGATGGTAATCAGATACAACCCTGATAAACCGAAAGCACGGCAAAATTTCTCAATAGCGCATGAAATTGTTCATACTTTTTTTCCTGGATATCAGGACAAGTACCATGCGCGCCACCAAAGTGGTAAATTCGATTCTGAAAATGAAGTAGAGTTTTTGTGTGATCTCGGAGCAAGTGAGATTGTCATGCCTACACCTGAATTTGATTTGGATGTTAAGAGTATGGGGGTTTCACTAAAATCCCTGCAGAAACTTTCCAAGTTGTATGAGGTTTCTTTAGAAGCGACCGCGATTCGTATGATTACAACGGATTCCTATCCATGTGCTCTAATAGTGTTGGATTATAGCCACAAGCCTGCTGAAAAAAAAGAAATTGAAGCCTCAAAGTATCAACCAAGTTTATTCCGTGATGATCCTTGGGAGCCTCCTCCAATAAGTTTACGGGTGCAATATTTCGTTCGGGGAGCGCATTTTTCTCCTTACATACCGAAGCATAAATCAATTGAGGAATCTTCTCCTCTTTATGAAGTGTCGGTAACTGGAAAGCCATTTCAAGGGGATGCTGTCCTTAATTTAACAAAAAGCCCCCTTAATACTTATGTGGAAGCAATGGCTTTACCTAAAACCCATAATACTAATCTTAATTCTCGGGTCATAGCCATTTTATTTAACACTCGTAAGAACTCATAAATTATAGAGGAAGTAAAGGGTTGTACTGCCTGTACTGCCATCGGAAATTTGGACCACTCTCTAAGACAAGATTGTGGTATAATATCCACCTACTTGAAAGGAGTCTCCGATGGCGAAACGAAAACAAAGAAACCTCACTCCCGAGTTTAAAGCGCAAGTTGTTCTTGAGGCACTTAGCGGTGAAAGTTCACAAGTGGAACTGTGTCGGCGACATAACATCAGCGAAGAACAACTTTCAAAATGGAAACGTCAACTCCTTGAAAATGCCGCCTCCCTTTTTGAATCAAGCGGTAAGCCATCCAAGGAGGCTACGGAGCGGATCGCTCAACTGGAACAACATGTTGGGAGATTGGCCGTAGCACTTGACATCCAAAAGAAAGCTTTGACATGGTTAAGTGAAACGGGTCGGAAAAACGAAAAATAGTTGAGGTGTTAATGCCCTCATTCGGCGTTAGGGTATTTGATGCCTATGGAATTTCAACGAAAACAAATCTTATCTTAACTTTTCGAAATTCAAGTCCAAGACTATTGATTTTCGCTATTAGTAGTTTTGGGATTAGTTAAATTGGGTTTCACAGAATTTCACCTAATTTAAGGTAGGTATGGATAGATTAAAGAAAGGAAGTAAGAGAAGGATGTTCTCCCCTTACTTCTGTTGAAAGCCCTATGAAACCCTTAGCGGTATAGAGAATACAAGGGTTTATGACTACTTTTTCCCTTTGCCTTTAGGGTTTCTGACGACTCGTCTCTGCCCTTTCTTTTGATCAGAATCAGCCGGTTTTATTACCCTGACTCTTTGTTGCCCGGAATCCATACTGTCTTTTGTTTCCCTGCTTGTATTAACTCTACCTTTCTGATCTTTCGTTTTGTTAACAGACATTAAAAATGCCTCCTTTCCAAAGAAGTATTGCTGCCAATACTATACTTGAATAGAACGTTATTGAATATAACCATGTTAAAGCGTTGGTTATTTTTTCGTAAAAATCTGCCTTATCGGATTCCCCTATCTCATCAGCACTATTCATTTCTGAACTTACTTTGAAGCTAAGCATAGTGAATCCTATGGATGATACCCATAGCCCCCATAAAACAAATAACAACACACTTGGCGATAAATTTCCACTTAATGCTCCATTCAGAGTGACAAACAGAAAACCGCCAGATATGTAGATTATTTTGTTGTCGTAGTTAGAATCGTCTATGGATATTCGCCTACGACGTTCAGCTCTATCGCTTTCCTTTTTGCTCATACATAACCTTCAAACTTATCGGTATCCTGACATACGAATAACACCTTGTATTATCTCAAGCATTCCCTTATAGCCTTCGCTACTTCCGATAAAATCAGCCTCATTCTCACTTTTAAGCAGATGTTTATATTTATCATCGGCAGAGTAAACTAATTCCTCTATGGTGCGATCAACCGGCTTTTTTCGTATATCGTTACAATCTATATATTCTAACTCTTTGCCAACGTCAATGAGGCATTCAACTACTCCCTTAAGTCTACTCATTTCTGTGTCGGCGAGATACTTATTCATACGTGCCTTACGTTCTTCGATAGTCTCATTTTCCATTTTATCACCAAATCCTTTGTATTAATAATGTTGAACCGGATTGTTGCTCGCAAGTTCGCTTATACTCTGTTAGAAGTACAGGTGGGGTGCAACACAGGTGTATTGCACTAATAGCCCCACCAACGAACTGCCAACAATTATACAAAATCCGATAACGAATTTCAAAAATTCTTGACTATTGCCTATCCTGATGTTATCATGTAGTATCAACTGTACTGCCATCGGAAATTCGGGCCACTCTCGGTTAATTAAACCATATTTTTAGCGATCTTGCAAAGAAAACAGTGAACTTATCCGATCTCCGTAACCACCTCAGATGGCAATCCTTCAATAATCCGTGCAGATTCCACACTCACATAAACAATCCGCTCAATGGCTGTGATGAGATCGCGAGAGTTCTCGAACCAACCGTTGGGGTCGTTGATGATGCCGCTGTCTTTGTCTTGTGTGATTTTGTAGCGGTCGATGAACCATTCTAACGGGGTTCTGCCGTTGACGACATACTGATGTGCTTTTTCTGGAATGCCGGATAAGCGGATATGTTCGTTGAGGATGAGGGTTGTTTTGGCTTTTTTATCGGTGTATCGCATGGCGCGTTTGCTGAGTTGGAAGTGTTTCGGTTGGGGTTCGCTTTGGTGGGAGAAGATGAGTTCCAAAGGGTATTGTTCGCAGGTCTCGTAATTGAGGTGGAGGGAGGCGAGCATTTCGCCGGCTTGGGCGAAGGCGTGAAAGTCGGGTGCGAAGGGGATGCGGGGTATCATCTTGGATAAGTCGTTTGCGAATTCTTCTCGATAACTGGGGGCGTGCAGGATACCGTAAACGTAGTCGAAGATGTCGTCTTTCGTGATGGTGTCGTCGCGATAGTGGTCTTGGAAGGCGCGGAGTGCTGTATCTGAAATGTTGTCTATGCGACCCGGTGTTTCGTCAATACCCTGAAATGTATTCGTTGTGTCTGATGTATCGGTAGGTTTCGGATATTGGTAGCGCGGGAAACACTGTGAGGCTGCATTGAAACCCATATCTGGCATCGTATCTGTTACAAGGGTAGAAAATGGCTTTTTGCTCCCGATGCCCGGGGCACATATCACACGGTTTTCGCTTGAACTGTTTGGAAAAATTCGATCCATCTGATGCTTTCTCTGTATAAAGATGTAATTAGCATAGCAATTTGTAGCGATGAAGGGCCGGTACATAACCTTCCGGATATAGTTATCGTCGAATTTAGTCGTTTTTCTCCGTCTGAGGCTGTCCATAAGCTCTCCTACCCACGTAACATTTTCAGTGTGGCGGCGTGCTACTTCATTTACTGCAAGGCCAGGGTTTTCCCTAAATTCAGAAAGAGCGTCAAGATAGTCCTGTGTCATTCGTCTCGCGTTCTCGGCACAGGCACTGTAAGCGAAATTGTAGATATATGCATCTCTGTTTGTTTTTACTCCTTGGGAATATAACCCAAATATTGCATTATCTGCTTTGCCTGCCTTCGCTTCTTTTGTACCGAGTGGATAGAACTGTTGAAAGGCTTCGCTGCGTTGTCCGATCCAATCATGGTACTTATTGGGTGTGATTGTTTGCCAGTCACTGAATCCTTTTATAGATTTCGCCTCGGTGAGTGCATCCAATTTTTCCTCGCGTGTGAGATAATCCCCAATGTCGCGGTATTGAATTTTACACTCTTCGTGTGGGGCGTTCGGGTTCTTGACGAAAATTGTAATAGCGACGGGTGCCCGTGAACCGCTCCCAAACACCTTTCCGCCTTCACGACGCGATATTTCACCTTGTGTTCGCTGATTCCCGCGTAGGTTTAGCACGTGAATTGAACTGAACTCCTCTGCTAAGCAGGCGCGGACCCCTGCATCAACGTTCCCATCAAGCCACGATCCATTGGTGACGAACGCAACAATCCCTTGTTCATCAATCCTGTCGGATGCCCAGCGGATTGCCATTTTATACGTATCATAGAGACTCCTTTTATTCGTTGTTGTTGTATACACAAAATAGGTCTCTCCGATGCGTTCTTCAAGTTCAGAATACTCCACATTGGGGTTGTCATCTGTTCCTTTCCTCTGTCCTGCGGACCATGGCGGATTGCCGATAATAACCTGGATGGGGAGTTCTTGTTGCCGCTCGGCGCGCTCATTGTTGTCGAGGAGCCACTCTTTGGGGAAAAGCGATCTTTTCTTGTTCAGGTTGAAGGTATCCGTCAAGACGATGCCGTTGAAGGGTTCATAACCGCTGTCCTCTCCGCGTCGCCCACGGAAAGCCTCCTCAATGTTAACGGCGGCGATGTAGTAGGCGAGGAGAACGATCTCGTTGGCGTGGAGTTCGGCGCGGTATTTACGGGCAAGATCATCGGGACGGATAAGATCGGATTGGAGTAGGCGCGCCAGAAATATGCCAGCACCCGTGAACGGATCCAAGATATGCACGCCTTCGTCGCTGAGACTGCGTCCGAACTCGTCCTGTAGCACTTCATTGGCACTCTGTAAGATGAAGTCCACGACCTCCACGGGTGTATAGACGATACCGAGACGTTCGGCATCCTTTTTCAAGGCAGCGGCGAAGAATTTCTCGTAGAGTTCCAGCAGCACGCGTTGTCGCCCTTCGCTGTTGTCTATGCCGCGGGCACGCATCCGAACGCTCTCGTAGAATTTCTCTAAATCTCGCGTCTCGTCCTCAAGCCCGAATTCCGCAAAATCGTTGCGGAGTTTGTCGAGCGCGATGGCGACAGGGTTGCCAGAGGCAAAGTCGTAATTCTCAAAGAGTGCCTCAAAGACCGGACGGGTCAAGATGTGCTGTGCCATCATATCAATGGCGTTGCTCCGAGTAATAGCGTCGTTTATAGAACTTTTCAGTTCCTCGTGGAAATCGCCGAACCATTCGCGAAGGGCATCGTTTTCGGGGGTATCCAATAGGCTTTCAATCCGCCCGACGATCCGTAAGAAAATATCAGCGACATCCTTTGCCCAGCTTTCCCAATACTTTCTGTCGCCGCACCGTTCTACGATCTTCGCGAATATCGCATCGGGTGGAAGATCCACGGGTAGAAAGAGTTGTTGGTCTCCCAAACCTGAGGATGCGCCGTTACCATCGCTGTCAAACCCATCTCCGCTGAAGATAATCCGATCGGGTGCTGTGGTGTTGAGGTCGATTCTGTTGATTTCGGCGTTGAGTCTGTCGTCGTGTGAACGGAGGGCGCGGAGGACATTCCAGACTGCAGCGAATCGTTCATTGTTGTTGAGGATGTCGGCAGGATCCTCACCGGCAGGGATCGCAACGGGCAGCACGATGTAACCGTAGGTCTTGCCGGGTGCTTTGCGCATGACGCGTCCGACTGCTTGAACGATGTCAACGTGCGAGTTCTTTGGACTCATAAAAAGCACGGCATCGAGCGCGGGAACATCAATACCCTCAGAGAGGCATCGGGCATTAGAGAGGATACGACAGGTGTCTTTGGCATCGCCTTTCAACCATTCGATTCGGTTTTTCCGCTTGAGTGCGTTGTCCTTTCCGTCGATATGTTCGGTTTCGATGCTGAAGTCCTGCGGACGTTGGTCTTCAGGCATCCGTTCCATGGCACTTTCAATCACCCCGTCCCAATGGTTCACAAGGCTCTTTGAGTTCGCGATGGTGTTCGTGAAGGCGATGGCGCGGGTTAAGGGTTTAATCTCTGGGTCGTCCGCGGACCTTCTTTCTGGGTTCTGGAGGGCACGCCAGCAGCCGACTATTTTTGTGGCATCGTTGATGTTGATCTCTTTTCCACCAGCAATGCGATAGGTTTGCAGTGCTGCGTCTGCATCTTGCTCGGACATCGCAAGCACGACGACCTTGTAATCGGAGAGGAGGTCCTGCTCGACGGCTCTGGAGAACGGGAGGCGGTGGAATTCGGGTCCGTATGTCTCTGGATCGTCCATAGAGTAGACTTCTCTATCATGGCGCGCCGCTTTTACTTTCGCGCCTTCGGTGTAAAGTCGGGAGGTGGCTGTCATATAAAGCCGTTTGTTGGCGCGGATCCGATCGGCATTGTGGACGAGAACGAACGGCGATGTTGTGTCGTCGGGATGTTCAACGCCGGTGGTTCTGTGTGCTTCATCGCAGAGAACCATATCAAAGGGTGGCGCGCCGGCATCCTGTGCGGCTTCGACGATAGGGAGTGAGTGGTAGGTGCTGAAAACGACCTTCATAGTGCCTTCGTCGGTCTTCTGAAGTGCTTCAGAGATCGCAGTGGGATTCGTAGTGACGGGAATTTCGAGTTCCAGAATGGAGGCATCTTCAGAGGTTTTTCCAGCACGTGTGTCGGAGCAGATACCGATGTAGGAATGTGGAACGCTTTGCTGTTCTGCCCATTCTCGCATCGCTTGTGAAAAGAGTCCAATAGAAGGCACGAGGTATAGCACCCTACCCCCGACCCCTGCGACTTCTTCGGCGATGCGGAGTGCGGTGAAAGTCTTGCCTGTGCCGCACGCCATGATGAGTTTGCCGCGGTCAACATCTCTGAAGCCGTTGGTAACGTCGTCAAATGCTTCTCGTTGATGCTCTCTTAGGCTGAATGTCTCTTGTTGATAGTCGAGTTGCTCGGCTTGTTCAGTGCTAAGATCGGGCCATTTCACGGGTCGGCTGGCGAGATCGGCGGCACTGATGCGTTGGCACGGGGGTTGCAATCCGTCGAGGGTTCTCCGTAAATTGGCACTCCAATCGCTGCCGGTATCCACGAACATTCGCGCAGTGAAGGGTTGGCGTGCTGAGGCTGAGATGAACGTGTCGAGATGTCCCTTTGCGATCCGTGTGTTTTCGGCATAGCATTTACACTGGATGGCGCAGTATCCGCCATCGCGTTCCTGTGCGACGAGGTCGATCCCTATGTCAACACCGTCGAATTCGGGGCGGAGGTCTGCCCATTCCGACCAGAGATAGACTTCGGAAAATCGCTTTTGGTAGAAGGGATCTTCAAGGAGGTATGATCTGATCAACCGTTCAAAGAGTCTGCCTTTTCCGTATTGGGTGTTGGCGTTTTCGCGGATGTAATTGAGTGCTGTGTAGAATCCGTTATGTGTTTCTTCGCTTTCGGTTCCAAGGGTGAGATAGGTTTGTGTTTCTTCTGTCATATCGGTTTCCTTACTAAAATGGAGCAGTAGACGCGGGGTTTGTTGAACTTTAGGATGGCTGTCTACTTGATGGACTATGGTATCTGACAGTGCGGAAAAAGTCAAGTTTTTTGTTTTTCAACCCATCTATGGTAGATTTTAGAATTACTTAGACATTCAGAATCGGTGTCCCTTCCCAGTAACGGGTGGGAACCCTGGTTAGAAACCGCACCTACCGGGCCGGGGTAAATGTCTATTTATTTTTCGGATTTACCATAAAACAAATCCTTGCATTAATCCGCAACCTATGATATGATACTCACATCCGGTATTATAACTCAAGTTGCTTCCTATTATAGACATAGCACTCCGCTGGAGTGCGATCGCGTAAATGTGCCATTTTCTATAGACATACCACCCCTCTGGGGTGTGGAGAGAGACAAAAAACCTTTCTGGCAAGTACAAAATCTGTTAGTGGCAACTTGGGTTATTATAAAGAAAAGGAAGAAAGCAATGAGTCTTTTGGGCATAGATGTTGGAACAACGGGGTGTAAGGTCATCGCCTTTCGCGAGGATGGGACGACGCTCGCACAGGCGTATGGCGAGTATCCGTTGATCCACCCGCAACCCGGCTGGTCGGAACTGGACGCGAACGTGGTCTGGGAAAATATATCCGCTGGTATCCAACAGGTTGCAGCACAAACACAATCCGATCCTATTGAGGCAATCAGTGTCGCTTCACAGGGTGAAGCGGTAACACCGGTGTCCGCCGATGGACAGATTCTGGCGAACGCCATCACCACTTTCGATGCTCGGACAACCGGCATCTGCGATAGATTGAAACAACAGATAACGCCTTTAGAGGTGATGGAAATCACTGGGATGCCGATGAGTGATATTCATACTTTGGCGAAACTCATCTGGATACAGGCGCGTCAACCCGACCTCTATCGACAGGTATGGAAATTCCTCGGCTTTGAGGATTTCGTCTATTTCAAACTGGGTGTTTCGCCTGTGGTGGACTACTCCCTCGCTGCACGCACGATGGCATTCGATATTATCAACAAGGGTTGGTCAGAAAAAATGCTCGGTTTGGCAGATGTAGATGCGACACTCTTTCCAGACGCTGCGCCATCAGGCACACCGATCGGTGAGGTTAGCGCGAAGGTAGCGGATGAACTCGGTTTGCCGCAAGGCGTGGTATGCGTTACGGGTGGACATGACCAACCGTGCGGTGCTTTAGGGGCAGGGATCATTCGGAGCGGCGAGGTGATGGACGCAACTGGCACTGTGGAATGTATCGCACCCGCTTTCACGGAACCCGTCATCAACCAAGATATGATAGATGGAAATTTCGCCTGTTATCCGCACGTTGTCGATGGCTTGTATGTCACACTCGGGTTTGTATCCAGTGGTGGCGTTGTGCTTCGGTGGTTTAGAGACACACTCGCGCAAGCAGAGGTCGCACAAGCAGAAGCAGAGGGACGCGATGTTTACGATTTACTGATGGAGGCACTCCCTGACGCGCCTGGGACCGCCATGGTGCTGCCACATTTTACCGGTTCAGGCACGCCGCATCTCGATCTCGAATCGAAGGGCGCGATTGTTGGGTTGACGCTTTCGACGACGAAAGGCGAGCTTATCAAAGGGATTCTGGAGGGTATTAGTTACGAGATTAAACAGAATCTTGCGATGCTTCAAGACGCTGGGGTTGTGATAAACGAAGTGCGTGCCATCGGTGGTGGTGCGAAATCTGAAAAATGGCTCCAACTCAAAGCGGATATGTTTGGGAAAAAGGTGATTGCCCTGGATATATCGGAAGGTGTCTGTCTCGGCACTGCTATCCTTTCCGGCACAGCCATAGGCAAGTATGATTCCGTTGAATCGGCGGTCGATGCGTTGGTCACGCCGCGCGATGTGTATTATCCACGCGACGAATACACGCAGCGTTACGATGAGAAGTTGAAAGCATACCAACAGATATATCCGGCACTACGCGCATTGAATTATGAATTGTAATGTAGGTGTTAATGGTCTGACAATTTACGGAACGTGCTATAAATAGCACTACTACAAGCAGTGCCCCTCGTTTGTAGTCGGGTGATTTATCGCCCGTCAATGACGCGATTTATCTTTTCCTTCAGAGAGACAGGCGTATGAACAATCACGTTGTCGGTATAGACATCGGTGGAACGAAACTCGCGACGGTTGTCGCTGATAAGACCGGACATATCCTCGGTAAGGTCCGTAAACCGACGCATTCAGAAAAGGGGCCGGAATATGCGATCGGTTTGCTGTTTGACATGGTGCGTGAGGTTGTCAGTCAAGTCGGCTTGGAACAGACCTCTATTTCAGCGATAGGTGTGAGTTGCGGGGGTCCGTTGGATACGAAGACTGGGATTGTCTATTCGCCTCCGAACTTACCCGGCTGGGACGCGCTCCCGCTGAAAGCACTGTTGGCATCCGAATTTCAAGTGCCGGTGATCATTGAGAACGACGCGAATGCGAGTGCGCTCGCAGAGTTCAGGTTCGGGGGTGGACGCGGCTACAGTGCCCTCCTCTATATGACGATGAGCACAGGCATCGGGGGTGGTATTGTTATCGACGGACAGGTCTACCACGGCGCCAATGACAGTGCCGGTGAGGTAGGGCATCAGATACTTCTGCCAAATGGACCCCGGTGTGGCTGTGGAAAACGGGGGTGTCTCGAGGCACTCTGCTCCGGTCCTGCTATCGCACGCCGCGCACAGGCTGCACTACAAAAGCAACGGAAAGATGGAAAGTCGCCAACGGTACTGTTAGCACTTGCCGATGGACGGATTGAAGCTATCAAGTCAGAGCATGTCCTGGCGGCGGCGCGCACGGGTGACGCTTTAGCGTTGGAACTCGTTCAGGAAACGGCATATTACATGGGGTGGGGTATTGCAAATTTGGTCAATATCTTGAACCCCGACATCGTTTTACTCGGCACTATCGCAGTTGCTGCTGGCGATCTCTTGCTCGACCCGATTCGGGAGACGGTTTCAAAGTTCGCGATGACCCGTCCCGCAGAAGCGGTTCATATCGCGCCTGCCCAATTAGGTAATGCCTTGGGGGACCTCGCTGCCGTCGCATTAGTCGTCTGAAAATCATAGAAAGGGAATTGAAAAACCAAAATGGAGAGAATTCAAAGTTATATTTCGCATTTACAAGGTGTTTTAGAGCGACTCACAGTGGCAGATGTGCGGCGCTCTATAGATGTTATCATGGAGGCATATTACGCCGAAAAGCAGATTTTTGTGATTGGTAACGGTGGCAGTGCTTCCACGGCATCACATATCGCCTGTGACTTAGGAAAAGGCACGAGTGTCCCCGGCAAACCCCGTTTTCGTGTTATGAGTTTAACGGATAACGTCGCAACAATGACGGCGTGGTCAAACGACGTATCTTACGAAGATGTTTTCGTCGAACAACTCAAAAATCTTGTGAATCCGGGTGATGTCGTTATCGGTATCAGTGCGAGCGGCAATTCAGAGAATGTGCTTCGGGCACTGCGACACGCCAAAGAGATTGGGTGTCAAACAATCGGGTGGAGTGGCTTCGGTGGCGGGGCATTGGCAACGATTTGCGATGTGAACGTCATTGTAGACAGTGACCGCTACGGTCCCGTTGAGGATGTGCATTTAATCCTGAACCATGTCCTCCATTCATGGATTCAAGAAGAGTTCACATCGGATTGAATTGCAAATCGTCTTGACGTTTACCGTCGTCTTCAGGTATAATTGAATGAGGTGTCAATTGTCTAAATTATTATGCAAAAAGCATTTTAGCGTCGCAAGATACAACATCAGTACCCAACAAAAGTCAAAATAGGGAGTGGTTTTCATGGGACGTAAAACACATCTTCCAATTTACATGCTTCTTTCTTTAATAGGATGCCTTTTCATGACTGGCGGTCTGTCCGCGCAGGACACAGCGCTGGTTTACGTGATTGACATTCGGAACGAGATCGGGAGCGGACTCGGGACCTATATCAGTGACGGCATCCAAACAGCAGAGACGGCTGGTGCCGATGCTATTGTTTTCGATGTGGATACACCGGGTGGCAGAGTAGATTCCGCTGTGAATATCATCCGATCTATCCAAGATACACAAGTTCCAACAATCGCTTTTGTCAATCGACAGGCTATATCCGCAGGCGCGATGATTTCTATTGCTTGTAATCAGATTGTTATGACTTCGGGGGGAACGATTGGGGACTCCGCGCCCGTTAATATTCAAGGACAAGAGGTCGGCGAAAAGGCAATCTCTTATATTCAGGGCACCATTCGTGCGACGGCAGAACGCGAGAATCGAAACCCGGATATTGCTGAAGCGATGGTAGACAAAGAACTCGTCCTCGTAAAACTCGCAGACGGTCAGATTATCAAACTCCTCCCTGAAGAATACATCGCGCGTGAAGAAGAAGGCGAGGAGATGGAAATCCTCTGTGCCCAAGGAAAACTGCTCACGTTATCAACGCAACAGGCATTAGCATACGGGTTCGCAGACGCACAAGCCGAAACCCTCACAGACCTATTGGCACAATACGAGATTGTCGAGGTTGATGGGACCAAACTACCGCTCACAGAAGACGGCATTGCACAACGACAACTGGATACTGGTATTTCAGAAATCAACCGTCTCAAAACGTTAGCAGGCGCACGTATTACCGAGGTCGAGGCGACACTTGCCGATAGGGTCGTTTTCTTTCTCACGAATCCGCTCATCAGTTCGCTGCTCCTTTCATTGGGAATCCTCGGTATCTTTATAGAGATTCGGACCCCCGGTTTCGGTATCCCCGGATTCCTCGGTTTATTGTGTGTCGGACTCTTCTTCGGTGGACACATGCTGACGAAAATCGGCGCAGAATGGGCATTTCTACTCTTTCTGATCGGTATTGGACTGATCGCCTTAGAGGTCTTCGTTATTCCTGGCTTCGGTGTTGCTGGTATTCTCGGCATTACATTGATGTTAGGGAGCGTCTTCTTCGTTTTCGACAAGGCTTATGAGTTCCGGACCGCGGTAATGTGGCTCTCAGTCTCTGTAATCTTGAGTGGCGGACTGGTGATTCTCGCGGCTTTTCTCCTTCCTGAGACGCAGCTATTTCGGAGGCTCGCTTTGTCAACAGTGATGGATACCCAGATGGGGTATCACTCGTCGAGTTCGGAGGATTTTCAGGCGTATCTCGGACAATCTGGGACCGCTCTAACGCCCTTGCGTCCCTCTGGCACGGCTCGCATCGCTAATAATAGGGTGGATGTCGTCACCGTTGGCGATTTCATCGCACAAGATAGCACCGTCAAAGTCGTAAGTGTGGAAGGTCCTAAGGTGTTCGTAGAAGCCGTTGAGGATGATTAATTTTTGCTTGGTCGATTTGACCGAACCGCAAGGAAAAATTAAAAGATATGATAGGGTTTCTCATCTTCCTGATAGGCATTGGAATCCTGTTAGTATTCATTGAGTTGCTCATCCTGCCTGGATTTGGAGCAGCAGGTGTGCCGGGGGTTCTGCTCATATTGATAGGTGTCGGGGTCGCTTGGTGGAAATTCGGATTCCAGACGGCTCTCACTTATACGGGTGCAACGCTGATAGGCGTTATACCTCTGACGATTGTAGGGTTATCCGTCATGCGTGCAACGCCTGCCGGTAACATCCTTATCTTGCGAAAAACGCAAAATAAGGCAGAGGGTTTTCACGCACCCCCATCGGAATTAGAAAGTTTAGTTGGGAAGTCGGGTAAGGCATTGACGCCGTTGCGTCCCGCAGGGGCTGCGCTTATCAGTGGAAACCGTGTCGATATTGTTACACAAGGCGAATTTGTTCCGGCAGAGACCGAAATTGAAGTAATTTTTGTAGAAGGCAGTCGTGTGGTCGTTCGTAGTTTACAGTAGGAGGCAGATATGGTGGATCTATTTACAGGGGGAATTGCCCTTGTTGTCCTAATTTTTATTATCGCGTTCTTTTGGTTCGTCCCGATTGGATTGTGGATTGCCGCTGTTGCAGCGGGCGTTCCGCTCCGAATTTTTGACTTGATCGGGATGCGCCTCAGACGCGTGAACCCCAATGTTATTGTGAAGGGATTAATCAGTGCACACAAGGCTGGATTGAAAGTAGGGACCGCTGAATTAGAAGCGCATTACCTTGCGGGTGGTAACGTCCTCAATGTTGTTAGCGCGCTCATCGCCGCAGATAAAGCGAGAATAGAGTTAAATTTTCAACGTTCCGCTGCGATAGACTTGGCGGGACGGGATGTCTTTGAGGCAGTCCAGGTCAGCGTCAACCCACGCGTAATCACGACCCCGAAAATCAGTGCGCTCGCGTTAGATGGCGTTGAACTGATAGCGACCGTCCGTATTACGGTACGCACGAACATCAATCGGCTGGTTGGTGGCGCGGGCGAAGAAACGATTATCGCGCGTGTCGGCGAAGGAATCATCAGCGCAATCGGTGCCTCTGAAACCTACGAAGATGTGCTTGAAAATCCAGACATCATCTCGAAAACGGTACTTGATCGCGGACTTGATGCCGGAACGGCTTTTGAAATCCTTTCCATTGATATTGCTGACGTCAACGTTGGGAAAAATATCGGTGCGGAACTCCAAGCCGAGCAAGCCGAGGCGGACTTAGTCGTCGCCCAGGCGAAGGCAGAAGAGCGGCGTGCTATGGCGGTTGCCCAGAAGCAGGAGATGACCGCAAATGTCCAAGAGATGCGTGCGAAAGTCGTTGAAGCGGAAGCCCAAGTCCCGCGTTCCTTGGCAAATGCGTTCCGTGCAGGAAACTTGAACGTTAATACGGAGGAATCGTAAACATGGCACCAACAATGGTTGCAATTATTGCTGTCCTGCTTATCCTGTTTATCATTATTATTAGTTGGCTCGTTCCGATCGGTCTCTGGATTACTGCCATTGCAGCAGGTGTGAAGGTTGGGATCTTTGATCTCGTTGCGATGCGTTTGCGGCGTGTTCCCCCCGCGGCGATCGTAGAGCCTCAGATCAACGCAACGAAAGCAGGCTTAAATCTATCGCTTGACGATCTGGAGGCACACTTCCTTGCTGGCGGACGCGTGGCGAGTGTCGTATCGGCACTGATTGCCGCGGATAAAGCCAACATCGATCTCGGTTTCGCGCAGGCTGCCGCAATTGATCTTGCGGGTCGAGATGTCTTGCAAGCCGTTCAAGTTAGCGTTACGCCTGAGATTATAGACATTCCCAGTAGAGATGACCCGAGTACCGGTATTACGGCTGTCGCCCGTGACGGTATCCAGTTAATCGTGAAAGCGCGTGTTACGGTGAGAGCCGATATTGACCGGCTCGTCGGGGGTGCGACTGAAGATACGATCCGTGCGCGGGTCGGCGAAGGGATTATCACGACGATCGGTTCATCAGGAAGCCACAAGCAAGTCTTGGAAAACCCGGTTCTCATCTCAGAGACGGTGCTCGCAAAGGGGTTAGCTGCGGGAACTGCTTTTGAAATTTTGTCTATCGACATCGCCGATATAAACGTTGGTGAGAATGTCGGTGCGAAATTACAGACCGACCAAGCACAGGCTGAACTTAAGATCGCACGTGCGAAAGCCGAAGAACGTCGGGCACGCGCACAAGCGGAAGAGGAAGAGAATAAAGCGTTGGTCGAAGAGATGACCGTCAAGCTGATCGAGGCAGAAGCAGAAGTGCCACTTGCGATCTCGGACACCTTTGATTCCCAGCGGATGAGCGTGATGACGTATTACGAACTCCGTAATATCCTTGCGGATACAGAGATGCGTCAATCCATCGCTTCACCGGGTGGCACGCAAGAGATAGACACAACGCGGTCTGCACACTCACTCGGATTTTCGTAAAAGGGTTGTCAATTGTCAGTCATCGGGAAGTTTTAAAGTCTCTGTAGAGTTGCGAAGTGTTCTAAAGTTGTCAATACCTTTACGGATTTTAGCACACTTTTTAGAAAAAGCGCGTAGCTTGAAACGAAGTGGAAAGCGGGTATACGGAAAGCAACATAAAAACCCTATGCCCGCTAACCGAACCGCAAGGAAAAATTAAAAAATGGAAAGTATCATTCAGATGCTGGCACCGCTGATTATCGTGCTACTGATCTCTATCTTGAGCAATGCGCGTCGACGGAAAGCACAACAACGGGATGCGGAGAGAAAAGGGGACGAGCGTGCGATGTCTGAGAGCGAGGATACACCCCCGCCTTTCATGGAAGATTTTCCGTTTGAGACGCAACTGGAGCAGATGATTCTGCAGCAGGACGAAAAAGAGGAGACCCCGCCCGTGGTTGCCGAAGCACCAGCGCGTCCTGAACCGGAACAGGTCGAAACACCGCAACCACAACCGCCGCCAGTGCCTGTGGAATCCCCGACCGGAATTCGGTCTGTCCCTGGGACCTCCCTGCTGAACTTATCGCCGCAAACTTTTCGTCAAGGCATTATTCTTTCAGAGATCCTGGGTCGTCCGAAATCACGCCGAACAAGCCAACGGTCAGTGACAAGGAACAATTAAAAAACCAGAACCCGCAACTCGTAATGAAATGGAGCGTGGATATACGGAAAGGCAGCCCAAATGCCAAAATCCCCCGCATTGAACCGCAAGGAAAAATTAAAATTCTTTTTGGTTTTTCTGTTGTTTGTGGGTTGTTCTCAACACCGGACACCTGTGGAACAGCAGGCTTCATTTCACTTTGAACCTCCCCCTTATACCCGGCATCTTAAAGGTTTCAAAATTTGCTTGGACCCCGGACACGGCGGACAAGCACACGTCCCCGATTACAAACGGGGTCCCACAGGCGTTCGCGAAGCCGAGGCGAATCTACGGGTCGCACTTTATCTACGCGAGATGTTACAGAAAGTCGGGGTTACCGTCATTATGACGCGCGTTGACGATTCCTATGTGAGTCTGTCGAGGCGCAGTGAAATAGCCAACGAAAATGGTGCCGACTTCTTTATCTCGCTGCACCATAACGGGATCGATAATCCGAAAGTTAACTACACCTCTACTTGGTATCATGGCGATGCGGATGACTCACGCCAGAGTCTTGACCTTGCTCGGTATGTCCAGCAGGGTGTCTCAGACGCACTCCAATTGCCCACTTCTCCTGCATCGGGACTTTACTCGGATAAATTAATAACGACTTCCGGTTTTGGGGTCCTGCGATTGACAGAATGTCCAGCGGTGTTATGTGAGGCATCTTTTCTCTCGAACCCAGAAGAAGAAGCAAGATTGCAGGAGGACGACTACCTGAGAAGGGAAGCCTACGGCTACTTTCTTGGGATTGCCCGTTATGTTGAAGGCGGGTTTCCGAAAGGTGTGCTGGTCGAGCCGCAACATGCCGCCGTCATCCAAGCGAAAACGCCGCGCCTCCAGATCCAGGTTATGGACGGACTCCACGAGCGGGGGGCGTGGATGCTCAAACGTCAACAGGTCTTCACGGACTCCATCCGCGTCAAGATTGATAATGTGGATGTTCCGTATCACTACGACCGCGGGACAGATCTGATTACTGTCTGTCTTGATAAACCCTTATCGAACGGTGTGCATCTTGTCCAGACGGACTTAGTGAACTATTATGGGAATCACAGTCTCCCCGCGCCGCAATGGTTTAAGGTGGCACCGCCTGCTGCGGTATTGGACCTCACGGCGTGGACAGATACCCTCCCTGCTGATGGAAAAAGTTACGTCGGTATCTCTGTAACTGCACGGGACAGTGAAGGGATGCCAATTGCTGACGACGAGCCGATCTACGCACAAACATCAAACGGGACGCTCGCAGCGGATCGTCGACTCTCAAAGAACGGTTCAGCACAGTTTTATCTATATGCGCCTGATGCGCCGGGCACAGCCACGGTGGAGGTCTCATATCAACAGACCCGTCAGTCGTTGACGATTCACTTCGCGAACATTGATGGCGCGATTGTGCAAGGTCAAGTTTCTCACAACCTTCCGAACAGCCATCCCATCGAACCGCAAGGGAAAAATAAAAAACCGCTCCAAGACGTGCGATTAGAAACCGATTCAGGATTGACAGCAATTACGGATACCGAAGGACACTTTTTCATCACAACAGGCTCTGAATTTAAGGATTTCGGCGAAACAACGCTCCACATCTCTAAGGCAGGTTATTACCCGGACCAACGCAGGATTCACATTCAACCGAATCAAGCAACAGTTACCGATGTCGAACTTCATCCGATTGCAGACGGTGCGTTTGCCGCTACTGTCATCGTTCTCGATTCAAAAACGGATACGCCTGAGACCCAAGAACTTCTCACAACGTTGGAAAAGATGTTGAAACTTGCTGGGGCAAAGGTTTATAATATTTATACTGCGGGGTCAAAAATGTCTGTGGAAAAACGGATAGAGAGGGTTAACGCCATCAAGGATAGCGGATACTATTTGCAAATCAATCACGGAGAATGGCGTAAAGCACATCCTGCTGTGGTTGCGGCACACTACCGAGGCAATCAGGGGACAGAGACCTTTCTCAAGCGGATACTTGAACAGTTCAATGGGAGTCTCTATGAGACCCCGATTGTTACCCTTCAAGACAGAACGACCCCTGAAATTCAGCAGACGAATAAGATGGCGATGACCCTTGAAATCAAATCTTTGGATCATCCGAAGGCTTCCGTCGTTTCGGAAGGGCATGCGATTTTTTTCGGGGCATGGACTTTCCTGAAGGGCGCTGGCGAAATTCCGATAGAAAGCCAAAAGCGGTTTATGGTGTACTTAAAAGAGAGGCAAGCGAATTCTTCTCATTAGACAAAGACCGAATCGGGGTTACAAACCCCTCCCACCCTAACGGAAATTAGAAACATGAACGACCGAAAGAATCGGGGTTACAAACCCCTCCCACCCTAACGGAAAGTAAAAAATGAACGATAGAAAGAATCGGGGTTACAAACCCCTCCCACTCTAACGGAAATTAGAAACATGAACGACCGAAAGAATCGGGGTTACAAACCCCTCCCACTATAACATTAGACAAAGACCGAAAGAATCGGGGTTACAAACCCCTCCCACTATAACAGAAATTAGAAACATGAACATTGTCTCTCAGATCACAGATTTACAACTCCAGCATCCCTTCAAGATTGCGCGTCGTGCGACAGACGCGTTCCGACAGGTGATTTCTGTAGAGATTGATGGTGGCATCGGTGAAGCGGCGCCCGCTCGGTTGTATGGTGAAACCGTTCAGACGGTGCGTGTCGCGTTAGAAATTATCGCGCCGGCACTGCCCAAAGACCTCGATGCAATCCACGATGTAATGGAAACAGTTGACGCGACGCTCGGCGGCAATTACGCAGCGAAGTCCGCCATTGATATGGCACTCCATGATCGACTCGGTAAAAAACTCGGTGTTCCGCTCTATCAACTCTGGGGGCTCAATCCGAAGAAGACCCCTTGCACATCGTTTACGATCGGACTGGATGCACCGGAGGTAATGGCAGAGAAGACGCGACATGCTGAAGCGTATCCGATCCTGAAAGTCAAACTCGGCACGCCGCAGGATATTGAGATAATTCAGAAACTCCGCGAGGTCACGGATAAACCTATCTATGTGGATGCGAATACAGCGTGGACCCCGAAGGAGGCTGTTCGTAAGATCCGTGAGCTTGCCGGTTATGGTGTTGAATTGATAGAACAACCGACGAAACCGAATGATCTGGCAGGACTCAAGTTTATCCGCGAACACTCTGAACTGCCGATTATCGCCGATGAAAGCGTCAAGCGCGCAAGTGATATTCCGATTCTCGCTGCGTGTGTTGATGGTATCAATATCAAACTCGTCAAATGCGGTGGACTGCTTGAGGCACACCGAATGATAAGTGTTGCGCGCGCCCACGGTTTGCTGGTCATGATTGGTTGCATGATAGAGAGTTCGCTCGGCATCACCGCCGCTGCACACTTGACCCCCCTCGTAGACTATGCCGATCTGGACGGTCATCTGCTCATTGCAAACGATCCCTACACGGGTGTAAGTCTTGATAAGAGTAAATTGATACTACCAAACCGCCCTGGCATCGGGGTTACTTACTAAACAGAGAAGCAGCTTATAGTTAAAAAATTCCAATTCAAATTTGGTGTCCGCTCTTCTTTTATAGTGAAGCCCGAAAATATCTGGGCACGCCTTAGCAGGACGTGCGATGAATCGCACTACTACGAACCGGTGTTCGTTTAAGGAAGCAATGTCCACTTAATTGTTAGCTTTACTATAACCCGTTACAAATTTCCAAAAACGCTGCGATTCACCAAAAACCTGCCTGAAACGAAGTGGAAGGCAGCCCAGGAGGCCACAGTTAAAAAGATGACAAAACAGAACCGCAATGTCCTCATCACCGGCGGCACGGGTATATTAGGGAGTGCCGTCACCAAAGCCTATCTCACCCAAGGTGACAGTGTTGCTGTCACATATCTGTTTGAAGATGAAGTTGACCGCTTTAAACAGTACAATCCCGAAATCAGCGAAGACGTTACTTTCTTATTCGCGAACGTTACCGAGGAAGCCGAGGTCCAGAAAACCGTTCAGGAATTCTTATCCAAATTCGGTTCGCTGGATGTATTGGTGAACATCGTTGGTGGGTTTGTCGGTGGCATTCCAGCTGCGGAACTTGAAGAGAGCAGGTGGGACTTCATGATGAACCTCAACCTCAAATCGGTGTTCCTGTGTTGCAAGACAGTCATACCACACATGACCGAACGCGGTTATGGCAAGATTATCAACGTTTCCGCACGCGCTGGCTTGAAAGGTGAGGCGGGACTCAGTGCCTATTGTGTCTCTAAAGGCGGTGTTCGCACCTTGACCGAATCCTTGGCGGCTGAGGTGATGGATTCGGGGGTAAATGTCAATGCGATTATGCCGAGCGTTATGGACACACCGATGAATCGTGAATCCATGCCTGATGAGGAGCACGACCGGTGGGTAGCCCCTGCCGATGTCGCCAAGGTAATATGTTTCCTGACTTCCGACGATGCAGCGGTCATCAACGGCGCTGCGATCCCAGTTTACGGCAGAGCATAATCTACTGACTCCTTTTTTCAACAAAGAGGTGTCAAGGTAAAACAAAAGGCAGCAGGAACGGATCTGCTGCCTTTATCAGATTAACTGTCAAAAAATGTTTGATGGTCAATCTTCAATTGCGTTTTTTATAAAGCCGAAGAAAGAAAACGCCCCAATTCGCTGTTGCCTCACCTGCGCAACTATATTCCTTTTCCACCTACAATACAGAAAACATTTTGAAAGCGGGTTCGCGCATATTTATCTATCCCTCGCGATCCTGTCCCATTCTGTGCAGAGTAGGAATCCGTTTGCACAATTTCGGGCAGTATCTCAATACATGATTTGAGAATTTGCCGATATTCGGCGTTTCCGAGAATGGCACACAAATTGCGTATATTGCGTATAGAACTTACAAAATTTGTAAAATGCTGTGGAACTTTTCAATCTACTATAGAGATTTTGGAGGTATAAGGCAATGCGTATTAAAAGACTTTCAAGCGCACTTCTCATTTCAGTGGCACTTCACTTCATTTTTATGTTTATCATAGAAAGTCCATTTAGTGTGTCAACCCACTATTCTGATGATGTCCCAGAGTTAGCGTTATTATCTGAACTGGTCCCGTTACGCCCTGGCACCCGTAAAGTGCTCAAAAATGCTCCCGTTAGTCGTGGTGTCACAAGCAGTGTCAGTCAGGTGAAAGTCGCTTTTGAACGTCCACCTGGACTGGCAATGGTTGAAAACGTCGGTGGGTCGCATAGCGCGTCCAAAAGGGCACGGCAAAATATGATCCTCGGTAATGTAAAAGCCTCGCAATGGCATCCGTCATTGAACCCACCAAATGGTGCCGCCTATGGTGATGTCTTCTTTAAGGGGTCTGACACCAATCCGTTCATTGATACAGAAGATGATGCGCTTTCAACGTTTGGTATGGATGTAGATACCGCTTCATATACTGTCATGCGGCGTTTCCTTCGAGATGAACTCCTTCCTCCATCAGAAGCAATACGCGTCGAAGAATTCGTCAACACATTTGCGTATAATTACACGCCGCCATCCGACGATGCCTTTGCTATCCATCTTGAAGGCGCGCCTTCAAAGTTTGGCGAAGGGAAGCGGTTTCAATTGCTGCGAATCGGCATCCAAGGTCGCGTTATTCCTGACCCCGATCGAAAGAATGCGATACTTACCTTTGTCATTGATGTCTCCGGCTCAATGGATATGGAAAATCGGTTGGGATTGGTAAAACGAGCCCTAACGCTGCTCGTAGGACAACTCCGTCCTGAGGACAAAGTGGGTATTGTCGTTTACGGTTCCAATGCTCGAGTCGTTCTGCCGCATACCAGCATTGTGAATAGGAAACACATTTTAACGGCAATTCGTGCGCTTGCAACAGAAGGGGCAACGAATGCAGAAGAAGGACTTCAGATGGGATATAAACTCGCCTTTCAGAATTCAGAGCCCAATTCCATCAACCGCGTAATCTTGTGCTCTGATGGTGTTGCGAATGTTGGGCAAACCTGTTCCAATGCAATTCTCAAAGAAATTCGCACTTACGTTAAGGAAGGCGTAACACTAACAACGGTCGGTTTCGGGATGGAGAATTACAACGATATCCTTATGGAGCGGCTTGCAAACGACGGCAATGGTAGTTATGCCTATGTTGATACGCTGAACGAGGCGAAGCGTATCTTTGTAGAGAATCTGACTGGCACACTACAAGTTATTGCGAAAGATGCTAAAATTCAGGTCGAGTTTAACCCGGAAACCGTCAGTCGGTTTCGACTGCTGGGGTATGAGAACCGGCGACTCGCCCATGAAGATTTTCGTAATGACACTGTAGATGCTGGCGAAATCGGTGCGGGGCATAGTGTCACTGCACTTTACGAAATTAAGCTCCACGAAGCTGCTGACGGCAAACTCGCGACGGTCTCTATTCGTCACGAAGATCCCGACACACGGAACATCACAGAGGTAAACACGTCAATTTCTACAGATGCCCTAAAGGGTTCATTTGAAGAGACAACACCTGCGTTCCAACTGGCTGCTGCTGTTGCTGAGTTCGCCGAAATTTTACGCGGCAGCTTCTGGGCACAAGAAGGAAGTTTAGAAATTGTCCGTGAGACCCTTGAAGGGGTCTTACCGCATATCGATGTGAAGACTCCGGAACATAGCATGAGGAACGAAGAATTGCTCAGCCTTGTCCGTAAAGTACATCGTCTTAAGGAGCAACAAAAGGAAGGATAATCTGTTTTTTGGCAGGGCGATTTCCGCTCCGTTTTCCGTAAGTCAAATCGCCCTATACTACAGATCCATTTAATTCTTCTCATTGGCGAAACGGTTTTCCCAGTTGCGTCTGCATGAGTCTTTCTAAAATTTGCAGGCGCAACGCCGTTTCAACGTCCGCAACTTCAGGTCTACCAGCGAGGTTCTGTATCTCATTCGGGTCGTTTTGGACATTAAATAAGAGGTAAACTTCGCCATCTGCGTTGAGAGCCGCCTTCCACTCCCGATTTAGGAGCATAATCTCACCCTCTATTTCCGAAATTGCGAAGTCGCGATGTGTCGCTTCAGGTTGCGTCAACACTGGACACAACGATTTCCCGAATTGACGATGTTCCAATTGACCGCCCACCAATTCAACAAGCGTTGGACCGATGTCGAGCCATTCCACTGGACTCTCACAAATTGTTCCTGTGGGAGGGGTTTGTAACCCCGATGTATCAGGCGTTCGGACGAGTAGCGGGATCCGAACGGCACCGTTGAGGAAGTTGCTCTTATAGATGAGTCCATAGTCTCCGTTCATTTCACCGTGGTCGGAGGTGTGGACAATGATTGTGTTTTCGAGTTCACCGCGTGCCGCGATTGTGTCGAGAATCTCTCCGATCTGATCATCAATGAGCGTTACGTTGCCGGCGTAATTCGCTCGGAGCCTTCCGATTTCACCGGCCTCAAACGTCGGGTTCACGCGCTGCATGAGCCCGTCCAAATGTCCAGTGGGACGTTTTTCCGTAAATGGACGCGGGATCGCTGGTGGCATGTTGGCAGGGTCGTACATACTGGCATAAGGTTCAGGCGTATCCCAGGGTTCATGCGGTCCCCCGAAACTCACCCAACAGCACCACGGTTCCTCCCGTTCATAGTTCTGGAGGTATTGCTTCGCTTGTTGTCCGACGTAGACATCGGCGTAGTCTTCAAACCCAAGCGTCGAAGAACGGACGAGATGCGGTTTCGTGCTGAACCGTTCGCGATAATCGGCGCGGTAGCCCTCCCATACCCCCTTTTCTTCCCACATAGCCGTCATGTGGGACAGCACTTTCGCGCTTGCCCGCGGTCCACCGATTTCGTTCACATCGTCCAATCCATAAGCGTTCATTAAGCCTTCGCGTTCGCGCAGATCGCCGCTGTGCGGATGGAGGTGCGTTTTACCGAAGAGGCTCGTCCGATACCCAGCATCGCGCACGGCTTGCATCCATGTCGGTGTTTCAGCAGGCATCTGGTGATTCATATTGTTCCAGACGTGGGTGTTATGCGGATATAAACCTGTCGCCAGACTGAGTCGCGTCGGGATACAGACGGGTGATGTGGTGACACAGTTCGTGAATCGGACACCTTCACTGGCAATCCGATCCAAATGTGGGGTCTGGACCCAATCACCACTGCAACTCATCGCGTCCCAACGCTGTTGGTCTGTCATGAGCAAAAGGATGTTCGGGGTGGTTTCCATCGTTATCCTCGTTGGATTCCGGCTTCTTCAAAAGCGTTCGCCAATGTTTCGTAAGAGAGTGTCGCGGCGGCGAGCGGATCGTAGTCTTCGCGTGCTTGCACCATGAAACTCACTTCGGCAGTAATGAATCCGTCATAACCGTGCGCCTGCATCCGCTTGAGATAATCCACATAATCGAAGGGACCTTCCCCGGGGATGAGGAATTCGTGGTCGGGTGCAGTGCCGCGCTGGTCCTTGACGTGTGTATGCGCTGATACGGGTGCTAATGCTGACACTGTCTCTTCCGTCGGCATCCCGATAATATCGAAATGGCTGATGTCGAAGTTAACTTTGAGATACGGCGAATTGACCATTTCGAGGAGTTCAAGTACCTTTGCAGGCGTATCAATAATCGCACCCACATGGGGTTCCATCGCGATGATGACACCGCGCGATGCGCCGTAATCAACGAGTTCCCCCACGCGTTCTGCGAGGAAATCTTTTTTGATTTCCCATTCTTCCGGCTTTCCACCGGGTGTCGTGTTGACGGCGGGCGGTTCGTCCCCTTGTGCGAGTTCAACAGCCAAATCAACACCACCTTTTAACCGCCACATGTTTTTCGCATGGGCTTCTGGATCTATTTCCAATAGACTGGAATGCGCTGCAATTGCTGGCAGTGCCAAGTTATGCTGTTGGAACAGGGATGCGATCCGTTTCCGTTCTGCGGCATCAAGCGTGCTGAGTTCAGTCGTAAAGCGTGGGATAATGGTGAGTTCAACGCCATCGTATCCGAGGTTGGCGAGATGGGAGAGAGCCGTGTCTATGGGAACCGTGGGCATCCCCCACGTACTATATCCAATTTTCATTTTTTAATTTTTCCTTGCGGTTAAACGTCATGGGTAATGTATAAGGCAAATGGGTACGGATAAAAATTTGGCTACCTTGTTGCTAAGGTAGCCAAATTTTTTCTTTCTTTTTTTATTCGCTTTATATCAATACCTAAAGCCTCAGCGATATACGTCGGTATAGATGTAACACTAGCTCCAGTATCTAACACCACTAAAACATTAGTATAGGAAGTTAAATCTATACTGCTGACTACCAAGTTTAGTTTTATAGATGAACCATTTCCATCAAAACGAGTATGTCCCATTAGAGTAAGTAAGCCATCCCCTCTGGAAGTGTCCCAGTATACCGTATTGCGGATCCGCCCTTATGATTTGTAAGGGCTTTATAGACCTCATCTCTGGATGGGCTGTTCACTAATACGACACCTGATATTAGCTCAGTATTTTCGCTGACTTCACAATCAGTAATAAACAACCACTGATCGGGATATTTCAGCATCATTTCCTCTATGGACATTCTCCTTTGAGCCATGATAAATCTCCAATTTGGTTAATTTTAGTTTATTCAGACTTTTTGTCAAGCATTTTATCAATTTTGACGCAATAAATAGTATAAAGGTTTACAAATTACTGGTCAAAAAACGTCAAAAAATTGTGCCGAACCAATCATTGAGGAGGAAATCAACGCGTTGAATTAAGAGGGCGACACGTCCCATGACTGTATTTCCGAACGCAGAACCGAACCCTATCATGAGAAAGGCGATACCGACTTTTGAAACCCACTTGACGGGACCTCGGTGTTCTATGGAAAAGAAAAAATAGGTAAGTGTGCATACAACACCGACAACCATGAGAATTGCCTCAAAAACGCCCCAGCCAGAAAGCGTTCCCGCATGGATAGCTGCAAACGGCCCAATCGTTCCCCGTGTCTGTTCAAAAATGTGTGCTTGTAGTACATTCGGGATCGCAACCCCTGAGGTCACGCCGATAAGAATGGCACTGGGGTACCGAATCAACCATGTCTGCTGCGGCGACAATCCGGCGAAAAACAACAAGCCGATGGCGATAGGAATCAACTTTATGAGACCGGTGAGTGAGCCCCCTGTTACCGCTGCCGAGAAGGGTTGCCACGCGAATGGGATGAGACCTTGGTGGATCTGAAGCACAATGCTGTATCCAAGGGACACACCTACAAAAAGATATTCCGCAAACCGGTAAAATGGGTTATCTCGGTATAGAAAACTGTAGATACAGAGGGTCAAAAACGCTGCGATCCAAATGCCAATAATTTTTTCCATCAATTTACTCCTCTCGCCGTCGCTGAATGAAGAAAGCAATATTCCCAATAACGACTAACCCTATGATTAATAGGTGTACAAACGATTCAATGTTGATCCATAGCGTTCCTTTTGCCGGAGCCTCTATGAGGCGTTCATACTCCGCAGCACCCGCAATCCCCGGAATCAGCCCGACCAATTGCCCGGTTTGCAAATATGGATACATCTGCGAGATAATCACACCCGTGACCCCTGCCGCGATCTGTAGATTGAATTGCACGTTTGCGTAGGTAATCCATGCTTCCGTAAGACTTCCAGCAGACAAATCGACGAGGAGATCAACTTGATCGTAGTTGGTGACATTTTGCATCATCGGGATTTCCGAGAGCGGTTTTCCGTTGTAATCCCTGTCAAAAATACTGGTGATGTCCGTTCCCATTCCGAGAATAACTAATTCAAGTCCAGGGCGAAACCCCAAGAAAACGTAGTCCTCCCCATCAACCGCCCCTGTTTCTTCCACGACCTCTTGAATCAATGTACTTCCCATGGTTGTCCCCACTGCATAAAGCGTGAGACCGATGACTCTTATATCTTTCGCAAAACACTGTTTCATAATAGCTCTCGCCATCGGATTCAGTTCTGCTAAGGAAGCGGGACCATAGTCAAAAACCAACATAATGGTTCCGCCCGCTGGGATAGTTTCAATGTAATCGTAGAGTTTTTGTGTGGGTTCCGATACCGAAATCGGCATGCTAACGGGGATCAAAGTTGGTAGGATAACCGCCAACGCCACAAGAATAAAGATAATCCGCCGGTCTATGCTCATCAATTTCTCAAGCATCTGTTAATCCCCTCCTCCCAGGTACGAGCGTTCAATTCCCAATATAATTCGGATAGATTGTGAAATAACACCTAAGCTGATACCGAGGATAATCCCGCGTCTTGCCGAAAGATTCGGATTATCCAAAATCCACTGTTTCATGCCTGAGGTAGCATTCTCCCACGGCAGCCAAGCGAATACGGTGTTCCAAACCAAATCGCCTACCGGCACATTTCCGAGCATGACAATCAGAGCCGTAACCAATAGCAAACTCGCCTCAAGCGTTCTCGCCCGAAAAGCGCGGTATGCCGCTGACGCAATAAAGAAAGCGAGGAGCGAAAACATCGTGGCATCCATAGGGACTTGGACATTATTGAATAACCACTCAAAAACATGATGTTGAGGTCCAAAGGGCACACCTATCACGACCATCATCAGGATACCTATAAATATAAGAAAACTATACCGCCAATGTTCCGTGCGACGGCGAATACGCATGACGTGTGTTCGGATAAGTGCGATTGAACTGAACACAAGCGCGAAGGGGAAGATAATCAGGTACCATTGTCTTACCTCTTGGTGGAGGCTTTGAGAAAGCGAATGCGGGATAAACTGTGTGAAGATCATCACAATCCCGAAAACAAAACAGAGAATTAACGGAACTTGTCGTCGCATAAAATCTCCTAACTTACCCGCTGTAAGAGTGTTGTGATCCAACTGATGCCCGCGAGTTCAAGAATCACTCCGAGCACGATAGCAGCGAAAATGATCATTTTTCCCCAATCTTGTCCCCTGATACTGCCCAGAAGCATCGGTTCTTTAGAAAGGTAGGCACTCGCAGTGTAGAGTTCTTCGCCAATCAGCGTATAATCACACGCTGTGATTAAAAATGGGAGTTGATGTTCAGAATCTGTCCCTGCGATCTGGATTGCCCCGATAGAATTCCCGGTTTCCGCGAGGATAAGCGATTCAGCATAAAACGTGCCTTGTAGAAATATCGCTGCCGGTTTCTCTCGTAGCATTATCCCGTCCACACCCGCGGCGTAAGCGAATTGGCTGTCGGTGAGGAAGAAGATATTTTCCTCGTTATATGCATCGGGACGGCCCTCATTGAGATATGCGGCTTTTACCATCTCGCGCACGACATTCATCACGATCGGATCGTTGCACGGCACGTGCAAAGGGGTTTCATAATCAGCAGTTCGGCGAGCGACTTGTCCCAAAATGTTCATACTCGCGATCGTCGCAGCACCGCTCACCCCACCCAAGCCAAGAACGTACAAAATCGAACGTCCCATCTCCGTCGCGCGACCGATCGCTTCATTTACGGCTTCAAGTCCCGGAATCCGCCGAATGAAAACCTCTTGACCACTACGAGCGTGATAGATACTCACCATAACCGCGATCGAAAAAACTATCATCGCAACGAATAGTGGAATTTTACCGGTATGAAACCATTCCCCTGTGCCTTTAGCGGGGGCAGTTTCGTTGGAATCCACTGTTGCCTCTGTGCCGCTTACAGCACGCACGATGTAGGCGTAAGCGTTTCCTTTTTCGATAGTGGCATCAACGTAAGAGGTTGCTCCAGCAGGTAACATCTCGCCAATTTCTTCGAGACCTCCGCCCGCAATCCGGCGGAGGATTTGATACCCACTGATACCGCTATCCTCCGGTGCGGCGTCCCACTTAATGGTGACGCTGCTGCCGTCGTCGTTGGGTGTGTCCATTGCCGTGACATTCGAGGGTGGCGAAAGTCCTTGGCTGAATGCAAGGCTAACGCATAAAACCAAGCAGACAACTACACATTGAATTGTTTTTGACATAAGTGTTATATTCCTTAATAGTTGTCGGTTATCGGTTGTCGGTTGTCGGTTACAAGAGGTTTTTGTTAAACGAACGCCTCTTAACTGAAAACTGATAACTGAAAGGGTTGCGTAGCAACCCGCACTGATAACCATTTAAAAACATTGCGCAATCGCTTGTAGGACATGCCGATCGTCTATATCGTCGCGGATAACGACATCTCCAATACGCGTCGGCAGGATGAGGCGGAGTTTCCCCCCTAACGTCTTTTTGTCTAAATACATCGCATCACATAACGCCTCTGGAATGAGATCGTTTGGAAAAGTGATCGGCAATCTTGCACGCTTTAAGAGGGTGCGTTGCCGTTGAAAATCGGTCTCAGCGAACATCCCTAAGTTGACAGCCAACTGCGCAGCACAATTCAGACCGATAGACACCGCTTCGCCGTGCCGATACCTGTTGTAATGGGTCAGTGCTTCCAAGGCGTGTCCAAAAGTGTGTCCATAGTTCAGCACCATCCGCAGTCGGCTTTCTTTTTCATCTTTGGCGACAATTTCTGCCTTGTTGACACACGCCTGTGAGATAACCTCAATCAGTATTGTGTCGTCTAAGTTTAAGATAGCCTCCAGATTTTTTTCAACCCTCTCAAACAGCGGTTCATCACGGATAACACCCATTTTTATAACTTCGATAAGTCCTGCTCGGATGTCGCGCTGCGGCAAAGTTTTGAGCGTGTCTACATCAATGACTACCAACTTCGGTTGATGAAACGCACCGATGAGGTTTTTCCCTTTTGGGTGATTAATCGCTGTCTTACCACCGACGCTTGCATCGACTTGTGCTTGGAGCGTCGTAGGAATCTGAACGTAAGGGATACCGCGCATATACACGGCTGCAGCGAATCCAGCCACATCGCCGATAACCCCTCCACCGAGCGCAATGATTAGTGAACCTCGATCGAGTTGGTGTTCCACCAAACTATCCTGTATCCGGGAGAACTGCGTCAGTGATTTGCTCTCTTCGCCACCGGGGACTTCAATCGTGCGGACATCAAATCCGGCATTTTCAAGGCTCTTCAGAACGACAGGCAGATAGCACGTTTTGACATAAGTATCCGAAACGATGAGAACCTTATTAGATTTCATAACGGGTGTGAGCAGTTCTCCAACACTGTTGAGAAGTCCTGTCCCAACAACGATCGGATACCTATTATCACCGAGTTCCACGTGTAAGGTTTTCATCATTTTAGTTTCCTAACGCTCTTTGTGAACACCCGTTTAATGTGCGTGATAATTTCACCGAAGGAGCGTCCCGTTGTGCTAATGGTATGATCGGCTTCCGCATAGTAGGGCTGTCGTTCGGTTAGCATCGACTGGATCTGCGCGAGTGGGTCAGCGGTTTGGAGTAACGGGCGGTGCGTCTGGTGTCCGACCCGTCTGTAAATCTCTTTCGCCGTTGCTGTTAGGCAAAAGACAATGCCATTTCGCTTTAGTGCTATCATATTGGCTTCTTTCAGGACGACGCCGCCCCCGGTGGAAATAACGTGGTTGTGCAGTTTCGATACCTTCCGCACGGCTTCGCTCTCAATCTCCCGAAACGCAGGTTCTCCGTCTTCCGCGAAGATATCGCTGATGCGTCTACCACTGTCTCGTTCAACAACATCATCTGTATCCACATATCGCATCCGAAGTTGCGAGGAAAGCCGTCTTCCGATAGAAGTTTTTCCTGTGCCCATAAAACCGACAATCACAATATTGGGGCTTCTTTTTACAGGTCGTTGCACCAGATTTCCACCTTTTAAGAGTTTTAACCATTATAACATTTTTGAAAAATATTGCAAAGGTTTTGCATCAATTTTTCAGGTATGGTATAATTACGGCAGTGATGAGACGTTTCTTTTGAAGTTGCGAAGGGTGCGAAAGTGGAAGGAAGTTTACGAGTGTGCGAAAGTTGTAAAGTCTGTAAAGTTTAAAAAGGTATAATTAAAGAATGGCACGACAGCTCAGAATGGTGCGTCCCAATTTAGAAGATTTACCTGAACTGCAACTCCCGTCAGGCTACGACATGCGCACCTATCGCGAGGGAGATGAGGAACATTGGGCACATATCATTAGCGACTCGTTTGGGGGCAGGAAACGCACCGCCGAAGATACGAGGCATGAGATTACAGAGAGAGATGTATTCATTCCTGAGGGACTCTATTTCGCGACACATCAGGATATCCCTGTTGGCACTGCCTGTGCGTGGCGGGAATCCGTAGATGAAAAGGATGTCGGCTATGTCCACATGGTAGGCGTTGTCGCCGAACACACCGGACACAAGCTCGGAAAATGGGTCTCGCTCGCTGTGCTTATCTACTTCCGCGACAACGGATTCAAATGCTCAATGCTGGATACCGATGATTTCCGTATCCCCGCTGTCAAAACCTATCTCAATTTAGGATTCATCCCTGTTTACGTTGAAGAGGGACAGGTGGAACGATGGCAGCAGATTTTTGAGACATTGGGACTGCCCGCTATGTCAGCGCAAATCGAGAATGTTAGAGAGACGCTCCCTGAGGAGCTGTGGGTGAAAGTTTCACGTTAGAAGTAGCATGGAAGATCAACTCAAAATGGCTCGGCACAGTTTGGAAAATCTACCGGCACTCCAGTGTCCTGACGGGTATCATATCCGTACCTATCAGCAAGGAGACGAGATACATTGGGCAAAAATAATGGACAGCGCCTTCGTAGACCAAGGGAGAACCGCTCAAGATACCCACACTGACGTTATTAGCCAACCCAATTTCGATCCAGATGGCTTCTGTTTCGTCATTCACAAAGATATTCCTATCGGCACGGCATGTGGGTGGAAGGAATCCCTTCATGGCAAACCGATTGGCTACATTGATATGCTCGCCGTGCTTCCCGAACACACCGGACATAAACTCGGGAAATGGTTAACAGTGTTTCTCCTACACTATTTCAAAACGCAGCACGTAACCTCCATCATGTTAGATACAGACGATTTCCGACTCCCCGCAATCAAAAATTATCTCAACCTGGGGTTTGTTCCTGTTTATGTAGGTGAGAACCACCTGTCCCGTTGGCGCAGTATCTTCGAAAAACTGGACATTTTTTAATTTTTCCTTTTCTAAAAATGAGAGTACCCCTCGCGGTGAGAAACTATTTCCGTTTGCCGAGTTGTTTTGTTATATCTGCGATTCTCATCAGCGGCTTCGGTTTCCGACTTATCGGGATAAATATCGGCTTACCTGATTCTCCCGACCCCCGTGAAGTGCTCATCGCCCGAGATGTGCTGAACCTCATCCACTTCACAGCACCCCCTGAAATCTACAACTGGCCCGGGACAGCATGGTTTTACGTCATTGCTGGGATAGGCAAATTACTGTCGCTTACGGGTTTGCAGCTAACGGAAGCCCGCGTCATCCTATTGGCACGCTGCATCAACGTTCTGTTGTCCACAGCGACCCTTTGGTTCACCTATCGCCTTGGCGTTCACTGTTACAGTAAACGTATAGGTCAGATTGCCGCAGGGTTGCTCACTGTTGCGATGTTACATGCCACCAACGAATCGCGTTTCGCACTCGTTGACATCCCCGCGACCTTCTGTGTAACACTGTTTCTCTGGCTCGTGATACGTGGGCGTTCTTCTTCGACGGAAGCCCGCCATCACGATGGGACGCTCCAGCAGACTGCCGAAGTCGCACCTACATTTCAAACTGCGGTATGGCTCGGTGTCATCTTAGGGATCGGTTTCGCGGTCAAATTTACAACCGTCTTTGTAGGTTTCTCCTTGCTGGTTTTCACTTTAAGTGAAGACTTTCCCCCACGCGATAGGTGCGGTTTCAAACCGCACCTACCAAGGAGCTCCGTAACTCCTAAAAAATTTGCAACAATTATCGGTGTTTCCGTATTAACCTTTACGCTCCTCTGCCCTTATTGGCTCATTGATCTGGTTTCGCCGGAGTGGAATCTCTTCTTTGAGGATTTCTGGTACGAAGCCACGCATTACCATCGCGGGCACTTCGGTCTGATCGCTGCGGGGGAATCTGGGTTACTACATCGGTTTATCTATCTATGGACGCTCCTGAAATGGGGCATGGGACTGCCGCTTGCGCTCCTCGTTAGTTTGGGAATTTTGTGCGCGCTTGTGCGGCTTAAAAGAGGCGTTGGTGGGTTGCCTGTACCAGAAGTACTCTTGCTGGCTTTTGTTATTCCCTATCTATTATTTATCGGGATACATAAGATTAAGTTCGCCCGCCATCTACTCATACTCTATCCGGCGCTTATCGTGCTGGGAGCTGCCGCGTTGGAACGCCTTCCAAGCCTTGTGGAAATGCTATTATACTCGGTCCGTCCACGCGAGGCTGTAAATTTTCTACGTTCCACTGAAGGTCCTATAGTAAAGTCCATAATTACTTTTATACGACGATCGGTGCGGTTAGAAACCGCACCTACCAGGGGAGGGGCAGATTGGAAATGGTTTGGGACAGTCTTGGGGGGTGTTGTGGCACTTTACTCATTGGTTTATACGCTTTCGTTTGCCGCTATTTTACTGTCGCAACCGACGAAGATTGCAGCATCCGACTGGATAGCAACACACATTCCACCAGAGGAATCTGTTGCTGTCGCGCCAGAGATCCTATTCGACTGGCTTCTCCCTGACTTAGACTTTATCGTGACAGATGAAGAGGTGAAATGGGTGCTTATTGTTGTGCCGGATCTTGAAGTGTTCCAAAAATACCAAGCGTCGCCCCACCGCTATCAAGATGCGGATTGGTACCCGCTCAGCGAGATTGAATTCGAGGAGACACTTGCGTTTTACTCGCGAATCTTAGGGGAGGGAAGTTCATATGCGCTGTACAACATATTCCGATGCCCCCCAAAGTTCTTCGGTATTGAAATAATATCCGATAGCGGTGCCCCGTTCCCGATGCGCGCCCTGGCACATCCAGAACTCCACGTCTATCGCCGTTTGGATTGAAGCATTCTTCGGAAAAAAGTTGTTTTACCGGTCTGCCGAGGTGCGAAAAGGACATCGAATTCAATTCTGACTCTTCATTATAGTAAAGTTTAGAATTAATTGGGCACTCCGCACCGGTGCAGTTGGGTGAAAGACCCTACCAGGGAAGAGAAGAGTGCGGTTAGAAACCGCACCTACCGGGCCTGGGGGAACATATATGTTTTTTTAAATTTAATTTGACTTTATGGTTATAAATTGATATACTCTATAAGACTTATGCAAAATGACCAAATTTCACCTATTTTCACAGGAATCGGTGCGGTTAGGTGAAAGACCCTACCGAGGGAATGCGTAAGTCCGACTCTATATACTTTGCACAATTTTGAGGTGACACGGATGCGAAATGGACGTAGCGATGCCAACAGTGACACATCGACTTTCCCCGCGGCTGCGGCGGCTATATGCCACGGCATAACTGTGCCCTGCTGCGTCGCGTGTTCACCGATAACTCGCCGTATTAACGCAGCGTTAATACTCTCCGCCCCCCCACTTTATATATATTAACTAACACTTTTCACAATATAGTATCACGGGTTCTTGCTGTGCTATATGCTTCGCGCTCGCGCGGCCTTCGTCTCATACGAAGGGTCTCGTCGCGGGCTTTTTTTGTTGCAGTGGACTTTGTCCGGTGGGTGTTAACCCGAAGAGGCATCCATGATCCTTCTGAGGTTAGACCCACCGTTGCTGTATGCACCCAGAGATCCAGTGAAACCCAAATTTCTATATCTGTTACAAGACGTAAACGGAAAATCCTGATTCCGACAAAAAAGGAGAATTTTCATGAAAAAATGTCTGCCGATTTTCGCCATTGTTCTCATCGGATGGCTCGCGCTGACCCTCAGTGGTTGCGATAACGAGATGCGACCCACCATGGACCCCATTGTTGACGCGGTCACCGATGATACGCCACCCTCGAAACCTGTGGCACCCCTGGAACCGGAACCTACACCCGAACCGACCGTGCCAACACCGGAACCCGTGGCACCGCTCCCTGTAGGGACGGCTGTCTTTGTGGAACCGAGACAAATCGCCTCCCCCACTGTCGGGCAGCAACTAACAGTCAATATTAATGTAAAAGAGGCAGCGGATGTCTTGGCTTACGAGGTGACAGTCGGATTTGACCCGACGGCACTCCGCTATGTGAGCATTGCGAATGCGGATTACCTGCCAACGGGTGCGTTTGCGGCACCCCCGCAAGTTACGGCGAATAGTGTGTATCTCGCCGCGACCTCCGTGGCAGGGACAGCGGCAACAGCACGCGGTACCCTGGCGACAGTGACATTTGAAGTGGTGTCGGCGAAAGCCTCGACGATCACACTCAACGATGTGTTGCTCTCGGATAGCAACGTTACGCCATTGGCATTGAAAACAGTCGATGGCAAGATTACAGCACCGTAGGAAGGGGAGTATCCCCTTCAAATAAGAGGTATTCATTCTTCTGTAGGCGCGAGTTTCACTCGCGATACCTCTGTAGCACAATCTGTATAAAGATGAAATAAATATTTTGGTAATTGACGTGCAATGAATTGCAAGGGTTGGGAAACCTTAGAAGAAACACCCAAGCAAAAACACCCCTACGCAAACTGACCGCTTCGAGCGTAGGGGTGAGGTCGCCTCGCCTGTTTCCTGCGATTTATCGCACGTTCAGAAATTGAGGAGTTTCTCATGAAAATCGAATTTTCCAAATCTTTTCGCGGAAAAATGCTTTTTTCCGTTCTGACACTCACCCTCTGCCTCGGTCTCACAGCGATGGGTTACGGCAGTGCCGTCGTTTCTGTGCAACCCACCACCGTGGAAGCACCGGCAGTCGGGGAACATCTCACACTGCACGTAGACATCACGGGTGGCGAATCTGTCGCTGGCTATCAATTCACCGTGAACTACGACACCACGGCGCTGCGATACCTCAGTGCTGCGAATGCCGACTATCTCCCCTCGGAGACGTTCGCGATGCCGCTGCCGGGAACCGACAGTGTTACGGTGGTCGCTGCGGCACTCAAAGGCGCTCCGTTGTCTGCTGGCGACGGCACACTCGCCACGCTCACTTTTGAAGTGCTGGCACTGACACCCTTTCGGGTTCATCTCACAGAGATGATCCTCTCCGATGCCACACCGACGGCGTTAGCCGTCAACTGGACAGACACTCGGCTCGACGGCACTGTGGAAATGCTCCCCGCAGAACGGACCTCCCTCTTTGGGAACTATCCGAATCCGTTCAACCCGGAGACGTGGATCCCCTATCAATTGGCAGACGCGGCGGATGTCACCTTGACGATCTACGGTGCCAACGGACGGCTTGTCCGCTCAATAATCTTAGGGCATCAACCGGCGGGGTTATATCACCGTAAAGGGAGAGCCGCCTATTGGGACGGCAGAAATGATTTCGGTGAACGTGTAGCGAGTGGTCTGTATTTTTACACCCTCACCGCTGGCGAGTTTACCGCCACCGGCAGAATGCTCATCGTGAAATAAAAGGAGAGAATCCATGAAAACTTTGTTGAAACCGAACCTATTTTTCAGCTGCCTCACGGTCCTGCTCTGTTTTGGGATAACCGCGCTCAGTTACGGGCAAGCCGTAGTCTCCGTAGACCCTGCGGAAAGTTCCTCTCCCGCAGTCGGGCAGCAACTCACGATCCGTCTACACATCAGCAACGGTCAGAACGTTGCAGGCTACGAGGTGGGTGTGAATTTCGATACGAGTGCGTTGCGGTATGTTTCAGGTAGCAATGGGAGTTATCTGCCGACGGGTGCGTTTTTCGCGCCCCCGCAGGTCTCTGGGGGTAAAGTAACGCTTGCGGCGACCTCTGTCTCGGGTGCGGCGCGCGCCAGCAGCGGCACGCTCGCGAGCATCACATTTCGAGTGGTGGCTGTCAAAAAGTCGACGCTTCGGTTAACAGGTGTCCTCCTCTCGGACAGTAATGCCAACGCGCTCAGTGTGTCGGTGAGAAACGGCAGCGTTGTTGAGAGACGTGCGGCGAAATGGGATGTCAACGGCGATGGTCGTGTGAATGTGTTGGATCTGACGCGTGTAGCGACGCGTTTAGGGTGGCGGGATGCGAGTGCGGACACCAACGGGGATGGCACGGTGAACGTGTTAGACCTCGTGTTGGTGGCACAACACCTCGGTGAAACGGTTGGGACGACACCTCCGACTGTGCCGGTAACTCCCGTGACACAGCCGACTGTGCCGAAACCACCGCCTGCCCCTGAAGGCATGGTGCTGATTCCCGCAGGGGAATTTAAGATGGGCAGCGAGGATGCCGAGGCGCGCCCGAATGAACAGCCGATTCATACGGTGCATGTAGATGCGTTCTATATGGACACACACGAGGTGACGAACCTGGATTTCAAAAAGTTTGTGCTTGCGAATCCGCAGTGGCAGAAGGATCGTATTCCCAAGGCACTCCACGATAGAGCTTACCTGCACGACTGGACGGGTAACAACTATCCGACGGGCAAAGCGAACCATCCGGTGGCGTATGTGAGTTGGTATGCAGCGATGGCTTACGCTGAGTGGGCAGGGAAGCGTCTGCCGACGGAAGCGGAATGGGAAAAAGCGGCACGTGGCGGCACGTCAGGGTTGAAGTATCCGTGGGGGAACACGATATCCAGTGGTCGTGCGAACTATGGTTATCATCATGTAGGGGGCGCGCGGAAAGTGGGGAGTTATTCAGCGAACGGTTATGGTCTGTATGATGTATGTGGGAATGTAGGGGAATGGTGTCTGGATGCGTATGACGCGAATTTCTATTTTTCATCGCCGCGCCGGAATCCGTTGAGTGATGTGAATACGTTGTCGAATGCGAACCTAATCATAGATGACTATACGAATGTAAAGTCACACCGCGTGCTGCGTGGTGGTTCCTACGGCGGTACAGCCCAAGACGTGCGGGTCGCCCGTCGCGCCGGCGTTACGCCGACGTTCACACACCAAGGTAACGGGTTTCGTTGTGTGAAGGATGTGGTCCCTTAAAAACTGGATATCACCGTAGATATCCCTTCATACATCTGTTAGATGGGGTCTACGCTGTCTCCAAACCCCGTTTATTCATCAACAGGATGGGCGCAAGTTACCGAAACGTCTTGCGTTCGTCCTCATAGAAAAAGGTTGGGTTGAACGGGAAACGGTGAAGCGGAATCAATTCCAAGGAAGCCGAGTGAATGGTATCTCTCATCCGTTGCTGGGTGTCCACTACGTGCTGAGATCCGATGAAAATATCTTGGTAGGTACCGCTATAGCTGCTTCCTTTTTGGGCAAATTGCGTATACCACGACGGTCATTGGAGCTCCGAACGCCCATCGCTGATCCGGCACAATCTTGTCATGACAGGGGAGCAAAAAAAGAGGAATTTTAGATGGAAGAATATAATCTTACAATATCGGAAAGTATAGTTTTTAAAATTGCAGATGAGGTTATCAGGTATCTCAATGAATACCCCGAAGATTATGTTGACTGCCTCATTATGAAAGTAATTTTGGATAGAGAGTCGAAGCTTTCTTGGGAATTTATTATTAATACCGCAAGTAAGTTATCGTTCCCGTTATTGTTTAATGGTGAAGAAGTAGACCAGTTTGGCTTTCTTCGTGGTATGTTTGAGATACGTGACAAACTTGCAGATCGTGTAGAAAAACGCGTTAAACAAGAAATGGGAGAATATAACGGTCCTCCAAATAATTGGAATAAGTTCGATCGCTTTAGGAGACTTATAGTAGACATAGCAAGAATCTTGCCTTACCTATCGGATTTCTTCAACTTAAGCAATGAACCATGATCAAAGTCAGGTAGCGCTTTATCGTGCGAACTGTCATTTTGCGGGTCATGCAGGCACAAACTGACAGTTTATGCTACAAAAGAGAAGCGTACGGAAGTCCTATTACTCTGAAGTATATAGACAATCACCAGCAACCCTAAGCCGCAGAAGGACGTTCCTGCATCACGGGGATGACGTAACTCCGAATTTTCATACCCGCTACCGTTTCGGTCTCCGCCCGCGGCTCTGGCTGCTGGCGGTGATCGAAGACGACATAATACCCTTCTTGCGCATCTTCTAACTTCAGATATGCCGCAAGTTGTGCTTTGCCGGCTTGATAATATCGGTTGCCTTCCCAGATTTTCGTCTCAACGATGTATTTTCGTTGGTTGTGGAGAATCAGAAGGTCCATTCTGCCGCGTCCGGTCTGGACTTCAAGGAACATACTCGCACCGACAATACGGACGAAATGGTCGAGATACGCGTAAAGGAGGTATTGCCCGACATATTCTTGCGGGGTATCCGGCACTTGTAAGATGCGGAACCCGGCGCGAGCGATGAAGGCTTGGAAGTTATCAAGAAGGCGTTCTATTTCAAGATCCCCGGTGGGCGTGAGGTAATCCCTAAAATTCTCGCCTGTGTCTTCGGGGAAGTAGGTGTTCTCAAGTCCGTTAACTGTCGGTTTGAATATTTGCAGGATGCGATGCTGATAGATAGGATTCACAATCTCACAGAGCCCATCGGGATCCTCTGTGATAACGCCATACGTAACGAGTTCGTTCATGAGATCATCGTCCGGATCGAAGAGTATACCGTTCTCATAAGAGACGATACGCATCAAGAGTTTTTCAAACCGCGGGTCCCTTCGGACGTTCGCTCTCAAATGATCGATGTTGGCGTTCCGTTCCCGCAGGAGTTGCTTGTATGCCTGTGCAAAGTGCGTCATAGAAATGATTTCGGTTTTCGGGATGTCCAATTCTTCAGTAAGAATTTGGGCACATCGATTCACAAGGAAAGGTTGTCCGGCAGTCTGTTTATGGAGACTTTCAATCACCTCTGGTGCGAAGGGTTGCCCGACTTCGTCGGTATACTGTCCGAGGAGGTCGCCGACTTCTTCGAGTGTAAAGTTCGGCAATCGGAACTCATCTTGGATATTGAAAGGCGAGATAGACCGGTCATAATCAAGTTGTATGATGCTCTTGATCCCCACAATGCCGACACTGTAGGGACACAGGCGTTCATCGGAAAGGTAGATCTGTCGGAGTGCATGCAGAAAACCCTTCACAGCGGCCTGCGGGATACCATCAAACTCGTCAATAATGACAACAACCCGCTGGTTCTTCAGGAAACGCCCGAAACGCGTAAAAAATCTTCTCATGGAGACATGATCCGTCAGTTGTGTGTTCTGTAAAAATTGCGTTAAAGCGTCAGTGGGTTCTGCTCCGCGCTTTTGAAAAACGTTTTCGATTTCCTCACAAATATCTTCGTAGAGGTGGTTGTAAAAGCCAGCCGCAGAATAGTCTTCATACACCTCAAAATTGAGGTGTATGGCGAGATAGGTTGGATCCTCAGCAGTGAGTTTGTCAAGTGCCAAGCGAAAAAAGGTGGTTTTACCGGTCTGACGGGGCGCGAAGAGGACGATGTATTTTCCATCTCTGATGCGGGTGATGAAATCGGCGACGTGCGCTGTTCGGGGGACGATATAGTGTTGTTCTGGGCGTACACGCCCTTGGGTCCCAAAACTTCTCATTTCTCTTCCTTGAACGGAGCGTTCTCCCCACGGAGGCGATCGGATTTTCAGGTGCCTCACGACAGTTTAAGAGGCGTTTCTCACGGGAGGATCCCGGCTTACATGACGGGGGGCTTGAAATAATTTTTTTGGATAGGCACGAGCGTTGACAGGATTTGATGAAGTACATCCGCTGCAGTCGTATCGGCATCAATGATACGAATGAGGTCTTGCGGATAATAATCAATCAAGGGTTCGGTTTCTCGTTTGTAAACATCCCACCGGTAACGCACCACGATCTCTTCAGAATCGTCGATTCGATTTTCTTTGAGTGAGCGTCCTCGGATGCGTCTAAACATCACTTCCCGGTCCTCACAGACCATGTAGATGACCTTAAAAAGTTTAATATAAGGTCCGATGAGACCTGCTTGCGCGATATTGCGTGGGATGCCATCAAGAATCAGCAGATCGCTTTCTGGCCTGTAGACCTGCTCGTGAACTTTTGCCGCCATGTAGTCTTGCCAGATTTTGATTGTAATGTGATCTGGAACTAATTTACCGATGCCTGCGTATTGTTGGAAAATCTGTCCGCATTTGGAATTGACATCAAGTTCGCGGAACATATCCCCACTGGAGACGTGGAAAATGCCAGGGATTCCAGCCAGCAATTTCCCTTGTGTTCCCTTACCAACACCAGGGGGACCCACAAGTATAACTGCTTGATAACACAGTCCATCCACCTCGTGTAGAGGGCTCTTATCCGTTGTCATGTCTGTTTTTGTCCTCTGCCGCCTTTTTTCTTCGTTGAGTTAGCGAGCCTCACAAAAGCGTTCACACGCACCCGTATCATACACACTCTGCGCCAAGAAGGTGTTCAAGGATGTAGAAGTCCAGACCTTCATAATCTCGGGCTGCGATAAATTCCTGTTCGACCTCTTTGTCAAACGTTCGAACTTTCTCAAGTAGGTTAAGGAAGGTTCTGCGACTGCTCAATAAGTGTTTTGTTGAGATGTCGCGGGGTTGGGTTCGCATGACTTTCACATCTAATCCAATGAATTCGCCGTTTCTACCGTATCCGTTCTCTTCCAGGACCCGTACCTGATTAAAGGCGCGTCGTAAATTAACGGACCCGAACGCCTTATCTTGATCGAATTTTAACCCATTCTGATCGTTGAGATGGACGCTCCAAAGTTTCTTATGACAGAGCGCGTATCCCATTTCATCGGAGGGTTCCAAACCTGCGAGAATCGCGTGTGCGCTTTCGATTAACCCGCCCACGCGCTCCGGTGCGTCGCTTGCATAAGCCAAACCAATGGCGTGTCCGATGGTTGGAATATAAGCGATGTCCATGGGTTCATTCGGTTTGGGTTCTATAAGGATTCGGATTTCCGGATCGTAGTCGAGCAGTGCGTTCATCGCTTCCAAAATTTGACCAACTGCGCCTGCTGCGTCTTTCGTTTCCCGGATGTAGGTACCTTCTCGGGCAAGCCACAACACGAGATTTTTACACCCGATCTCGTTAGCAATATCGACACACCTTTTTGAACGTTCCAGGGCATAGTGTCTTTCTTTTTCGGAATTAGAAGTGTAAGCCCCATCAATCGTCTGTGGAGATTCCCACAACCGGGGTGCCACCACCTCTGCCGTCAAACCGTGGTCGTCAATCTGTTTTTTTACGGCTTTTGTCCGTGCTATCAGTTGTGTATACGTTTTCTCGTCAATATCCGGCACAATATCATCATCATGAAATTGAATTCCAACAAAACCGAGATCGCGATAAAATCCAACTTTTTCATCGAAACTGAACGGCTCCCGAACAGGGGGGCCAAAAGGGTCTGTTCCCTCATGTATATTCCAGGGTCCGAAAGAGAAACAATATTCTGTTGTTTCTTTAAGGGGTTCGCTCATCATCCTCTCCTATACGCAACGTTTTTTCTTTCATTTCGTTACACATCTTACCCTCGATCGCTTTGTTTCGGAAATGCTACAGTAGCGATAAAGAATACGAAAAAACTGCTTGACTTTACTAATAAGTATAATGTATTATTTAAAATGTGTCAAGCAATTCTGTAGTCGAGGTTTGCAAACAGATATTGCAAATCAGATATGCTGGATTAAGAAGGAACCTTCCCAGAATGTTACCCATATCTCGAGCGATTTTCTCTCATGTATATTTATTATATTTTTTCATGCTCACGCTGAACCTATCCATCCAGCATATACATGCAGCGGACCATGAAGGCACGGGAAGCACTTCCGCGCCATCCGTCAACAATTCGATCCGCGAAGCCCAGACATTGATATTAGGGACACCCTCAACAAAAAACTTCAGTTTTTTAGATGTTTATCACATAGCACTCAGTCTAAACGTAGCGGGTAATATTGAGCTGATCGCCACAGAGGGGGATGTCATCACCGTTACGCTTGAAAAGCAGGCACGGAAAACCACAAATACAGAACAGGACGCTCTGATTCGCGACTACCTTGATAGCATCACCTTTACAGGAACGAACAGCGGTGACACACTTCAGTTAAGGATACAACTCCCCAACAATTCCTCTGAAACACAGCCGAACTCGCTCGCTAATGGGGACGCGTTACCAGCCGCGCGCTATGATGGACTCCAACTGAAATGTAGAATTAAAACGCCAGCGGATGTCTCCGTTCAGCTCCACACCCAAACCGGAGATATCTCCCTTCAACGTATCCGCGGGAAAATAGAAACTTCGACAGAGACAGGGAACGTCCATTTAGATGAAACCGTAGGCAATTATAATGTCCGTGTGACCACGGGTAACATTGACGGGAAGATTTTGCTGACGCATGGACAAAACAGGTTAGAGACCCAAAACGGCTCAATTGGACTGGAGGTCCTTGACACCGTTGCATCACCGATGGATATAACCGCACAAGCGGGTGGCATCCGTTTACGACTTCCTGAAAATTATGCCGCGGATATTGAACTTGAGAGTGAGAAACAGCAGATCGTTGTCAATTTGCCCGCACAATTTGACGAGGCAACGGGATTGACCCTTATTAACGAGGGTGGACCGCTGTTTCGTCTGAAAGCCACCAACTTGATTTCACTGCTATCGAGCACATCAAGCAGCAATACATCCACAGATGCTAAAACGGATCTCGCCATAGATTTCGCGCAACCCGTTCCGCAAGTCGCACAACCGCCTACTATTGACGGAAATTTATCTGAGATCGTGTGGCAAGCCGCCGCGCCACTCTCTCCACTCCAGAACCCAGATGGCACGGAGGCTCCAAGCAACGCAACTGAAACTTTTTTAATGTGGGATGCCGAGAATTTCTATGTCGGTGTAAAGGCGCATTTGTCTGATTCGCTGCTTCCGTATGTTTCACAGACTCAGCAGGATTCGCCAATTTGGGAAGACGAGTGTATTGAAATTCTGATTGACCCGAATCCGAAAACTGATGTCTATTATCACCTCGTTATTAACCCGATTGGTGCGTATTTTGATCAGCGGGTGAATACCCCTGGAGAGCCGAGTTTCCCGTTCGCGCCGCATGATGTCCAACTCACTTTAAATCGGAAAACGCTGCAAACGGTATTCAAGGCAGATAGCGCGTGGAATTCAAATGCAAAAGTTGCGAGTCAAATTAAGGCTACCTTTTGGAGCCTTGAGGTCGCTTTACCGCGTAAAATGTTGGAACCTGCTCCTAAGATGGATCCACAGGCAATGCCCGCTTTTGAAAACAGGTGGCTTTTTAACATCCATCGTAAAATGCACAGTAGTAACATGAAGAGTCTCATCCGTGCTACGTCCCGAGAATATAGTTATTGGCTGCCGATTTACGATACCGAGCGTCCGTGGTGGCCCCACACGCCACAAGAGTATACGGGCCCGCTTGCCGGACGCTATGGTCCAGCAATGGGAATTTTGGAATTCATTACGACACCACTCGCTGCTGAAAACTTCGCATCCGAAACGAAGGTCCGGGTTGCGACTATTGAGATCAAAGGTAACACCACTATTTCGACAGAGGCGATTCAACAGACCCTCCCGATTCAGGTTGAAGATGTTATCACAAGTTCACAACTTTCTTGGCTCATCGCAGAATTACGGGAACAGGGTTGGTTCCAAGAGGTGCGTTTGGAAACTCAGCAAGTCGATGTTGGCAGTGAAGAACCTACCAGCGGCCAGCAAGCGACTGGGAGACAAGTTCGGAAGGAGAGAAGACTGACAGCTGGGGGAAATCAGCCAATTTTCCCTTCTTTCAACCGTCCAATCAATTTGCATATCCGGGTTACGGAAGCCCCCGTGCTTTTTGCGGAGCAAATTAAGATCGAAGGGAACAGGAGTTTTCCTTCGCGATTCATCAAGGACTGGTTTCAGTTAGAATCCGGCTATCTTGCGGTTGCTGTTGTTAGATTGAAAGAACGATTAATTGCTGATTTTTACGCAAATCGTGGATATGAATTCGCCACTGTTACGCATCGAATTGACAACGATGCCCTTGAATTTAGCATTGACGAGGGGACACTGCACGAGATTCGTTTCACTGGGAACAGTCGAATCCCGCGGGCGGAACTGCTGTCGGCACTTAACCTCAGCACCGGAAATGGTGATGGCGCAGGAGGTTCACAAGCCTCGGATATTTACCATCACGCGCTGGGTCAATCGAAGATAAACGGTCTGCGCCAGGAACTCAGCAAAAGCAGTGAGCATTTCAAATCGGTTCGGAATTGGCATGTTCAACGTGAGGGTGGAAAAAACGTCATGATTATTGACATCGAAGAGCAGCCGTTCGCGAGACCCGGTGGTTTCCCGATTCTTCAATTCAATCGTGTTCACGGATTAATGCTTGGCGCGGGAGGGACCCTCTCAACGCAGCTTACGGGTCAAGAACGGGTTTTCGGCTCAATAAGTGGTGGATTTTCCAGCAAAATATGGAACTACCACGCCGGTATCGAGAAAGGGTTCTTTAAACGGCAGCTGCTCAAATTCGGAGGAGGTTTCTATAAACTCACGGATGTCAGTTCTAATCTCTATCTACATCAAGGTGAGGCTTCTCTGAGTGCCAGCTATTATGGTTCAGCACTTCAGGATTATTATCAACGTCAAGGCGCGCAGGGATGGGTAACTTACGCGCCATCAGAGTGGTCGTATCTTAAACTGGAGTTTACTGGAGAAAGACACGACAACCTGTCCAAATCTACGGATTGGAGTTACTTAAACCGCAATCTAATCAAGCGGGGAAACTCACGGATTAATCGTGGACAATTGCGGAGTCTTTCCCTCGTTTATGCGTTCGATACACGAGACCACAGATCGACTATCACACGGCATTTCCATACGCTGTTTTCTGCGAATGAGCGGACTCGGCGGGGATGGCGCGGTCAATTCGCAGTTGAAATAGCCGGGAACAGTTTCGGTGGGGACCATGCCTTCAATTTCTATCGGTTTGAGTTGACACGCTACACGCCTATATCCGGCTCACACCATCTGAATGTGCGGATTGCGGGTGATTTTTCCGATGCACCCTTGCCAAGGCAACGGCTCCTTCACCTTGGAGGTGGGAACACCCTGCGCGGTCACTATTCTAATGTATTCGCTGGGGACAATCGGCTCCTGATTAACTTGGAGTATCGGCTCATCAAAGAAACAATTCCCAATGAACAAGACGGTGTCCTGGGGTGGAGCCTCAGTTGTTTCTTGGATGCGGGTCGTGTGTGGTGGTATGATGATGCCCCTTTTTCTGACCTTGAATATTTCATGACCCAGTTGGAGGCATCTGTTGGGGTTGGATGCTCCATCTTTTGGGATCCTTTCGGGAATCCTGAACCGTTGAGTGTTGCCCTTGAAGTGGCAGAACCCCTTAATTCATCTTTTTCTTTACGAAATCCGAGCATCACTTTACGTTTAGGACGCATGTTCTAATGGGTATCGGTTCGGATTTTTCAAAAATCCTTTCAGTCGTCAGTCGTCAGTTAAGAGATTTTCGTAAAAAAAACCTCTTGTAACTGACAACTGACAACTACTATAGTAGATTTTAGAATTACTTAGACATTAGAGATGCGGACTTAACCCCCTAACCCCCCTTATCAGGGGGGAATTAGCGGTCTTTCTCATGACACATTGACTTGCAAATATCTACCTATTTATAGGATTTACCATAAATATGAAAACCACACCACTCCATACCACCCATAAACACCTCGGTGCGACATTCGAGAAAAAGCATTTGGACTGGAATATTGCGACCGAGTTCACCGATACTATTTCTGAACACCATGCTGTCAGAAACAACGTCGGTATTGCTGACGTGTCTTACCGAGGTCGGCATCGGTTAATCGGCGAGGATCGGGCGAAATTTCTCCATCGTATTATCTCCAACGATGTTGAAAGCCTCTCCATTGGTCACGGAACTTACGCCACGATTTTAACGCATCGCGGGAAAATTATAGCCGACATGAACATCACCGTTCTTGCGGACACAATCCGTATTGACACCGCGCCTGAGACCACAGAAAGCCTTTTCACGGAATTGGATAAGTACATCATCGCTGACGATGTTGAACTTTTTGATGTAACCGCCGACACCGGAGCCATCGCTGTTCACGGTCCACAGTCGACGGATCTTGTTCAATCTGTGCTGGGTATAAACGAATTGGCTACGCTGCCCGAACGGCATAACTGCTTTCGTGAAGCAGACGCGGTTTTTAAATACGAAATTGTCTGCGTGCGAACAGAGAACACAGGCGAGGTAGGTTGGACGCTTTATACCGCTGCCGAGGGATTAGTTTCGCTTTGGGAAACATTGATGACTGCGGGAGCACGCCTTGACGTTCAACCGATCGGTTGGAATGCCCTTGAATCGCTCCGTATCGAAGCAGGTATACCGAGATACGGAACGGAATTGACCGATTCTGTTATTCCACTTGAGGCTGAATTAGAACACGCTATTGACTTTGAGAAGGGGTGTTATATCGGACAAGAAATTGTGGCGCGTATGAAGTATCGAGGACACCCAAATCGGCTCTTGCGCGGTATTGAAATTGATGTAAACTCAACATCACATGACTGCCATAGCGACTTTTTGGAGGCGCGGGTGTTCAACGGGGACAAAGCGGTCGGTTGGGTTACGAGTGCCACCTTTGCCCCGACGCTCGGGAAGATGGTTGCCCTCGGTTACGTCCGGATGGCAGTCACTGAAGCAGGCAGCCGTGTCCGAATTGAGGCATCAGAAGGACCCGTTGATGGGACAGTCGTCCTTCTGCCGTTTTTGGCGTAACTTGTTAAGTCGAAAACTTGTTACGTAACATACAGGACTTACACAAATTGTGTAAAAAGGCGATATATTCCATCAAAAAAGGCGTTATGTCAATAATTTAACCCCCTAAAGAATCAACGGTATGAATGCGAATCAACGGTATGAATGCGAATCAACGGTATGAATGCCTTATGGCATTCCCCGTATGGCATTCCCCGCCCCTTATCAGGGGGACTTTAAGAGGGAATGCGTAAGTCCTAACATATTAGAATAAGGTTTTTATCAGCACGCGGGTTGATGTCTATTTTTAGGTTTTGCTTTACAAGCGCGGGCAAAACCGCAGCAAAGGAATTTTACAATTAACCGACGGCTGATAACCACTATAATTAATAACTCTAAGGAGGTAAATCTAAACCGATGCTGGACAACAAATTTTATTTTCGTATATCGCTTCTATTGTTACTCCCCATGCTTTTAGGCGGATGCGGTCTTGCGAAATTGGCAAGAATTCAAGGGGAAGGGGATCTCACTGTAGTAGAAGCCACCCTTGAAGGGAACATCGGCACGCTTGAAAACCTATCTAAAATTGGGAATAAAAATCTCATTATCAAGACGGCGCGCGCGTATTCATCTTATGCGGGTTTTATTGAGGATAAGATGGAAGAGGCTGAAATAGCAGGCGACTATGAAACTGCGGACGAGATGCGTGCACGTGCCATCGACCACTATAAACGTTCTGAGGGATACGCGATTAAGGCTTTAGCGAAATCCGATGAAACCTTCAAAGAGATAAGAACTGCCGATATGGCTGTGTTTGAAAAAGCCCTACAGAAGTTGAAACCGAAGGATGTCGAACCCCTGTTTTGGGCGGCGTATTCAATCGCACGCGGCATTAGTCTCCAGAAAGATGATCCGATGCAAGTGATTGACCTCGCTCGGGTGGAATTGATGATGGGACGTGTGCTGGAATTGGAGGAAAACTTCTACTTCGGGAGCGCGCATCTGTTCTATGCCGTCTATTACGGCGACCGGGCACCCTCCATCGGTGGGGACCCAGAGAAGGCAAAGGAACATATTGCCCACGTAGATGAAATCAATGACGGTAAGTTTTTGATGAGCAAACTCTATCTTGCACGTTACTATGCTTATCCGAAACAGGATGTGACGCTTTTCAAGGAGTCGTTACAAGAAATTCTTGACGCCCCCGCGGACATTTATCCGGGGGAAGAAGCCGCGACTTCGTTGGCGAAATCGCGTGCCAAACGCTTACTCAACCAGATTGATGACCTTTTTGATCCAGAAATGGAGGAAGAATAATGAAGAACGAAAAAACAGACTACAAAGCACACGCTGCTAAATTAGTCGGCGTGTTTCTACTGATTTTAGGAATTTTCTGTCTACCGATAGTGCATCTGAGTGCCGAATCTATTAAGTTCGCAACACTCGCGCCAAAGGGTTCTACATGGATGAACAATTTTGAAGCGATGGGGAAAGAGATTCGCTCTAAAACAGATGGTGAGATTCGTCTGCGTATCTATCCGAACGGGGTTCAGGGAGATGAACTCGACGTTATCCGCAAGATGCGAGCCGGATTGATCCACGCAGGTGCTATGACCGCTACGGGTCTTGGCGAGATACAGGAAGAGGTCCTGATTTTCCAATTGCCTCGAATGTTCAGAACTTACGAAGAACTCGACTATGTCCGTGACTATCTCCGGGCAGACCTTGACAAAGCCTTCATGGATGCCGGGTATGTTCTACTCGGTATGGGAGACATCGGCTTTTATTATATATTCAGTAGTCAACCCATCCGCACTATTGCCGATCTTCAATCCCCAAACATCAAAATGTGGGCTCGGACGACTGACAGAATTGGGCTTACGTTTTACGAAAACGCTGAGATCGCAACTGTGCCGAGAGAGGTCACACAGGTTCTCGGTTCGCTCTACTCAGGGCATATCAACACCCTCGCTGCGTCTCCTTATGTCACTGTCGCCCTGCAATGGCACGATAAATTCAAATATATGACGGACCTTCCTGTGAGTGTTGGTGTGGGTGCCACAGTCATGACACAGGAAAAGTTTGATGCGCTTTCCCCGGAGCAGCAAAAGGTTTTGCGCGAAGTTGCGGACGCGCATCAGGGACAGTTAATTCAGGATATTCGCAAGGACAATGAAAGGGCACTGGAGGCATTGCAAAAGAAGGCAGGCATTCAAGTGGTTGAATTCGAGGACGATTCTCGGGAAGCGTGGGATGCGCTTGCCGCAGAAACCCACAAAGCCCTGGTCGGTGAGATCTACTCGCAAGAATTTCTTGATAAGATTAACGCCCTCTTGCAAGCGTATCGGGAGAAAAATTAAGGGGCACTGACGTAACCCTTTAGTAAACTTTTGTTGATAGGCGCGCCTCCAAAGCGCGCCTATCCATTTTATGTCAGTTCTATTTTCTAAACTCTGGCGATTCCCCTTGCAATTGTCCTTCACATCCGTGTATAATTGGCATTATCCTAAGTTCAACCGCCGAAAACACACGGAGAAAAGGTCGTGCCGACACTCAACATCAAACCCACACATAAACCCATCAAAAACTACTATACCGAACTGGCGGAATACGCGAAAGTCGGGGCAGAACACGAAGGTGCAGTTCGAACCGCATTCCAAAACCTACTCCAACACTACTGCCGACAAGCAAACCTCATCCTCGTCTGCGAAAAGACACGTTACACCTCCCAGAAAAGGCGAATCCAGATAGATGGCGAAGTCGTTGATGCGTTTGACTTGCCACATGGACACTGGGAAGCAAAAGATACCCATGACGATCTACCCACAGAAGCGCGGCAGAAATCGGAGGCAGGCTACCCGTTTAAAAATATCATCATTCAGGCACCGATCCGTGCACTCCTCTATCAAAACGGGCATCTCCGACTCGATGTAGATCTCACAGATCCGAACAACCTCATCAATCTGCTAAACACCTTCTTTGCATATCAGGAAGAAAATATCGTCGATTGGTATGCCGCTGTTGAAGAATTCAAAGAAAAGGTTCCGGTGTTAGGGCATGGTGTCGCAAAGCACATTGAGACCGAAATGCAGGATAATCGCCAATTCCGACAAGCCTTTCAGAGCTTCCATCAACAATGCCGAGCATCTGTTGATCCGAACCTTACCGAGGCACAGGTTGAGGAAATGCTTATCCAACATCTCCTCACCGAGCGAATTTTCCGCACCGTCTTTGACAATCCTGATTTTACGAACAGGAACATCATCGCCCAAGAAATTGAGAAAGTTATCCAGATCCTTACCCGTCGTTCCCCGAGCCGTTCCGAGTTCCTCCGTCCTCTGGATCCGTTCTACGTTGCGATTGAGAAAACCGCCGCCACTATCACCGATTTCTCACAGAAACAGGCTTTTCTAAATACCGTCTATGAGCAGTTCTTTCAAGGCTTCTCTGTCGATATTGCCGATACACATGGTATCGTCTACACGCCACAGCCGATCGTCGATTTCATGGTGAAAAGCGTTGAGCACGTTCTCGTGACCGAATTCGGACGCTCGCTGTCGAATATGGGTGTTCACATCATCGATCCTTTTGTCGGGACTGGCAACTTCATTGTCCGACTCATGCAGGAGATTCGGGGGCGGCGATTGCCGCAGAAATACCGTGAGGAGCTCCACTGCAACGAAGTAATGCTGCTCCCTTACTACATCGCCAGCCTGAACATTGAACACGCCTATTATGAGAGGACCGGCAATTATGAACCTTTCCCACATATCTGCTTCGTGGATACGTTTGATACGTTCGGTCTGATGGACGCGCCCCACCAAACTGGAGAGTTCACCTATTTTACGCCGGATAACACCTTGCGGGTTGAAGAGCAGCGAGAGATTCCGATGTTCGTTGTTATCGGGAATCCACCCTACAATGCGGGGCAGAAGAATGAAAACGATAACAACAAAAATCGGACGCATGTGGGCGTTGATGCGCGGGTACGGGATACTTTTGTTGCTGACTCCAGTGCACAACTGAAAAATTCGCTTTATGATCCGTATGTCAAAGCCTTCCGATGGGCAATAGATAAACTCGGTGATGCGGGAATCACCGCATTCGTAACGAACAACAGTTTTATTGACGGACAAGCATTTGATGGCATGCGAAAACACCTTTCTGAAGAGTTTGACACACTCTATATTCTGAACTTGGGAGGGAATGTACGAAAGGGACAGTCAGGGGACGCTAACGTGTTCGGCATTCAGGTCGGTGTGAGCATCAATATCCTTGTGAAATCAAAACGGGAGGGTGGGAGTTTTCCTGCGCGAATCCGCTATAACGACGAGGTTGCGGATTTGAATAAGACACGGACCTTTGCGTTTCTGGACGAGAATCAGCACGTTGGGAACCTGGAGTGGCAGGAGTTAAGACCAGATAAACGGTTTACGTGGCTCACTGGAGGACTCCATGCTGATTTTGATACCTTCGTCCCTATCGGAAGTAAAGAAGCAAAATCAGGAATATCAAAAGAGGTAATGTTTAGAGTTTATAGTAACGGTGTCCAAACGAATCGGGATGCTTGGGCCCGCAACTTCAACCAAGACGCGCTCGCCAAAAATATGCAAGCGATGATAGAATTTTATAACTCAGAAGCCTCTAAATGGGAACGACGTGTTGAACAGACACAAAATGTTGATACATTTGTTTCAACCGATAACAGAAAAATAAAATGGACAGATCGACTGAAATCGGAACTAACAAAAGGCAGATTAGTCGCCTTTGCGCCGGAACGAATAAGGAATTCTCTCTATCGTCCATTTACAAAATCCAATCTCTACTTTGACAAATTGATGAACCAGCGGACTTACTTGTTCCCATCCATCTTTCCAACACCTGAGACCGAATTGGATAATCGTGTGATATGGATCAAGGTTGGACAAGAGTGGCCAATGTTCGCGCTAATGGCAAATCAAATTCCTGATAATTTACCGCAAGGCGGTTCTCAATGTTTCCCCTTCTACACCTACGACGAAAATGGCGGAAATCGCCGAGAAAATATTACCGATTGGGCACTGTCACAATTCCGCAAGCGTTACCGAGATGACCCTATCACCAAGTGGGACATCTTCCACTATACTTACGGACTCCTCCATCATCCTGATTATCGCGAACGATATAAGGAAAACCTTAAGCGCGATTTACCGCATATCCCTTTTGCTGAAGACTTTTGGGGATTTGCGAAAGCAGGAGCGCGGTTGGCAGATATCCACATCAACTACGAATCACAGTCCGAATACGATAAACTCAATCCGATTGAAACCCCAGGGACGCAAGTAGATTTGTCTGTGGAGCGGATGAGATTTTCCAAAGATAAAACGCAGTTGAGATACAACGATTTCCTGGCATTAGAGGACATCCCGCCTGAAGTATTTGATTATCGGTTGGGGAATCGGTCTGCGTTGGAATGGGTTGTGGATCAGTATCGTGTTAAGGTAGACAAACGAAGCGGCATCGTCAACGATCCGAACCGTAAGGAAGATCCAGAGTATATCCTTCGTTTGATTGGACAGGTAATCACGGTAAGTTTGGAGACCGTGGATATTGTTAGCGCGCTTCCCGAATATCGATTTTCTGATGCCATCGTAGAAGACGTGGTAAGCACCCGAACAAACATGGTATAATAAAAACTAAAGATGCTATTTCAAAAGGAGATACCCGCATGAACAAAACGATTTCATTGGAACAACTTCCACCTCAAATTGAGAACTTGCTTCGGACAAATTGGGAAGCTCATGAAAGCCTTGTCCTTGAACACAATGGGAAGCCTGTGGCAGCGATTGTCCCGATGGATGAGTATCGCAAATGGCATCCTGATAAAGATGAAAACGCCTTTGATTACGAGCTTCCCGCGGACCTGCTTGAGGCTTATCATAAATTGCTTGATAAGAAATTCTCTACAGGTTTAACGTCCGAGGAAGAGGTGAAGTTGGCAGAGGTGGACCAGCAGCTTAACGACGCTGAAGCAGCACAGCCACTCATAGAGTCGATGCAGAAGCATGCCGCCTTGCGAGATGAAAATTGGAAGCAGAGATTTGAAGAGGTTGTTACCAAACTGAGTGAATTGAAGGAATTGATGTGAATCAAAAAACATCACCTCGTACCCGACGACGAGAATTCCCACCTGTGATGTAATGAAGCCTATCAATTGCGAGAGAACTTGAGCAGGCAGTTGAGGCGCGCCCAGTAGACAATACCACTCGGATAATGCAACGCGTGCTCTCTTTCCTATCCGAAGAGATCGAAGCATTACGAAACGAATTGGCCGTAGCCATCCCGATGTGGAAAAACTTCTAAAAAATATAGTGTCATACTAACTGAAAATAGTACTTGAGCTAAAGGATGAGTTGGCAAGAACTAAAAAATCTCATCCAGTCATTGGACGAACAACACAAAGGACGCAAAAAAGGCGAACCTTTTGAAGAACTTGTTGCCGAATTGTTAGGAGCGTTACTCGAAACCCGTTTTGAGACTGCAAAATCTGGTTATCAGCCAATTGGCGACGTGCAATCGCGCCGCCCCATAGGGGTCAATTTTAGAAGGAGCATTATCGTAGGGAATCAACGTCGAATGCGCGTGTGGCATTCGTTGGGATTGAACGGATCACCTACGAATGTTTACGATGGAAGAAAAATAGTTTGCTTCATATATTCGACATTATGAAAGATATCGAGTGAAACCCAACGTTCTTCCTGTGAAGTTCTCCGAAATGTGACAGTATGACGTTGGGTTTCGCTATATCTCTGATCTATATGACCGTGTAGGCATTGAATGCGTTCCGGGTGTCAGTATCGTCTTTCTCGGTTCCGCTCAACCCAACCTACGGGCCCAATTGATACCTATACCATCCCTGTAGCATAATCTGTTAGATTGTCTCTGTGAGGTCGCAAACTAACAGTTTACGCTACAACACCTTCGCGGATAATCAATCCCTTTAATGAAAAACGGATCTGTGTGCTGAAAATCTTGTCCCCAGCAACTTGGGTTACGCAATACTATGAAATTCATTTGTCATTTTTTCAGTGGTGTGGTATTATTGTATTTTTGAGGAGGGCTTCAAAAATCGTGGCATCTATTAATGACATCGCAAACGAATTTATCCGGGAAGAGATCGAAGAGTTCCTGGAAGAACCCGATGAGATAACACGCACTATTGAGATGTTCGCACAAGCGACCCCTGCTATGCAAGACATCGCGGCTGCGCTGATTGACGGGGATCATCACACCGTCGATGAATTGACGGAAGCGGCACTCGAAGAAGGCACAGAAGCGTTAGAAATTATGGATGACGGACTCATCGCTGGGATGGGGATCGTTGGTATCAAGTTCCGTGAAAACTTCATTTTTGTGCCGGAAGTCTTGGCGTGTGCTCGGGCAATGAAGGCAGGTATGACGCATATTGAACCGATCCTTTCGGATTCCGGTATTGAACCGATCGGGACGGTGATTATGGGAACCGTCAAGGGTGACCTACACGATATTGGTAAGAATCTGTGTATCATGATGTTGCGGGGTGCCGGTTTCGTGGTCCACGATTTAGGGGTTGATACCTCTGAGGACGAGTTCATTGACGCTGTTGAGGAACATGCAGCCCCGATCCTCGGGATGTCGGCACTCCTAACGACAACAATGCCGAACATGGGGAAGACAATTGATGCGTTTATTGACGAAGACTTACGGGAAGAAGTCAAGATTATGGTAGGGGGTGCCCCAGTTACACAGACTTTTGCCGATGATATGGGGGCTGATGGGTATGGCAAAGACGCCCTGGCATGTGTCGCACTCGCCAAACAATTCCTTGAGGAACCCGACGAAGAGTGGTAGGATGAAAAAAATAGATAAAGTCGAATACGAGAAACGACTCAATAAAATTACACAAATTTTTGAAGAACTGGTTGTCCATGCAGATGAACAATCGACGTATCGGTGTCCCTACAAAAATCGCTTTGACCAGTGCACCGCGAAGTTCGGCTGTAGAAATCAGCGAAAAATCGATGAAGGGACCGGTCTTTTGTGCGTCGGAGACGATAAGTTAGATTATCGGAGTGCGTGGGAGACTGACCCTTCGGGCCAACCTACAGACACACACAGCACCGGCACAATTACGTGCGACGGACAGGCATACCAACTCACGCCTGGGAAAACCGTTTTTGATTACGCAGACGATTTAACCGTTCAAGTCCCTACCTCCTGTTTCCGAACTGGACAGTGCCACGAGTGTATCGTTGAGATTAAACGGGGTATGGACAGCCTTCAACCGCCAAATGAGGCAGAAGCCTTCCTCCGAGATAACTACCGTCTCGCCTGCCAAGCAGTTGTTCTTGACATCGACAAAGAAATTGAGTTCACACCCCTTCGACGCGCACCAAGAATCTTGACGCACACCGTCACGCCGGAGGAGGATGCGTTCAAATTAGATCCACGCGTTACCCATCGCGATGGGGTCGTCTATTACAATGACGAGCCTATCGACCGTTACCGCGGACATCTCTACGGACTCGCCTTGGACATCGGCACCACGACAGTGGTAGCGAATTTGGTTGATTTAGAGAATGGGAAAACGGTTTCTGTGAGTTCCTTTGAAAACCCGCAGCGTTTCGGGGGTAGCGACATCATGAACCGCATCTCCTACGACGGTGAATTTCAGGGAGAACTCCGACGCTCGTTGATTGCCGCCCTCAACAGCGAAATCATGGACATGTGCGAACGCCACGACTTCGTCCGCCAGGAGATTTATGAGATCGTGGTTGCTGGCAACACAACGATGCGCGATATCTTCTTTAAGCAGGACGTTCAGAGCATTGGTCAAAAGCCGTATAAATCTCTGATTGAGCATGCGTATCGGGACGGGATCCGTTCAACCACCTCTCTTACTGAAAAAGTGCGCCGCTTGGGTATCCGCGCGAATCCGAAAGCGATGGTCTACAGTTTACCGCTGATTGCGAGCCATGTTGGGGCAGATGTTGCGGCGGATTTAGTCTCAATCGATATCCCTGGGCAGGATGAGGTGATTATGTTGGTGGATGTCGGGACGAATACAGAGGTCGTTGTCGGAAATGCGGAACGGATGGTCGCTGCGTCATGTCCTGCGGGTCCTGCATTTGAAGGCGGCGGCATTGAATACGGAATGCCCGCTTACCCGGGTGCTATTGAGTCTGTGAAATGGAACGAGGGTCAGTTCAATTGTGAGACAATTGACAACGAGCCACCCCAAGGGTTATGCGGCTCTGGGTTGATTTCGCTCCTCGCTGAGCTGCGCCGGAACAATCAGATGAGTCCCAAAGGCGTATTTGCAGATAGAAAACAACGCGTCATGTCCCTTTTGCCGGAACAGGGTATCACCTTCTCACGCGAGGATGCGAGCAATTTGGCGCAAGCAAAGGCAGCAAATTACTGTGGGCAATATATTGTTCTGCGGCACTTCGGCTGCGTTCCAACAGACATTACAAAACTCTTTTTGGCGGGCGGTTTTGCCAATTACGTTAACCTACAGGATGCTATCGAAATCGGATTTCTCGCCCCTGTCCCAGCAGCGAATGTCGTTAAGATCGGTAACGCAGCGGTGGCGGGCGCGACGGCTGTCCTCCTCTCTGATCAAAAGCGTGCTGATATTGAAGCGTTTGTCGACAATATTGAACATATTGAATTAGAGACAACACCCGATTTCTTTGATGTATTCGTGGAGGGGTGTCAATTCAAACCTATGCCCGTAACCTTCTAAGGTATTTTTAATTGTTCGCAAGGCGTTAAATACAGTCTTATGTTCATTGAAGGTCTTTTCTTATATCCGCCTGCGCCGATGTTGCAGGCTGCCGTCTACGGTTATAGCAGAAAAAATAAAATTAAACAGTTAGCCCGTAATGTAATGGAGGGCGGATTTAAGGAACGCATGTTAAAGTCCTAACGCTCGTCGTTCCTCCGCAAGGTAAAATTAAAAACTTTCAAGAACGCTTGAAGTCTGAGGAACCGATTTTATATGACGGTGGATTCGGTTCGCAGCTATTCGCACGGGATATAGAACTCACCAACAGTGCGCTCGCCAACGACCTACATCCGACTGCTGTTATTGACATTCACTCGGATTATATCAAGGCAGGTGCTGAAGCGATTGGTACAAACACATTCGTAGCATCTCCACTCCACTTAGAGATGGCAGGACAAGACCTATCCGATGCCAAACGACTCACACGCCTCGCCGTTCAACACGCCAAAGCAGCGGTCGCACAGAGTGACAGAGATGTCTACATTGCAGGCTCTGTGGGTCCCTCACCCGGTGCCATTGAAGCCGACAGTGGAGATACCACTTTTGGCATTCCAAATGCTGATGCGAGAGAAGCGCATAAATTGGTTATCCATACCCTCGCAGAAGAAGGCGTGGATTTTCTCTGCCTTGAAACGATGTTCTCGGCGAAAGAAGCCGCGATTGCTGTAGAGGTTGCGCGCGAGACAGGTATCCCGATCGCGGTGAACATGACTTACAAATGGACGAAAGAACGGCGCACTGGTAATATCATCTATCGAACCGATTGGGGAAACTCTCCAGCAGATCTGATCGATATCCTCATGAACGACGAATTTTCGGGAGGCGATTCACTCTTAGCATCCGTGAGTATCCTCGGTGTGAACTGCGGCGCTGAATCCAGACGCGATGAACATACGGGGATGCCTTATGCGATTGCTGGAACGCAGCAGTTGCACACGGCACTGAGTGAAACAGGAATTGCGGGTAAACGGATGATGGCGTATCCTAATGCTGGCATGCCGAAACTCGATGAGAACCACCAAACCGTCTATACGCAGACCCCAATGGATATGGCAAGTTATGTTCCGGCACTTATTGAAGCAGGGGCGTACTTAATAGGTGGCTGTTGTGGGACAACCCCGGCACATATTAAAGCCTTCCGTGAGGCAATCACGTCGTGTCGCTCGACATAGGTGTAATTGTTGGAAGAAGCGGGACAATGCATGAGAAAAATTAAAGAGCGCGTAGCTTGGAATGAAATGGAAAGCGGATATACGGAGAGGAACTTTCAGGACCCCACCCCCTGAGCGAACCGCAAGGTAAAATTAAAAAATGGAAACAGTAACGCTTACCTATAAAAGACCCCCCAATCGAGTCAATCATTTTCAACAAGAATTACTTTACCTCGACGATACGGTTATTGTTACCTCTCAACGGGTTAAGCCTTCTTCACCGATAGTTCAGAAGGGTCAGACGGTTTTGGCGGACAACTTTGCCGCAGTCTGGTTTGTGTTTACAGGGTCGTGGTATGATGTCGGCAAGGTCTATAACCTTGAGAACGCATGGACCGGCTATTACTGTGATGTTCTGAAACCGGTTAAGCGAAGCGTGGATGCAAATGGGAAACTGAATCGCTTTGAAATAACGGATCTGTTCCTGGATCTTTGGATAAACCCCGATGGTACCTACGAAATTCAGGACGAAGATGAGTTTGAAGAGGCAGTGCAGGAGGGCGCGATTGACGCTGCATTGGAAAGAAAAGCACTGGAGGTCCTAAAGGCATTGATCGCTGAAGTTGAGTCTGGACACGTGGAACGTCGCCTGCGGGAGGTAATTCGTAAAGAAGGATTTCCAGATTTACAGGATTATATAGCAAAATTATCTTAGGAATTAAAGGGGGATAGAGAGATGGCAACATTAGCAATAAACGGAGGCGAACCTGTCCGAACCGCTGGATTCCCTGCGTGGCCTACGTTTGATCCAGCCGACCTTGAAGCGTTTGAAACTATCTACAAGAGTGGTCAATGGGGGGTTGGGGGACCCAAGGTTCCCGAATTCGCACAACAGTTCGCAGAATTTCAAGGTGCGAACTATGGTGTTTGCGTCAATAGCGGCACTTCAGCACTCTATATCGCCCTAAAAGCCGCTGGTATTTGTCCGGGTGATGAAGTCATTACGACCCCGTATACCTTTCAAGCGACGGTCGTTGCTATTTTGATGACACACGCCGCGCCCGTCTTTGTAGATACTGCCCCAGACAGTTTTTTGTTGGATCCTTCAAAGGTTGAAGACGCTATAACCGACAAGACGAAGGCAATTTTGCCGGTTCATATTGCCGGCTATCCTGCAGATATGGACACGCTTATCGACATTGCGAATCGGCATAACTTGGGGATTGTCGAGGATTGCGCGCAGGCACACGGCGCGGAATGGCGCGGGCGCGGGGTCGGCAGCTGGGGGCATTTCGGATGCTTCAGTTTCCAGTCATCTAAAAACCTTTGTGCTGGCGAGGGCGGTATCGTCCTTATGAACGATCGAGAACTCTACGAACGTGCGTGGGCATTGCATAATTGTGGGCGCACGCTACCCGATGCTGAGTTCGGAGAGGCGGAACCTTTTGGTGGAAACTTCCGAATGACGGAGTGGCAGGCTGGATTACTCCTGTCCCGCTTGACTCGGCTTGAAGCGGAAACCAACCATCGGCACCAAAACATGCGATGGTTAGATGGATGGCTTGGCGAGATTCCAGGCATTAAAATCACACCGCTCGACCCGCGTGCAACCCGTGGCGGATGCCACGGCTATAAGGCGATCTTTGATTCTGAGGAGTTTGAAGGCATCTCGCGTGAGACGTTTCTCCGCGCCATGCGGGCGGAAGGGATACCGCTGGGACATTGGTATACGACCCCGATGTATCGCGAAGCATTTCTCGCCTCTAATCTTTTCGGTCAAAACCTCAATTATGACGATACACATTGTCCTGAAACTGAAAAGATATGTCAAACGGGTTTCTCCTTGAGTCAAAACGTGTTAATGGCGAGTGAAGAGGACATCGAGGATATTGTTAAGGCGGCGATTAAAATCCGCCGGAACGTCAACGAATTAAAGTCAGAAACATCGTAGTCAACAGTCGTCAGTTAAAAGAGGCTTCTTTTAAAGGAAAACCTCTTAACTGAAAACTGAACAGATTTTTTTATAGTAAAGTTTAGAATTAATTGGACACTCTGCACCGGTGCGGTTGGGAAACCACACCTACCGGGAAAGGTGGGAAGGTCCATTTATTTTTCGGATCCACTATAATGAAGATTAATTTATTAATTCGGTAATTTCTGAACGTGCGATAAATCGCACGACTACGAACCAGCCCGTTTGTAGTAGGGAGCCCCTTTAGGGTTTCCCGTCTATTACCGATTTATTTTTTTAAACCCCATACAAAAAATCCGACTGACTGCTGAAAACTATTTTGATTTTTTTACTATCCTTTTCAATCTTAAGGGACTCTATATAGGCAAATCCATAGAAAGAGGAGAAAATCATGTCTAACGAACGTGAAGCCCAGAAGGAAATCCGGCGGCAGAAGGAGATTCGCCAGATTCTGAGGCTATTGGAAATGACTGCACGCATCATAGAAACCTCAGCGATTACAGACCAATTTTCAGGAAGTGAGGAGCGATGCGCCCGGCAATTTAACAATGCCCTTGAGCTCCTGACCGACCTCGGTGCAGTGCCTGAAGATCTGTTTGAGCCTTTGGAAGACCATGATGCATCTTTTGGCGATATTTGCTTCGCTTGTCACCAAGTCGCTGCCTACGTTAAAGAAAGCTGCACTGATGACTTTGTTGACTTCACGCAAATCAAGAAAACGATTGGCGATGAGTTGAAAGATGTCAGGGAAGTTGTGCGGCAATCAATGCCTTCCTTCCTCAAAGATGTTTGGAGCGGACAAACACAAGAAAATGATGCTGATGCCCCTGAAACCGTTGAGATCGTCTCGGACGATGATGAGGATGCGCCAGCTGTCGAACAGCGTATTGCCAAACTTGAAGGGCAAATGGAGACTGTTGTGGAGATCCTCCAAGAGATCCGGACACAACAGCTTGACCAGAACAAAGAACTTTAGAATAGGAGATGGAGCCATGGTTATCGGTATGAAAATTTCTGGAACAGATTTCATACCGATAACTACTTAGGTGATAACCAAAATGATGAAAGCGTTTATTCGGTTACCCATTTTTTTCTCAACATTACTTCTATTCTATAGTGTTGGTTGCCAATCCATGCCTCTAATGGCGGAGGAATCGATTTTGGAAAAGATTGAAAGGACATATAGCGTCAAGGCCGGTGGAAATTTAACCATTGTGTCGGAGTTCGGGGCAATTGAAGTGGAAACCGCTGACCAGAATCACGTTGAGATTGTCGTCACAAAAGCAGCAAAGTCGTTGAACCGATCAGCGAAAGAAGCACTTGCCGATTTTGAGGTCGCATTCTCGCCCGAGGATACCGATGTCCATATTGAGGGTAGGTTCAAACAGGGACGAGAACGTTGGCGCAAAATACTGAATCGCTTGAAAATTCGTTTCCACGTGACGGTCCCCAAAGCCTATAACGTTGATTTGGAAACCCAAGGCGGTAGTATCAAAGGCGGCGATCTGGACGGTACAGTTCGCGCCCATACCTCGGGAGGGAGTTTACGTTTCGGGAACATTACAGGAACGGTCTGGGGGCGGACATCCGGTGGTAGCATTGAACTTACATCGTGTGGCAGTCGAGTCGATCTGAAAACATCTGGCGGCAGTATTGAAGTCGTTGATGTCGCCGGTGATGTCCAGGCACAAACTTCTGGGGGTAGCCTCCGCTTCGGTGCGATTCAGGGTTCTATTTGGGGCAAAACATCTGGCGGCAGCATCAGGGTTGCGAGGTGTAGCGGAGGGGCAGATGTGCAGACCTCTGGTGGTAGCATCAGGCTACAGAGCATCGGTGGCGATGTAAATGCCAAAACTTCGGGAGGCTCCATCCATGCCGTTACGAAAACACAACTCCAAGATGCGTGTAATTTACGCACATCGGGCGGTGGGATAACTGTCACGCTGATCCCAGATATCGCGATTAACGTAGATGCCGAAACCAGCGGCGGACGCGTCTCAACGGATTTTGCGGTGGCATCGCTTATCCAAGGGAAGGTTCCCAGAAATAGATTGAAAGGTAGCATCAATGGTGGCGGTCCCTTACTGAAATTGCACACCTCTGGTGGGAACATCCACTTGCAAAAGGCATCAGATTAAACGGTAGAGTATCACCAGTGTTTGAACGAATACATCCGTTGTCCGAGAAACAATCCTAAAATTGCCCATAGACTCCCCATCACGAATTCGCCGAGCATTGTCCCTAAAAACAGGGGGAGTGTTCGGCGATACGCCCCGATCCCACCGTGGCGAATCAGTATAGATTTTAGCACCCACGCCACGAATACAGGAAACCAAAGTCTACCGAAATTCCAATTGCCCGCGAGCGGATAGGCGAGTGGATGGAGCTGCCACCAAATAAAGCGCAGGCGCATAAAGAGCGTCGTGAGCGTCAAAGTGATACCGAAACCAAAAAATCCCATGCGTCCCCAGTCCGTGTCGTTCGGGAGCGTTAACCAGCGTTGTAGATCACTGAAAGCCTCCTGTCCGCGCCATGTTCCGAGATTCCCATGCAAGTAACCCGCATGAAGGAACGCAACGAACCCAATCACCAGCCCAATCACCGTGGCACCCCACATCACCCAGAGAATCTGACGCGCGTTGATCCCACCTCTGTCAGCGAGTTTAAAGCCTTCCAATTGATTCGGCATCGGTTGTGAGCGGTAGTTTCGGGTAAATCCGTAGAGGAAAGCGAACCCCGTTAGCGTTGGGGCACCAATTTTTCTGGAACCCACAAGCGAAGTCAGGAAGAGTCCAGGACCGGCACGATAGAAATCCATCGTTGGTGTTCCAAGTTCGGCACGCATCCGAGTGAACGCTAAAACAAGTATGAATTGTATGCTGAAGAAGCCAAGCACGCCCCACCACGACATCCCCGCCTTCAGGCAAAATCCAAACACAACTGCAATACCGAGCAGGAATCCAACAAACGCGCTCCGGTATCCCATCGGTTCATTTGTTGTATCCAAATTCGTTTTCAAACCTAAGATATTGCGGACAACCTGCCAGAGGTGCTTGTGTGTTATCCAAAGCGCAAAGAAACAGAGCCCAAAATACGCGCCCGTCGACTGCATATCAATGTGCGGATAACCCGGTGTCTGATTCATCCCTGTCATTGCCCCAAAGACAAGTTGTGCCTTCCAAAAGAGATAGAACAGCCAGCAAGAGAGCGACAAATCCAGGGGCATTAAGAAACCGATGCCGATCGCATAAGGGTTTAGATGAATAGGCGTTGAACCGATAGCACTCAGTGGTTTTTCTGTGAACAAGAGTCCTATATCGTGACGGATGGGGATGCTCGGGACATAGGGATAGAGAAAACTAATGCCATTGAGCAAATCGATCCCGCATCCGATAGCGAACCCTACCCAGAGGAGTCGGTTTCGGTAGAAACCGGCATCTTTCGTCATTTCATAAGGGAGTAGGATGATCGGGTAACTCAGCTTTTCGTGTTCGATCCACTGTTTACGGAGGATGACACTGAGCATCATCATAGAGAATGCCAGGGCAGAGAAGAATACAAGCCACGCCAACACTGGCGTGAGCCATGCTTGAATATGTTCTACCTCGAATAGATTTGACGTGCCTTCATAGTAGCCTGTTAAGGCACGCCGATTCATGACAGCAATCCAATCCGGGATGTAGCGGAAAAAGAGCGTTTGCCATTCGTTCTCTGGTGTCGCGAACCACGCTGCATGCCCTAAAACACACATTGTTGCCTGCAAAAGGTCGTGCCCGCAGACGACGCATGCGAGCGTTACCATGAGATACACTGTTAGCATTTCTGCTTGTGTGAGCTGCCATTTCGGGAGATGGCGTGTTAAGAATAGGTTGAATATTGCAAGAAGGAAGAGGGTAAAGACGGCGTTGAAGAAAATCGCCATCGTGGTGGGATATTGTGTTGTCCACACCGTTTCCGTTTGAACAACGAGGTAGATATTGAGTGGAAGCGATAACACCCCTAACAGAATGGCACGCCATGTAATATTTTCGTTTTTAATTATACCTTGCGGTTCGGTTAAGTGAGTTGATTGTTTCACGTGCTTTTCCGTAGGGTCGCCTGCGCCGGTGTTGCAGGCTGCGTTTTTGATGGCGTTGGGAAGAGGTACATAAATTAAAAGGTTCGCTCTTGACCATAGAAAATTCGAGGTTTCAACGACAGGGTAAAGGGTGGATCAAGTGGGAAGGCGAACTCTACCCGAAGGATACCTGTCCCACTAAACTGAGAAAGGCTTCCACGCAGTCCAAACCCAACGCTTCGTTTCGGTCTTAGTAAATTGAAGGTGCGTGTGCCGTTCCAAATATATCCAATATCTGCAAAGACAACGCCACTCAATATAACGCCGAGATGCACGCGTCTGTCGCTAAACGGACGCGCCACAGATGTTGCAACCGCTGCCAGTCCTTCGTCTATTTTTCGGAAAACGGTTCCACCGAATATCGTTCGGCTTTCAAGACTCAGCAGCATCATCTTTTCACCACTAAACTGCCGATAGGCGTAGCCGCGTAGCCCATCGAACGCCCCCAAAAGCACCTGACTGCGTCCACTCCATCCAAACTGCATTTCCGTTTTAAACTGCATGACAAACGTCTGATGAAAATCGAAGAGGCCGTTTTCTCTAAAACCGGCTTCAAGTGTATAGATATCACCTGTGTCGAATACATCTGTATAAAACCAAGCCGTTTGTGTTTGGAGTACGGAACGTTCAATCCGGCTCGTAAAGTTCGTGCTAAATGCCAATGTTGTCAAGTTAAAGAGCTTACTTCCGTTCATCCATCCGGATGCCAAAGCCAGTTCGGCGTAAGATTCTGCGCGGTCAGAGGCATATACAGGTGAAGCATATCCCAGCGAAAGCGCGTATTGAGAGCCGATAAGAAAATTTTCCTCTTGCCCCATTCGTCGGAGAAATCGGGTTTTGTGATACGCAATACGCTGTCTCCCTAAGGTGAATCCGATCCGTTTTATGTCTCGGTTCTCTAACATTGCAGTGGATCCGCTTGATTTTTCAAGCAGCACGTATTTTGAACGTCGTGAAGCCGTCCATAACCCTATATAATTCTGTTGCTGTCTGTCTCCGAAATATCGTCGGACGTTTGCAAAGGTTCCCTGTAAATTTTGTTCAAACGTATCGGTTTTCTTCGCGTTTTCATACCAATATATCGGATTCACCGATTCAGAAAAACGCACACTTGCACTCCATCGGCTTTTCAGCGTATATTGAGGACGTTCTAACAGCACAACCAAAGAATCGCCTTCCCGTTTCTGGATATATTCACCATCAAAGTTCCAGTGCGAATTGAAGAGGCGCGGGTTATTATACCGCCCTCTCACGAGGCTCCGCGTCTTTTCACCGACTTCGCTAATCCTTTCGTAACGCCACAGCGTGCCTTGCCCCGATCCAAACATGTTCGGATCTCGAAACTGTAGGAGCCAATACCGCTTTTGGTTATTTAGGTTCAGATCCCCTCCAAATGGAAAGGACAAGAGTTCCCTAATAGTGGCGCGAATCGTAACGGATTTGGACAGCTCATCCCACTGTGCGTCAACTTTAGCAGCACCAATATAAGTCTTGCGGCGGAGGATCTGTTCGCTTTCCTCTCTATCCGCTTCTGTGTAGATATCCCCTGGCATAAACAGGAGTTCTCGACGGACAACGTCCTCTTTCGTCTGTATATTGCCAGTTACGATGATGTTGCCGACACGCCCTTCATCAATTTCAATGCCGAGATAAACCCCGTCCGCGAATTTCTTCACAGAGAGTTGCGCTTCATCCACACGTGCGAAACGGTACCCGTTTTCCCGATAAAAGCGCGTAATCGCTGCAAGGTCGGATTTCAGAACGGATTCATCATAAGTACTCCACACATCCGTCTGCATTAGTGCGCGGATTTGTTGTTCAGAGAACGATTCGTTTCCATCAATGACGAGGCTCCGTACAATATTAGTTTCATCAATGAAGGTTGGCTGACCAACAGCCTGACCGCCGACGGCTATCTTGCTGATACCCAGCAAAACGATTAAGTACACAGTCCCCAACAGGCGCGTGACATATAAAAAACCTGCCATTATGATTCACCTACGGTCAGTGCCCTTTCACGATTCGAGAGAAAACTTTCAAGCAACATAAGACAGATGACGAAAATAAGCAATTCCCCCCAAATCTCCCTACCGTGTCGCTTAACGTTGTAGGCATCAGCCGCCTCCGGTGTTTCCCCGATTTCCGGATCTGCTGTTGTTTTCGCACCAATCCGTGCCGCCACCTGTGATAGTGGAATCTCCGTTAAGTCAGCTTCAGTCGTATCCACATTAACAGCAAAAAAGTCGCGTCGGATTCTGTCCTGTGTTCGCACCTCGACCTGATAGATACCCGGACGTTCCGTGTCTTGAAAGCGTAGTGTGCCATCTTCGGCAATCGGAACGACTGTGGAAGGGTTCTCCGTCTTCGGTCCTTGGTCTTCGGTGAAGCGGTTTTCATTTAACGAAGGTTCCGGCTCGTGATCGGTAATTGATAACTGGTAACTGATAATCGCCTTCCCACCTGCGCCCCTCGGGTAGTGTGCTGTATAGGTATCCCCGACATGCCCGCCCCATGTTAAAATATTATTGCTGGCTATTGCGGCGTAAAGTACACTTTGTTGAAGTATCGGAAGGAAATACGGATTAACAAACAGATCGTTAGGCGTAAGTGACGCTTCTAACCCCGATTTCATAGACGTGGTCGCCTGTTGCGCGAGTAAACCACAGTTATAGAGGAGCACGGCACTTGTTCCTTGACTTCGTTCAATGAGAAAGGGTGTATCATCTCCGAAACGTGCGATAACGTTAGATTCCGACGCCGGCTGCAGTGCTATGCCGTTGTAAAACTGCGGGGCGTATTGCATAGAGAATCCTTCGCTTGGAAAGATGTCGAAAATAGGATGTGTTTCTCGGTATGCCTGCACTCGTTCGGGTGGGACCCAGGTTAGCGGATTCCCAAGTCGGGCAGGTAACCAAGCATTCTGAGATTGATTGTAACTTGTGGGGTCGCTGTGAGCACTCACGAAGGCAATGATACTTTTGCCTTGGCGGATGAATTCTTGAAGTTGTACACTCATTTGAAGCGACAGGGTCTTTACGTCCGCAAGGACAATAACATCATAGTCTTCCAAGGGAAAGGTTTCAAATTCACCGGGTGTGCATTGCGTTGGTAGAATCGCGCGCGCCTCCATAGACTTGCGGGACAATGTATTAGAATAATTACCAGTTAAAGAGGACTCTGGTTCAACCGACAGCTGCCCCCTATAAATATGTGGATTTAATGCCAACGTTAGATATTCCGTTTGTTCGCCTACACAGAGTACGCGGACTTCACCGAGGGCATCCCAGGCGAAATAACGATGGTTGTCGATATTAAGGCGATCATCCGTGAGTGTGAGGTAACCGATATGCGTGCCGGGCGTCGAAAAGTTGTATGTTAGCGCGGTGTTCAGCGATTCGTTCGCTGCCGCAGAAAGGCTCATGGTTTTTTGTTTCTCGCCTCCAATAAAAAGTGTGAGTATATTTTCGTTCAAAGGTGCTACCGAATGGTTCACAGTCGTCACGTTCAATTGAAATGGTAAATCTACGCCTATTAGTTGATTGGACGGACGAATTTCTTTAATACTTATGTTATGTGCCTCACCCTCTGCCACTGGAATCAGAGAAATACGTGCGCCCGATCGATTCGGAAGTCTATTCCAGTTCTCCCATCCGTTTCGAGCGAAGTCCGAGACCAAATAGATTTCTTTGTTCAGTTGCTCTGATTCAGCAAGGATTTCGTGGGCGAGTTCAAGGCTGGGCTGCACATTCGTAGTGCGATAGGAAGTTTCTGTATCGTTAATCGCTTCGGTGACACTCTCAATGTCGGGTGTGAGTTGCCGAAAAACAGGTGTCGGGATGTCTGACATTAATATGAGGGCGGCTCTATCGCCATGGCGCAAAGTGTCAATGATGTCAGTCGCCAGCGTTTTCGCTTTGTCGAATCTGACGCCATTGATGTCTTGATACGCCATACTGTAAGAGTTATCTAAAACGACAACGACATCCGTCTTTGCCCGCACAGACGCGACCGGGAGTCCGAGTGTCAAGAACGGACGTGCCAAGGCGAGTGCGATGAGCGCGATAATTGCCATTCTCAGGAGTAAAATGAGAAACTGACGGAGCTGGAATCGGCGGGCATTTTCGCGGTGTGCAGCGGTGATGAATATCAGACTGCTAAAGTCGATTGTCACAACACGACGACGGTTCCAGAGGTGAATGACTAAGGGGATACCAGCAGCAAGGAGTCCAAAGAGGAAAAATGGGTTGAGAAATGCCAATTTTTAATTATGGCCTCCTGGGCCGCTACGTCCGTTGTCCTTGCGGTTTTCCGATTAAATCGTGACTGGCTCTGGGAATTTGCGCAATTTTTGAAAGGTAAATTTAAAAAATCGTAATTTCAAGTTGGTTGAGCGTCTGGAGCACATCTACTGCGTATTCCATAAGATTGTCCGTCTCCAAGGTGCTTCCACCGAGTTGAATGTGGTTCGCATCAGCGATAACCTGATCCAATGTTGGATCCATTTGTACCCATTTACCGACATAGACTTCGGGCCAGAAATGGTAATAGAAGGCATCCTTCGCGAATACGATACCGGAGCAGATACGTGCGGGAATGCCAGCGGCACGCGCCAGCGCGATAAATAACACTGTATGTTCCGTGCAATCCCCAGCGCGTGATTGTAGCACTGTTAATGACGAATCAAAGCCTCCGCTCATCTTTTTGTCGTTAATAGCGGCATAAACCCACCGACATAATTTTTCCGCGGCACGCCATGAATTGACCTCGTTCTCCAAAATCTCTTCAGTCTTTGCCTGAATATCGGGGTGATCGGCTTGAATATAGGCACTCGCGGCAAGGAATTCACCTTCCCCGTTCTGAACCGGGAGATTCGGACACTCTTCAGCGACAATTGATGGAACCTGAATGGAAAGTTTGTAGGAGGGGTTTGTAACTCCGATTCCACTATAATCCGCCTCAAGTTTCTGTCGAGGCGTAGACATAACAACTTCAGTGACGTTCCCTGTTGGGAGTTTCACTGCTGCCTCAAGGTGTCTTGCTTTTGGGATCGGTAGCTTGCCAGCGGGAAGGATCCGCGTTTTTAAGATGACATCAACTTCTTCGATACCCACAAGAGCAGTTTCTTTGTCGGTCTTTTCCGTTACCATGGAAAGCCCCATCAACGGCACCTCTGTCCGATAGGTTACGCCGTCGGTATCAATCCACAGTTTCGCAGTAATGCCGTTCATCACATCCAACGTTTGCTTCAGAACGTAGACCTGCTTTTCCCTCGATTGATAGGTTAAAGTCTCTTCCCTTAAAACCTCAATGTCCGTTTTCACAGGCTTCAGGAGATCGAAAATAAATGTATGAAAGGTCCGTTTATCGCCCGTTTTAAGCCCCTCCTGGGTTAACAGTGATGCCACGCCTGTATGCTCAGAAATGGTGCCCGGTGGCACTGGAATTTCTGACGTAGTGGTTTCACCATTGAGTGTTGTTTTAACGTGGGCGATTCCATCCACAATCCGTCCTTCGATCTGCTTTAAACCAGATTCATTAGAGGTCAGAAGAAAATGACGCGGCATTAAGTCAGGACCCGTGTATTCAACGCGCGTAATTTCAACCGTTATGTCGGTCCCGAGTGCCTTAAAGTTCATAACTATATCGGTTTTGTTCCGAGCGAGCTGTTCGCCTTGATGTTCAGTTCCTTCAATAGACGTGTGCATGTAACCGATTTTGGTGTTCATCAGGGTAAGGTTGTACCAATGTTCTATAGACATGTCACCCCTCTGGGATTCCCAAAGGTTGTTCTGGAATGTATCTTGTTTTTCGCCTGTGGTGTCCGCCGGTGTCGCTGCTTGCAAGCCAATATTAAGAAGTATCGCTGCCTGGCATACAAACATCAGGCAGCGCAGATGATAAAACTTCAAAGGCTTTAATAATATCATAATAAACTACGACTCCTCACGAAATATGCCAAACAACACAACTATCACCTGTTATGTCGTTTCTGTAGCGTGTTTGATTGATGATATTAATTATACCTGATAGGTGGGCTTATGTCAAGTCCGCAGCGGCAGCAATACGGTCATACACGAGTTGCCATAGCAACGGTATGGGTGTGGCGTTGTTTGACCTTGTCATAGTTTCCAAATATATTCAGAAAGTTACGCTTGATGAATGGTCGAAGGCCTGAAATGGTAACAACATAAAGTCGCCCATTCGGTTTGAGATGCCGCTTCGCGTCGGTCAGAAAAATTTGTAGGAGTTCCTTACCGACATTGGCAGGTAGATTAGAGGCAATGAGATCGAATTGAATATCGGGGAGATGGCTAAAACCGTTGCTCAGCAGGACGTGACAATTCTGGAGTTGATTCTGTTTTGCGTTTTTACGGGCATAGTCAACGGCTACGAAATCCTTATCCACCATATAGACGGTTGCCGTTTGTGCACATTTCGCGAGTGTGATACCGATGGCACCATATCCACACCCGAGGTCGAGACAGGTGTCGCCTTCCTGAACGTCCAGATGCTCAATCAACAGGTGTGTTCCTGCATCAATCGCTTTTGGTGAGAAAAGCCCCCACGTTGCGGAAAAGGTAAGGGGTATCCCACGCAGTTCCGCTCGGAAGTTAACTTCTCGTGGAAAGGAATCTACTGCCATTTTATCAGGACTCCGAGTGCATCACCGGGAGTATTCCAGAGCAGGTCAAACGCATCTTTCGCTTCGGTATAATGGAAACGATGGGTGATCATCTCAGATGCGTGAATCTCCTTGTTCTGTATCTTTTGCAAGGCGCGTGCTGCAATCTGAGAGCGAGGTTCGTCGGTTAAGATACCTGCCACGAGACGTTTGCTCATCATCTTTGAGGAATGTAAGGGTAAGGGTGCCTGTTGGTAGAGTGCGATGAGCTGGATAATCCCGAACCGACGTGTCATATCTTGCGCCTGCTCGAAGGATTTGACCCCGGCATATCCACCGACACAATCGATCACCAGATCAGCGCCTTTGCCACCCGTGAGCCCCAGAACTGCTTCCACCGGATCTACGTCCTCAACGTTTATGACGGTATTGGCACCAAGTTTCGCCGACAATTCACATCGGAGTGGCAACGCATCCACGGTTATAATTCGCGCCGGATTGTAGCCTTGTAACACCTGCATCATAAGGCTTCCGACCAAGCCTTGTCCGAGAATAACGATGGTATCTTCGGCTTTAACGCCGGACGAATCTGACCAAGCGATAGCACTGGTTGCAAGCGGTAGAAAAGTCCCTTCCTCAAAACTCACGCCGTCAAGAAGCGGGACGATGCGTCCCTCCGTTGCGTTCGGTTCAGCGACGACATATTCCGCGTGTGGTGCCACCACCATGACGCGTTGACCGACCTGATAATCTTCTACCTCTGCGCCAACTGCCTCCACAACGCCTGTGAGTGAGTACCCCATAATTGCGGGTGAAACTGCATCTTCTCGGATATACCGCCGAAACAATTCGGAGCCTCGGCTGATTAAGGTCGTGTCCGTCTGTACTCGAACCTGTTGCGCATTGATTTCCGGCATCGGCACCTCTTCCAATTGGATGTTGCCGAAACCTTCTGGCTTAGTTACTCGAATCATTTTTATTTTTCCTTGTGGATAAGTGACGGGGTCTGTGATTTGTGAGTTTGCAGACCCCCTTTCATCTTTCACCAAAAGTCATCGTGAAACGAAGTGGAACGATACCCAGATTTAATAGTTAAAAAGACGTTTGGCTAAATCCTGACGCGTGACAGGTTTGTCGAGAGACATCAGATAGATGTGGAACGTATCACTCCTATCGGAAACATACGCGAGATAGCGTCCATCCGGCGAAAAGGCGGGTTGAATAGACCTGCCGATGTCGCTGGTAATCCGCCGTTCATTTTTACCATCTGCATCAATGAGATAGATCTCCCAGTCGCCTTCTCTGGCAGACACATACGCAATCGTTTTTCCGTCAGGCGACACCGTGGGATTGTAACAACCGTAACGATTCGGGTTGAAATGTTTCTCGTTTTTTCCGTCAATATCTATGGTGTAAAGTTGGTTTTTTTCGTTTCGAGAGGAGACAAATATAATCCGCTTTCCGTCCGGAAAGAACGCGGGACTGCCGTCATCGGTTTCATTAAAGGTGATACGTCTCGGCTGAATGTCTTCTGGTGTGAGTTGTGCGAGATCGAGTCCTGCCAAATCCAGGAGATATAATTCGAGATTTCCATCTACGTTGGATTCATAAACAACCTGATCGCCAGCAGGCGATGTCCGAGGCACGCGGGCACCGAAGCTTACAGGTAAAACGGTTCGCGTTATTTTGCTATGAATATGTGTTATATGGAACCCGGCGTAGATCGGCGTGGAGCCGCTGCTTTGGATGACAACTTTAACTTCGCGAGATGATTTCGGTTCGGAGCTATAAAACAGATAGTTTGGGGTCTTGAGGAATGCGGGTGAACTATCGTTGAAATCTGTTGTGAAGGTTACACGCCGTTGGATACGCCCATTTAAGTCCATTAAATAGATTTCGCCGTTGTCGAGTCGAAAGGAGGCAAAGGCGATTTGTGTGCCATCGGGTGAGAAGGTGGGTGAATAGTTATCCGAATCGCCACGGGTCAACCGCTTTGTATGATACGTGTCTCCCACGAGTTCAATGATCTGGCGCAGGACCTCAGGATCCAGTGTACTCCGCTGAACGAGGCGTAGCACCCGAAAAGCGGAACCTCTATCACCGAATTTTAAATAGGTCCGTGCCAATTCAAGTCGTGCTGCGGTCCGTTCTTCGGGTTGTGCGGCATACAGTTGTGAAGCCTTCTGTAGCTCGGTAACCGCATCGTTGTAGCGCCCTAAGTCATTGTAGGCTTTTCCCAATAACATCCGTGCCTTCGGGTCCTCTGGGGCTGTTTCGATAAAAGCCTCGAGTTCTGTTACTGCCGCTTGTGGGGTTCCAGCGTTCAGAAGTTCTTCACTCTTTTTAAGAACCGCTGTATCATCTTGGCACCCCATCATCAAGACAACAAAAAGGACACTACACTGAACGATTATTTTAACCATAGACTTCTGAAATAAGGATATGTATGGCATGGCATCAAAACCCAAGCCTGCAACAATACGCAAAAACACCCAAGCAAAAACACGCAGGCGACTCGAACACAAAGAACACCAAGATACAGATAACTGATACTTATCCGCAAGGCACATTTAAAATCTACGCCTGCCTCTCCATCCATCGCCGACTGCGTAGAGCCAACATAAAATTCCTTGGACAGACGCACTGATTTTCAACTTCCACGAAGGTCGGTACATCAACTTTTCGCCATCATCGAACGTCCAGATGTGAATTGAATACGGCTCTTGTGCTTCCGAGCTTTCAGTTCCGTCTGTTGAGGGGTTCTCCTGGGTTGCGGGTTTGAACCGCCTTAAATCATCCCATCCTGTAACGGGCAGTGAATTGAGATAGAAAATACCGATTGCAGAAGCGAAAATGGCAAACAGGACAATCGCCTTCGGAAATTGCCCTAAATAGAGTTGACCGAGTCCTGGAAGCATTGCGGAGAGGACCATCGCAACAAATGAACGGGCAGGCGGTTTCTCTTCCCTGCCCCCAAAATTGCTGGCGGCGACACGCGTATTTGCTGGGTCTACCATTGATTAAGATTCTCCTTGCGCCACAAGGTAGACCCCAATACAGATGATCAGAGCCCCTATGATACGAATTTTAGGGACAGATTCCTTGAACAACATCCAGGAAAACAGGATTGACAGAACATACCCAGAACTTAACATCGGATACGCAACGCTGAGTTTAACACGCGACAGGATAATCAACCAGACGAGCGTTGTGAAGCCGTATATCGCAATGCCACTGAGGATATAAGGGTTCAGGAATGCTTGGACCAATTTACCCGTAGCGTCTCGGAGGCTATTGATACGACCGATTGTATTCATGCCGTGCTTAAACAGAATCTGTCCGATGACCGTTAGTAAGACGTTGAAGAATAGCAGTAAAAAATCTTTCATGACCCTATTATATCACACCTCTATTCTTTTTATTACAATTTTTTCAGCCATCACCTGATTGCAAATTGAAATCACTTTAATAACAGTGAAACCCAACATTTCACTATAGATTATAAAGATACGTCACTTTGATGACAATGACACGGTTTTCCAGTTGTAACTCGCGAGCGGGAGCTGTTCCAACAGTTGCATCGCCCCACGTTTCGTTATATGCAACGAAAAGGTGACTTTTTGGACTATATTCCCACCCAAAGAGAAGACTTAGCAGATACGTCTGATGAATTTCCATAGAAACGGAGCGTTCCCTATTGGCTTGCGTGAACAGCCGGAGAAACGATTCTCGCGTGAAGAGGTAAGTCGTCCGCAATGAACTGACGAAAAACCGACCGTCAATTGCCCCTTCCAAATTAAAACTCTGGGCGTAGCCGCTGTCCAATTCTATGGACAAATTGCTCCGTGGCCGGATAGTGGACTCCAGCAGGAGGCTCCGCTGTTTGCCCGCTTGTTGTCGTCTAAAGTTAAAATAGTCAGCGAAATCTACACCGATACCGATAGCAACCGGTTTTGTGGAATCGGTATCCATCTCAAACCCGTATCTGTCCGCCGTAAATACCTCTGTGAGTTCAACTTCCCGACTTCGGTCATAGTACACCGTGATGTCATCCAAGAGAATTTCCCTGAAATCCATCCCAATATTCGCACCAGCACTCCATTTGAACAGATCTTCATCAAATTCCGGCGATAGGGACAACTCCGGATTCCGTTCTCTCCATTCCGCAAAATACGCGGGTGTATAGAGACTTTGAGAGAGACGAGCGATTAGACCCGAAAAAAATTGGTGCTTTCCCCAGTGTGGGGAATAGGAACTTCGCATAGAGACGCGTTGCCAACCACGATTGCGTTCCTTTCGGAGAAACCCTGTCTGATTAATTTCAAAGTTCGGCGCGACCCGTTCAAACCCAATGTCGCTGCTCCAGAGATAGTTGCGCTGTGCGAAATCAACCGTCCACGCAAAGTTATCACTATCCTCACCCGGATGGAAACTCCCGGCGTATTGTCCCGTGAGGTGATACGTTTTGCCCAAAGCGAGGTTCATATCAATACCCCCCACTCGGCTATGATTCCATCCCTCACTCCCCGGCTGCTCCTTGTTCACGAATAGAACGCCAACGTTGGAACGTTTGAGGATGTCGCGTTTCACACGGATTGCGGAGAACCATGCCTGCTCCTTTTCGGACGGGGTGCTCTCGGAAAACCTGAATTCACCGGTTTGGTTTCCCAAGACGCCAACGGAGTAGTTCCCGACTTTTCCTGTAAGTTTACCCCCCCAGAGAATATTACCACGACTCCCGATACGGCGGCTGAACATCAGGTCGTAAGGCGTTTCAAAGAAACTGTTGCCTTCGACAAAAAACGGGCGTTTTTCAGGAAAACGCGTCGGGAATCGGGTCAGATTAATCTCTAATTGGTCTGCTTCAACCTGGGCGAAGTCAGGATTGACCGTAACGTTCGCCTTTAGTGCACTCGTGAGGCTGTATTGTACATCCAAACCCGTTCCGAGCTGGCGTGTGAAATCGGCATCGGTGGCACCCATACCACCGCCTAAGAGATAGGGCGAGATTTCAAAATTTTTTCCGGTCTCGATGTCCCGAATGCCTACAATGTGTCCTAAATCAGACATTCGCGTGACAACACCGGCTTGTGTGAGCTGTTTCCACACCGTAACCTCGCTTTTCCGGCGGTTGACTCGCTCAATATCGAACCCCCAAATCTGTGTTGGTCCAGATTTATGTGAGAAGTCGGTGAACCGGAAGTTTGCGAACGGAATTTTAAACTCGGCACTCCATCCGAGTTCATCAATATTGCTTTCAACCCACCAAATGCCTTTCCAGTTGCTGTCGCGTTGGGTGTCTTCGTACCGGTAGTTATCACTCTGGACCCCCGCTGGATTTGTGGCGAATTTATAGCCTGTGCGGTGGTCATGATGTGGATCGATGAAGAAGGAGATGACATCCGAGGCATAGAGGTCGCCGCGTCGCGTCATCCGGTTGATAATTTTATTCGGTTCTGCATCGTAACATCGGAATGCGATGTAAATGTTATGCACATCGTAAGCGATGCGAAATTCTGTGTCGTCCGTTGCGGGATTCCCGCGTGACGGTTCGAGCTGAATAAAACCGCTTTGCGGTTCTGCGTTCTCCCACACGGCATCGTCCAGTATCCCGTCAATTCGCGGAGGTTCGCCTACAATTCGGTAGGCTTCAACGACATGTTCACCCACGCCTTCTGGGTGCGCAAAAAGGTATAGTGGATAGGCAATGAATAGCAGTAGGGCAACTACGAATTTTGGCATGCCTTACATTATAGTTAAAATCCTGGGTGTTGTCAAATTTGCCTCTCCAAGTTCGCAGGACCCCTGAATGACGACCAATTTGTTGCTTTTCCTTGAAAAAATCGTTGAATTCCTTTAAAATTCTTGAAATGTGGTTAGAAGAATGTGCCTGTTTCTTTTTCGGTATAGCGGATAGAAAAAAAGGCACGCGAAATCCTGCAGTCCACTTAAAGTTGTCCAACGATTCGTCTTCGTAGTATAAAGCGCGTCGCTCGTAATGAAATGGAGGGGTTTTTGCTTGGGTGTTTCTTAAGATTCGAGCACAGAACGTTAAAGCACAAACTCACGTCATTTAACCGCAAGGAACAATTAAAAATGGTTGAACTTACACGAGAAGACATTGAATTTTTCAGAGATGAAGGGTACTTGGTGAAACGGAACGTCCTGAACCCGGAATTGATGGAGCGGGCACGGACAAGACTTTGGGACGGTGCACCCGAAGGACGTAAACGTGAGGATCCTGAAACATGGGTCGGTCCCTTCACACCAGAGGAAGAGAACCCTGACGGAAATAACCATCGACGCGGTTTCCGGTGGAACTTCCGTGAGCCGGGTGGCGAAGATTGGATGGTTCGGCTGCTCGCTACCGATCCGAATGTCTGGCGGATGGCAGAGCAATTCTTGGGTGAGGGGAATTTGACGCAACCCGACCGTGTGCGCGGTATCTATTGCACCCTCCCTTACGGCGACATCCCGAAGAAGTCAATCGGGTGTCATGTTGACGCACATCCGTTTCATCTCGGTGCTGTCGGTTATATTGATGATGTGCCGCCGGAAGGGGGTGGGTTTACGGTCTGGCCCGGGAGCCACAAAATCTTCTATTACGACTACCAGTCCCAATACAAGAACGAGCCGACCCCGCAATACGAAATCGACCGCGAGCGTCTCAGCAGAGAAGCCGGTGTTGAATGCTATGGGAACGCAGGGGATGTTGTCTTCTGGCACCATCGCATCGGTCATGCTGCGGGACATAACTACTCGCGACAGATCCGGCAGGCAGTGCTATACGATTTTCGGAAAACGGAATTAGAACAGAGGCAGGAAGAACCGCCTAACAAGGATATGTGGCGGGATTGGCCCGGCATCAAAGCATTGAAGTCTGATTAATCTATTGTCTCACAAGCGCGGCTTTATGAAGTTTGAGAAAATATTTCGGTAATCGACGGGCAATGAATTGCCCTACTACAAGCGGGCCAGTTCGTAGTAGTGCGATTTATCGCACGTTCAGAAATTACCGAATCTTCATCCAGCCGCGTCTATTTTATCTCAGCCCTAATTCTTGCAGTGTGCTTGCCATCATGTCGTGAGCGATTTGCGCCTTCTCCATCCGCATGTGAGGGAACGTTTCCACCGAGATATACTTATCGTAACCGACTTTCCCTAAACTCTCTGCGAAGGTTCGGAAATCCAACTCATCTCCGTCTTCTCCGGGGATCAGGAAGGTGCTGTAGGGATACATCCCTGTTACGCCTTTTACATGACAATGCGTCGTGAGCGGTCCCAGTTTTTCAGTAACTTCGGCGATGTCTTCACCAAGATGATAAAAATTGGTGATGTCATTGAGGGATCTCAAGGCATCAGAGCCGACGTGTTCAATCAGAAGCGTGACTTTTGAAGAGGCATCGATTGTTGTCGCTTCGTGATTGTGGATGTTCATTGTGATACCGAGTTCTTCAGCGCGTCGGCAGATCGGTTTCAGAACATCAACGAGGAGTCGCCATGCGAACGCGTCCCCATTCTCGCCGCCATATCCCGTAAGGAAGTTAACACCCCCTGCCCCAAGTGCGATCGCCACATCTTGAAGAAGCGCGTAGTGGTCAACAGCGCCCTGCTGGTCCTCCTCTGCGAGTTGGTATAGTCCTTTCCCGGCGAACGGGTTAATGACAGAGACCTTTAACCCGCTGTCGGTTACCATCGTTTTGACCTCTTTGAGCAAGCCATCGGTGACTTCACCAGAGGGGATATGTGCCTCTGGTCCACACATCATCTCGATTGCGTCGTAGCCTGCATCGGCGAGAATCGTGATAACTTCTTGTAGGGGGATGTCTTTCATTCCACCCGCGTGATAAGAGATACCAATCACTGCTTCAGCTCCTTCTGTCTTTTCTGATTATCACTCTCTTATGAAGAGCGACCCATTATGTGTAACGCATATAAGTTTTTCACCCTCTGCTGAAAAAGTCAATTCCCGAATGGGACCCTCTTGGACAGGAAACATAGATATAGGGTTGTCATCGCCCGTTTCCCACAACTGAATATAGTTATCCCTTCCACCGCTTACAAGGACTCCTCCATCGGTAGAAAAAGCCAACGCATTAACTGAATCGGTATGCCCTCTTAATATCGTCAGTAAATGCTTGCTTTCCAAATCCCATAGCCGAACGAGCGTATCGGAACCCCCACTCGCCAAGGTCTCACTCTCAGGCGAAAAAGCCAAAGTCAAGACAAGCCCGTCGTGTGCTGAAAAGGTGGAGAGCAGTCCGCCGGTTTCAACTTCCCACAATCGAATTTTGCCATCCGCACTTCCACTCGCGAGTGTTGTTCCATCCGGTGAAAAAGCCAGGCATCTAATTCTGCCGGGAGCTTCAGTGGAAGACGCAAGCAACCGTTCTGTGCGCGGATCCCATCCGGGAAGTGGCACCCCATCAGGTGAAGAAGATGCTAACGCGTTCACCAGATTAGAATCCCCAGCGAGTGTTAGCACCTCGCGAGCCGTGGCGGTGTCCCAGAGTCGGAGCGTATTGTCTTCACTTCCGCTGGCAAGCAGCGCATTATCCGGCGCAAATGCTAACGCCCGTATATGTTCGGTATACCCTGAGAGCATTGCGAATTGTGCGCCGGTGGCTGTGTCATATATCCAGATACGCCCATCACCGCCTGCGGCGAGGCGCGTGCCATCTGGTGAGAAAGTGATAGCCATTACTTGCTTTCTATCGAACCGTATTTTGAGTCCCGGAGGCAACTCAGATTGGATGCAGTTCCGGAATATTTCTGTTTTTTCCATTTTTTTAATTATTAAGTTTCTATTTTGCGCGCCATTCCCTTACGCGCAGATTGCTGATTAAGTCGCAACTCTATTTAGAATTTTGCCTAATATAACACCAAACACCAAGCTCGTAACGAAGTGGAGAGCGACTTGAACACAAAAAACACAAAAGCCCCAAACCACGCCCCTTATCCGCAAGGTAAAATCACAGGTTCCAATCCAAAACGACACCTGTATACACATTCGGTTCGTTGAGGAGACCATCGTAAGCCTGCTTAATTTGGTCTGGTTTAAGGCGGTGAGAAATTAAGGGTTCAACGTGCAATTGCCCACGCGCCATCCAGTCAAAGATAGTCTGCTGTTTGCTCCATTGAGAGGTTCGGTTACCGATGTCTGGATACATTGGCACGCACCACTCCAAAGCCCCACGAATGGTAATCCATCGCAGATGCGTTTCGGAGAGCAGATCGGTCAGGTTCCCTTGGACTTCAACACGCGGCGAACCGAGGATAACGAGTTGTCCATGGCTGGCGGTGGCACGCAATGCTTGCATAACGACACCACTATGCCCTACGGCATCGACAGTGATATCGCCAAGTTCGCCATCGGTAATTTCCTCAACCTGCGCCTGCGCCTCGTCAGCATCGCCACCGACGGTATGGCTAATTCCACACCGCTGTGCGAGGTCTCGTCTCTCGGCTACCGGGTCCACACCGATAACGCGGCATCCGTGAATTTGAAACATCTGTGATGCCAAATTTCCGACAAGCCCCAATCCAAAGACGACGACCCAAGGGTTGGTCCCGATCTCGGCGACAATCATCGCTGTCATCGCAACGCCTGCCATCCGTGATGCTGCGACCACAGCTGGATCCACCGTTTCTCTAATGGGTGCGACTAACCGATCCTGTGAGTATTGAACCGTTGAGGCGTGTCGTCCATACGTGAAAACCCGATCACCCAGGGCCGCGCGCGTAACATCAGTGCCGACTTCACGCACAATGCCGACATTCGCGTAACCAGAACGCCAGGGATATTCGCACCACTCCCCTTTTTGGAAGACTTTCGGCTCTCTCCCTGTATAATTCGCGAGCTCTGTGCCACTACTGATAAACGTATATTCTGTATCTATCAGCAATTCATTGGCAGCGAGTGCGGGAGTGCCAGTATCGGCAGTTTGCAGCTCCACTTGGTTCTGACCTGTTACAACAACCTCTCTGATTTTCATTGTGAACCTTTCCCTTCTAATTCCTTTAATTCTTCTGTCTTAATCTTACGGATGAGGGCTTGCATCCTTTTATATCTAAAAAGTCCAACGAAGAAGGTGGCAATACCAAGCAAAATAAAGATGACCCCGATCACCTCAACGATATATGACGTAAAAAACTCTTTGAGATGCACAAAGGATAAACCTGCAACGAACAACGTTAGCGCTGTGCGGATATAGGCGAGAAAGGTTCGCTCATTTGCGAGGATAGTTCGATCTGCGGCGAGGTGATCGCGCAAGATAAGCTGGTCTTCCAGTCCCTTGTAAGGCGTTGGTCTCCCCTGCATTTGCTCGTTCCCTTCTCCCTAAAAGAAGTTGAAAATAATGATACCGGCAAGCCATCCGTATAAAGTTCGCAGGCATCGTAATCTTTTTGCTGTCCGCTGGTATTCCACCGTGTAGCACGCTGGATTTTGGAAATAAAGTGTCAATCGTTTCGGCGAGGATAAGTCTATTTTAGGCGTTAAGGTGCCCATAACAACTGCACTTATACCGAGAAGTACAATATTGAATGTGGGCAGAATGCTGAGAACCGTGCCAAACACTATCCAACGCCACTTTGAAACACTACGAGATGCGTCAGTTCGTGCTACGCGGATCAGTGATGCCGAGGGTGTACTTGTTTCTGAAGCCATGCGTGATGTCCGGATTGGAACGCCAGCCTTCCTGAATCCGCCCTTCTATATTATAGAAACGTTCCTGCGTGCAACACGCATTACCCCTCGTAACGTAGGTTTTTTCCATTGTCGGGACCCCCTTGATGCCAAACCCAAACGTTACGAAAATATGCCTGTTTTTCTGGAGGCAACCCTTCAATCACATGCTCGGGCACCGATGGTTTGTGAAATTGACACCCAACGAAGTTATAACAATTGAAGATAGCGATCCGCGGTCGATCTGGATTTTGCCAAGCAACCCCAGAATGACAAAGGTTTTCCGTGAAGATAATGATGGAACCCGGGGGACAACTGTAAGTTTCAAAGAGCGGCGAATCCGTCTGCCGATGTCCTTCAGGAATTTGGAAGTTTGCTTTATGGCTTCCTGGCAAAAATAATGTACCCCCCTCACCCGCTTTGACTTCGTTCAGTTCAAAGACAACTCGCGTCAGTGCGGAGTAGATTTTCCCGTTTCGACACTGATAGTTGAAGTTAGGATTCACATTTCGCACCCCCCCATGTGGCGGGGGTCCCCCATCTCCAACAGTGCGGTAGGTGAACCAACTGGATTCCATCCGAACTTCTCCTAAAATTTCATGGAGAATATCCATCACCACTGGATGATCAATTAAAAATGACGCCGTCCCCCCTGGAAATCGCCGTTCGTGCGGCGGCAAAGACTCAGGATCTGTTCGGATCGTCTCAATTTGTACTTTCAATGCCGCAATTTCCGAAGGCTTTAAAACTTCAGGAATTAACAGGTACCCCTTGAGATCAAAAATAAATTTCTGTTCTTCCGTCATAACAATTCCTCTAATGAATAACGCTTCGGGTCTTCCTAAGTATTATAGCAAATTTCAGGTTTAATTCAAAACGATTTTTAAATCGGGTTACACTGCTATAGTCAAGTAGCAACATCCATTCTCGTTTTTTGAGTCTCATAACGGGAGACCTCCGGATAGATACCCTATCGTGATAGAATTCACCTAAAAAAGTAACGCGCCTTTGTTTGACACCGATACACGGTATATGCTATACTAAAGACATACCACGAACAGGATGTCTCGGTTTAACTCGCAAACTGAGGATTGTTGTGGAAAGCATCAACGGATTGTTGAACCTTATTGACCTACATGAAACGGAGCAACGAATTTAATGGATTTCAAACAAGCATTAGATAGCAAAATCGCAGATTATAATTTACTCAATCACCCATTTTATCAGGCATGGAGTGCTGGCGAATTGCCACTCGAAGCCCTCCGCTCCTATGCGCGTGAGTATGGTGCTTTTATTTCTACAGTCCCCAAGGGTTGGGAAACACTTGAGGAGACCGAATTCGCAGAAGAAGAGATCGAACACATCGACTTGTGGGCGGATTTCGCTGCTGGACTTGACACGGCTGTTGCTGAAGCACAAATCCCACAGGTGAAGACATTGATGCGGACGGCACACGAACTCTTTTCAGAACGGACGACCGCACTGGGTGCCCTCTATGCGTTTGAGACACAGCAACCGGAAACTTCTGAATCGAAACTCACGGGTTTAAAGGCATTTTATCAACTCCCGAAATCGGTAGAGCCCTATTTTGAAATACATTCACACAACGAACATGAAACGGAAAAACTAATTGAACACATCGGCACGTTGCCATCGGATTCACACGCCACTGTCGTGCAAGCCTGTGAAAAGATGAGCGTCGCCTTGTGGGATGCGCTTACAGGAATTCATGATGCGGAATGCGCATGATACGGTGAAGTCGTATTTTGACGCGCTTGTTGATGGTGATGCTGAAACCCTCATTGCAATGATGCTGCCTTCCTCACACTATGTTAAAATCGGTACGGATGCTGATGAGATTGTTGAGGGAAGCAGAGAAATCGCGGCGTATTACCGAAACCACGTCGCCAGCACAGAGGATTTCAGCATTGAATTTGTTAACCTTGACGTGCAGGAACGGGACAATGTCGCTTGGTTCTACACGCGTCAGATCTGGCGGCTCAAATGGCAAGGCACGTCGGAGGAATTCGTGATGCGGATGACGGGTGTCCTGGAAAAAACCGATAGGTTATGGAAATTTGCGCAAATCCACGCCTCAATCGGTGTAAAATCGTAGGCACATATTGATGTGCTGTAGCAATTGACATTTTGGAGTACAAATTATGATTGCCCTTTCTAAAGAAATTCAACAAGCGATCCAAGATTCTCAGGAAACTCCTGTGCGGTTAGTGGATCCAGAAACAGATGTAGAATATGTTGTGTTATCTGTTGAAACGTTTGAACGGATGCAAAAAGCGGTATACTACGATGACAGTCCAATAACAGAGGAGGAACGCACAGCCTTACTCGTTGAAATGGGACTCAGTATTGGTTGGGATGACCCAGAGATGGACGTTTACAACGACATGGTTCCACGGAGGGATGATGAGAGTGCAACGCGGTGACATAGTTCTGGTGGATTTTCCTTATAGTGACCACACCGGTAGCAAAATGCGACCAGCACTTGTTGTGCAATCGGACGTATGGAATTAGAGGCTTAACACTACGATGCTTGCAGGTATCACAAGTAACTTGCATCGGCGCGTTGGAGATCCAACGCAGTATTTTATTGATCTTGAGACGACTGACGGACAACAAAGCGGACTTCATTTTAATTCTGTCGTTCGATGTGACAAACTAATTACATCGAATCAATCCCGAATTCAAGGCATCATCGGCAGACTCTCTGAGACTTCGATGGCGGAAATAGACGCTTGCTTGAAAGCTGCGTTGGGTATTCCGTAAGCATGTTATCAAACTTCTAATGGAGAAACCCTTGCAAATTTCAACTATCTCTTTTGATGGCGATATGACCTTGTGGGATTTTCTGCAGGTTATGCGTCATTCGCTCAAACACACATTGTTGGAACTTCAAAAACAGCGTCCGACACCGCGCACCCTAAAATTAACAATTGATGAGATGATTGCAATTCGGAATCAATTTGCTGAGGAGGTAAAGGGTGAAATGTGGAACCTTGAAGAAATCAGACTGCGCGCATTTGAGAGGACACTTGAATATGTCAACTGCCCAGACAAAGAACTTGCTGCACATCTGAATGCGATATATCGGAAGCATCGGTTTGAAGATATAGAGTTGTACCCAGATGTCATTCCGACCTTTGATGTTTTAGCCCGGCATTTCAAGTTAGGATTGCTCTCAAATGGAAATACCTATCCGGAACGCTGCGGACTTGAGGGGTATTTTGCCTTTGTTGTGTTTTCCCAAGATGTGCAGATTGAGAAACCGGATCGAAAAATTTTTGAAATTACTGCCGAGCGCGCGGGGTGTGAACTCGCGCAGATGCTTCATGTCGGAGACTCCCTTGAAAACGATGTCGCGGGGGCGCGGAACGCTGGCGTGTATTCCGTCTGGCTCAATCGTAAAGGTGAACCAAATGACACAGAAATCCGACCTGATTACGAAGTGGCTACATTGACCGAAATCCCTGAAATTTTGGGGTTGGAGAGAACAGAATGATCACAATTTCTAAAGAACTTCGACAGGCGATTCAGGAATCCAAAGATAATCTTGTCCGCCTGATCGACCCAGAGACAAACACAGCATACGTTGTGTTACCCGCTGAGATGTTTGATCAGATGCAAAACGGGATATACTACGATGACAGCCCAATAACAGAAGAGGAACAAACTGCTTTGCTTATCGAATGCGGACTCCGTGCTGGCTGGGACGATCCAGAGATGGATGTTTACAACGATCTTGATCCGCGGGAAGATACTGCACAGTGTAAGGATGTGGAGGCGACATCTATCAATCGAAATTGTCACACAGATCCGTCTCCGACTCGTCGTATTCCGGAAGAAGCATATTCGCCAGCAAAATTCGGAAAATCCACACACACGCTTGACGACTTGTTAGCACAAGTGACAGAGGATAATCTACCCGATGAGGACAACGTAGAACCTTCAGCAAAAAATGAAACGTAGGGAGAGTAATGGCATACGTTCCATGGCGCGGGGATGTAGCATGGATTGACCTGGAACCACAAAAAGGACCAGAGCAAGCCGGACATCGCCCTGCCGTAGTGCTATCAAGAAGCGATTAGAATAGAAAAACTCGTTTGGCAGTCATCTGTCCTATTACAACGCAAGCGAAAGGCTATCCTTTTGAGGTTTCCATCCCGGCGGGTTTGGCGGTGACCGGCGTTATCTTGGCAGACCAAATCCGTTGTGTGGCTTGGAAAGAGCGAAAAACAACGTTTATTTGTCAAATACCTGTCGCGACCTTAGAAGAAGTTTGGCAAAAAATTGAACTACTTTTAGAGATTCCGAAAAAACGTTAATGGAATAGGAGACAGAACCATGAAAGGCATACTGCATAGGCTGCTTTACTTCTGCATGGGAGGCGTATTGATCGTTACGCTCAGTGGTTGTGCCTCACATTCTATTTTAGACAGCTTTTCCGAAGATGCGAATCACTCTTTTCGCGAAGTGAGATGGGGGTTCAGTCAAGAACGCGTTGAACTGGCGGAAGTCGGGAATCGAGTGTATGAAAGAACTGAAAACGCACTCGTCTATAGCCATAAAATCAACGGTGTCGATTGCCTGCTCATTTATACGTTCAAGGATAACAAATTGCGAACAGCAGGCTATGTGACCCAGACCCCAGTAATGAATGCGGAACATATCATTAAAGAAGCCGTTGACAAGCACGGTATGCCAACAACCGTAAATAACACGGAGATGGTGTGGAAAAACTCCAACACTGTGATCTTCGCCAACGTATATGACTCCGTAAAGAAGGTAACACAAACCAGATATCAACACACCTCTGGTGGTCTGCTTCGGGACGTTCTGGAGCGAAACCTGGCGAATCGGGATGAGGAGGGAGTGATTAAATACTTTGACGGTGTGTTTGCATACGTTGATAGAGAATTCTATGACGAACTCTACGAAATGGAGTTCCCGCTATCAGAACTGTCCTTCTATGAAAAACAACTGATGGGTGTTATTGAAAGAGGAAAGAGGACGATTATTCCTGGATTAGGGACGATTCCACAAGGGGCTATTCAACGATAGTTAATAAGAGCGACCTTCTTGCGATATCTCTGCAAAAAAGCACAAAAACCGGTATTCATTCAAAACCATTTGTCTAAAGTTATCTCTTTGTGGTATTATGATATCTATGGAGCACACGAACGGTGTTACGAGAAAAAATATCCTAAATATAGAAAAGCCGAGTGCGTCTCGAATTGAATTGGTGAAAAGCGATACACCAGATGCCCTTCAAAAACTCTGTCGAGAGTATTGGACGTGGCACTTCGACGCATCGTTATCGGATGCCGTTCGGTTGCTGCTAAACACAGAACTCGGCTGGGAAACGATGCCGCAGCTCACGACCCCGCCAGTCGGTGAGGTCATATCGCCACTCGGTTATGCGCTCGCACACGAGGATAAAGATATTCGTGATGCCGCACTACAGGTGTTGGATGCGACTGTTCATATTCCTGCAGGCATTGCCTATATCGGTGAAGAATGTGCACCGTTGGCAGTCGATGGGTTTGAGATTGGGGTTTACCCTGTAACCAACGCACAATACCATCAGTTTCTTCAGGATACAGGACACACACCACCACAGGATTGGACAGATGGTGTCTATCCAGCAAACAGAGGCGACCATCCTGTTGTCTGGGTTACGTGTGAGGATGCAGACGCTTATGCGCGTTATGTCGACGGCAGGCTACCGACGTTTTCAGAATGGCAATACGCCGCACGCGGTGCTGATGATAGACTCTTCCCGTGGGGTCATGAAATTGACAGACCGCGATGCAATACCGCGGAACTCGGTGCAGGAACGACAACCCCGGTCGTTAGTTTCAGAGATGGGATGAGTCCATTTGGATGCTACGATATGGTCGGCAACGTATGGGAATGGACGGACACACCGTATGACGATGAAGGGAATTTCCGCGTGGCGTGTGGCGGCGCGTGGTATTACAATCACGACTATAGCACTTGCACCAGTTACGACTTTTTTAGCAATGGATACGCAGAGTTTGTAATTGGGTTCCGTATCACATGGTAGGGAAAATTAAAAAATGAAAGCGCGTAAAACCGGCGCGGAACGTGCCTTAACACCTGAAAAATCCTCGGTACCTTCAAGCGGATTGCAAAAAGAGCTCATCCAGCGGGGGCGCGCCGATATTCACGCGCATCAGACCGCTGCGCAGCACTTAAAACAGGGAGCAGACGCATTAAACGTCCGAGACTACGCGAAAGCGATTGAAGAATTTCAGCAGGTCATTCAACATAATCGCGAATCTGCTGAAGCGCATTTCCACCTCGGTTTGGCACATTTCATGCTGGAGGACTATGAAAAGGCAATAGACGCCTACAAAATGGCAATAGCGTGCGAACCGAGCGAAGCGACGGCATACCTTAATCTCGCAGCAACCTATCGTTTGCTCAAACGCTATGACGAGGCGATTGAGGTTTACAGGCGTGCCATCCGTTTCATACCGAGCCATCCTGAGTTACATTCTGAACTGGGGACAGTCTATACGTTTCAGGGCAAGCGGCGTGAAGCCATCAGTGCTTATAAAACAGCGATGCGCCTTAAACTTGAATCGAAACTTCAATCAGATTTTGACCAAAGCGCGTAAGCCCAACCATCGGGCGGGCTGGGTCTACGGAAAGGGGCAGCATCGTAAGTCCTACCTAAACGAACCGCAAGGAACATTAGAAAAATGTTTGTTTCCGACGAAGATTTAATGGTGAAATGTGGTAAAGGGGATATGAGTGCCTTCGAGCTGCTGGTGCGGCGCTATCAGAACCCTTTGATTAACTATATTCACCGCTCAATCGACGATTACCAGCGCGCGGAAGACCTCTCTCAAGAGACATTCCTCCGAGTTTTCAAAAGTGCGAACCGTTATGCGCCGACAGCATCGTTCAAAAGTTGGCTCTATACAATTGCCACGAATTTGTGTCGAAATGAAATTCGGAACCGAACGCGTCGAAACACCTATTTTTTGGAGGATCTGGTTGAAGAAGGTGAGGATGTTTATCACACTGCCATCATGCAGGACACCCGCTATCTGCCAGATTCGCTCTTGGAGAAAAAAGAACAGAGACAGATTATCCGAAAAGCGCTCGCACAGTTACCAGAAAATCAACGTGTAGCGTTAACACTCGTCACTTATCAGGATTTACGGTATGAAGAGGTTGCGAAAATTCTTGGATGCTCGGTAGGTGCTGTAAAAGCCTTGATTCACCGTGCTCGGCAAAAAATGAGAAAACTGCTCATCAAAGCGGGCGTAGGGGAATAAGCATCAACGCACCGCAAGGGAAATTAAAAAATGTCAAAATTCACCGCAACGCATCGCAAGGGAAAATTAAAAACCGAATTCCCAGATGTTTACGATTCTCGATGGTCAGGTGATAGCGTGCCACCACCGACGTGTGAAGCACATCTTGCGAGCCCAGACGAACTCTCAGCCTATATTGATAAAGAACTGCCCGCATGGAAACGCCACCTTATCCGACGGCATCTCAAAAAGTGTAGCATCTGTGCGAATCAGGTTCAGCGGTTTCAAAAAACCGACGATTTTCTACACCAAGGCGGTGAGATCGAAGTCTCTGACGGCTTTTTAAGCAGCGTAATGGCGCGCGTATCGGAGGCAACGAAACACGAGAGACAATACGACTCAATTTGGTCGCATTTTACACGGCGCCTTGGGGCATTGCTTGGGTGGGCGCGATGCAGTTCAACATTAACCAACAAACTTCGCTACAGTATTCGGACGCGGAGTCCAGTCTACATATTTGTCCTGACCTTCGCTGTTTTTACGATGGTAGGGGCGACGCTTTATCAATCCTCCAGTGATCGGTTTGGTCCGTCAATACACACCCTGAAACAGGCACAGAAACTGGATGGTGAAAAATTAATTTCCTTTGAGGTTATCCAACACGAGCCACCTAAACGTTTACTAACAACCTACCTTCAGCGGAAGTAAGTACAGATAACCTATAAAAAAATGCAATCTGTAACTCGTAGAGCGTTGCTCATCTCGCTGATATTCCACCTCTTTTTTTTCGTCACAACATTTTACATCGTGGTGCGGAATCAGCCAATAGTGTCAGAGAAAGCGGGCTTGGCGGCGGAACTCATTTCTGTCAAAAACACCTCTCGAACGCGGGCTCCCTTAAAAAAGATTTCGCCACGTTTGCTCGCTGCTGAGCGTGATTTCATAAAACCTCATATGAGTACTGGAGAGTCGCTGCCATCGCCGACATCCCCCGTTCCAGTGAACACCGAAACGCCACATCCTGCCTTAGGTCGCAGTTTACGAGATGACGTTCAATCAGAGAACCCCTCGACATCTTTAGACCTGTCAAGAAAAAACTGGGGAGAGGTCAGCACTGCGACTCGCACACTTCAAGATGTTGAAGGGAGTTTGTCGAAAACGGAAGCCGCAAGTCCCGCAGGAAATACGACCTTCGGAGCCAAACGTTCCGGTCCCGCAAGAACGCAACGCGCTCCAGAGATTTCGATACTTAAGATAGTGGAAGAAGAGGAGGGATTGTCCCCGGCACAATTGGCAGAAATTAGCGAAAAGCGGAAGACATTACCACATGTTCCGTTTTCGAGGCTTATGAAAACACTTGCGCAAGAGATTGTCGAAACCAGTGACGGCGGTCCAATTGACGTGGTTTTCGTCATTGATGCCAGCGGCAGTATGCGCGATAATATCAAATCTGTTGTAGAACACCTGAGCGAGATGGTGAATGTATACAAAGCCTCCAAGATAAATTATGCGCTCGGTGTGACGGAATTCTGGGCGAATAAGAACCGAAACAGGATCAGAGTCGTTCAGTTAACAAAAAGCTTCACGAACTATAAACGGACCCTCCAAGCGATTGAGGTACATCAGGATGAAAACGCCTTGGATGCTGTGGTTCAGACTGTCAAAGAACTCCGATTCCGCCCTACATCCAAAAGGCATTTTATCCTCGTTACGGATGAACCGCTCTCAAGTCGCGAGGGGTTAGCGGTAGATGATGTTATCGCATACTGTCGAGAATTCGGCATCTATGTGAATGTACTTGGACTCCCTTTAAATGAACACCAGCGACTTGCTTCTGAAACGGGTGGCAAATGGCATATTATCCCTGAAGAACCGAGACCGCAAACGGCACAACGCCCTAAAGTGCCAACACACCCGCGAAACAAAGCAGTGGCGCTACGCCAAGCACAATGGACGGATGTCACAAAAGTCGGAAATGCCGCGCTGCAACTGCGTGGCAACACGCCAATTGATATTGTCCTGTTCGTTGACAGTAGCAGAAGTATGGGTGATAAACTTCCGCATTTTTTGAAGCAACTTGACCTTCTTGTTCGCGATTTGGACAACGCGCTTATAGATTATCAGATGGGGGTGGTGCGTTTTCGATCGCGTGCCTCTGTGAACATTGTCAACGTTTTCAATCCGCCACAAACGCTTAAACAGGTTCGGAAGATTGTCGAGCTGCCCTGTCAAGACGATGAAATGTTATTGGACGCTGTAGCGGAAGGACTCCGACGGCTAAAACTCCGTCCGAATGCACAACCCTACTTCATTCTGATTACGGACGAACCCGCAGAAGGTGAATACTCGGCACTCGCGATTATCCAAATGTTACAACAAAAACAGGTCCTTGTTAGTGTCGTTGGCACTTACGACGATTTCCAACAACAGGTAGCGTCTAAAACCGGTGGGGTCTGGGTGCCGATTCCTAAGGGACACACCACAAACAATTCATACTGGTAAGGATTCATATTGAAGATCGCAGTCCTCGTTTCAGGGAGCGGCACTAATCTGCAAACCCTGATTGAGCAGTTACATCAAGATGAGACGAGTGGTATTAAGATCGCAGTGGTCATCAGCGACCGGCGCAAGGCTTATGCACTTACACGAGCAAAGCTTGCTGGCATCCCGACACATGTTGTCAGAACTCAAGATTTTGCGAATCGTCTCGACTTTGACGCAGAAATTTCAAGGATCATTGAGCACTCTGCTGTTGAATTAATAGTCCTTGCGGGTTTTATGAAGTTGTTTCAACCGCCCTTCGTGCAAAAATATCGGAACCGGATTCTCAATGTCCATCCAACGCTTTTACCGGCATTTCCGGGGGCACATCCTGTTGCTGATACATTGGCTTATGGTGTGAAGATCGCGGGTGTCACGGTCCATTTTGTTGATGAGGATGTAGATTCGGGTCCCATTATTGCGCAGTCGGCGGTTCCTGTTTTGGATACGGACGATGAAGAGAGTTTACACAACCGGATTCAGGTTGAGGAGCATAAACTCTATCCCGAAGTGATTAAATGGTTCGCGCAGGGTAGGTTGAAAATTGAAGGACGAAAGGTTACCGTCCAGTAATTAAAAACAGTTATCGGTAATAGAGCATTCGTGCCACGAATCACCGCAACGAACTGCAAGGTATAATTAAAAAATGTTAGCGATTTCAACGATGTGGAACGCCTTGAAGCAACAGGACGGTGCAGCACTGTTCGATGATCTCAAAAATCTTGGCTTTGAAACGCTCGAACTCAGCAGGCATCTTACACCGGATCAGATAGAGCAGCTCAAGCCGTATCTCCGCAAAAACCCGCCCTGCTCGATTCACAATTTCTGCCCCATCCTCCCCGGAACATCGCAAGCAGAAGCAGAGCAGGATAAAATTTTACTTTCCAGCCTCAATACAGACGAACGAGCAGAGGCTGTCCGCCGCACCATCCAAACAATGGAACTCGCTGTTGAATTGGAGGCGCCGATTGTAGTTCTTCATCTCGGCGCAGTTAACACCTATGACAGGTCCTATTTGATGAGAGACTTATACAACTATGGCGAGCGCGAGTTTGAAGCCTTCGATCAGAAAGTGACCGAAGCCACAGAGTGGCGAAAACGTAAAGAAACGAAACATCAAGACGCAGTGTTACGGAGTCTCGATGAACTCAACGAGTGCGCCTTGAAGATGGAACTCTATATCGCCATTGAGAATCGTCCACACTATTACCAAATTCCGAATTTTGACGAGGTTGGGCTGTTTTTTGAGGCGTTTTACGGCAGTCCGATGCGTTATTGGCACGACATAGGGCATGCTGCGCTACAGGAAAAACTCGGCGTGTGCTGGGCAGATGCGTGGATCGATCGTTATGCTGAACACCTCATCGGTGTAAATCTGCACGACCTGAAAGGGCTTAAGGCGTATCACCCTCCGGGGACCGGGGACTTGGAGTGGGACGAAATTTTTGAGCAGCTCCCGTCGGATGTTTTGAAGGTGTTGGAAATCCGCCCGTGTGAAGCAGAACCTGTGATAGCAGCACGAGAATTGTGTTTTAATTATACCTTGCGGGGAAACGACGTAGGTTAAGACTTTAATGAATCCAAAAGCCACCTATTTTTTCACTGAGGTTGAACACGATATCCTGAAATCTGTGTGTGCGTATATGGTGGGAGTGCCAAGCGATACGCCATTGGATGTCCCAGTTATCGTGATTGATTCGTTCGTCCAGCAATTGCCGAAAGCGTTGTGCAAACAACTCCGTTTTGGACTCCATCTATTTCAATGGGGTCCGCCGCTTTTCATTGGGAAACCGTGCGGTTTTACACAACTTGCACCGCGTGATGCGGTGAGATATATCGAAAGTTGGGCACAGAGCCGTTTTAAAGTTCGACGACGACTTTTCCGTGGCTTACGAGACATCGCTTTCCTCGGTTTTTATAGCGATCAACCATCGGAAATCACCAGCCCCCAATAGGTGGTTGTGGCGTGGCAGTTGTGAATCCTCTCGGTGTTACAGATAGCTCTTAACTGACGACTGACAACCGACAACTGACAACTATTCTTCACTTCCTTATCAACATTTTGCCAGTAGCCGTGAAATCGCCTGCGGTGAGCGTATAAAAATAGATACCGCTGGCGACAGGTTCACCCACGGTGTTTCTGCCATCCCAGTATACCGCACGGCTTCTGTTCGTATAATACCCCGCAGGTTGATGTCCGAGCCCTAACCTCCGAACCAAGACCCCACTTGTTGCATAGATATGCACCGTGACGCGCGCGGGTTTCGAGAGTTGATAGGGTATCCATGTCTCAGGATTGAATGGGTTTGGATAGTTTGCGAGCAGTTGTGTCCGGTCGGGTGGGACAGCGTGTGCTGCAGGTGCTGCAAGCGCGGGGTTTCCGACAACGATGGTAATTTCCGGTGGGATAGAACGGGTTTTCTCACCGCTCCGCGTGCCAACCTGAAAGTTTTGCAGCGTCAATTTTGATTCCCCATTTCGGAGTGCCCTAAAGGTAACAGACAAAAGGGTGCCGTGTCCTCTCACAGGCGTTCGTGTCAGTCGTGCCGCCTTAATGCCGGTAATTTTACCGACCTGATTCTTGATAGTGCCTTTTTGGAAGAAAGTCTCGCCTTCATCCTGCTTTAGGAAATCGCCCTCGGTTACACTCTGTGCTGTTAGCACCTTCGGATCGAAGGTCAGGTCGGCTTGCCAGCCTCCGACATCGGTAACGTTTTCGACGTTCAGGTTAACGGTAAAGTTGTCTCCGACGGCTATCGGCGTTGTATCCGTCTGAAAGACAAAATTCAAACTCGGCTGGAACACGGTATATTTTACGTCGGGGGCAAACCCAAAAAATCCGCTGAACCCTCCGTGCCCGCGGTTATCAAGCGCGACTAACAACGCATTTTTCCCCTGTTTTAAAGTAACCGGAAAGAAGTCCTGATAATCGTCTGCTCCGCGCGCAACGAATGCCGAATGCACCAATTCACCATTGAGCCAGACTTTGACGGCATCATCAGAACCGACGAGCATCTGTGTCTGCTGTTCTTTTGGAGTCTCCAAGATAACCGATCCGTAGACGATATGATCGTATATCTCCTCTCGTGTTCCCCAACCGAGGGCCGCCGTCATTTGGTTGATATTATCGCCGCCGCTGGTGGCAAGTCGGTGAAGTGTCCATTTACTCTTACCAACGGCTTTGCCTGCCTTCGCCCCGTTGGTCGCGACTTTCAGTTCCGTTGCTGCCCCGCTACTTGCCCGCGCGAGGAAATCGGTAGTGCTATTGAGTCGAGTGCCTGGGACGATTACCCATAGCCACGGGCCGGCTATCTTCGGACCGCCTGAAGGGAACCCCGGATTGCCATTCATCCGAACGAACGTCTTATCAGGCAAACCTTCTAATGACGAGAAGTCAGAGATAGCATTGTTCCGAAGGTCGAGTCGATCCAAGTTTTTGAACCTCGCAAGCGACGATACGTCGGAGATGGCGTTATTTTCAAGGTAAAGCACTTCCAATCTTGTTAGTGCTGCAAGTGGCTTCACATCGGAGATGAGATTGGCATCAAGGTTCAGATGCTCCAACCTCGTTAACTGTGCCAACGGCGATACATCCGAGATCGTGTTATCGACAAGACTGAGCCATTGCAATGTTCTCAATTCCGCGAGCGGGGAAAGGTCGGAGACGTTGCAGCTTCGGATCTCCAGGCGTCGGAGTGTTTTTAAGCCCTTTAGCGAGGGGATAGCAGATATGGATCTGTCATTACCAAGTTCTATCCATCGGAGTCCCGGTAACTCCGCTAAGGAAGAAAAATCTGAAATAGGGGTGCGCCACGCGTCTATCCGTTCAAGACTGATGAGACTCACCAGCGACGACACGTCTGATACCGGATTCCCCGAAATCCCGATTCCGTTCAACTTCTTTAACCCTTGCAGGGGCGATAAATCTGTGATTTGGTTCTCTTCAAGCCCTAACCAATCCACATTGATTAAGCCCGCAAGTGGCGACACATCTGTGATCTGATTTCCGCGTAACTTGATGTTATTGAGTCGTGTCAACTCGGTAAGCGGGGAGAGGTCCGAAATCTCGTTGCGTCGCAATTCAATTCGTTCGAGTCGTGTTGCATACTCAAGCCCCCTCAAATCGCTTATTCCTTTCTCATCTGCCTCAAGCTGCGTCAATCGCGCTAAATCCCCCGTTTCGATAGAAGCCCCAGAAGGTTTCCCCAATGCTTCCGCGATCGCCGTACGTAGATTCACATCCGGCACCAGATTACTCGGATCCCGAACAATACGTTGACGCTCAACAACCGGTGTCGGGGTTGGGCTCGACTCCGGCTCCGGCACAGGACAATCCTCACCATACAGACACGAAACGATCTCATTGAAACTCTCCGTCCACGCATCCCGTTTCACATTCCCACCACTGAGCAAACCCGTTAACCCTAAACCTTGTAAACCGAGGTTCTCACGGATCACTGTCAGGAAAGCGGATTCCTCTAAACCTACGGATGCAGCTGCCTGAGATGCATCCAACGCCTCTTGAAACTTCTCATGAAAACGATGCACAGGTTCAATACCCCCAAATATACCCCCCGTCGCCTCTAACGCAACTCTGTAACGCACCGTATCCGCAGCTACATGACGATCCATCTCCGCTTTTTCTACATACAGACGCAATACCTGATCCTTCGTCGCACTCGCAGGCAACTTCTCAAAAGCTGCACGCACGTCATCTTCAAACGTCTTCATCCCCTCTGTGTGGCAACCGATACACGACAAACCGTTGCGAACCGCAGGATCACTCGCCGCAGGATTCGACACGATAGCCGTCGGAGCAACATCTATACGATTCCCCACACCGTCTGAGACATAATACGCTTGCAGACCGTTCGGGAGATTGAAGATAACTTCACCCCCATCCCTGTCAAAAGACAACGGGTTCTGTAAGATGTTCTTCGGACCCACACTGCTCGCAAAGTCGTGGCTCTTCCAATACGCACCATTGCGGAAGGAGTGTCGCTCCACAACGCGATTATGGGCTGATACACCCGAATCGTTCGTCCCCGCACGCATCACACGCAACCCCGGAGCCCGTCGAAGATTCCCAGCGACATCTATACCCAACTCACGCTCCAACTCCTGCTCGGTTTCAGGCAGCGCAAGAATGTCGTGATACAGCGGCGGCAACGATGCCACAGCAAGGAACCAGTCCACATGCACAAACGGCACTTCACAGACCATCGCTTCACGGAGCGCAGCGAGTTTCCTATGCAGCACCGGACGCGTCGTCTCATCAAACTCAATGACATACGGATACACCGTCTCAATCTGCGTCCAGGCATCCCGAGTATCCCACTCGTAATCTCGAAGGTCAATGTAGAAGATCGTCCCCTGGGCATCAATCGGTTCCGGTTTGACGACAGTAAACCCCCACGAC